>NZ_JBBOUU010000001.1:250000-919000 GCF_038006205.1 Solibacillus sp. FSL R7-0668 | reverse complement strand
ATCATCTAAATACTTTTCTAATGTATCCCATTTCATCACATCAAGTAAGTTCGTCATCGCCGTATTTGATGAACGCTGGAACCCTACTAAATAGGAAATCGTTCCCCAACCATACCTGTTATGATCTCGGATAATATCATCATAAACTGTGTATTGACCTGATTTATAAGTTGCATTTGGAAACCAATTGCCCGAATCCATTGCTGCTGCCACGGTAAAGGTTTTGAATGTCGAACCTGGCTCAATCGTATTTTCTACAACATCATTTAACCAGTTGCCATCTAGTCCTTCACGCGTATCTGGATTAAATGTCGGACGTTGTGACATAGCTAGAATTTCGCCCGTTTTTGGATTAGCAACGACGCCAATCATGGACTGCGGGCTATATTTTGCATTCACTCGGTTCATCGCATCTTCTAAAAAGTTTTGGATTGTTTTATCCAGCGTTAAATAAATGTCATTCCCATGCTGTGCCTCTTGTACGTTTTTACTGCTATTCGGCAACAGATAGTTTCGTGCATCACGCTGATAGGTTAATTTGCCGTCCGTGCCTGTTAGTTGCTTATTATAAATGGATTCAAGCCCCATTTTCCCTACTACTTCTGAATTACCATCTTCATCGGTATCTCGCAACGCAAAGCCAATTAAATGCGAGGCAAATGCGCCATTTGGATAATAGCGCTTTTTATCGCTAAAGAAAATAATTCCTGGTAAATTCAATGCTTCAATTTGCTTTTTCACGTCATGGCTAATGCCTCGACCTGCAAGCCCGAATTCTACTTGATATTTTTGCTTACTCGGATTGAGACGCTCATAAATTTTATCCTCGTCCATTGGGATATACTTCGCTAATTCACTCGCTGTTTTGGCAGTATCAACAACATGTCTAGGATTTTTTTCATTTTCCGTTGCCTTATCTGAAATAACCGCTACTAGACGGTAGCTCAATGTATCCTCTGCAATCACATTTTCGTTACAATCTAATATTTTCCCGCGATCCGCAGACAAGGCATAGCCCGATTCATATTTTGATAGTGCCTCTGTTTCGAGTTCGTGTCCTTTTACAACTCCTGTAGCTTGTATGGATACAAAACGCCAATATAACAGTAAAAAGAGCCCTCCAAATAATAAAAACATTAGAAAGGCTCCATACTGGTAACGAAATTTTCTCTTTTTCATTCCCCCGGCACTACCTTCACATTTTTCTCATTTAATGTTAAACCGAGTTCTTTCGCTTTTTCCCAAATACGCTCATGAGTCGATAGCTCACTAACACGTACTTTTAAATCAACATTATTATTATTAATTTCTGTTATTTCTCTTTCAATCGATTGGATTTCCATACTTACTGCTTGGATTTCTCCCTGTTTATGTAATATGGAAATTGCGAAAGATGCTACGATTACTGTAATAATAATAAATAATATCTTTTCCCCAGCTGTAAAAAATTTTACATGTGGCTTTTTCTTTTCAGCTTGCTGTATTTGCCTTTGCTGTTGTTCAGGTACTTCAGGCTGTTGTTGAATATATGTTTGGCGAACTCTTACGGCCATTGCTTATTCACGCCCTTTATCGTTAATTTTTTCAGCGACACGCAATTTTGCTGAACGCGAACGATTATTCGCAGCTAACTCCTCGTCAGATGGTAAAATCGGCTTTCTCGATACTAATTTAAGCACCGGCTTCATATGATCCGGAATAATCGGTAGTCCTGGTGGTAAATCAGGAAGGGATGAAGCCTCTTTAAAGATTGTTTTTGTTAATCGGTCTTCTAAAGAATGGAATGTGATCACACTAATGCGACCCCCGATTTTTAATAAGTCGATTGCATCTACTAACGAATCTTCTGCTGCCCCTAACTCATCATTGACAGCAATTCGAATTGCTTGGAAAATTCGTTTTGCAGGATGTCCACCTTTGCGACGTGCAGGTGCTGGAATACCGTCTTTTATAAGCTCCACTAGTTGCCCTGTTGTTTCTACTGGTGCGATTTCGCGAGCTTGTTCAATTTTACGCGCAACTTGCTTTGAAAACTTCTCTTCTCCATAACGGAAAAAAATACGCACTAAATCCTCATAAGACCATTCATTGACAACATGATAAGCTGTTAATTCTGCGGTTTGATCCATTCGCATATCAAGGGGAGCATCATGATGATAGCTGAAGCCTCGCTCTGGTGTATCTAACTGCGGAGAGGAAACACCTAAATCATATAAAATTCCATCTACGTGATGAATATTTAAGTTATATAGTTCATCTTTTAAATATCGGAAATTTGAATGTACGAATGTTACACGATCTAAATAATCCGCTAATCTTATTTTTGCATTTTCAATGGCAATTGTATCTTGGTCAAAACAAATCAAACGCCCGTTTTCTGACAATTGCTTTACAAGGTATTCACTATGACCTGCACCACCTAATGTACAGTCCACATAAATACCATCTGGGTTGATGTTCAATCCATCAACAGTTTCTTTCAATAATACAGTTGTATGATCGAACATTATAAAAGCACCTCTTAAACTTAAAAATCAAATCCAATTAAATTCTCTGCAATATCATTAAACGATTCCGATGATTCCTCTAAATATGAATCCCAAGCAGCCTTTGCCCAAATCTCTATCTTACTTGATACACCTAGTATGATGCACTCTTTTTCGAGATTAGCATGGTTGATTAGGGTGGATGGAATATTAATACGACCTTGCTTGTCCAGTTCTACCTCGCTTGCCCCTGAAAAGAAAAAGCGAGCGAATGCACGAGCGTCTTTTTTCGTCATCGGTAAATCCTTTAATTTTTGTTCGAGTTTTCGCCATTCATCCATAGGGTAACCAAGAATACAATGATCCAATCCGCGTGTCAGCACAAATGTTTCGCCTAGTAATTCACGAAATTTTGCTGGGACAATCATACGGCCTTTTGCATCGATTGAATGTTGATATTCACCCATGAACATGCTACTCACCCCACTTTAATAAATAATGTACCACATACCCCCACTTTCCACCACTCATTTCATTAAATCTACAATCAATATTAGGAAATCACGAAAATGCACTCAATTTAGTACGTTAGTTCGGTGTCAAAAGACATAAAAAAAGAGCTATCTCCCTATGAGATAACTCTTATCCTTTATAGATACACAATATGATGATGATCTGAAATACTCATCTGCAATGCTAGTAGTTCATCTATTAATGACTCTCCATATTCATTTAGATAGACGTATGGACTATAAACACGTTCTTGATAACCTTTATTCGGGAATAATTGTGCCTGCAATGTACGATATTGACGAATCGCCACATCATGCTGCTCGATATTTTGCTGTTCAATTTTTGCTTGCAAGTATTGGAACTGGCGTAGATGATAGTTTTTATTTTTTTCAAGCAAATCATTTAATTGATAGCGTTGCTGCAATTGTTGTTCGAATTGCTCGTACTGTCCTTGTAATTGTTGCTGCATCGATTCGATAAACTGACGTGATTCATCATCACGAATCATTGCGATATAATCGGCTAATTTTGCGTCAATTTGATTGTCTAGAGCCTCTGCTACTGTTGTATTCTTTTGCTTTAATAATGCTTGTACCTGACGTGTCACAAGTGTAATATTTAAACGCGGTGCAAAAATCGGCATTTGCAAGCCTAATGTATGGAAGGCTGGTTTCAATGTAGCCCAATACGCTAACTCACCTGGACCACCAACAAAGGCTAGCACCGGAATGGTCATTTCCTGCATCAGCGGACGTGTCACTACATTATTACTTAGAAGCTGTGGGGTCTCGTTTGCTAGCTGTAATAATTCCTCTTGGGTAAAGTTCACATGTGCTAGTACATTTTTATAGCTATTGTCTTTACGCTCCAATAAAAAACGCTCGCCCTCTTTAACATAAAATAAATTGGCGTTATTTTTTGTCGCTTCAATCGGTTTATTGTATCCCGCATCCGCAAGCTTTTGTTCTTGTGCAACGACACCGTGTGCAATCGTCTCATTGTTTTCGATTAACGCAGTGAAATACGCTTTTTCATAGTTACGGAACGGTGCAAAAGTAGCATCCAGCATGAGTAAGCCATGATTTTTAAAGAGATCGTTCATTAAGCGACTAAAGAAATCCGTAAACGTCGCACTGCTTTGCGCATGTGCTAATACATTTGCTAATAAGCTTTCTGTATATTCTGTTTCCCCAAAATCTTTAAAGGTTGTTTTAATGAATTGCGTTAATGCGTCCTGATTTAAAACAGTTGTTGAGGCCATTGTTTTATATTTTGTGCGCTCACTATAGCCGCGCTTTTTTGTTTGTGCATCCACGATTGTATACGTATGATTGATTTCTTCAAGATCGTGGTCTTCCCCTGCAATCCAGAACATCGGTACGACATTAGTATTTAATTGCTGTTGCTTTTCTTTTGCTAATAATAGAACCGAAATCGCCTTATGCACAGAATATAAGGGACCTGTAAGAAGCCCTGCCTGCTGACCACCTACAATGACAAGTGCTCCTTGTTCTAACTGTTGTAAATGTTTTTCCGTTTGCTGTGAAATACCATACGGTTCCATATATTCACGGATAATTTTTGCAAGTTCTGCTGTACGATAATTTTGTTGTTGTAAATATGCCGCTCGTGCAATAAATGCTTCATCATTATATGCATGATCAAAAAACGCATGAATTTCAGCATCGTTTGACCAGTAATCTGCTAATAGTTTATTGCTGACTGGGGTTTGAATTTGTTCCAGTTCCATGAAAATTCTCCTCTACTTCACTCTACTCAGTTCTATTAATCATTCGTTTTTTAACTGCTGTTCTATTGTATCCAGTATTTCGGCATAACGAAAGAATAATGGCTTAATCAATCACCATATAAATCATTACAGAATGTGTCATGCCAATAACCCATGTTGTAAAATAGGCAAAACTTAGGATTAAAAAATACATGCGCCAAATTTTCTTTAATAGTGGTTTTATTTCAATTTCTTTTTTAGTTCGCCAATCTGTATATGTAAAAATGATTGCTATAATAAGCAAGGCAACGAGCATCGGAATCCAAATCGATACCCCCCATAGGCTATGAATCGCTATAGGGACTGAAAACAGTAAGATCAACGTCGTCACATCTGCCGCTAATCCGATTGCTTTACGTTTCTTAAACTTCAACTTCCGACAAACAAGTAGCATAATGATAAAAAGGATTATCGGAAAAATAATAATTGTTGCGAACATGAATTGAAGAAATAAGATCACATTTTTTCACCGCTCTCCTCAAAGGCTTTGACAAGCAAGTAGATGGTTTGCAACACCGGCATCCGTTGATTTTGCAATGCAGCTTTCTTCAAAAACGGTGCTACAATTGTATCAACTTCAGTTTTTCTACCCGCTAAGCGATCTGCCAACATAGATGAGGTGTTTGCAGCTGTTTTGTTACATAATGCTACAACTTGCTCAAATTGAATGATTTTTTCATAATGTGGAAATACCGCCATTATTTCATTATATAAATTTTTTAATAATTGAAAAGCATTGTTTTCAGATATTAATTGTCCGTTGTTCACTTGTAAAATGGCTGTTAGCGGATTAATAAAGCAATTTAACAGCGCCTTTTCTAGTAGCATTATTTCGGCATCCTGCTCAAAATCAATCGGGAAATTACCGCTTGAAAACTTTTGTAACATTGTAAATAGCGCAGAATCTCCTCGTGCTACCGCAATTTTCATCTCTCCTATTCCTTTATGCGCAACATGGAATTCCTCTAATTTTTGCGCACCAAATCGAATAGAACTAAACGCGATGTTTTGCTGCGGTAATTGCAAAGCTTCGTCAAAATGAGCCAGTCCGTTTTGAACGAATAGTATCGGGCTACTCACCGGCATCTCCGCCAATATTGGATATAACTCTTGTAATTGACCGTACTTGACCGCCACAATGATTAAATCCGCCTTATTTGAAGGGCGAGTCGCTACTGAAGCTTGTAAATTCGTTTTCAAGCTTCCGTCTAAATTGATTCGAGCGATACTTTGCTCCTTTTTGCATTGCTGGCGCTTCACTAAAGTGACCTCTACTTGCTGCTCAATTAAATAACTAGCAATGATTAACCCTACTGCACCGGCTCCAATAATTTCAATACGCATCTATTATACCTCAAATTAATTTCGAATTAAAAAGGTCTGCCTTCAAGACAGACCTTTAGCTTACTTTATTATACTGGATATACTGGATGTTTTCGATATGGTAACACCATTTGTTTGGAATTGTAATGGTGAAAACGTTGAATTAATACACTTCGCAGTTCATTCGGCGCTACGATATCATCAATGACCATTTCTGATGCTAGCTTGTATAAATTGATTTCTTCCTTGTACGCCTCGATTTTTTGTTTTACAAACTGCATGCGCTCTTTCGGGTCTTCTATCGCTTCAATTTTATTTGAATACACGGCATTCACAGCCGCCTCAGGACCCATAACGGCAATTTGAGCTGTTGGTAATGCGATTACTGCATCTGGCTCAAATGCAGGACCACACATCGCATATAGCCCCGCTCCGTATGCTTTCCGAACAATGACTGAAATTTTCGGTACAGTTGCTGCACTCATCGCGGAAATAAATTTAGCCCCATGACGAATAATCCCTGCTTTTTCTACTTTTGTGCCAATCATAAAGCCCGGCACATCCGCTAAAAATAATAAAGGAATCGAAAAGGCGTCACACAATGTAATAAACTTCGCTGCTTTGTCCGCGGAATCAACAAATAGCACGCCCCCTTTCACTTTAGGCTGGTTCGCAATGATCCCGACAACTTGCCCATCGATGCGTGCCAGTCCAGTAATTATCTCGGGTGCAAATAGCTTCTTTATCTCAAAAAAGCTTGCCTCGTCAATCAATTGCTCGATTGCTTCATACATATCAAACGGCGCATTTTGATTTTCAGGGACAATTTCTTCTAGCGTGCGACCCACAACTGGTGCTTTCGGCTCTTCTGAAGGTGGGAACTCTGCAAAGTTCGCTGGAAAATAGCTAATATAACGCTGTGCTTCCCGGATTGCCTGTTCTTCCGTTTCAGCAAGTACGTCCCCACAGCCACTTACCGTACAATGCATGCGTGCGCCGCCCATTTCTTCAAGCGACACCTTTTCCCCAATTACTTTTTCCGCCATACGCGGGGAGCCTAAATACATTGACGCATTACCCTCCACCATAATGACGATATCGCAAAAGGCAGGAATATACGCGCCACCTGCAGCAGATGGACCAAATAAAATACAAATTTGCGGAACTGCACCACTCATGCGTACTTGGTTATGAAAAATGCGTCCCGCTCCTCGACGTCCCGGAAACATCTCTAATTGATCGGTAATTCGCGCACCGGCTGAGTCCACTAAATACAGCATAGGTACTTGTAATTTTTCGGCCGTTTCTTGAATACGAATAATTTTTTCAACAGTACGCGAGCCCCAAGAACCCGCTTTTACCGTCGAATCATTTGCCATGACACATACCGTTTGCCCGTCGATTTGTCCGATTGCGGTTACGACGCCATCTGCAGGCAAATCATCTGCTGCGCAATTTGCGAAACGTGCATCCTCTTCATAGAGGCCATCATCAAATAATAACGCTAATCGATCTCGTACAAATAATTTATTCGTTTCGTTTAATTTTTCATGATATTTCGGAGCGCCACCTGCATAAATAGTTTCGATTTTTTGCTGTAAGTGCTCTTTATAATTTGTATGCATGTCTATTCCCCCGTCACTTACACTAATTCTACTAATACATCATGCTCTTCTACAAAATCTCCTTCAGTAACATTCACTTTTGCAACGGCGCCATCCTCTTCTGCATCATGCGCAATCTCCATTTTCATGGATTCTAAAATAATTAATGTTTGCCCCTTTGTTACGCTATCTCCCTCTTTTACACTCACCTCAAAAACAGTACCTGCCATTTGTGCTTTTATTTGTGCCATAAAATTTGCCCCCTTAGAAAGATATTTGCGTAATTTCACGCAGACTTACTAATACCATTGTAAGCTAGCTGTAAATTTAATTACAAATATTTTCTCGTATAATATCTTTTTTTCTGCCTTATCCTTTTTCTTTCATATAAACAGAACCCTGTTGCAGCCATTTTTGCATTTTGTCATAATCCGATTGTAGCTCGGAATATTTCATCTCTAATACATTGTACGCCTCTGTTAATTCCTCAAAGCTTGTTAATGCCAATTTCAAATGACTACGCATGAGCTGTTTCGGGCGCTTTCTTACACTATTTAACACTTGTCCGTATTGAGTACGTAGTGTTTTATTCCATCTAAACCCACACGCCTGCTTCGTACGATTTAACGCCTGTGCCGCTTGCTCAAACGCCTCTAGCTGTGTTCGACCATTTTGTACACTATGAATCACAATTTCCGCTAACTTTTCATCATCTGCAACTGTCCATTGATCTTTTCGTCTTTTTTGTCCCACTTCATGCACCACCTCATATTTTTTACTACTATATGCCTGTGACGTCGAAATAGACTTTAAAATAAAAAAAGTTACGACAAAAATAGTTTCGTCGTAACTGGATCATTCTTATTTCTTTTTGTTTAAAAAATTTTGCACCGCTTCATGATGCGCTTCTGATTCCCAAAGCTTTGCACATAAGCGAACCTCTTCCATCACGCGTTCATACATATTACGTTCACGCCATTTACGAAGCTCAATTTCTTTATAGGCTTGATGCACGGAAGGGTGAATTTTCGCCATATGCTCAATAAAGTCGGCTAATGCTTGTTCTTTCGTACCTTCAATATAGACACGCATTGCCCAGCCAATTTCGTATAATGTTTGGGCATCATATGGTTTGGCATCTACGAGCATTTTTAGTGCACGGTCATGACGTAGCCCGCGCTCAAATAAATACGTACCGCCGCCCCAGCCCGATGTAATTGCAAGCGATCCTTGAATAAAGCCCGCCTTTGCATGTGAGGCCATTAAACGGAAATCACAGGCTGTTGCAATCTCACAGCCTCCACCTACAGCCGTACCGTTAATTAAAGCAATGGTTGGTACAGGTAAGGTTGCTACTTCATATAAAATTTCTGCCATTTTGCTTAGCATACCAAATGCTTGATCCTCGGTTTCTAAATTATGAAACTCTGATAAATCCCCACCTGAACAAAATGATTTTTCGCCTGCTCCCGTAATGACTAAAAAGCGCACATCATCATGTTCTTTTATGTATGTAATCACTTCTTTTAAGCCATCCATTACTGCATAGTTAATCGCATTACGCTTTTCCTCACGATTAATGGTAAATGTTAAAATCCCATTGTCATTTTGAATTAAGTAATCCATCTTCCATCCCCCTTGTTTTATAAAGTGATTAAATTTTCTAACAATATCAATACTACGCGAGTAAAAATAATTTTACAATAATTTATGTAAAAGAAAGACAACTAGAAAAAAGACTAGTTAAGAGCCATGGTCTCTCAACTAGTCTTATCTGAGCAAAATACTGAATTATTTTGCTACTACTTCTTTACCTTTGTATTGTCCGCAAGCTTTGCACACGCGGTGTGATAATTTAGCTTCACCACAGTTTGGGCAAGCTACCATACCAGGTACAGATAATTTGAAATGCGTACGACGCTTTCTTTTTGCAGTTTTAGAAGTTCTTCTAAATGGTACAGCCATTATTGGCACCTCCTTACAGATAGTTATTCATCTGTTTGATCAAAATACTTAGCTAAATCAGCCAGTCTTGGATCCACTTTTGGTTCGTCAACTTGTTTAGCCTTTTCTACATCTTCATCCGTTGAATAGGACCAGTCTTTACCGCCCTGCACTTGTCCTTCGGTATTCTCTTTGAATACTTGCATTGGCACTTCAAGAAGAATCAATTCTTCAAGTACTGGCTTCATGTCAATTACTTCTCCATCAATAAAGTGGATATCGCCATCAACATCCCCGCGGTTTTCTGGATCAATCCAGCTAAATACCTCAGCTGTTTCAATTTCCACAGGATATTCAACATCTTCCCACGTGCGAGCACACGGAAGCGTCAATGTAGCGCTAATCGTTAATTGACAAGTCATTTGCGATGCACCGAAAGTACATAGCCCTTTTACATGAACGGGTGAAACGTTGCGAATATCTCCGTTACGACTTTTAACGTCATCCAAGTTAACAACAAGGTCAAGTGGCATGCCGTCTTTTCGAAACTTCGATAATTGATGAATTGACCATTTCATTCGTTTATCACCTCGAGACAACACTGTTGATTATATAGTGTACAAAAAAAGATGTCAAGATAATTTCTTGTCACTCTTTAAAAACGTGCTTATAATCAAGTTACATTCTATCATATCGAAACCTAACATTCACCAAATTTTCGTCAATATAAGCGAAAAATAATTCTATCGTAAGGAGGAAGTTTATGCAAGCTGTTGGTATTGTCGTAGAATATAATCCTTTTCATAATGGACACTTCCATCATGTAACCGAGGCAAAACGTACAACGAAGTCCGATGTCGCGGTTGCCGTAATGAGTGGCCAGTTTTTACAACGCGGAGAACCCGCACTCGTAGACAAATGGTATCGCACGAAAATGGCGTTACAAAGTGGTGTGGATGTTGTCATTGAGCTTCCGTACATTTTTAGTACGGCTCAAGCCACTTTATTCGCATCAGGTGCAGTTCAATTGCTTGAGGCCATGCAATGCAAACACCTTGCTTTCGGAAGCGAACAGGGTACAATCACTCCTTTTCTAAATACGTATGAGATCATTCACACTAATCAAGACCTGTATAATCGCATCATTAAAGAACAGGTTCAACAAGGAAAAAGCTATCCACAGGCATTATTTATTGCCTACGAACAGCTTACTCAACAAGCTCCAAATGCATACATCGATTTAGCACAGCCAAACAATATTTTAGGCTATCACTATGTTGAAGCATTGAAGCAACTCGAGTGTGCAATGCAACCTGCTACAATTCAGCGCATTGCTGCCGGCTATCATGATGCGATTGATACGTCTAGCCAAATCGCTAGTGCAACAGGTATTCGCCAAGCTTTATTTGGCGGCCAAAATTTACAGGAGATGGCACAGTTTTTACCTTTAGCAAGTAGAGAGCAGCTGCAAATTTGGCAACATACTCATGGGCAATTTGCAAGCTGGGAAAGCTTTTGGCCACTTTTAAAATATGCCCTTTTACGCCATACACCGCAGCAACTAAAGCAATATGCCGATGTGTCAGAGGGGCTTGAAAATTCACTTCTCAAGCATGCGGCGGCAAGTGATAGCTACGCCGAATTTATGAATGCCTTAAAGTCAAAGCGCTATACATGGACTCGTCTACAGCGCATGCTGACACATATATATACAGGCATCACAAAGGAGCAATTACATCAAACACAGGCACCGAGCTATATTCGGATTTTAGGAATGACCAAGCAAGGTCAGGCGTATATATCCACGATAAAAAAATCCCTTACATTGCCGCTAATTAGTCGCGTAGCTGCGATTAGTGATCCGGTTTTAGCCATTGATTTACATGCGACGCAAATGTACCAACAAGGGGTCGCACAATTTTCAAGCATTAAAATAGACGAAGATTATAAATCTCCGCCTATCCGGTTTTAATTTTTCGGTTGTAGTGTTTCTAAATAGTTTAGTGCATCATCCACTGTTTTAACGGGTACGATTTTCATAGCTGTCTTAATTTTTTCGCCCGTTTTCTTTGCGGTTTCATAATTAGATTCGATGTTTGAGTCATACTCAAGCATCGCTTCTGTAATTTCATCGTCTGGTGCAAAGAAAATATCCATGCTTTCTTTATGTGCTGAGACAATTTTCTTCTCAATGCCGCCAATTCGACCTACTGTACCATCTTCAAATATTTCACCTGTACCTGCTATATTATAGCCCTTTGTAATATCCTCATCCACCAATTGATTTAACAGCTCTAATGTAAACATAAGACCCGCGGATGGTCCACCAATATCCTCTGTTTTCACATTTACTTTTGGATCTGTTTTGATCGATTTGCTTTCAGAGTAGGTAATGCCAATGCCATAGCGGTCATCCGCACCTGGAATTTTTTTAATAGCTAATGTTTCATCAATTAATTTGTCATTGCGCTTCACAACAAGGCGTATTTGGTCCCCTTTTGTTTTTGGGGTAATGATGTCACGAAATGTTTCTAAACTATCGATGCGCTTGCCATCTGCTTCTACTATTTCATCGCCTGGCTTTAAATAGCCATCTGCCGCGCCATCTGCTAATACATTCAGGACATAGAGCCCTTTATAGGTCACTTGATAATCTAATTCCGCGCGATTAAACGCGACATAGGTTGCATTAAATTGCGAATCCGTCATGTATTTTAATTGGCGTATATTATATTCCTCGTCATCTTCTTCCTCTTGACGTACATCCGTTATTTTTACAATGTCGTAAAAGTCCATCATACTTGCCATTGCATAGGATATTGGGGTTGCACGTCCCATTGCAACAGTTGTCATGTAAAGCGCGCCCTCATCGTCCACATCACCATTTTGAACGGCTAAGAAATCACTCACATCATATGTACCACCAGGCTTTGTAATATAATAATCCAAGCGATAAAATGATAGTATCATTAAAAAAATAAAAAAGATTCCTATTGAAATTTTTGCTTTATTGTTCATCTATACGAACGCCTCCAAAATCAGTGAAAGACTAATTTAAATTGCTTGTGCATACAATTAGTGTAGCATCTGAACGAATGAATGACAAAATATTGTAAAGGATGACGTATTATTTGGAAGATCCTTTTATGCTTATTGCTTATTTTATTAATGTTACAATTCCCTGATGTAACGCATGAAGGGGTAGATTTAGGGTTTACCCTTTTTATGGAAGCTCTCTTCCCTTATTTATTACCGTATTTAATCTTAACAAGCTGGCTCATTCGCATTACTACAACTTCTTCTAGCACCTCTTATTTCACCTTTTTTCAAACATACTTTATTAGCGCGATTGGTGGCTTTCCTACAGGAGCGGCAACGATTACACAGCTCACAAAGCAACAAGTATTTACAAAGCGTCAGGCAGCATTAATGCTCGGAATTTGTCATAGCCCCAGTCCGTTATTTCTATTTGGCTTTGTTGGACAGGACTTACTGCAATCTACTACGTTTAGCTGGCAATATTTATTGTTAATACATAGCTTTTCACTTTGCTTGTTACTCGTCGTTTATCGTCTTGTAGCAAAGGATGGCGTTCAAACCGTAGCGCCTATCAAAGAAACAACACCATTTTCGAATAGTATACGCGATAGTGCACCGACCATCCTAACAGTGGCGATTACGTTAATTTTTTTTACAACCATTTATCATGTTGTCATTCATAGTATTGAATCGTTTACTAGCCTCCCCACTGTATTCAAGCTATTTACAGCTGGCACCTTAGAAATGACGAATGGACTAGCGATGCTTCAACAGCATCTGTATGGAAAGTGGCTCCTATTTTTTAGTGTCGTTCTTCTTACAACACAGAGCTTTAGCATTCACCTACAAGTAGTGGTCATTGCACGAACAGCGCAAATTCCACTGCGCCCCTATTTTATAATACGGGCACTTTATAGTCTTTGTATCCCGATCCTGTTTGCACTTTTCTTCATGTAAAAAAGCTTTTGTGTATGAAGGGTCGTCCCTCTAACACAAAAGCTTTTTATTAGTGATTAAATTTTTGTTTTAATGCTTGTTCCACGATTGCTGGTACAAGCTCGCTTACATTGCCCCCATATTTCGCAACTTCCTTGACAATGCTTGAGCTTAAAAACGAATATTGATTTTTTGTCATGATGAAAAATGTTTCGATATTTTCGTCTAATACACGGTTCATCGATGTGATTTGCATTTCATATTCAAAGTCTGAAACAGCACGCAATCCACGCACGATTGCCTTTGCATTTTTTTCGCGAGCATAATCAATTAAAAGCCCCGAGGACGTTTCGATACGAATGTTCGGTAATTCCTTCGTTACCTCTTTAATTAACGCTGAACGCTCTTCTACCGTAAATAATGGCTGTTTTGCAGAATTGTTTAATACAGCGACATAAACTACATCAAACACATCTGCGGCACGTCGAATAATATCCAAATGCCCTTTTGTAATCGGGTCAAAACTCCCTGGTACTACAGCTATTTTTTCCGTCATTCGATTGCTCCCTCTTCTCCTTCGTAACGATAAATCGAAATAATTGTACTGCCATACGTTTCTTGTCTAACAAGACGGTACATCCCGTAATTTTCTGGCAGTGTGACTTCTGTAGAATGCTCACACATAATTATCGCCTGCTCAGATAATTTTCCGCCTGCTACAAGCGTTTCGACTAAATCATAATACTCTTTTTTGTGATAAGGTGGATCGACAAATAAATAATCAATCACAATTTCACGCTTTACTAATGCCTTTACCGCACGTGCTGCATCGACTCGGAATAATTCTGAAACGTCCTCATAACGGCATTTTTTGATGTTTTCCTGCAACACTTGGTATGCGCGACTATCCTTTTCTATAAATAAAGCATGCGCTGCCCCGCGGCTTAACGTCTCAATTCCTAGCCCACCACTACCAGCAAACAAATCGACGACTGTCCCACCGTCAAAAAATGGGCCAATGATATTAAATATCGATTCCTTTACTTTATCGGTTGTTGGACGAGTTGTACTACCCGCTACGGCCTTCAATGGCATTCCTTTTCGATCACCCGCTACTACGCGCATGTTTTCACCAATCTTTCTAAAATCGTCTATTATTGATCATCAGGTGCTGTAATCGTAATTCGATTATCCGATTTTGTTAATTCGACTAAAAATAGACGCTGCAACCATGCTTCCTCTATGAAATATTGGCCAGCAACTGTTTTAATAGGCATCGATACCGTATTATAACGACGCTGGTTAAATACATAGAAGCCAGGGTCATGTGGGAATCGGAACGCACGTGTTTCACTCGTTACATAATACCCGTTTTCACCCGTTTTCACATCATATCCTAGCGCATTTAATAAAGAATCCGCAGAATATAGCACTTCCCCATCTTTTAAGACCACTTGAATGGCCTCTTGTTTATGTAAATTCACATAAATCTCACGCGGATCGTTGAATAAAAAAGGATATGAACCTTTTGTTGCCGCATTCATCGTGATATATCTAGTCGTTGCACCTAGCACTTCTGACAGCTGCTCATCTAAAACTTCTGTATTCATCGCTTGTCCTTCTAATGCTTGTAAACGCGCCAACCAATCTTCTAATTGCTGATCGGTCATTTGATTGGTAATCATCGAAGCAACCTCTTTTGTTTTATCGCTGCCAAATACGGTTCCTGTCAAATACGACGCCACTAATTCTTTTACCCAGTTTGGACTGTCGCCAAATTCATACATCGCTTCTAATTGTGAAATGACAACAGTTTGCTGTAATTGTGCAATTGTAATATTCGGTAAAAATAGCATGCGATAGCCTTCTAAGCCATCCATATTGGCACCATTAATAACAGCAAAAGAATCGGCATTTAAAAAGTTTACCTTTTTTAATTTTTCATAAAAGGCCGGTGTTAACGCTGTTTTTGAATAAATGGATAATAGCTCAGATTGATGCTGTAAATCCATGATACCATCTTGCCAGAACAAATCCTTTACCGCACCGCGTCCACTAAACATTGTGTAATTTACTAATGAGAGCTTTTGCTCACCGATTAATGGTAAGCCTGTCACCCACTCCCCTTGAATATCAGGAGAAGTAGAAATATGTACCGTTGAAAATTGAACATCGCCATTTTTTAAGGTTGTAAACACATCTTTCATCAGTTTACTGGACTGCAACCCTTTTTCTAATGGGATGACATAAGAAATGGATTGTGCACGTGTTTCGCCCGCTTTAAAGGTTAAAGAATCCTCACTTAAACGCGCACAGCTATGCTCATTTTCAATAAAACAATTGGGACTGACCGCTTTTTTCGGCCATTCGATGCTAATTTCCTCTGTCGGTAAATTTTTGAAATGCTGACGAATGTCTAAGCTATCGCCATGATATACAATTTCAATTTCCTGTGAGTACTGATAGCCCTTTTCGATCGAGTCTAACTCATTTGAATAAACTTGGAACTGCATAAAAAGGACAGTCCCGATTAAAATTGCTAAAAAAGAAAAAATACTTACTGCAATTTTCATGTGCTCTACCCTCCTGCATCATGATACTAT
Source organism: Solibacillus sp. FSL R7-0668 (assembly GCF_038006205.1). Taxonomy (NCBI): domain Bacteria; kingdom Bacillati; phylum Bacillota; class Bacilli; order Caryophanales; family Caryophanaceae; genus Solibacillus; species Solibacillus sp. FSL R7-0668. The sequence goes on along the minus strand of NZ_JBBOUU010000001.1, from coordinate 902,763 downwards.
TATAAAAGAAAGGATGTGTCATAATGATTCAACAATTTATCGAACTTGGTCAAGGTTATGGTGACATTTACGAGCTTTGTGAGCTAGTTAAAACAAATGAAAACCGTTTCCACAACGCGTTCATCTTTACTGCTAATCATAACGGCCAACAAGTTGCCTCACTAGCTGTCGCATTGAAGCCAGCTGGTGAAAGTAAATTCATGCCCATATACATTTGCCGCGAAGGGATTCCATTTAATGCGGAAAAGCCTTCGAAGCGCATCGAAATTTTCAAACAAACAATCCAAGAAGTCGGTCAGTTAGAAAATATTTTCGAAATTAAGCACTCTTCTATTTTTTCGGAAACAAATCAATATTATCAATACTTAATTGGCATTTTACGACTAAATCATTACATACCACCTATGCGCTAATTAAAGCCCGATTTTATAATCATATTCTTTTGCCTTATCTGGTTTGGCATTTTCAAATTCGGTTTTGACAAATGGTCGGTATGACTCTACAACGTCTTTCACAAAAGGAAGGCGTTGTATTTTTGTCTTTAAGGCTTCCATGTCCTCACGATTACAATAAATGACTACATATTTTTGTTTGCGTGAAATAAAATTAACATGCCCATATTTCCTCAGCGATTTCGCATGCTTCAACTGATGAACGTAAACAATCAACCCTTGTCTTTCATTCATATAAATCCCTCTTTTCTCATTTAAACGACCACGTATATTGTCAAAAACGAACAGGAACCCCTGCTCATTTGAACAAAATTTTTACTACATTATCCATTAAAAGAATACCAAATGTACAAATTGATAGCAACAGAGTTTAGACAGTTGACGTCTTTATCCGTTATAATAGGAACGAGTAGAGTGATAAAATGCACTCCATACGTTCATGCACGTTTCACACTCTATTTATTCATAGTCATAGTAGAAGAAATGTACGGTTAGAGGAGGACGAATTTAATGGGTAAGAAAACAAAAGTTGCTTTAGCAATTGCTGCGGCGAGTGCTGCGGCATGGGCAGGATCCAAAGCGATTTCGAAGCCACAAAAACGCGAATCTAAAGAAGCATTACAATTTGAACGTCCAATTATTATCGCACAGTATGGGGGCGCTGCTTTAGCTCCTGAACACTCATCACTTGCATTTGAACAAGCAAGCGATCATGGAGTAGATGGATTTGCTGTAAGCGTACGTCTTACAAAAGACGAAGAAATTATTGCCTTCCACGATGCTACTGTTGATCGCACAACAAACGGCACAGGTTACGTCAAAGATTTAACATTAGAGGAACTAAAGCAACTGAATATCGGCTATCATTTTGAATCAATTGATGGCATACGTCCATATGAAGAGGATGCAGTAGCAGTAGTTACATTGCGTGAACTTTTCGAAAAATATCCAAATAAATTATTTATTGTTTCTATTCAAGATAGCCCAGACACATATGAAGGTAGTTTAATGCCTTCGAAACTATGGCGCTTAATCGAAGAATTAGATATTCAGTATCAAATTATCGTAACAAGCCCCTATAGTGAGCAAATTGACCGCTTCAATTTATACGCACAAAACCGCATAGCATTAGGTGCGGGTGAAAGCGACGTGAAAAAAGCAATGACGGCATTTACAAGTCAATTTGGTCATTTATACAATCCAAAAGTAGACTTATTTGTTGTACCGTTAAAAGCAGGAGTTTTCAATTATGACTCACCGCGCTTTGTGAAATTTTTAGCAGACTTAAATGTCCCAACAATGTATAGCGATATCGATGATTTAATGACGATGAATCGCTTAATTCGTCAAGGGGCAATGGGCATTATTACAAATCGCCCTGATATTGCCGCACTCGTAAACGAAACCATCGAAGTTTAAATAAAAAAAACCAACATTCATAGGCGAATGTTGGTTTTTTCATGAAACATTAAGCCGAGCAAGAGCAGCTGCCACCTGTACCACAGCCTGAGCCACATGATGAGCCGCTTGCAAAGAACGGATTGCTTGCTGGAATTTTTACCGCCTCTGAAACGGAACGACCGATAATAAAACTGATTTCATCTAATAAATCTTGATAGTCATTTTCCGCTACTTTCAGAGCCGCTACTTGCTCGTTTAAATCGAGCGCACGCTTTTCTGTTCGAATTTGTTTCATAATTGTATGATAATCAGGATGATATTTTCCGAAGCGTTGGACATCCTCATATTGATCTTTTAATCGTTGAAAGGCCTTAATTTGAGCACTTAATGCTTCATCCCCATACACAGCCATATATGCATTCCGATAGGCTTGCGCTTGTGTAGAAGAGAGTATCATCGCACTTAATTCATCGACCTCATCCAATATCAGGAGCCAATCTGAAGTCATGAGCATTGTTAATTCCTCCAATCTCATCTAATCATAACAGAATCGCTTCGAAAATCAATTGTCGTTGCCTGCTTGTTGCTGTGTATCCTGTAAAAATTGCCGAACACATAGATGATCTGAAAATTCACTTTGAACTTTGCCAATCTGCTGTGTTTTTTCATGCCCCTTGCCTAATATGACAACGGAGTCGCCTTCTTTTGCTTCCTCTAACGCTGCTAAAATTGCTTGCTTCCGATCAAGTACCTCATGAAAAACTTGTGTAGAGGAAAAGCCCTGTTGAATTTGTGCATTGATCGTTTGGGGATCTTCACTGCGCGCATTATCTGTTGTCAAAATAATGATATCAGCATAAATGGAAGCAATCATCCCCATTTTTGATCGCTTTGCTTGATCGCGATTGCCACCACAGCTAAATACAACGATGACGCGTTGTTTTGCTTGCCGTTTTACAGCTTGTAACAGTTGCTTCATTGCATCCGGTGTATGAGCATAATCAATAATAATATCTAAGCCACGGTCATTCGTAATGCGTTCAAATCTTCCTTCAGGCAATTTGAGCTCTTCACAATAGCTGCATAATTGCTCAAGCGGGTATTGTAATTGAACTAATACACTGATTGCCGCTAATACATTCGAGCATTGATAGTCTCCAACAAACGGTATGTGCACAACATGCTTTTCATCCTTATATTGTACTAGGCACGTTGTATAGGTCGCGCCTTCAAATAAAACCTGATAAAAATAATCCACATGCTGGCCCTTTCCGAAAAAGCTTCTTTTCCCCTTTTTCGAAAAGCCAATCGAACGACAAATAACATCGTCGCTATTGACAATAATTTGTTTGGCCATCGTCGCCAATATTTGCTTCGCTAATTTATAATTTTCCATACTTCCATGATCTTCAAGATGATCCTCCGTCACATTTAAAAACACACCAATATCAATATCACTATAATCCAGCCGGTGCTTATGCAAGCCAATAGAGGAAGCTTCCAATACAACATAGCAAATGCCGGCCTTCACTGCTTCATGAAATAAGGTTTGCAATTGCTTAGGCTGCAAGGTCGTTAATGATTCGTAATGCTCGAAAGATTTGATCCCATTGACATAGACACCGTTTGTACCGATGACCATGACCTGTTGCTTCAAACGTTGCAATAATTGTCCAATTAAATGCGTCACAGTTGTTTTACCATTTGTACCTGTTACAGCAATAATCGTCAATACTTCAGCTGGAAAATGATGCATCTTTGCATTGCTATACGCTAAAAAACTCAGCGTATTCGGCACCCAAATAAGGGGCACTGTTAGCTTAGCCGAATTATAATAATGTTCATCGTCCACAACAATCGCTACTGCGCCATTTGATATCGCTTGAGGAATATACGTGATCCCATTTGATACCTTTCCCTTTCTTGCTACAAAAATGGTTCCCGCTGTTACTTCGCTCGTATGATCCTCAATGCGCATTACTTCACATCGCACAGAGCCCTTGACAGTACACGGCCAATCATTTAATAGCTCTGCTAATTGCACACTCACACTCCTTACTTTACTGTATGACCCAAATAAAAAAACGCTACTCGAAGGCAGCGCTTTATTTCTTACTTCATATACAGCTGTGTAAAATTATTCAAATACGCACCCGAACCGATGTGCGTATAGTCTTGATTGACTATGAGTGCACGGTGTTCCTTTGAATTAATCCAGCCATGGAATACTTCAATCGAATCTTTATAATTTGCCGCTACATTTTCCCCAAGCTGCTCATAGCTGATTTCAAGTGCATCTAATTCTCCACCGACATCAAACTTTTCGGAGTCCGTTGCTTGTGTTTCCATTAGGGCTAAAAACATTTGTTCACTATTATCATTGGCTAAGGATGTCAACATATTAGAAAACAGCAATTTCGGTAATTCAAACTTTTGTCGGAAAGCATTCGTTAACGCGGTCAGTTGCCGGCCATTCGCTAAATTAATTTCGATTTGTGCAAAGCTAGAAGGTGTGCTTGCCTCTACTAGCTCCCCAACAAATTGCATTTCGTATGATTTATGTAATACAAGTGTCGCGCCATCTAAAAAACGCACACCATACAGTGTATTCGTTTCTTGATCTATGTAGAGCTGTACATAAACATCGCCATACTTCACTAAAATTCGATTTTTCATATCCTCTTCATTCATCGCAAATAGGTACACATTATCGTCACTTTCAAAGGATACTTCTTGTTCAAAAATCGTCATTCGGTAAATATCTTCAATCGATTCATTGATCGTATAAGGTGTTGTATTAAAATTCATGTCATTTGTAAAGATTTGTGTGACAATTCGATCCATTATCCCTACCATCAATAGGCCTGCCTGCTGTTCATAGATCCACCACTCATAACCAAATTCAGTTGGATCTACGCGCAACGGCTTACCGTAATTATCCAAAATTTCATCACTTGATTTTCCGATATATATGGAAATCCCTGTTGTTGGTCTTGGCAATTCATCACTATTTTGCTGTGTAGGCTCTACATCGACCACGGGTTTCGTTATCGTTGTAGGCCCTTCTAGCACCTCTGTTTTAGAAGGCTCCACATTTGTATAATATACGACAATGCCAATACAGGTCGCGACGATCAATATTTGAAATAAAACCTTCATAAAGCCCTCCACTCTCCTATTATATCAAGTATAATTATACCAATTTTGGCCTCAATGACACAATGTTGTCATTGAAACATTTACCATTTTGTTCTATTATTAAATTTGACCGTATAGTTTTGTACGATAGGTATAAGGAGGATAACGAAATGTATATTGAAAATACACAACTGGAAAATGTTAAAGTAGATCAAGAAGTTTTAACAACAGTAATGGGTAAATTTGGTTTAGAATGCGACGGAGCATGGGATTATGACCGTATGACATTCGACCGTAAATATGACGTTAAAGAAGGCCGTTTCTACTTACGTGTTTTCTGTGATGCTGTATCTGGTGATGTAGGTGCAAATAGCGCAACATTAAACATCAACAAGCCTGCACTCGGCAAATATTACTATCCACATGGTGTTGAATACACAGACGAAGTTTTCCCTTCACATTTATTAAAAGAGTGTGAAAAAGTATTAATTGATGTTCGTAAAGAATTATCTGCATACGGTATTTAATACACGCTAAAAAGCTGGTCGCTCGTATCCAGCTTTTTTTATTTTATAAGAAAAGCTTCTCACACATCTGCATGAGAAGCTTTTCATTAGAAGCCTAAAATTGCTTTAAATACGGAAGTAGTTTCTCCGCCTTCATAAATGACATAGAGTAATAAGTAAACTAAAACCCCTGTAATGGCTACGAAGAACCAAATAATACTTGTAATTGGTCCGATACGACGATGTAATTTCAAGTTATTTTTAAAGCCTGAAAAAAGGCTCGTAAGTCCAAATACAGCACCCGTTGTTGCTAATGTAATATGGAAAACTAAAAAGAATGTATAGTAGCCTTTTAATTCATCTGGTCCACCAAATGCCGTGTTTCCGATAAATACCGTACGTGAAGCATAAATAATGAAGAAAATTAGCGCTGAAACACCCGCAGCAAACATCACTTTTTTATGTGCCTCAATTTTTCGTTGTGCAATTAAAACCCAACCAATTGCTACTAAAACAGCACTGATTACGATAAACGCAGTACTGATTGTTGGTAAAATAGGTACGCCCATTAATAAAATCCCCAATCTCAATAATTCATTTGTTTTCACATGATCAATCATGTCTATTTAGTTTATCATTTTATTAGTAATGAGTTCTATTTTGAAACTCTTTTAGTGCATTTTGTGTAATTTCCTCTTGGCTTGTACGTTCAGTATTCCACCATTTTCGGAAAATACGGAATAAAATAATACCAAATATAATTTCTTGAATAATTTTCATCAGTACGCCACCAACTTGCTGGTCACTTACTAAATCCATATTCGAAAATAATTCTGGGCCAGATAATGACAGCCCTGATAATGTTGATGTAGGCACACATAGCTCCATCGCTTTCATCCACATCTCGCTATCGCTATATGTCCCATACATTGGGCTAGATGCAAAAATAATTAATGCGCAAGCCGGCGTAATTAATACCGCATTCGATGCAATATACGCCAATTTACTTATATTTTTCATTTCATGCTGACCTTCAACAGTATTTAATAATGGCCAATACATAAAAATTGAAGAAATAAATAAAATCATCGTATAGAGCATATGTAGAATTTCATTTAATTTAATTGTGTCAAAAACGGAAGGTAAATGATAAACCGAAAACAATCCGGTAAATAACACAATCGCTACTAAAGGCTTCGTAAAGACTTGAAAAATTGTACGCATCACTGGCGCTTCCACAACAATTTTCCAAATCCAATCTGGAATACCTTTAATAAAGAATATCGGTACTAACAACAATAAAAATGCCATCTGTGTCATATGCAATGTAAACATAATATGACCTAATAAATCAATCGGCGAGCCTTTAATAATATAGAACGAAATGACAAAAAGAATAAAATTGGTCGCTTCACTTTTCTTTAATGGTTCGCTTGCTTTGAATTTATGCTGCCACTTTACAGTTACTAAAAAATATAACACTGTCACGAGAATAAGCGTCCCTAATAAATAAGGACTCCATAATGCTTGAAAACCAAAAATACTTATCGGCATATGACCATGCTCCTTTAAACATCAGTATGTTCATTATAGAATGGGAAATTTATAACTTCAATGGAATAACTATGACAATTGCTTGAAAACAAACATGTATTTTATGTATTTGTTTAATAAGAAATTGCATTCGCGCCCGCCCAACTCCGAGTGAGTAAAACGCCCCGTCCATGTGGCGTGCTACAATGCGAATAGCGATTAACTAACCCCTTTACAACAAGCAAAACGCCCTTAGCACATGCTAAGGACGTGTTTGTTTTGCTTAGTTGCCCCACCAAATGATTGTTGTAAACGCAAGGAAGAACGTAAACGCGATGAAGGCTGCACTCCAAATAAAGAATTCAATCACACCAACCATATGTGTTGAACGGTCTTCTAAGTGCATGAAAGCATAAAGTTGTAATACCACTTGGATTCCAGCAAGTAATAAAATCACTGGAATGATGAACGTTGGCGCGAAGCCAGATAATACAGAAGCAAACGCGATAAATGTTAAGAAAATCATGATCGCAAAGTTTACTACTTGTTTACGCATATGAGCTTTAGACTGAGCCTTGTCATATTCGTATTGAGCTTGAGTACGTACTTCTACATGAGTTCCGTGTGCCATTATCCCAACACTCCCATCAGATATACTACTGTGAAGATGAATACCCATACAACGTCGATGAAGTGCCAGTATAATGAAGCTGCAAAGAACTTCGGCGCGTTGTAAAGGTTAAGGCCTCGACCGCTATTGCGGATGATTAACCCTGAAATCCAAATTAAACCAATAATAACGTGAATTCCGTGCATCCCTACAAGCGTAAAGAACGCAGAAGAGAATGCAGATTGTGTATAACCAAATCCAATATGGACGTAATGCTGGAATTCATAAATTTCTAAGCATAGGAAGCCTAGACCTAAAAGAACTGTAATTCCCATCCATGTACGAACACCGTTAAAGTTATAATTCTTCATATGGTACATTGCATACACAGAAGTTAATGAAGATGTTAATAATAACATCGTCATAATAAATGCTAATGGTAGTTCATATAGGTCTTTTGCAGCGAACTCCATCCCTGCTGGACCATGATCTTTTAATGCGATGTATGTAGCAAACACACTCGCAAATAATACTGTATCTGACGCTAGGAAAATCCAAAGACCAACTAACTTGTTTTTCCCTTCTTGTGTAGCTTGTTCAGGGTGTTTTGGCCAAGTTTGTGGAGTAAATTTTTGATTAATATCCATTACTTGTTACCCCCTTTTTTACCAGTTGCACGGTAGTGAGCTAAATCTGCTTCAATTGCTTCAACTTCAGCAACTGTTACATGGAAGCCAAGATCATCCTTGAACGAACGAGCAATCATACAGCCAATTGTTAAGCCTAAACCACCGATAATTAATGCTAGTGATACGGCTGGTGAAGCACCTGTAGCTGTACCCGCTTGAACTTGATCACCCCATGGGCTGTATAAAGCACCGAATGCAGCGATGAATGTTCCGATTGACATAAGTAAAGGTAAGATTGAGTTGTTTGGCATATGAATTTCGCCTAGTGGCTCAGCATAAACCATCCCTTCTTTGTTACCTTCCTCTTTTTCAATCCAATAAGGATCGAATCCGCGTACAAGTGGTGTTTGTTTAAAGTTATAGAATGGTAGTGGCGTTTCGATTGCCCACTCAAGTGAACGACCATCGCCCCAGTAATCACGTTTGTTAACTGGTTCTGATTTAATCGATAATAATACATCGACTACTAATAAAATTACCCCAACACCCATCATCATAGCACCAATTGTTGAGATGAAGTTGAATAAATCCCAACCTTGGCCGCCCATGTATGTAAATACACGACGTGGCATACCCATTAACCCTAAGAAATGTTGTAGGAAGAACGTTAAATGGAAACCAATGAAGAAGATCCAGAAAGTAAGGACTCCCAGTTTATGATTTAACGCACGGTTAAACATAATCGGCCAGTAGAAGTGAGCTGAACCGAATAACGCAGTTACGATACCACCTACGATTACGTAGTGGAAGTGAGCTACGATAAAGTAAGAATCGTGTAATTGGTAGTCAAGTGGCGCAGTTGCTTGCATAACCCCTGTAACTCCCCCCGCAACGAATGACGGGATGAAACCAAGTGCATAAAGCATTGGTACTGTAACTTTAATCGAACCGCCCCAGATTGTAAGAATCCAGTTGAATACTTTCATCCCTGTAGGAACGGCAATCGCCATTGTTGCAACAGCGAAGATTGCGTTCGCAGTAGCACCTAAACCAACTGTGAACATGTGGTGAGCCCATACCATGAACCCTAAGAAACCGATTAAAATTGTTGCGAATACCATTGAAGAATATCCGAATAAACGTTTACGAGCAAATACAGGAATAATCTCAGAGAATAAACCGAATGCTGGTAATACTAAAATATATACTTCAGGGTGACCAAAGATCCAGAATAAATGCTCCCAAATAATTGTGTTACCACCCATTGTATGGTCGAAGAAGTTTGCTCCGAACATACGGTCCACTAACAGTAAGAATAAACCACCAGTAAGTGGAGGGAATGCGAATAAAATTAATGAACTTGATACTAAAGTAGTCCAAGTGAATAATGGCATACGCATGAACGTCATACCAGGTGCACGCATCGTAATAATCGTTACGATAAAGTTAATACCAGAGATTAACGTACCCGCACCAGAAATTTGTAAACCAAGGATATAGAAGTCGATACCATGTCCTGGCGAATATAAAGATAATGATGCATATGATGTCCAACCTGCATCAGGTGCTCCACCTAGGAAGAATGAAAGGTGAAGGAATACCGCACCAAGGAAGAATAACCAGAACCCTAGTGAGTTTAAGAATGGGAACGCTACGTCACGTGCACCAATTTGAAGTGGTACGATGGCGTTCATAAAGGCAAAGATAATCGGTGTCGCTGCTAAGAATAGCATCGTTGTACCGTGCATTGTTAATAATTCGTTAAATAGGCCTGCAGAAATGAATGTACTTTCTGGGAACATTAATTGAATACGCATAAGTAACGCTTCAAAACCTGCAATTGCGAAGAACAATGTACCGGCAGCTAAATACATAATCGCGATCTTTTTATGATCGACTGTTGTTAAATAGTCCCATACATGTGCCCCAAAGCCCTTTTTCTGTGTAACAGAGCTCACAACTTTAACCTCCTTCAAAGTTTCTCTCTTGTTTTAAAATTATTTTTCAACAGATAATGTCATTAAATATTCAGCAATTGCTTTTGCTTCTTCATCTGTAACATTATATTTACCAGTCATTGTGTTACCTGGTTTGTACTTCTCAGGATCAATAATCCAGTTTGTTGTTTCTTCAACAGAGTGCTCCATGAAACCAGCTAAGCGGTTACGGTCACCGAATGTTGTTAAGTTAGGACCCATACCATTACCAGCTACTGCTGATACTGCGTGACATCCTAAGCAAGAGTTTGCAAATGCCGCTTCCCCAACATCAGCTGATTCTGCGCTTGCAGTTTGACCTTCTGTTGCTTTCATTGATGCAACCCATGCATCAAATGCTGCTGGCTCAAGTGCTTTAACTTTGAAGTCCATTAATGCGTGAGAAGGACCACATAACTCAGCACATTTACCATAGAATACGCCTTCTCCATCATTTAAATCAGCTGATTCTTTGTCGAATTGTAAATAGAATTTGTTAATACCATCAACGTTAGTATCCATCTTACCGCCCGCTGCTGGGATCCAGAAGGAGTGCTTAACGTCCGAAGCGATTAGGTTGAAGTATACTTTTTCACCAGTTGGTACTACTAGCTCTTGCGCAGTAATAATACCTAAATCTGGATATTCAAACTCCCACCAATATAATTTTGCTGTTACATTCACTGTAAGAGCTGTTTTGTTACCATTTTCATCTACTTCATCCATTGCAGCAACATCTGCAAATTTGTAAGTAGAATTCAATGTTGGTACAGCTATAATTAATAGTAAAATAATTGGAATAACTGTCCAGATTACTTCTAATGTGTGGCTTCCTTCTACTTGCTTAGGCATATGATTAGCACCTAATTTAGATCGACGGAATTTAAAGAAAGCAACTAAATAAATTGTAGATACTACGACTACGACTAATGCCATAATCACAATAGTTAATAATAAGATGTTTAGTTGCTCTTTACCTACCGGACCTGCTGGGCGAAGCGTCGAAAGATATTCTTCACCACATGCTGAAAGGAAAACCGTCATTACTGTTAATAGCGAGAATAAACGCCATTTTTTAAGCCCTTTCATCATAGCTTAATAAACCCCTCTTTCTTTGTTGTATTTTCATGTGTAACCAGGACTACGGTTATGTTTATGTGAATTCTTATGCAGTAACTACTGCCAAAGAAAGAATTCCAATACGTAAGCCACTCACTTCAAAATGATTAGCGTTTAGTCCGTAATATTTGCAACAAAGTATTATGCGCCTATAAATTTACCATTGATAGCGAGCTTACAAAAAAATAATCAGTGCTAGAAATTCGAGTCCCCATCAAATCTGTAAATCTACAATATTACTAAAACGAGTGAAGCATAAACGCTAGCCAAATTGCTAGTCCCCACATGTATGGCAGCAAACGATGCCATTGCTTACAAAGCTTCATAATCGTGATTGAAGTTCCAAATAATAATAGTTTGTACGCATTCCCTACTCTATGCTTCGATTTGTATCATTACGTGAAGCAGTCGATATAGATGAATTACCCATTTCATGATTATTTTAACTAAAATTGAACAATCAATTTTAATCAGCGTAAAACGAAAATGCACATGAATTTATTTGGTATGTAATAAACAGTAGTCGTTATTACAAGGGTTGCACGCCTTACTATTACTTTTCCTTTCAAATTTGTAAGCATATTCCGCTACCATTAACTATATCTAAATTTGTATCGGATTTCTAGACGTTTCGTGAAATTTCAAAAAGCAGCATTTCAAAAATTTAGAAGCGCTTAGAAATCTAAAACAACATATATATATAGTAATTCATTTTCTGCCAATATTTGTGAAGGATAGGAGACGAATTTATGAACAATTTGTGAAAAAATGGGTGCTATTTCGAGCGAAACCTTGATATAAGTTGTATTTTTGCCATTTTTTCGCTATCATTTGAAACTAGAGACGCTTTCATAAGCGACGTTGAATATTAAAGTAGGTGGGCTCAACTTTATGCAACAAAAATACAATAAATTTTTAAAATGGTTTGGTGTTTTATCGACGCTTGGCATGTTGCTGATTCTGCAAGGTGGGGCGCTCGTTACGAAAACCGATAGTGGTTTAGGTTGCGGGCGAAATTGGCCAGATTGTAACGGCTCATTAATACCTCAAGAAATTACAACAGAAGTTTTAATAGAATTTTCGCATCGGTTAGTTACAGGTTCTGTTTCCATTTTCATTCTGATTTTAGTCATTTGGACATGGCGTTCGCTTGGACATATTCGTGAAGTGAAATTTTTAGGATTTTTGGCATTATTCTTCCTAATTCTTCAAGCGCTGATCGGAGCTGCACAAGTACTGTGGGGACAAGGAGATTTCATCTTAGCGCTACATTTTGGAATTTCGTTAATTTCATTTGCAGCGGTACTGTTACTTACGTTTATCGTGTTTGAGGCAGATTCCAAATTCGATACCGACCGGATTTTCATGAGTAAAAAATTAAAGATACATACAATCTGCGTTACATTATATTCATATATCGTTGTGTACTCTGGCGCTCTTGTTCGTCATACAGATTCCAGTTTAGTTTGTCCAGATTGGCCATTCTGTCGCAACGAAGAACCATTCGCAATTCCTTATAATATGTATGAATGGGTTCAAATGGGGCATCGATTTGCCGTGCTACTATTCGTCATTTGGATGGTTTATATTACCGTTTATGTCGTTCGCAATTATAAAGAGCAGCGCGTCATTTTCTGGGGCTGGATTACGGCCATGTTACTTGTCATTGGGCAAGTACTAGCCGGCATGCTTGTCGTACTATTTAAGTTACATTTACTTGTTTCATTACTACACTCATTACTTATTACATTGCTATTCGGCTTATTATGCTATTTCATCTTACTCGTTTCACGTTCTAAATAAAAAATCCTAATTCTCTTAGACTAAGAGAATTAGGATTTTTTTCTTTATTGTAATTCGATTAATAAATCACCTGTCGAAATGGCATCGCCTGCTGTCGCATAGACCTCTTTAACGATCCCGTCTTTTGGTGCTTGTACCGTTGTTTCCATCTTCATCGATTCGGTAATTAATAAATGATCGCCACGTTTCACGCTACTTCCTTTATTCACTACAACTTTTAATACCGTACCTGGCATTGTTGCTCCGATTTGGTTTGGATTGGATAGATCCGCCTTCAGTGCAATACTGCCATCAACTTCAACCGTTAAATCTTGAATAACAAGCTCACGTGATTGACCATTCATCTCAAAGTAAATAACACGTGTACCATCATGCTGCGGCTCACCAATTGACACAAGCTTAATGATCAATGTTTTTCCTTTTTCGATTTCGACTTCAATTTCTTCACCCAACTTTAAGCCATATAAAAACGTTGGGGTATCCAGCACCGAAATATCACCAAATTGGTCAGAAGCTTGCACGTATTGTTCAAATACTTTTGGGTATAAGGCATATGCCAGAACATCCTTTTTCGTCGGTGTGCGGCCCATTTTTTCTTCTAACTGTGCCGATAGCTTTTCAAAATCAATCGGTTCTAATAGCTCTCCTGGACGGACAGTAATGGCTTCGCGCTCTTTTAAGACCACTGCTTGTAGCTCTTTAGGGAAACCGCCATGTGGTTGTCCTAGATAGCCTTGGAAAAACTCAATAACAGACTCTGGGAAGTCGATTGCTTGTCCGCGTTCAATGACATTGTCTTCTGTTAAATTATTTTGCACCATAAACAATGCCATATCTCCTACAACTTTTGATGAAGGCGTTACTTTTACGATATCGCCAAACATCATGTTGACACGCGAATACATTGTTTTCACTTCATCCCAACGGTCACCTAACCCTACTGCCTTTGCTTGCTGCTGTAAGTTACTATACTGACCACCTGGCATTTCGTGCACATAAATTTCTGAATGTGGTGCATTCATACCACTTTCAAAATCTACATAATATTTACGTACATCTTCCCAATAGTAGGATAACTTTTCTAAGTTTTCGATATCTGCACGTACATTACGCTCAGAGCCCTTCATTGCATAGTACAATGAGTTTGCGCTTGGCTGTGATGTTAAGCCTGCCATTGAACCTAATGCTGTATCAATAATGTCTACGCCCGCTTCAATGGCTTTTGAATATAAGTAAATCCCATTGCCGCTCGTATCATGTGTGTGTAAATGAATTGGTAAGCTCGTAGTATCTTTTAGCTCTGAAATTAAGCGGTAGGCTGCTTGTGGCTTTAATAAACCAGCCATATCTTTAATCGCTAAAATATGGGCACCTGTTGCTTCTAATTCACGTGCCATCTCTTTATAATACTGCACCGTGTATTTTGCTCGGCTGTCATCTAATATATCACCCGTATAGCAAATCGCAGCTTCCGCAATTTTACCTGTATTACGCGCCTCGTCAATCGCTACTTCCATTCCTTTAATCCAGTTTAGCGAGTCGAAAATACGGAATACATCCACCCCTGATGCCGCTGATTGCTGGATAAATTCACGAATTAAATTATCCGGATAGTTTGTGTAACCAACTGCATTGGCCCCACGTAACAGCATTTGGAATAATACATTTGGTACTTGTTCGCGTAATTTTTCCAGTCGTGCCCATGGATCTTCCTTCAAGAAGCGGTAGGCTACGTCAAATGTCGCACCCCCCCACATTTCTAGCGAGAAGTAGTTATGCATGAGACGTGCGGTTTCATCAGCAATTTGGAACATATCCTGTGAGCGGACACGTGTAGCAAGCAGCGATTGATGCGCATCACGGAAAGTTGTATCCGTTAACAGTACATCCTTTTGCTCTTTCACCCATTTCACTAATCCATCTGCACCTTGCGCATCTAAAATTTGCTTTGTTCCACTTAATGGAGCCGTTAGCAAATCGATTTTTGGCTTATCTGGCTGTACAAAGATGGGCTTCGTGCGCTTTTCTACTCCTGGGAAACCGTTTAATGTGACATTGCCAATATAATTTAATAGCTTTGTACCACGGTCTTTTCGCTCAGGAAACTCAAATAATTCAGGCGTTGAATCGATAAGGCTAGTATCAAAGGCACCTGTTAAAAACTTTTCATGCAATACAACATTTTCTAAAAACGGAATATTTGTTTTCACACCACGAATACGGAATTCGCGTAAATTGCGGTCCATTTTGGCAGCGGCTTCTGCAAATGTCATACCCCAAGTCGAAATTTTCACGAGTAAAGAATCGTAATATGGTGTTACAACTGCTCCTTGGAAACCGTTCCCTGCGTCTAGGCGTACCCCAAAGCCTCCGCTTGAACGGTATACCATTAACTTTCCAGTGTCTGGCATGAAATCATTTGCTGGATCTTCTGTTGTCACACGTGATTGAATGGCATATCCGAATAAAGGAATTTTGTCCTGCGTTGGAATTCCTACTGCCTCTGAATGGATGTCTTCCCCTTGTGCTACTTTAATTTGCGCATGCACAATATCGATGCCTGTAATCATTTCAGTAATCGTATGTTCCACTTGAATACGTGGATTAACCTCGATGAAATAAAATTCATCGCCTGCTACTAAAAATTCAACCGTACCCGCATTGATATAGCCCACATTTTTCATTAACTTAACAGCTGCATTACAAATGCGATTACGCAAATCAGCAGAAATGGAGTTAGATGGCGCGATTTCAACTACCTTTTGGTGACGGCGCTGAATCGAACAATCTCGCTCATATAAATGCACAATATTGTCATGTGTGTCACCAATAATTTGAACTTCGATATGCTTCGGCTTAATAATTGCCTTTTCCACATACACTTCATCCGAGCCGAATGCTGCCTTGGCTTCAGACTTTGCACGGTCATAGGCATCTTGAACCGTGTCAGCTGAATGCACAAGACGCATGCCTCGTCCCCCACCACCAAGTGCTGCTTTAATCATGATTGGATAGCCATGTGTAGCACCAAATGTTTGCACTTCTTCTAAGCTTGCTACCGGACCATCTGTTCCTGGAATTACTGGAATTTCTGCTGCAATCGCTTGCTCACGCGCTTTTACTTTATCGCCAAACATATCTAAATGATGTGAAGTTGGCCCGATAAATTGAATCCCTTCCTCTTCACAGCGACGTGCAAATTGAACGTTTTCTGCTAAAAATCCATAACCTGGATGAATCGCATCAACATTGGCCTCTTTTGCAATTTTAATGATGCCCTCAATATCTAAGTAGGCATCAATTGGTTTTTTACCTACCCCTATAATGTACGCTTCATCTGCCTTATAACGGTGGTAGGAGCCGCTATCCTCGCGTGAATAAATTGCTACGGTGTTAATGTGCAATTCATTACATGCGCGTAAAATACGAATGGCAATTTCTCCCCGGTTTGCTACTAAAATCTTTTTAATCGTTCTCATTTCTCCTCAACCCCTCATTACTTTCTTTTTTCTAGTTTGTAATGTGTAGAAACATTGATTAAAATCCCCATTGCTATAGATAGCAATAATATAGAAGTACCGCCATAACTAATAAAAGGAAGCGTTACTCCGGTTAACGGGATAATTCCCGATAAACCACCTAAGTTAATAAAGGTTTGTGTACCAATCCAAGTTGAAATGCCCGCCGCGAGCATACGTGCTAACGGGTCTTTTGTTTTCATTGCAACATAAAAACCGCGCATTACAATGAAACCTAAACCAAAAATAACAATTGAAACGCCAACAACACCAAGCTCCTCGGCAATGATGGCCATAATAAAATCGGTTTGTGGCTCTGGTACGTAGCCGAGCTTCTGAATTGACTGCCCTAATCCACGTCCTTCAAGCCCTCCTGCACCGATTGCATAATAACCATTTATAACATGATACCCTGAGTTGAGTGGATCACTAAATGGGTCTAAATAGGATGTAATACGACCTCGGCGACTTGAGTTAAACACCGTGTCCCATTTGAAAATTAAAATTCCAATCGCACCAATAACCCCTAGTACACTTAATAAGCCAAAAATTCTTTGTAATGTTTTCCCCTTAACGCCGCTCGCAATAACGACCGACATCGCAATACAAACAATGATAGCAAGTGCCCCTAAATCGGTTTCAAATCCTACGACAAGCACGATAAATAACCACATGACTAATGGTGGAGTGACATCCTCAAACGATAAAAGCTGCATGGAACCTTTATGAACGCTCTTACGATAAAAGGTACCTGCAAAATAAATAATAATGAATAATTTAGCAAACTCGGATGGTTGAAAGTTCATCACACCAAAGTCTATCCAGCTTCTGGCACCATTTACTTCATTCCCAATGAGTATTAATGTCACCTCAAGGAAAACCATCAGCGCAAATAATAGCCCTAAAATCTTTTTATCTGCAAATCTCTTATACGGAAAAATGACCGCCGCTAAAAATAAGCAAAATGCCATGCAAATATTGATTAATTGGCGCTTATAATAATGATCTGGATCTTCGTCGAAATGGACGATGGATACCCAAATACTGGCACTATAAATCATGACAAGTCCAAAGAGCATAAGGGATATGTACACAAATAATAGCCCATAATCAAAGTTACGGAAATAATTTTTAAAATATTGCTTCATATTTTCAAAACCTCATTTTTTGAAAAAAAAACTCAAAGCGCGTGAAAGCGTTTGAGTTTTCTTTTATTTGTCTGTATACGCATCATGTAATAAGGAAAGCTTCTTTTCTAATGAATCTAGAATTTGCTTCCCTTGCTCTCTCTCAATTAAACCAAGCTTCGTTGCAAACTCGATTTCACGCGATAAACCAAACATTTGGGTATCTAATACTTCTTCATACAATGGACAAGATGGCATAGTCAAATTATCCATTTGTACGTGAATTAATTGAGCGATTTTTGCTGCGTCTGCAGTTAGTTGTTCTAATGCTTTTTCCTGAAAGGAAGCTTGTGCTTTCGTATCCATGAGGACGCCCCCATCTATGAAATTTCTTCGATTCTATCTTAGTAAAGTGTATCTTTTTACTACAGAAATTGCAAGCGTCTTTGTATGATTTAGATTCAATTCAATTATATTTCTTTCTAAGCCAGAAAACGTTATAATAATGTAGGAAAATAGTTAAGGGGGACTTACAAATGGTCGAAACAATCATCCCAGTTAAAGGTGCGGTCAAATTTCAATTGACACTTGACCCAACTGTATGGATTTTCGATGATCGAAAGCTTGATCTGAATACATATTTTGTAACAGAAAAAGCTGAAGAAGATAACGAAAAGTACTTACGCGACATGGGTGCACACTGGTCACGCGAAATTATGGAAGGTGCGGTATTCCCACCGACATTAAAAACGGAGCGAAAATTTGACCGTAAAGGTATGATGACTGGTACATTCGGCATGGAAATCAAACCATTTTTAAACAATGCCGAAATTCAAGCAGATGCCAAAGAAGTTGTTTTCGAATGTTCAAACAACGAAGAACATACATTTTCACTTGAAGAAGCTCAACACTTCATTTTTAAATTTAGTCAAGAAGGTAAGCCTTTATTAGAAGATGGTCCTGTGCATGTGTTATTTGCAGACGGCTCAAATGTAGATCATCCAATTAAATTTGTTCGCGCGATTCGTATTCAATAGGAGGTACAACCATGCGTGTAAAATGTGTCATTTGCGATGCAATACATGAATTACCGAGTGATTTACCTTTAGCAAAAAAATTGCGTAATCGTCCGATTCATACGTTTATGTGTCCAGCATGCACCGACCGAGTTGCAGAGAACACACAAAAACGAATCGAAACAGGAAAATTCCGTTTCTTTAGAACCTCATCTAAATTTGATGAAGAATTTTAACAAAAGCGTATTCGCGCCCTTTTAGCTCTGAGTGGGCAAAACGCCACGTCCATGTGGCATGCCCCCAATGACTCACATCGTGTGAGCCTGAGGCATTGGAGGGCCCGACGAGAAAGTAAACGCTTCACCACTTTCGACGGCGGGACCTAATGATGCGAGGAGCTGGCGCGAATGCCTAGACACTGTTACAACGAAAAATTTTAAATTTTGTTATTTTAAAAAGGCGACGAGCCCTCAATAACTGAGAGCTCACCGCCTTTTATTATGGCTTAAAATTCAAATGCTTGTTTATGAAACTTAAAATCGATAAAACTCTTTTCATTAATTTTACTTAATTGGAAGAACTGTCCTACCTCGGTTTTTACCCCTTCAAATACCCGCTCGTCCTCAACGACATATGCCTCAATAGCAACGGGTATATTACCAAACTGTGCTTTGAGTGCATCAGCAGCTTGTTGTGCTACTTCTTCGGTTAAATCCTCTAGCACTAACAGATGCACAGTTGCTTTATCTACGGTTGCTTCTTCTAATGGAATATCTTGTTGTAAGCCATCTTGGAATACATTTGACATGACTAAGCTTTCTTCACCAACAATTGGCTGTAATAAATCATTTACTTTTGCGTTGATGTTTTCTGCATAATATTCTCCCGAATACTCGCCGTCATTTACTTCAAAGTCATAAACAATCTTTGTTTTTTCAGATTGTACAGTTATTTCAAAGTCCTTTTTAAACGCACCCGCTGTTGATTTTGTTACAACAAATTGATCATTATATCGTTCACTTAATTCTGCTGCCGCATTATCCTCGTTTTTCGCTGATAAAACAGCAGGTATGAAAATGATACATGAAATAATAACTAGCGCTAAAAAGACCGTAATAATGACTTGTTTTTTTGTAAAATTCATAATCCTCTACTCCATTATATTTATTATCCCCAATTGTAAATTATACTGTTTGATCGAAACAGGCACAATTAAACGCACTCATAAAAAAGAAGCAGAAAACACGCAATGGTTTTCTGCTCCATAAAATTATGCTTGTTTTGCTTGTTCTCGTTTTTCGCGCCATAAGCGTGATTTATAAACGATTAAAATTAACGCCGAAATAATTAACCCTTCAATCATCGGTAAAAATAACGCTAAAAATGTCAGAACAATACATCCAATAAACAGGAATGTATAGATGATTACGTTTTTACGGATTGGTAATTTTTTCGCAAAACCTAGTTTGTAGACAAGTGCCGATAAAAGGAATACGAGAACGAATGTGACATAGCCGGCGATATCATAGTTTGGCAAATTTTCGTATAAATATCTTGTAATTCCTGACATACGATTCATAACATCCATCGTTTCTTCTGTAGATACAGTTGTTAGTAATACTAAATTTAAATAGCTAGATAATAGAGCCATCATATTCAACATCATTCAACCTTTCCTTAATCAATTACGCTGCGGCGTAATTGTGTCCAGATTTTTTTCAAGGCCTCTTGAAAAATTCCCCTAAAAAATCTGCGACATCCGCCATTTATTATGCTTCTAATTCAGCGTTCTTTTTCTTTTTCGCAACGCGCTCACGTTCACCTTTGTCAAGAATTTGCTTACGTAAACGAATTGATTCTGGCGTTACTTCTAAATACTCATCATCACCTAAAAATTCTAATGCTTCTTCAAGTGAAAGAATACGAGGCTTTTTAATAACATTCGTTTGGTCTTTGTTTGCCGAACGGATATTTGTTTTTTGTTTTTGCTTTGTAATGTTTACTGTGATGTCATTGTCACGTGTATTTTCACCAACAATCATCCCTTCGTAAACTTCAGTACCTGGCTCAACGAATAATGTACCACGGTCTTCAACACCCATCATACCATAAGTTGTTGCTTTCCCGTTTTCCATTGATACTAATACACCTTGGTGACGACCGCCAACTTTCCCTTGTACAACTGGTGCATAATGATCGAATGTATGGTTCATCATACCGAAACCTTTTGTTAACGACATGAATTCTGTTGTATAACCGATTAAACCACGTGCAGGTACGTTGAAAATTAAACGAACTTGTCCTGAACCGTTGTTAATCATGTCTAACATTTCACCTTTACGCGTACCAATTGACTCGATAATTGATCCCGTATTTTCTTCAGGAATGTCAATTTGTACACGCTCGATTGGCTCTGATTTCACACCATCGATGTCTTTAATAATTACTTGTGGTTTTGATACTTGTAGCTCAAAGCCTTCACGACGCATGTTTTCGATTAGGATCGATAAGTGAAGCTCACCACGACCTGAGACTGTCCATGCATCTGGAGATTCTGTATCTTCAACACGTAATGATACGTCTGTTTGTAATTGTGAACGTAAGCGCTCTTCAATTTTAGAAGAAGTTACCCATTTACCTTCGCGACCTGCGAATGGTGAGTTGTTAACTAAGAATGTCATTTGTAATGTTGGCTCATCGATGCGTAATGGTGTTAACGCCTCTTGATGGTCTACTGGACAAATTGTTTCCCCAACATTGATATCTTCCATACCTGAAATGGCAATTAAGTCGCCAGCTTTAGCTGTTTGTACTTCCTCACGCTTTAAGCCGAAGAAACCAAAGATTTTTGTTACACGGAAGTTTTTCACTTTACCGTCTAATTTCATTAATGCTACTTGTTGCCCTACAGAAATCGTTCCACGGAATACGCGACCGATACCAATACGACCAACGAAATCGTTATAGTCTAATAATGACACTTGGAATTGTAATGGCTCATCCGAGTTATCTACTGGAGCTGGAATCGCTTCAATAATTTTTTCGAATAAGCAGTTTAATGAATCTTCTTGTGTATCTGGATTTGGATCTAGTGATGCTGTACCATTTACACCTGAAGCGTACACAACTGGGAAGTCTAGTTGATCATCATCTGCACCTAGCTCGATGAATAATTCTAATACTTCATCTACTACTTCTAATGGACGAGCAGATGGTTTATCGATTTTGTTTACTACAACGATTGGCGTAATTTTCTGTTCTAACGCTTTCTTTAATACGAAACGCGTTTGTGGCATACAACCCTCATACGCATCGACAACTAAACAAACGCCATCTACCATTTTTAAGATACGTTCTACTTCACCACCGAAGTCTGCGTGTCCAGGCGTATCAAGGATGTTGATACGAGTACCATTATAGTTTACTGCTGTATTCTTTGCTAAAATCGTAATTCCACGCTCACGCTCAATATCACCTGAGTCCATCGCACGTTCTTCAACGCGCTCATTCGAACGGAAAGTACCGGATTGTTTTAATAATTGGTCTACTAACGTTGTTTTACCATGGTCAACGTGAGCAATAATTGCGATATTACGTATATCTTGACGTATATTTGTCATGATTCCACTCCATATTCTTTTTTCAATTGTTTAACTGTGATATTATAGCACATGAAAGATTAAATGTCTTTTTAGAAAAATACATGATCATTTTTTGTCACAAATAATAAATGATTATTGGAGGTATAGATCATGAATAAAGCAAAATTCGTTATGTTTATTTATGCGCTAGCTGCTGTTTTGTCAATGGTGAGTATCGGCTTTGCATTTTCACTGATTTTCATGACTGGCGATAAGTACGAAATGATCGGTTGGTTTGGCGTTGTACTTGGAATTGTGCTGATGTGTGCCATTTTCGGCATGGCATTCGTCCAAAAACGTAAATTCCGTGACAAAGGCTTACTCTAAGCATCTTTTCATTCGTAATTATGTTGTAGGGGCTGTCCTAAAATTCATTGGACAACCCCTTTCTTACCTCCAGTCAATAGTTTTTATGAAAATAATTTGTATGTTGGATAGATTTTTTTGTGAGGGTGGGGGTACCCCCACCCTCACAAAAAAATTGCGCATACCAAAGAGACCTAGCGAATGTTCTTTTTTTCGAAAGGTCTGTATGCTATAGTTAATTTACTGTAGTTACGATTTCTGAGCTGGTAGTGCGGACTCATAATCGTACAGAATGTTTTGTGTCAGTAACTGAAAAGCCATTTTCAGAAACTTATTGATACAAGCAATAATCGCGACCTTGTGAGGCTTCCTCTGAGGTTGCGTTTTTAATTTATCGTAATAATCTACAAGGTGATTCCTTGTCTTTTTTCGTAATGTAATCATTGTCTGAATCATAAAGAAAAGGATTTTTCGCAACTTTTTATTGCCCCGCTTATTAATGCGGTCACGATACTGTGTGTTACCAGACTGATAGCGCATAATATCAATCCCTACATATGCATTCAATTGTTTCGCGTTTTTGAAGCGTTTTATATCACCTAGTTCACCAATGATTCGGCAGGCCGTTGTATCCCCAATACCAGGAATTGAATGAAGCACTTGATATTCATTACGTTCCTGCGACATCTTCGTCATTTGTTTCACAAGTAATTCTTTTTTCTCCACTAAATCGGATATACGAGATGCGTAATCACGAATTTGATCGCAGCGAATATCGGTCTCTTTAATCGCTGGATAACTATTCCTAGCTGCCTCTAGTAATAGCACAGCTTTTTCCTCAGCACGTGCTAATGACAAATTTTTTCGTGTATTGGCCTTTAACCGATTTTTAATCACCATTTTTGAATGTGCTAATAAAAAAGTTGGATGAGGATACAACTGAACAATGTTTAAAAAGAGCGCTGAACGTGGTGTGATCAATTGTTCAAGCTCTGGAAAACTAAGGTGTAAAAGCGCATGCATTCTGCTTTTTAATAATGTGATTTCCTCATCCATCTCGTCATAATAACGTGTAAGTCCACGCATCTGTTCATAATAATCATCTTGTACATAAGTTGGCTCACGTTCCATTTTAAAATGGGTTTTCGCTAGCTCATGCGCGTCACTAATATCTGTTTTATTTCGGCGCATTGAAGCCATTTGTAGGTTCGCTTCAAGTGGATTCATCCGACAATATGTATAGCCATAATCAATTAAAAATGTTTCCACTGGTTTTGAGTAAACACCTGTTGCTTCGAAAACAATTTCAGGAGCTTGTCCATCTCGCACTTTAATTTCCTTCATTTGTTCATGCAATTTTTCAAAGTCAATACGTGAATGATTGAGTTCACCTTCAAACTCGCATTGTCGATATTGATCATAAATCGCAACGGTACTTTTTCCTTTACTTACATCTAACGCCACAACATGTTTCATTAAGATTTCTCCTTTTTAGCCAATCATAGAAGTCTTCACATTGCCTTATCGATTCCATTTTCTTATACACGATCTCTTGGACCCAACATACTAAACTGATTCACATAAGGGTGTGAAGTTAGCCGGTTTTTAATACGGATTCTGATATGATCCCAGGGGCTGTTCGGCTTTCCTTCACTTCTACTATAAAAAATAGTAGCACAAACCATGGCCTTGGTTTGTACTACTAATGTTAGTATGTTTTTTATTTTTTTTCTTCAATATATTTTTCTAAAATCAATTGATGAATGGACGGATTCGCGATTAAAAACGTATCTGCTGTTAAATAATCAAAGCCCTCCCCATTAAAGTTCGTTGCAACCGCGCCGACTTCCTTGGCAATGATGACACCACCACCGATATCCCACGGTGCTAAACGCATCGAAATATATGCGTCCAGTTTGCCACTGACCACAAAGGCAATTTCCATTGCAGCGGAGCCATAAGATCGTGTTCCTCGAACAGTGCGCACAAGCTCAATAATTTTTTCATGATTAATTCGATGATTGGGTGTTACCCAGTTGGCATTAATGCCGATGACAGCCTCTTCTATTTTTAATGGCTGTAATTTGCGAAGCGGTGAACCATTATACCAAGCGCCCATACCGGCAATCGCATAAAATAAATCTTCCCGCATGACATCAAATATGTATCCCAATTTTCCAATCCCATTTACGTAAATACCAATCGTAATCATAAAGTGACGATGCTGCTTCACGAAGTTCATCGTGCCGTCAATCGGGTCAATAATCCAAACAACCCCTTCTAAGCTCTCTACCTTCTCCCCCATACCCTCTTCACCTAAAATGCGATGCGTCGGATTAAAGGCCTTAATTTTTTCGATAAAGAATAATTCTGTTTCACGGTCAATATTCGTCACTAAATCATTAGCATTTGATTTTGTTTCGATTTCGATATCATATGAAAAGGCAGCACGTATTTTTCGGCCTGCTTCAAAAATAATCTCTTTTGCAAATTCATCCACTTGTTTGATATCCATGTTAGCATCCACCTTCCAACTACAAAGCATATTGTCATAATCTAAAAAAGTATCCCCAGAAAAATAAGGTGAAATGAATAATTCATTCTATGGCATTTCTTAATAAACCCCTAATTTCCCATCCCCTTAAGCATCCAGTCATTTAAATATACTTATTATAACAAAAAAACACTTGCTATCTTCCATCTGCAAGTGTTTTTTTATTTTGGGTATGTTTTTTTTCTAAGCATACGCATGTAAACCTTTTAATTCCTCTTGGATTTCAGTTAAACGTTTTTTTGATTTATTGATTTCAGATTGGTCATTATCATTCATAGCTACAAATAATGTCGCTAATTCATAATCCATTTCAAGCATTAGAATCTCTTCGTATTGCTTTTCAATGTCTACTTTGCGTATAATTTTAATCATCTGTTTCATAATAATCACTTCCTCGTCTTTAGTATGAAACTTTTTCCATTTATCGAATTCCCCACATTTTTGACAGCCTAGTTAATAGGGTAAAACGATTTCCATTATGTGGTGGCAATTCGAATGCTAAAAAGTTTCTATTACCAGATTTTTTCCCAAAAAACGAATAAAATAAACATTTAATCGAAAGGAATCAAAAAAATATGAGCATTGTTAATTGGTCTAATGAAGACTTTAATGTATTCCAAATTGAAGGTTTAGATGAGCGTATGGAAGCTTTAACTTCAATCATTCGCCCTAAATTCCATGAGCTTGGTGAGACATTTTCTAGTTATTTTAGTGTACAAACAGGCGACGAATTTTTCGCCCACGTTGCAAAGCATGCGCGACGGACAGTCAACCCTCCAAAGGATTCTTGGGTTGCATTTGCTCCATACAAACGCGGCTACAAATCAATCCCTCACTTTCAAATTGGTCTTTGGGGTACACATGTATTTATTGTGGTGGCCGTGATTTATGAAGCACCACATAAACAAGAAATGGCTGAACGTCTACTCCAAAACATCCATATAGTGAAAAACTTAAGTGATGATTATGTGATTTCAGGCGATCATATGCAACCAGCTGCTATTCCATTAGTTGAGGCACGTGATTCGCAATTAGAAAAAATAATCGTTCGCCTACGTGATATCAAGAAAGGCGAGTTTTTAGTAGGTCGCCATATATTAGCCGAAGATGCTGTAAAAATGTCTGCACAAAACTTTTTAAAATTGGCTGAGCAAACCTTCGAAGAGCTTTTGCCAATTTACAATCGCCTAATTGGCAAAAACTAAACCATTTATTATTACTATGCACAAAAGGCTGGCAAACATTCCTATCAATTTGAAAAATGTCAAAAAAGGGGGTGTCCAAGAAATGATTCGAAGGACATCTCCTTTGTGACAAGGTTGGAGGTTAGTACGATGCCGGTCATGAATGCGCTTTCATTTAATGCGTCGGTTTTAGCATTCGTTCCTATTCTGGTCACCACGAAAAACAGCCTGTAACGGATAATTAACGCATATACGAAGCGCTGTGCGAGAAGTATTTACATTTCGCACAGCCTCTTTCTCATTATTTCATTTTTATTATTTGACCATCCGCTAATTCTTTTGCAAGTTTGACAACACGGTATGGCACATATTTACTCGCTTCTTCAAACTCGCGGCAGATTGTTTTTTCTTCCGCCTGTGAGGGTACTATTTCTTTAAAGCGCTTGTAGCGTGTCATCACTAATTCACGCTTTACTCCTTTTTCATAAGCCATTTCGATTACTTCAAAAAACTGCACAACATCGACCATTTCCTGTGTTGTCCAATCTGTATTAAGTGGATATGAATATTCCATTTCTTGTTAACCCGCCTTTACGTCATTACTGTTTTCATTTTATACACAAATCTTTTGCTTGTACAACTATACCGTGTTCCGCAATCGATTAAATCCTCCACATTCCATAAATGATAATAAATTCTTGCAATTATTCAAAAATTTTTTATAGTCAGCAACAGTAGAAGGTGCTATAATTCATTTGTTTTTAAAAAATACATTATTGTGAGGTGGTACCTGCGTTGTCACAATTAGAGACTCCTTTGTTTGATGCCTTACTCGCGCATCGCAACAGACATCCTATTCAGTTCCATATTCCAGGTCATAAAAAAGGGCAAGGAATGGATCCAGCTTACCGAGAATTCGTAGGCGACAACGTTTTATCAATTGATTTAATTAATATTGCTCCACTAGATGATTTACATGCTCCAAAAGGCGTTATTCAAGAAGCACAAGAACTTGCAGCTGAAGCCTTTGGTGCTGACCATACATTTTTTTCCGTGCAAGGTACTAGTGGCGCCATTATGACGATGATTCTGACCGTCGTTGGTCCAGGCGATAAAATTATAGTACCGCGGAATGTACATAAATCGATTATGTCAGCTATCGTTTTTGCGGGGGCTATTCCGATTTTTATTCACCCGGAAGTTGACACGGAGCTCGGCATCTCTCACGGCATTTCTCCTGAATCCGTAGAACGAGCCTTAACGACTTATCCAGATGCAAAAGCAGTACTTGTCATTAACCCAACTTACTTCGGCTTTGTCGCTGATTTAAAGCGTATTGTTGATATTGTGCATGCACGCAACATCCCCGTTATCGTTGATGAGGCACATGGTGTTCATATTAAGTTTCATGATGACTTACCACTATCAGCGATGCAAGCTGGTGCAGATATGGCTGCAACAAGTATTCACAAGCTTGGTGGCTCTATGACCGGCAGTTCTGTATTAAATGTTAAAGAAGGATTAGTTTCTGTAAAACGTGCACAATCGGTATTTTCAATGCTCACAACGACATCCACTTCCTATCCATTACTTGCTTCTCTTGACACAGCACGTCGTCAACTTGCAGTACATGGCTATGATTTGTTGGATGATGCGATTCGTTTAGCTAAGGATGCCCGAAAACGCATTAACACAATCCCACATATTCATTGTGTAGGTCGTGAAAAATTAGGAACATCCGCAACATTCGACATGGACCCGTTAAAACTTTTAATTAGCGTAAAAGATTTAGGCATTACTGGGCATGTAGCCGAAGAATGGCTACGTCAAAATGCGAATTTAGAAGTAGAATTGTCGGATCTTTATAATATTTTATGTTTAATCACAATTGGCGATACGAAAAAAGAGATTAACTTGCTTGTTAACGCACTTACTCGTATGTCACAGGCCTTTGATTCAGAAGCTACCATCACTGAAACAAATGTCAAAATCCCTGAAATTCCAGCACTTGCTATGACACCTCGTGATGCCTTCTATGCACAAACTGAAAGCATTCCATTAGCACAGGCTGAAGGGTATATTTGCGCTGAATTTATTATGGTGTATCCTCCGGGCATACCATTATTCATTCCCGGGGAAATAATAACGCAAAATACTATTGATTTTATTCAAATGAATATTGAAGCGGGACTTCCCGTGCAAGGCCCCGAAGATAGTACCTTGCAAAATATTCGCGTCATTAAAGAGCGTAAAGCGATTTATTAACGTTAAAGACCGTCAGCAACGCGCAGACGGTCTTTTTTTAAAACAAGTACATTGCGACTACCGGGATAATAAAAGCCCCAATAACCGCGCTTAAGCCCATTGATAATGACCCAATGGATAAATCCTCTTCGCTGTATTCCTTTAATTTCGTTAAACCTACACCATGCGAGGCACTGCCCATTGCGACACCACGACTAATTGCAGTATCTATTTTACACAGCTTAAATACAAGTCCCCCTAGCATTGCTCCAGTAAAGCCCGCTACCATTACTAATACGGCAGTTAATGGGGCAATTCCACCAATCCCCTCACTTACCTGCATCGCTACAGGCGTCGTCAATGATTTTGGAAGAGAAGTTAGTAGAAATGCGTTACTAGCACCAAATAAAATAAGTAACGCCACAACACTAATAAGTCCTGCCATCATTGCCACAACGATACTGATAATAATGGAATACTTATACTTGAAAATTAAGTCGCGCTGATTATATAAAGGAAACGCAAGCGCAACAACAGCTGGCCCAAGCATTTTTGAAATCCATTGACCACCTTCCATATACGTCTCATATGGAATATTAAATACGAGTAGCACGATCACCGTAATACAGGTTGCCGTTAAAATTGGCAGCAATAAAGGATGCCCCACTTTTAAATAGAGCTTATTCAATAAGATAAACATGGCTACCGTGCTACTTATGATGAACAGGATGAGTAGTAACTGTTGCAACGGGCTTGTCCTCCTTTTTTTGTAGCTCTTTCTTTTCAATCAACTGACTTACCTTCCCCGTAATCGCCATCGTAACTAGCGTACTAATAATAACCGCCAAAATTAATAGCCCCCCTGAAATCGTCAATAATTCAGGATAATTAATGACTGCTACAGTTGATGGAATAAAAAATAATGTTAAATACAAAAGTAAAAAACTTGCTCCCTGCTGTATGTATTTCACATTCAATACTTTTAAATATAAAGCCAGCCATAAAAGCACTAAGCCGATAATACTTCCCGGAATAATGATCCCGGTAATATCCACAATCGCTTGACCAACTAAGTAAAATACAATAATAATACCGATTTGAGCAATCGTACGTATAATATTCACAATTATTCCTCCTCTTCTAAAAGTCGAATTCGTGAAAGTGACTGCTTACTAGGTATCACACCTCCTACTAAGCAAAAATACACTTTATACAGTCTCATTGTACGCTCATTCAAATTTTGTGTCTATTTCAAATTTTGTCATTAACGAATGAAAATAGCGATTTTTCGACTTTAATTTACTCTTTAGGTTGATTTGAAGAAAGTTTTGCACAAAAAAAGACTACGCCGCACAAAAATTTGTACGCCGTAGCCTGGAATTGTTATTTATTATTTCGTTACGATGTGGATTGGGTTGCCTAATAATACTTCAGCAGCTTCCATCGTAATTTCACCTAATGTTGGGTGAGCATGGATTGTTAATGCGATGTCTTCTGCAGTCATACCTGCTTCAATTGCAGTAGCCATCTCAGCGATCATGTCAGATGCACCAACACCAACGATTTGTGCACCAACTAATAAGCCGTCTTCTTTACGAGCTACTAATTTAACGAAGCCGTCAGTTGCATTAAGAGCTAACGCACGACCGTTTGCAGCGAATGGGAATTTTGCCGCTTTCACTTCAAGGCCTTCCGCTTTTGCTTGCTCTTCCGAATAGCCTACAGTTGCCATTTCTGGATCTGTGAAGCATACTGCTGGAATTGCTAAGTAATCCACTACTGATGGTTCACCAGCGATTGCTTCTGCAGCCACTTTACCTTCATAAGAAGCTTTGTGCGCAAGTTGTGGACCTGCAACGATATCACCGATTGCAAAAATGTTCGGTACAGAAGTACGACCTTGTTTATCAACCTTTAATAAACCACGGTCAGCGAATTCGATTCCGATTTCTTGTAAACCTAGCTCGTCTGTATTTGGACGACGACCTACAGTTACTAAAACGTAATCTGCTTCAACTGTTTTTTCTTCGCCACCCACTTCATAAGTAACGATAACGCCATTTTCATTTTCTTCAACGCCTTTAGCAGATGCGTTTACTACAACTTCAACGCCTTTCTTTTTAAGGCCTTTTTTAACGATTTGCGTCATTTGTTTTTCAAAACCAGCTAAGATGTCTTTGCCGCCTTCGATAATTGTTACTTGAGAACCTAAGTTAGCATAAGCAGAACCTAGCTCGGTACCGATGTAACCACCACCGATTACAACTAATTTACCTGGCACTTCAGGGAATGATAACGCGCCTGTAGAAGATACTACACGCTTCGTAAATTTGAATGTTGGGATTTCGATTGGACGAGATCCAGTTGCTAAAATTGCATTTTTGAACGTGTAAGTTTGTGCTTTGTCGCCATCGATTACACGTACAGTATTACCATCTACGAAATAAGCTTCACCTTTTAAGATATCTACTTTATTTCCTTTTAATAAGCCTTCAACGCCGCCTACTAATTTTTTTACAACGCCGTCTTTGAATGCTTGTGCTTTAGACCAGTCTAATTTAACTTCTGAAGCAACAACACCCATATCATCTGAATGCTGTGCATGCTCAAAACGGTGACCTACAGAAATTAAAGCTTTTGATGGGATACAGCCAACGTTTAAACAAACGCCACCTAATGCTCCACGTTCTACGATTGTAACTTTTTGACCTGTTTGTGCTGCGCGAATCGCTGCTACATAACCACCAGGGCCTGAACCTACTACAAGAGTATCTAGTTCAATTGGAAAATCTCCTACTACCATTTTTTACGCCTCCATTAATAAAAGTTGCGGCTCACTTAATAAACGTTTTAAATGATTTAAAGCGTTTTGTGCAGTCGCTCCATCGATCATGCGATGATCAAAGCTCAATGATAATGCTAACACATGTGCCGCTACAATTTCACCATTTTTTATTACTGGTTTCTCTGAAATACGACCAATTCCTAAAATTGCTACTTCAGGATGATTAATTACAGGTGTAAACCATTGTCCACCTGCCGAACCAATATTTGTAATCGACATCGACGCACCCTTCATTTCATGCGGTGCTAGCTTACCATCACGTGCCTTTACAGCAAGCTCATTAATTTCTGAAGATAAGCCAAATACGGATTTACGATCAGCATGCTTAATTACCGGAACTAATAAACCTTTTTCTGTATCAGCAGCGATACCAATATTATAATAATGTTTTTGAATAATTTCTTGTGTCGCATCATCTAATGAACGATTGAATTCAGGGAATTTACGTAAAGTCGAGATTAAAGCCTTCACAACATACGGTAAATATGTTAATTTAACCCCTTGCTCTGCTGCAACATCCTTAAATTGCTTGCGATGTGCTACTAACGCGGATACATCCACTTCATCCATTAATGTTACATGTGGAGCTGTATGCTTCGAATGTACCATGGCTTTTGCAATCGCTTTACGGATACCACTCATTTTTTCACGTGTTTCTGGGAATTCTCCTTCAAGCACAACTGGCGCTGCTTTTGCGTTTTCAGTTGTTGCCTTTGTAGCTGGTGCTTCTTGTGCTGTTACTTCCTCTACTTGTGCTTGCGAACCACCGTTTAAGAAGCTTTCGATATCTTCTTTCATGACACGACCATTTTTTCCTGTGCCTGCTACTTGAGCGATGTCTACACCTTTTTCACGTGCGTATTTTCGAACAGATGGCATCGCAATAATGCGTTTATTAGCAGCCACTTCTTGTTCATTATTAGTGGAAGGTGCTTCTTGTTTTGGTGCTTGGGCATCGTCAGATACTGCTTCTTTTTTCACAGCTTGACCAGCCTCAGCCGTTGCTTGTACTTGGGCTTCTGTTTTTGCTGATTCGTTTGCATCGTGGTGATCGTCACCTTTTAGCTTTAAATCTTCATAGCCAGGTGCATCAAAACGAATTAATGCATCCCCAACAACAGCAACTACGCCTTCTTCTACAAAAATTTCTTCAACTGTACCGTCTACTGGTGAAGGAATTTCTACGACTGCTTTGTCATTTTGTACTTCTGCTAAAATATCATCTTCTTTTACTTGATCGCCTGGTTTCACAAACCACTTCACGATTTCGCCTTCATGAATACCTTCTCCAATATCTGGTAAACGGAACGTAAATGCCATCTCTCTCACCCTCGATTCTTAGAATGTTAAAACTTTTTTCGCAGTTTCCATTACATCTTTATATGTTGGTAACCATACACCCTCAGCTTGCGGGAATGGATAAATTGTATCTGGCGCGGCCACACGTAATACTGGTGCTTCTAATGAAAGAATGGCACGCTCTGTAATTTCTGCTACAACATTTGCTGCAATCCCAGCTTGCTTTTGTGCTTCTTGTACAACGATTGCACGTCCTGTTTTTTCAACTGAAGCAATAATTGTTTCAATATCAAGTGGTTGAATTGTACGTAAATCGACTACCTCAACTGAATAGCCTTCTTTTTCAAGCTCTTCTGCTGCCTTTAAAGACTCATGCACCATTAAGCCGTAAGCAATGATTGACAAGTCTTTTCCTTCGCGCTTCACGTCTGCTTTTCCGATTTCGATTGTGTATGCTTCTTCAGGCACTTCTTCACGGAATGAACGATAAAGCTTTAAGTGCTCTAAGAAAATAACTGGGTCATTATCTCGAATTGAAGCGATTAATAAACCTTTCGCGTCATATGGAGTGGACGGAATGACTACTTTTAAACCTGGTGATTGTGCCATTAACCCTTCTAATGAGTCTGAATGCATCTCTGGTGTATGTACACCACCACCAAATGGGGAACGAATCGTTACCGGTGCATTGTACGTTCCACCAGAACGGTATTTCATACGTGCTAATTGACCACTAATCGAATCCATTACTTCAAAAACGAAGCCGAAAAATTGAATTTCTGGCACTGGACGGTAGCCCGTTAATGCTAAACCGATTGCTAAACCACCGATACCAGATTCAGCAAGTGGTGTATCAAATACACGTTCTACTCCGAATTCTTTTTGAAGACCTTCTGTTGCACGGAATACCCCTCCGTTTACTCCAACGTCCTCGCCGAATACTAATACGTTTTCGTCTTTTTTTAATTCGCAACGTAATGCATCTGTAATTGCTTGAATCATCGTCATTTGTGCCATGGCTTATTTCGACTCCTTCTCTTTATAAATTGCATATTGCTCTTTTAAGTTTGATGGCATATCTTCTGCGTACATATTATCCATTAGCTCTGTTACTTTTTGTTTTGGCGCTTGGTCTGCTAATTTGATGGCTTCTTTAATTTCTTCTTTTGCACGCTCGATTACTGCCTCTTCTTTTTGCTCATCCCATAGCCCTTTTGCTTCTAAGAATTTACGGAAGCGAATTAATGGATCCTTCGCTGCCCACTCGTTGTCTGTATCCGATGTACGGTAACGAGTTGGGTCATCTCCTGCCATTGTATGTGGGCCATAACGGTAACACATTGTTTCGATTAAAGTTGGACCTTCGCCACGAACTGCTCGATCACGCGCATCCTTTGTCGCTGCATATACTGCTAATGGGTCCATTCCGTCAACAAGAACCGATGGAATACCTGCTGCAATCCCTTTTTGTGCGATTGTTTTTGCTGCTGTTTGGAGCTCACGTGGCGTTGAAATCGCGAATTGGTTATTTTGTACGATGAAAATTGCTGGTGATTTAAATGCACCGGCAAAGTTAATACCTTCGTAGAAATCCCCCTGTGAAGAACCACCATCACCTGTATACGTAATCGCTACTGTTTTTGAGCCGCGCTTTTGTAAGCCTAATGCAACTCCCGCTGTTTGAATATATTGTGCACCGATAATAATTTGTGGTGCTAAAATATTTACCCCTTCAGGCACTTGGTTTCCAATAAAGTGACCACGGCTGAATAAAAATGCTTTCCATAATGGGAGTCCATGCATCACAATTTGTGGTACATCACGGTAACCCGGTAAAATCCAGTCCTCTTTTTCAAGCGCATAATGGGACGCTAATTGCGACGCCTCTTGACCAGCTGTTGGTGCATAGAAACCTAAGCGACCTTGACGATTTAATGAAATCGAGCGTTGGTCTAAAATACGCACATAAACCATGCGCGTCATTAATTCTACCAATTGCTCGTCCGTTAATTCCGGCATTGCTGCTTCATTTACTACTTCACCGTTTTCATTTAAGATTTGGAACATTTCAAATTTGCTTTCAATCTCTTGTAATGTACCAGTTGGATCTAATTGATTCATCATTTTTTCTGCCATTGTTTCCATCCCCTTTGAACTGTATTAAAAAAAACTTAATTTTGAATAGTACAATATTGTTATAAACTGAGTATAATGAATAAAATTCCATCGGTCAATCATTGTTTATCATCTAAATTAAAGAAATTTCTGCTTTCAGCGAAATTATAACAGTAACATCAACTGTACTACAATCCATTCATATCTGTACTATAATAGGATAATGATTTGAATTTCAAAATAATTCAATAACCACTACTATTCGTTCCCTATTTCATCCAAAATTAATCTAATAGATGAATTATTCTGCCTTTCAATAGTTTTTTCTATTTCACTTTTTCTAAGTCGTGTATACTTAAAGGTAATTAAGTTAGAATTGAAAGGAAGTTTCACATGATTTTAATGGAACATATTATTCGTGACGGTCACCCTACATTGCGTAAGCGTGCTGAGGAGGTAACCTTCCCGTTAACACAAGAAGAGCGTCAATTAGCTGAGGATATGCTGCAATATATAATCAACAGCCAAGATCCTGAATTAGCTGAAAAATATAATTTACGCGGTGGCATTGGTTTAGCTGCCAACCAAGTAAATAGCTTAAAGCGCATGTTCGCCTTACATTTAGAAGATGATAAAGGGGAGCTATTAAGTTTCGTTGCAGTCAATCCAAAAATCGTGAGCCACTCGGTGGAACAAACGTATATTACAAGTGGTGAAGGCTGTCTTTCTGTAGACCGTGCTGTACCAGGCTATGTGCCGCGACACGCACGTATTACAGTCAAATTTATGACACTCGATGGTGAGGAAAAGAAAATCCGCTTAACTGGCTTACCCGCAATCGCTTTCCAGCATGAGTTGGATCATTTAAACGGTATCATGTTCTACGACCGCATCAATGAAAAAGATCCATTTGCAGAAATCGAAAATGCCAATCCATACGGTAGAGAGTAATATTTTTTCAATATAAACCTTTAGAAAAAGAGTAGGTGCACGATACATTCATGCGCCTACTCTTTTTCGTTTAATTTTTGGGGTTAGGAAATAGATTGCAAGCATTATGCCAATTATATTAATTTAAGCTCCTTCATCACATGATAAAGGCCATCTTCATCTACATGCCCCGCGATTACAGATGCTGCTTGTTTTGCTTTTTCATGACCATTGCCCATCGCAACGCCTAATCCCACTTCGCTTAACATTTCCACATCATTCAAGCCATCACCAAATGCAATCACATCTTTTATATCAAAATCGGTATGCTCAATTAATTTACTAATACCAAGTGCCTTTGACCCACCATTCGGAAGCATATCGCATGAATATCGATGCCAACGAACAAATTGAACAGTTGGGAATTGTTGTTCATATAGCACTTGCTCTTGCTGATTTGAAAATAATAGCGTTTGATAAACCGAGTTGTGTAAATAATAGTTTTTATCAATTGCTGGGTAAGAAAATTGCAATGTCTCCAGGCTTTCTTCAATTTGCGAATACCCATTTGCTGTGGCAATCATTTCTTTTTCGTTTAAAAAAACAAATGGGTGGTCATGCTGCGCACCAAATTGCAATATCTCCTCTAGCGTTTCTTTGGGAATTTGATTTGTATAAATCACTTCGCCTTTGTATACGACATACTGACCGTTAAATGTTACGTATGTATCAATTTGAAGTTCTTCTAAAATTTCAGCAATCATAAACGGTGCCCGTCCTGTTGCAATCGCTATTTCATGGCCGTTTTCACGCGCTTTGAAAAGGGCCTCCTTCGCCGATGCGGGAAGCTGTTTATTTGAATCATACAACGTACCATCTACATCAAAAAATAATAATTTTTTCATTGTTATCTTCCTTTATTATAGTGACCCTTTACAAAAATCAGAAAATTCCGTATAATGAGAGTAAGGAGTGATGACCCATGTTACGACGTCTCAAAAAGAAATGGCTAAAACAATTAAACGGCATCCTCGGAAAAAAACTAATGGCATAACTTACTTCATTTTCAGTTGATACGTCTTGATTATGACGTGTCATTTTTTTATGCTTTCGACAGGTTTATCCATCATTTTTAAAGGGCTTTTCTTTATTTTAAAGGAGTCCCATGATAATATAAAGGAAATGCGTTTTTCTTTTTAAATCGACGCAATAATAATGTTCGTTATTAAAGGAGAGTAACTATGATTTACAAAGTTTATTATCAAGAAGGTATTTCAGAAATTCCAGTTCGCGAAAACACGAAAGTTGTATATGTAGAAGGGGCATCTGAACGCGAAGTACGCTTTTTCTTAAAAGACCGCAACTACAACATTGAGCTTGTTCAGCTTTTAGAAGGCAACTACTTAGAGTATGAGCAAAACAGCCCGAATTTCCATCTGGAGAACGCTTAATTGTTATGAAATTTGTTAAAAATGATCAAGCGGCTGTATTCGCACTCGGCGGACTGGGCGAAATCGGCAAAAACACATACGCAGTACAGTTCCAAGACGAAATCATTTTAATTGACGCAGGTATTAAATTCCCTGAGGACGACTTACTTGGAATTGACTACGTTATTCCGGACTATACGTATCTTGTTCGAAACGTAGACAAAATTAAAGGCTTATTTATTACACATGGTCACGAAGATCATATCGGCGGGATTCCTTACCTGTTACGTCAAGTAAACGTTCCTGTTTATGGTGGTAAATTAGCTTTAGGCTTATTACGCAACAAATTAGAAGAGCATGGTTTATTACGTACAACAAAATTAATCGAATTTAAAGAAGACGATGTTATTAAGTTCCGTAAAACTTCTGTGAGCTTCTTCCGTACAACACATAGTATTCCAGATGCATATGGTATCGTTGTCAAAACACCACCTGGTAACATCGTGCATACAGGGGACTTCAAATTTGACTTCACCCCTGTAGGCGAACCTGCCAACTTAACGAAAATGGCTGAAATTGGTCGTGATGGCGTGCTTTGCTTACTATCTGATAGTACAAATGCTGAAAAAACAGAGTTCACAATGTCAGAACGCACTGTAGGAAAAAGTATTGATGAAATTTTCCGCAAAGTAGATGGACGTATTATCTTTGCGACATTCGCATCAAACATCCACCGTTTACAGCAGGCTACTGATGCAGCGGTAAAATACGGTCGTAAAATCGCTGTATTCGGTCGTTCAATGGACAATGCCATTACAATCGGTCGTGAATTAGGCTATATTACAGCACCAAAAGAAACATTTGTTGACGTACAAAGCTTAAATCGCTTACCTGCAAATGAAGTGATGATTTTATGTACAGGTTCTCAAGGTGAACCAATGGCTGCCTTATCACGAATTGCAAACGGTACACACCGTCAAATTCAAATTCAACCTGGTGATACGGTTGTATTCTCATCTTCTCCAGTACCTGGTAATACGATGAGTGTCAACAAAATTATCAACTTATTATTCCGAGCTGGTGCAGAAGTTATTCACGGTGCATTAAACAATATCCATACTTCTGGTCATGGTTCTCAACAAGAGCAAAAGCTAATGCTACGTCTCATCAAACCGAAGTTCTTTATGCCAATTCACGGTGAATATCGTATGCTAAAAATTCATACCGAACTTGCTGAGGCATGTGATATTCCTTTAGATCATTCATTCGTTATGGAAAATGGTGATGTTCTAGCATTAAGTGCAAACGAGGCACATGTTGCGGGTCGCATTCCTTCTGGTGATGTGTATATCGATGGCAACGGAATTGGGGATATCGGCAATATCGTGCTACGTGACCGCCGTATTCTTTCTGAAGAAGGCTTAGTCATCGTCGTTGTAAGTGCTGATATGGCCAACAACAAAATTGTTTCAGGTCCCGATATTATTTCTCGCGGATTTGTGTACATGCGTGAATCAGGTACCATGATTAACGAAGCGCAAAAAATGTTAAATCAACATTTAAACAGCACAATTCAAGAGAAAGATACGCAATGGAGTGACTTGAAAAACGAAATTACTGACGTTTTAGGACCGTATTTATACGAAAAAACAAAGCGTCGTCCAATGATTTTACCGATTATTATGGAAGTATAAAAATAAGGTCGCTTACTTTTTCATGTAAGCGACCTTTCTTTGTCTATTTTTCACAAATATCTTGACGTAACAGCTAGCCCTACGCTTGAATCATCTTTTTCACAAATCGGTTAATATCCACATCTGCCCCTATTATGAGTAACACATCCCCTAATTGAATGCGTTCTGTTGCTGGTGGAGAAATCATAATATCCTCTCCACGCGTAATGCCGACAATGTTGACACCATATTTTGCACGAATATCTAATTCAATTAATGAATAGCCAGCAATATTTTCACTTGCTCGAATCTCCATAATGGAATGCTCTCCTGATAATTCTAAGTAATCAAGCACGCTATTAGAAATCATATTGTTGGCAATACGGATGCCCATGTCGCGCTCAGGATGCACGACAAAATCAGCGCCAATTTTCCGCAATACTTTTTCATGATAATCATTTTGTGCTTTTACCGTAATTTGCTGTACACCGAGTTCTTTTAAGATGAGCGTCGTTAAAATGCTCGATTGAATATCTTCTCCTATTGCCACAATGACATGCTCGAAGTTCCATAAGCCTAGTGATTTTACAGTTTCTTCTTCAGTTGTATCGGCAACAACCGCCTGTGTAGCAATACGGGCGAATTCATCGACACGCTCGCTATCTGTATCGATTGCCATAACGTTCGCGCCCTGCTTTACGAGCTCTCGCACAATACTGCCTCCGAAACGACCTAATCCAATTACTACGAATTCTTTTTTCATATAGTCTCCTCCGAACCAATCATTGCCAACATTTTACCGCACTTAACGAATTGTTACCACTAATCAATTACGACTCAGCGCAACTTTTACTAAAGCCAGTTAAAGAATTCGTTCAATTTTTTGCTGTAATGATTTTGTCGCTAGAAATCCCACTTTAAGAAAGCGTAAGCGTTGCTGATCATCAAATAAATAATAGGCAGGCACGATTCGATTTTCAAACGCATCACTAATTTTTAATTCATGATCGGCGTAAATCGGAATCTTTAATTGTAAGCGTTGGGTTGTATCTTTTAATCGATCGATTGAGTAATCGCTTTTTTCTATCGGCATATGAACGGCACAAACCGAAAGCCGATTTTGATAAAGCGCTTGAATTGCATTTAGTTTTTCAATCGATTGTTTACACTGCGGGCAGCTCATTGACCAAAAATAAAGAAAGGTTGGCAATGTACCTTCCGTTTGCACCTGCTGCTTATTTAAAATAACAGAAGCACCTTTTAACTCGGGCATAGCTGTATACAGTTTCATTTATCTCCTCCTCCAACTAGCATATGTATGCATTTTGAAATACGTACAGAATCACTTAAAAGTGCTACCTTCTAGACATAAGGTGGATTTCTCCAAAAAAGTTGACTATAAGGCGAATCCTTCTAATTCCCTTCTTCTACCTTAAGGGAATTTGGTAATTTCCAACTAAAATTCCTCTCAAAAGCAGCACAAATAGACTTGAAAAACTTGCTAGAAGCTGTATAATTGTTATTGCTTTCGTAAACATAAAGTTTTGTAAAAGTAAACTTCCGTACTTAAGGTTTAACAATAGTAAACTGTTGCGGGGGATTTTTTAATGCCTAAAAGGAGCGTGACCACATGCAAATTGGTACAAAGATCAAAGCTTTACGCCTAAAAAAAGGTCTTACCCAAGAAGAGCTTGGGGAACGTACAGACTTAACTAAAGGCTATATATCTCAATTGGAGCGCGATTTAAACTCTCCTTCAATCGAAACCTTATTCAACTTATTAGAGGTGCTAGGCTGTTCACCGCGCGACTTCTTTGATGACGAGCAAGAAAATGAACAAATTGTCTTTACAAAAGATGACCAAACGAGCTTTATTGACCACGATAAAAAATACGAAATTGAGTGGTTAATCCCGACATCCAATGAAAATGAAATGGAACCTGTTTTTATCACATTGCAAAAGGATGCTGAATTTAAAGCGTTTGAGCCTTCATTAGCAGAAACCTTTATTTATGTAATCAATGGACGCATTCGTGTTGTACT
This sequence comes from Solibacillus sp. FSL R7-0668, assembly GCF_038006205.1. Taxonomy (NCBI): domain Bacteria; kingdom Bacillati; phylum Bacillota; class Bacilli; order Caryophanales; family Caryophanaceae; genus Solibacillus; species Solibacillus sp. FSL R7-0668. The sequence continues at coordinate 861,671 of NZ_JBBOUU010000001.1, read as the reverse complement.
TGGCGACGATGAATATATCGCCAGCGAGGGGAATGCTGTGTACTACGAGGCATCTTCCAATCACCAAATATTTAATGCGCATAACGGTATTACGAGATTATTATTAGTCGCAACGCAATCTTATTTATAATTTAGGAGGCTACTTACATGGATAACATGATTATTCGCTTTGAAAATGTTACAAAATCATACGACGACGGTACCGTTGTTTTAAAAAATATTAATTTTGAATTAGAACGCGGAAAGTTCTATACATTACTTGGGCCATCTGGGTGCGGGAAAACAACGATTTTAAGGATTATTGCAGGCTTTACAGATGCGACTACCGGCGATGTATTTTTCAATGGCAAGCGTATTAATGATATACCTGCTAATGAGCGCCACGTAAATACTGTATTCCAAGATTACGCATTATTCCCACACTTAAATGTTTTTGAAAACGTTGCATTTGGCTTACGCATCAAAAAAGTAAAAGAAGCAGAAGTGAAAGAACGCGTACAAGAGGCTTTAAAATTTGTTAACTTAGCAGGCTATGGCAACCGTGAAATTTCGGAAATGTCAGGTGGTCAGCGTCAGCGTGTGGCAATTGCACGTGCCATCGTCAATGACCCTGATGTGATTTTATTAGATGAGCCACTATCAGCATTAGACTTAAAATTACGTACCGAAATGCAGTACGAATTGCGCGAGCTACAGCAGCGTCTTGGGAAAACATTCATCTTTGTTACACATGACCAAGAAGAAGCATTAGCCATGAGTGACGAAATTTTCGTTCTATCGCACGGTGAAATCAAGCAATCTGGTACGCCAGTAGACATTTATGATGAGCCAATTAACCGATTCGTAGCGGATTTCATCGGTGAATCTAATATCGTAGACGGCATCATGATTGAAGACTACAAAGTAAAATTCGCTGGAAAAGAATTCGAATGTGTCGACGGCGGTATGAAGCCAAATGAAAAAATTGATGTCGTCATCCGTCCAGAAGACTTAGAAATTACCAAACCCGAAAACGGTAAATTAGTTGTAACGGTGGATACACAGCTATTCCGCGGTGTTCACTATGAGCTATCCACATACGATAATGACGGGAATGAATGGTTAGTGCATTCGCTGAAAAAGGCTGAAGTTGGTGAAGAAATTGGATTAGACTTTGATCCAGAAGCAATTCATGTCATGCGCTTAAACGAAACAGAAGAAGATTTTGACAAACGTTTAGAAGCCTACGGGGATGAAGAACATGAATAATAAAACTGCAAAAGGACCGTTAATCCCTTACTTATTTTGGATACTTTTATTCGTTATCGCGCCAATTGCATTAATCGTTTATTACTCGGTACTCGATTTAAATGGTAACTTCACATTAGCCAACTATGCGAAATTCTTCACACCGGTTTATTTGAAAATGACGTTAAGTAGTTTCTGGTATGCGTTTTTAATTACGTTGTTTACGCTATTATTCGCCTACCCTACTGCTTACCTATTAACAAAAACGAAGCATAAGCAATTATGGTTAATGCTCATCATTATTCCGTCTTGGATTAACCTATTATTAAAGACCTACGCATTCATTGGAATCTTCGGTTTATACGGTCCAATCAATGCGATGATTGAAGTATTTGGCTTTGATCCACAGCAAATTTTATTTACGGATTTCAGCTTTATTTTCGTAGCGGTTTATATTTTCATTCCGTTTATGATTATTCCGATTTTCAACTCATTAGATAAAATGAACCCATCCCTTGTGTACGCTGCACGCGACCTTGGTGCAAACGCTTGGACAACATTCCGTCGCGTGATTTTCCCGCTAACAATTGATGGTGTTAAATCAGGGATACAAGTGACCTTCATCCCTGCATTATCATTATTCATGATTACCCGCTTAATCGCAGGGAACAAGGTGATTACACTAGGTACAGCAATCGAACAACAATTCTTAGTATCGCAAAACTGGGGAATGGGGTCGACAATCGCTGTATTCTTAATTTTATTTATGGTCATTACTATGCTATTCACACGAAGCAAATCTAAAGGAGGCCGCGCATAATGAAAAACTTAACTGTCGCTTCTAAAGCGTATTTAGTATTTGTGTTTGTTGTACTTTATGCGCCCATTCTTTACTTAATTTTTTATTCATTCAATAGTGGCGGCAATATGAACAACTTCGAATCATTCACATGGGAGCATTATGCTGCTGTCTTTGAAGATTCACGCTTAATTATTATTTTACTTAACACAGTCATTGTTGCCCTATTATCTGGACTTATTGCCACTATTATTGGAACACTTGGTGCTATTGGCATTGTTTCAATTAGAGATAAAAAAATGCGCAATATGCTCTTGTCATTAAATAATGTATTAATCGTTTCCCCAGACGTTGTCATCGGGGCAAGCTTCTTAATTTTATTCACAATGATTGGCGTTAAGCTGGGCTTTGCTTCCGTATTAGTTTCACATGTAGCATTCAGTGTACCGATTGTTGTATTAATGGTTTTACCAAAGCTATTAGAAATGAATACATCACTTATTGATGCTGCACGCGACTTAGGTGCAACCAAGCGTGATGTGTTGACACGCGTAATTTTACCGTACATCTCACCTGGGATTTTTGCCGGATTCTTTATGGCATTAACGTATTCACTAGATGATTTCGCTGTTACATTCTTCGTAACGGGGAATGGTTTCTCTACGTTATCAGTCGAAATCTATTCAATGGCCCGTGCTGGTATTTCTTTAACAGTCAATGCCATTTCCGGTTTAGTATTTGCCGTAACGGTATTAATCGTCATCGGTTATTACTTCATTAATAAACGTTCAAAATCAGCAGCATCGGAGGGACAACGATGAGAGATTTAGTTCAAGCGACTGTTGCAATTATCATTGTCTGTGCCCTATTATTTTTCGCAGTAGATCAAATGCAAACAGCTGGGAGCAAGGGCAGCAAAGATTCATTAACCGTATACAACTGGGGCGAATACATCGACCCGGATTTAATTGATAAATTTGAAGATGAAACAGGCATTAAAGTCATCTATGAAACATTCGACTCCAACGAAGCGATGTTAACGAAGATTGAGCAAGGTGGTTCAGCGTATGATATCGCTGTCCCTTCTGAATACACAATTGAATCCATGAAAGACAAAGGTTTGCTCATTCCAATAGACCATGATCTAATACCAAACTTAAAAAATATTAACTCTGATTTTTTAGACCTCTCTTTTGATAAAGGCAATGAATATTCGATTCCTTATTTCTGGGGAACAGTTGGTATTGTTTATAATCCAAACTTAATCGAGGATCATTTAACTTTTGAATCTTGGGATGATTTATGGGACCCTTCATTAAAAGGGAAAGTATTTTTAGTAGATAGCTCCCGTGAAGTAATCGGCATGGGCTTAAACTCGATTGGTGAATCGTTAAATGTTAAAGACGACGCGCTCTTACGTCAAGCAACCGATAAACTCGTCTCATTAACACCAAATGTAAAAGCCGTTATCGGGGATGAAATTACGCCGCTCATGGTAAATAATGAGGCAGCTGTAGCCCTTACTTGGTCTGGTCAAGCGGCAGATATGCTTTACGAAAATGAAGAATTAGATTTCGCTACACCATTTGAAGGCTCAAACATCTTCTTTGATAATATGATCATTCCTAAAACATCAAAAAATGTGGAAGGTGCTCATAAGTTCATAAACTTTATGTTAGATCCTGAAAATGCCGCGCAAAATGCAGATTACGTTGGCTACTCTACCCCGAACGAAGCTGCGTGGGCATTAATGGATGAAGAAGTAATTGGAGATGAGCGCTTCTATCCATCAAATGAACAGCGTGATACTTTAGAAGTATACGAAAATTTAGGGCTTGAATGGTTAGGGAAATATAACGAATATTTCTTAGAATTTAAAATGAGTCTGAAATAATAAAATGCCGAGCAGCTTAATGGTTGCTCGGCATTTTTCGTTATCATTTATCTAATTTGCTTCTTTAAACAATCCTTGTCCTCATCCCAAATTATTCAGATGCTTTTCAAATGTACCGGACTCGAAAAAGGAATCAAAACGCACGCTATTAGTCTCCTATAATCGAACATATTTCGAAAAAATTATTCTTATCTTTTCAGTCTTCTGTAGGATGATTTTTATCGTGAAAGCTACTACAATATGGTATGCTATTGGGACTTAATCATTTCCACAATCGAAATACTCAGTGAAGGGCTTGAAGTGAATGGAGCAAAAATCAAATAAAATAGCACTTTATTTACTGATGTTTAATATGTTTATTACTATGGGTGGTATCGGGATTATCGTGCCTGTTATGCCAGCATATTTACAACTATTTGGCGTTGGTGGACAAGTGCTTGGCTTTTTAATTGCTGGCTTTGCGCTAGCACAGTTTTTACTCTCACCTGTTGCGGGTGATTTATCGGATCGGCACGGACGTAAAATGTTTATCGTTGCGGGGCTTATCGTATATGGTTGCTCCCAAATTTTATTTGGACTAGCATCCGAAGTTTGGATTTTATTTTTAGCACGCTTTTTAAGTGGGGCTGGGGCGGCATTCATTATGCCTCCAATCATGGCATTCGTTGCCGATATTACAACCTATGAAGAACGCGGAAAAGGGATGGGAATGATTGGTGCGGCCATGTCTCTTGGCTTTATGATTGGACCTGGTGTTGGCGGCTTTTTAGCCAATGTCAATTTATCTTTTCCATTTTATTTAGCAGGTGCTGTGGCACTAGTAGCTTCTGTACTGTCTGCCATTTACTTACCACATGTCAAATCGACAAAAACGGTGACTGCACCAAGGGAGAATTTACTTAAACAGCTAGCCCGTTCTATGAAAACATCATATTTTGTATTTTTAATCGTCGTCTTTACATTTAGCTTCGGTATTGCCAACTTCCAAGCGACATTATCGCTTTATCTAGACTTGAAGTTTGATTATACGCCTACAGATATTGCGATTATTTTAACGATTGGTGGCTTCGCTGGCGTTGTCCTGCAAATGTATGTAGTAAACAAATTATTCAAACGCTTCGGCGAGATGAAAGTGATTTTAGTCAATCTTCTTCTTGCAGCGATTACGATGTTGCTAACGATCTATATTAGTGGCTTCTTCGTTATTTTAGTCGTGGCTACATTGTTCTCTATCGCAACTACCTTTATTCGTCCCGCTGTCAATACACTCATTTCGAAGCTAGCTGGTGATGAGCAAGGCTATGCAGCCGGTATGAACAATGCCTATATGAGCTTAGGTAATATGTTTGGTCCTGCACTTGCGGGAATTTTATTTGATTGGAACCCTGACTCTCCTTATATTTTAGGAACCGTCGTTTTAGTCAGCTGCTTTATCCTTGCATTTGCTTGGACAGCAAAAAGAGCACCACATTTATTGAAGGCACAATAGAAACCGTACGCAATTCGCTTCAATTACGAATTGCGTACGGTTTTATTTAGTTTCGCGTAACTTTTTGGTAGCAACCACTAGGCTGAATATCCCTATGAGCGTATAAACAATACAATAAATTGCAATTGGCGGCCAATCTAAATGTGTCATTTCTTTAATCGAGAGCGCAATATCCGGTGCAATCAGGCTTAGTGCAACGGCAATCGGATTAATACTAATCCAAAAATATGACGCATAATACGACGTGCCATCCACAAAATTAATCATGCCTACTAAAAAAAAGATTAATGTAAATACCGCTAAAAAGATCATCACGCCGTAAGTTGAAATCATCGACACTATCGTTTTTTTCGTAACCGTTGAGAACAAGATACCTACACTCCCCACCGCGAATACCGTCAATAAAAACAGCAGGAACACTTTCACTAGCATCCACGGCGATACCCCTCCGAATAAAAACAAGATACTATACATTGGCAGCGTCGCCATGAGCATCACGACTAAATAAGCAAGTGATGCCATGAGCTTCCCGACAATGATTTGGGAGGATGTCTGTGTCGTCGTTAATAAAATATTCAGCGTTTGCTTCTCTCGCTCGGTACTAATAGACCCTGCTGTTAATGCTGGTGCCATAAATAGCAATAATAAAATTTGTAATACCGTTAAGCTACAAAATAAGAAAAAGCTACTTTCTGGCTGCACGTAGCCCTGCGAAAATACCCCCGACATAATAATGAAGTACGCAATAATAAATAACGTCAAAGCGATTAAATAAAAGGCTAAACTCGAAAAGCTTTTCGCATTTCGAAATCGTTGCTTCAGCTCTTTTAATAGCACTGGGTTCGCTATTTTAAAATTCATGCTGCGCCACCTCCTCCGTAATCACCATAAAGACATCCTCTAAATTTTTCTTTTGTACTTCAAGCGCACTGACACAAATACCAGCTTCAATGGCCTGCTTCAATAACGCGGCTTGTGCTAATTCATCACCTGAAAATACAAATGAAATAGTATTCCCCTGTTGGGTGACATTGGCTATTTGTGGGGCATTGGCAAAAAAGGCTGATGCACTTCTCTCATCCCCAACTACTGAAACCGTCACCCATTTTTCCCCTTGTAGCTGTGCTTGGATTTCAGCAATATTGCCACTCGCAATCAGTCTCCCTGCATGTAGCACGCCAATTTCATCACAAATTTCCGCAAGCTCTGGCAAAATATGAGACGAAATACAAATCGTTTTTCCAAGACGCTTTAAATCCTTTAAAATATCTCGCATCTCTACACGTGCTCTTGGGTCAAGTCCTGACGCGGGTTCATCTAAAATTAGAATATCAGGATCATGCATTAATGTACGCGCTAAGCATAAACGCTGCTTCATCCCACGCGACAAATCATCCACATATTCCAATCGCTTATCCGTCAGACGTACAAGTGCCAAAAGCTCCGTCATTTTCTGTGCTCTTACCTCTCCTGATAATTGATAGGCTGAGCCATAAAAATCTAAATATTCCTCTACCTTTAACTGATCATAGACCCCGAAAAAGTCAGGCATATAGCCAATCATTGCTCGAACAGCATGCGCTTCATTGGTCACACTTTTACCATTTACTAAAATATCACCCGAAGTTGCTGGAATGAGTGTTGCTAAAATCGAAAAGGCTGTCGATTTACCCGCCCCATTTGCTCCAACAAAGCCGTAAATCGTCCCTTTACCAATCGTTAGTGTTAAATCATCCAGCGCCTTTGTTTTTCCGTAATTTTTATGAACATGCTGAAATTCAATCATTGCTTCATCGCCCCTTTCAGCTCAATCATCGGCAGCGCCATATCCTCACTATACACAGCTTCTGAAATATGCCATTTTAATTGAATGAGATCATTTTCAATATAATCACTGACATTGTCTGTTGAAAACTCATGCGCAAATGCTTCATATTGCTTTGTTTTGACATTATAAATTTGTGCGCTAATGGCACTACCCTTCACCTGATACTGTAGACTTTTCCACATAATCGTATGTTCCATAATCGAATGAGGTAATTGATACGTCACTTCATAATCGGCCGGGTCTAAAAAATAAGATTCCTGTCCACTAATAAGCTGCTCCTTAATCCCTCCATACAAATCAGAGGAATACTTCATTTGCATGAGGTCCTCATTAATCGTGATATCATCAGCAAAATTGAACTTTGCGGTAAAAGGCTGTGCGATTAGTATAGTAGACTGAATTTTTGCCTTGCCATCAAATTTTGCGCCTACCTCTGCTGTATCAGAGTAACCCAAAATGACAGGTGATTGTTCATTCATCATAACTGTATTGGCCAAGCCTACTAAGCGTTTCTTCCTCGCTTCCTCAATATGAGCTGGCGTCGGCGTTTCATAATAGGTTTCCACCGGTAGCATACTTGGGATTAGCAATGACGATGGCAGTTTTTCATTTACTTGCATTATTTCGCCTTGCTTTATCGCACCAAGCTCAATAAATTGGCGCCCCGTCCAAATTTGTACATCGTTTAAATCCGTCGTCAACTCATTACGAATTGTGCCGGTTACGATGCCGTTTTCGTTGGCCAACTGAATATCTAGCTTTCCGATATCGATTGTGCCAGATCCGACAATTGATTCAACATCCCAATACGGCACATTTTTTACTGTTAATTGTTTATCATCCTGTTGCTGCTTTACGTAGCTCCAACGACCATTTGGAAAATCGCGTGTTCCTGTTGAGTAACCTGTATAGCTTGCAACGTTCATATCATTTGATAAATGAAATGCATAATCACCGCTGCGGTTCGATAATAGGCTTTGTGCAAAGTATTGTTCCGCTGCATTGTCACTGATTTTTACAACCGCCATTTGCTGAATTTGTGGCTGCACAATACGATCTTTCGCACCGATTAAAAACAATGCGACAGACACAACGAGCGCCAATGTCGGAATAATCCACCATGCATATTCGCGTTTATCTTTGCGTTTTAAGTAATAATAAAGCACAGGCCCTATCAGGAAAATATAAAGCGCAAAGACGATGATAATTTTCCATAATGAAAATTCAAATGAAGCAAATAATTCATTCACAGGTACAACCGTATTCGATAATTCACTTTCTGGTGTTGTTGTATAAAAATTCAATTCAAAATCCAATAATTGCGCCATCAAATAGGCAGCATGATCATTTTGATTCAATGTGGCATCTGATAGTGAAAAGGCCGTTTGAATGAGCGCACCTGAGCCCATTTGCCTTTTTGTAGCGAGTACTGTTTCATCGATTTTGAACGAATAAGCCCCTTGTACTGGCCGTGCCTCTTGAACGGTTAATGCTGTACGAAACCCTTCTTGTCCCGTAAATTGTTGGAGTTGCTCTGCGCGAATCGTTTTCGTTGCCGCTGAAGTAGTGAGTGCATTATAAGGTTCCAATGCCGTCCCTAAAGCATCCCCAGCTAGCACAAGTTGCCCCCCTTTTTGAATCCAACCTAAAATGGCTTGCTGCTGTACGTTTGTTAGTTGATTGAAATCTTGCGTTAAGAACAGCATATTAAAGAGGGCTAAATCCTCCGATTGTTGAATGCTTTCAAGTGCTTGTATGGTCAAATCTGCAATTTCAACAACCTGATTTTGCTCAATCGCACGCAGTTGCTGTAATGCACTTGCCAATTGTGGTTCGCCGAAAACCCCAATCATAAGTGCGTCATATGAAGTCAATTCTGGTTTATTATGTGTGACACGATACGCCTTAGCTTCATCCCCGTTTTCGAACGATTCGTCATACAAATAAACAAATTTGCCTCTAGTATTGTCGAAAATTTCATTAGGGAAATAATTGATATACACTTTTTTCGTTACGACTTCGTTTGGCGCTAACTGTAACGGAATGACTTCACCACTTTGCAGTAAATAATTATTGGCATACGTCGTGACAAGCTCCCCATCAAATGTACGCTCATCATTTTGAATCGTAATGGTTACCGCAATGGGTGTATCTTGCTTGCCCTTTCCTTCAAAGCCATAGTCCACATCAATGTTTATTTCAGCAGCCCCATATATTACAGGCACGAACATTGTGAATAGGAAAATGAACAGCATGGCAAATTTCTTCATCTCACTCCACCTCTCTTTGCTTATTTGTACGAATCACAACGAATAAAGTTGCGAATTATCGGACTTTTTAGTTCTCCTATTAAAAATACCCATTCAACGGCATTCGTTAAATGGGTATAATACAGTATCTTTTACAACGAACGGATAAACGCTTCGACAAATTTTTGATTAAACGGAATTAATGCTTCATCTGGTGCTAGCTTGGCATGATGTAAACCATAGTCACAATTGGCCCCTGCCCAAAACATTGCGCCCGGAATATCTTTTATAAAATAACCAAAATCCTCGCCAGTCATTGCAGCTGGACATTCATAGCTCACAGCGTCAGGGAAATCATGTGCAAATGCAAGCAGCGCATTTGCACAGCGCGTATCATTATTCACCTCGTAATACATCGAACCATAATCAATGGAGACACGACATTCAAACGCTGCCTCAATACCAGCGCAAATAGCCTCAATACGTCGCTTCACCTCTGTCATTGCATCGGCATTTAACGTACGAATGGTTCCCTCTAATCGAGCATTTTCGGCGATGACGTTTTGCACTGTGCCTGCAGTCATTTTGCCGATAGTAATAACTGCACTATCCATCGGGTCGATATTTCGGCTAATAATCGTTTGCAACTGCATAATACAACTCGCTGCAGCCACTGTCATATCACGTGTTTTATGGGGAAAGGCTGCGTGCCCACCAATACCCTTTAAATCGATAAATAATTCAGATGTATTGGCAAAAAGTAAGCCTGGCTTTGTCGCAACTGTACCTACTGGATATTCTGGTGCAATATGCAGCGCATAAATTTCATCGGCTATAAGCTGTGGTTGTTCGAGTCGTAGCCATTCAAGCATTGGCTCAGCACCACCCGGACCTTCCTCAGCCGGTTGGAAATAAATAACAACATTTTGTGTTGGACGATTTACAGTAAATGCTTCGACTAAGCCTAGTGCGATGGCCATATGACAATCATGGCCACAAGCATGCATAAATCCTACATGCTGCGAGTGAAAGTCTAACGCAGTTTCCTCAAAGATCGGCAATGCATCCATATCTGTTCGCCAGCCAATTTGCTTTGTTGGGTTTGTGCCTGTAATCGCTACGACAATCCCCGTTTTCCACGTCACAACTTGCATATACTCTTGCGGCAATTGTGCAATAAAATTTAATAAATAAGCCTGTGTTTTCATTTCTTCAAAGCCAATCTCAGGAATTTGATGTAACTCACGGCGAATTTCAATTAGATTTGTCATCGTTGCACCTGCTTATAAATTACGTAATGAATCGATAATTTCTGTCTTGGATTTTGTTTTTTCATCGAGCTTTTTAATTTCGCGCGCTGGTACGCCTGCGACAACTGTGTAAGGAGCTACATCTTTAATAACAATCGCACCTGCTGCCACTACGGCGCCTTGACCAATTCGTACACCTTCTAGCACAACGGCATTCGCTCCAATGACCACATCATCTTCAACAACGACTGGTAACGCACTTGGCGGTTCGACTACACCTGCTAGCACTGTTCCTGCCCCAATATGACAGTTTGCCCCAACTGTAGCACGCCCACCTAATACGACGCCCATATCTATCATTGTCTTGGCTCCAATTTCAGCACCGATGTTAATAATGGCACCCATCATAATGACAGCCTGCTCCCCAATCGTTACTTGATCACGAATAATCGCACCTGGCTCTATGCGGGCATTAATGGATTTTGTGTCTAATAACGGCACCCCTGAATTACGACGATCGCTTTCGACAACATAATCTTCAATTTGTGTTGCATATTCCTTTAAAGCTGCCTCAATTTGAGACCACTCACCGAATACGACTGCATGATTGCCTTCACCAAATACTTTTGCATCTGGACCATATGATAAATAAGCTACACCCGCACCTTTTACATAAACTTTAACCGGTGTAACTTTTTTTGCCTGCGAAATATAATCAATAATTTGCTGTGCATTTAATTTATCCATTGAGACACTCCTCTTATATGTAAGTTTTCTTAACATGAAATATTGTACTAAATTTTCAGTTAAATTAAAACTACTATTTAGGATTGCCCATTGGAATAATCATATAAACAGCGGGCATGATCTTGGACAACATCGACAAATGCCTCCACCTGGCGTAATTCAAAAGTTGATTCGTAGCCAATTAACCACGTATCACGGGTCAAACCATGATCACTTTCTGAATTCGTTAACGGAATTTTATGCACCTTTTCCTCACCATTTAACGTAATGGACGGTAAAATGGCATAGCCAATCCCGTTCAGCGCCATTTGTTTACATGTTTCAATTTGGTCTACAATGATTTGATGCTTCGGTTTGTAGTTAAAATGACGTTGCCACCATTGTTGAATTTCCTGATAATAGTTGGAATCGCTTTTAAATTGAATAAACGGGCGATCTGATGTAATGATATCTTCCATGTCTTGGATTTCCTTATCTACTAAATACATCATATCGCGGAATAAGTGAATTTTTTTCCCCTTCCAATCCGCCTGCCCACGGACAATTCCGATATGTGCTTCCCCATCATACAGTGCCTTGACTATTTCTGAGCTCCAGCCTGTCATAAGTGAAATTTTCGTATCAGGATATTTTGTTACAAAATCCTTTAATACTTTTGGAAGCCAATTTTGACCGACAATCGATGCACAGGCAATTTTTAGCGTACCATGTACTTTCGACTGCAACGCTTGAATCGATTCAAATATTTCTTCTCGCTTCACGATCATCTCATTCGAATATTGAATGACTAATTCCCCCGCTGGCGTCGCTGTTAATCCCTTTTGTGAGCGAATAAATAGCTGGGAGCCCCATTCTTTTTCGATGGATTGTAGCCGCTGTGATAAAGCGGGCTGTGTTAAAAATAAACGCTCGGCCGCCTTACGCATATTTTTTTCCTCTGCCAGCACCTTGATAATTTCCGCTTCTGTCGCCGTCATCTAATTCTTCCTTTCTTACTTAAAAAGTCGACAAAATCCTATGTGGACTTTGTCGACGGAATGATTACTTACACATTTTGTTGATACATATACTTTTTTAATTGTTTTAAGATAATTCTTCGTGTCATAATACCGACAAATGTACCTTCTTCATCGATTACACATAAAAAGGCATGATTAATGACTAAATCAAGCGCACGTTGGAATGTATCTGAAATTTTTAAATACGCTACATCTTGCTCCATCACATCATCTACCCGAATATCTGCTAGTTTTTCATATTCAATTCGTTCTAATCCTAAAATAGATTCTGTTATCATTTTTGTACTAAGTAGACCCTTTAAACGATACTTTAAGTCTAAAACTGGAATTGAAGAATAACCTGTTTTCGTTAATACGAGTAGTGCATGTTCTGCGTTATTACCACTTTGAACATGTGCTACCTTTTCAGAAGAAATAATAAAATCCTTAATCGGCATGTCTAGTAACGCTCGGTTGTTCGTTGAAATCATGACATTCTACTCCTTTGACTCCGTAAATACGGGCAAATCAACGCTTAACTCTTAGAAATTTTAAGCTTAAGTAAACAACAATTCTCGTGCATATTGTTTTCCATATATCTATCATACCATAATCATTAATTCATTGACTAAGAAACATGCCCAGTAGCGCAAAAGAAAAAGCATAACAAGACGAGCGAATTCGTCCTGTTATGCATGAATATTTAGTAGCCACGCGCCCAATAATAAAAAATAATGATTCCTGTAAATGCTAAGAACACCGCATAGGAAAGGACAATGGGATTGAGCAAAAATGGATGCTCTACAATTTTATCAGGCACTTCTGAATCCCGCTCTTCCCCACTATGCTCAATTTTATGTCCGACTCTTACCGTTAAATAATAGCCAATCAGACAGAGAATCACACAAATAAAAATTGTTGGATAAAGCCACATACCCACGACTAACGCCCCCTTTTACGATAGTGGTAGTATGTGGTTATTTAGCTGAAACTATTCAAATTAAAACGGATGCTGGTTTAACCATTGACCGCCATCTAATGTAATGCATTCACCATTTAAATAGCCTGCCTTATCTGACAGCATAAATGTTGCTAAATCCGCAATTTCTTCAGGCGTCCCTAGTCGTCTTAATGGTACAGAATTTAGGGTACGCTTTGCCTGCTCCTCTGATTCCCATAGCTTATCCGCGCCTCCTGTACGTTCGATTGGCCCAGGCGCTATCGCATTAGAGCGGATTCCGTACTGACTACCCCATTCAACGGCTAATGTACGCGTAAGAGAAAGGACGCCAGCCTTTGCCGCAGCTGAGTGAATAACACCCGCGCCAGCACCCCAAGCATAGGTAGCAACCATATTTAATAGTGATCCCTTAATCCCATTTTCAATCCAATAACGGCCAACTGCTGAAGAACAATAAAACGTTCCATTTAAGACGATATCAATAACAGCCTTCCAACCGTTTGGCGACAGCTTTTCTGCATGCACTAAAAAGTTACCGGCTGCATTATTTACCAAACTATCCACTCGACCAAATTTCTCGACAGCAAAGTCCACCATCGCTTGCGCATGCTCTGGCTCTCGAACGTCCATTTGGAATGTTTCAATGCTAGAGCCAAACGTCGAAATCTCTACTTTCGCATTTGCTAAACGCTCTGCATCACGCCCCGTAATGACGACATTTGCTCCCTCTTGCACAAATTGCTTTGCCATACCTAGCCCCATCCCGCTAGAGCCACCTGTAATAATAATCGTCTTCCCCTGTAACATCCACCCATCCCCTTTTCAATAAAATGAACAACCATTCATAAATTCATTTTACTATAAAAAGGATTAAAATTATAGAAAAATATATAATTTTCTACTTCAAGCTCTATTTTCAGCTTTATAAAGGCTTATTCTTCTACAATTGTTCCCAGTGATTCAACTAAGAATATTTCTTGGCTATTAATACGCACATCGCTATTGTGATTTTCTTTGTAATGGTATTTCCCATTCGAATCTTGAATTCGTGCTTTTTGGTTGTCTTCCAGCTGTGTCATCATTATACGCTGAATACGTTTTTTAATTTCCGGAGCATAAATCGGGAATAAAATTTCGACACGCTTGATCATATTGCGCGTCATCATATCAGCCGAAGATAGGTACAAGCTATTTTCGCCATTATGATGGAACCAGAAGATACGTGAATGCTCTAGAAAGCGACCAACAATACTCGTGACCGTAATATTTTCTGAAATGCCTGGAATGCCCGGGCGAATACAGCAAATCCCTCGAATGATTAGCTCGATTTTTACACCAGCAATTGAGGCTTCATAAAGCTTCATCATTAAATCCTTATCCGTTAAGGAGTTCATTTTTGCTCGAATAAAGCCATTGCCATATTTTTTATGTAGTGCAATTTCCTTATCAATTAATTCAATAAATTCATCACGAATATCATATGGTGATACGCGAATATGATGGAATTCCGGCTTTTCTGTATAACCACTTAAATAGTTAAAGAAGTTGGTCGCATCAATCCCAAATTCTTTATTGCATGTAATAATCCCCATATCCGTATAAATTTTCGCTGTGGCGTCATTGTAATTTCCTGTACCTAGATGCACAAAGCGCTCGATTTTCCCTTGGCGACGGCGCACTACTAATGTAATTTTTGAATGTGTTTTTAAATTATTCATGCCGTAAATCACAAGACAGCCTGCTTGCTCTAGTTGCTTCGCCCAATGAACATTATTTTCCTCATCAAAGCGAGCCTTTAACTCAACTAACACAGTTACTTGCTTTCCATTTTCCGCAGCTTGCTTCAAGGCTTGAATAATCGGTGAGTTCCCACTCACACGGTACAGCGTTTGCTTAATGGCAAGCACGCTCGGATCCTTCGCTGCTTCTGCGATAAAATCAACAATCGGTGCAAAGGATTCATATGGATGGTGGAAAAATAAATCCTGTGTTAATGCTTTTTCATAAATATTTTCATCCGATTGTAAATCCTGTGGTGGTTGCGGGATGAAGCTTTCATATTCTAAATGCTCACGCCCAGCAGAAATCGCCTTTACAAAACTAAACATTGTCGTTAAATCGAGCGGTCCATCTATTTTAAATACATCCGATTCCTCAATTTCAAATTCATCAAGTAAATACTCTAAAACATCGTCATTCATTTCACCGTCACGTACCTCTAAACGTGACCCAACGCCCCATTTACGTTTCTTTAACTCTTTTTCAATTTCTACAAGTAAGTCTTGTGCGCCTTCCTCGTGAATCGTTAAATCCGCATTACGCGTTAAACGGAATGCCTGAGATGACTTTACTTTATAACCAAAGAATAATCGGTCAATATTGCTTGAAATGACGTCTTCTAATAAGACAAATACGGTCTCATTCCCCTGCGTAGGTACTTTAATAAAGCGTTCCAATACAGATGGCACCTGTACAATGGCAACTTTATCTAACATTTCTGTATCCAAATTATTATTTTCCAGCAGGACTAGTAAGTTTAACGTACGGCCAAGCAGCGTGGGAAATGGACGATAGGCATCCACCGCTACGGGTGTTAGTACCGGGAAAATCGTTTCGTCAAATAATTCATGTAAGAAGTTTTTTTGCTCAGGAGTTAATAATTTTAAATCCCGTACATAAACATTTTCCTTTGGCAATAAATCATGCACTAAATGGCGGTAAACTTCGGTTTGGCGACGTACTAATGCCTGTGTACGCTCAGCGATTTTTGTTAATTGCTCTTTTGGTGTTAACCCTGATTTATTTTCAGGTTTGTGGAAGCCCGCGCGAATTTGGTCTTGTAAGCCCGCTACTCGCACCATGAAAAACTCATCCAAATTCGAACTAAAAATCGCCAAAAACTTCAAACGCTCTAATAAAGGATTATTCATATCTTCTGCTTCTTCTAGTACACGCTCATTGAACGCCAACCAGCTAAGCTCACGGTTATTGTAATACTGTGGTTTCGCGATTTCTTCTAATATTTGAATACTGGCCTTTGTACTTTCTGATTCAAACATCGGATCTTTTTCCATATTGGTTGTCATCATTAATTCCGCCCTTCCTCATTAAATACGATTTTAATATTCTTTTTGAACACACGCTCGATATGCTTTTTTTGTTTTTCGACTTGTGTCCTTTCCGCAATAGCTCGCTCGGACGTCACCACGTCAATGACAAGCTCGTCGTCCTCATTGTTTTTCATGCCAATACGCTTCACCACATTACGCTTCGTCATATTTAAGGCATAGACAAATTTTAATACGGCACCAAAATCACGTAGTTTTTTTAATTCTTCTTTTACGATCCAACTTTCAAACGGTTGGGCAAAGCGCTCAAAGTAATCACGATTTTTATACGATGCCAATAGTGCTAACTTGACACGATCTATATGCGAAAGACCTGGCAATGATTGATTGGCTATTAAATAAAACGTATGCTGGCTAGAAGAATCCAGCTCGATATATTCGCCAATGGCATACACCTTCGCTCCTTTTATTAAGAGCTCTAAGTCTGCTTGATTATAGTCAAATAATTGTAAGGAACAGCAGGCTTCGTAAAATTGCTTCGTTAGCTCGGCTAATGTTTGAACCTCTTCTTCTGTACGTCCATAGGCTTGGGCTAATTGCCGGGCACTCTCCTCAAATACATTGTATTTATTGTAGGCCTTTGAGTTTCCCTGTAGCACACGCCCAATAATTAAACCTTCACGCAATCCCTTTTTACTCACTTGAAATGTATCGGTTCCTACGACAGATAATAATGCAAGGAATACTTCTAATGCAGGCACAATTGTATCTGCACGGTCTGAGGATAGCCCATCCAATTGCTTGAGCTGCTCAAATGATAATTGGGTTAAATAGTCTCGTAATCCTTCTAAATCCTTTTCCTTCATCGTATACTCATGCACTCCAGATAAAGGGTAATTCGTTTTTTGCTGATGTACTTGTGCAATATTACGTGCACTCCCACCGATTCCAATGACCGGAAAGGCTACATCCTGAATCCATGGTAGTGAACGAAATTGATCCGTCACATAAGCCCGTAGCTTTGTTCGTTCTTCATGATTAATAATGGTCCCTTTGACAAACATTTGCTTTAATGACACCGTACCAAAGGGAAAGCTAATCGTTTTTTGTAGTTTTTTATCGATGAAAAAGGTAATCTCCGTCGAGCCACCACCAATATCGATTGTGACTGCAGAAGGTGTATTCATAGAATGTGCTACAGCAACAAATCCATAATAGGCTTCCTCTTCTTCAGATAAAATATCAATTTTAATCCCAGTAGCTTCTTCCATACGACGAATGATAACTTCATTATTAATGGCTTGACGCACAGCTGCTGTTGCGGCGGCCTTTACATCTTCCACTTCATAATCCGTTAAAATTAACCGAAATGAATTTAATGTATCTGCCAGCAGTTGAATGCCTTCTTCAGACATCTCCCCATTTGGTAATATATATGTGCGAAGGCGCGCTACCGTTTTTATATTGCCAAACTCACGTAAGCCTTCATTTTTATTATATGAATACAATACAAGTCGAATGGTGTTCGAACCGATATCGATAATGGCGGTTTTCAAATTTTCCATCAATGCCTTCACTTCTTTCTTAAAGTCATTTCATTGCGATAGTGACTTACACCTAATTTTGCTCATTATAGCTTATAAAAATAGCCGGAATTACTTATACAAGTATCCGGCTTTCATTTCTATTTTATATCAATTTTAAGTATTGCTACAATTCAATAAGTGACAATTTTACAAAATTAACTTATCCATGCGTAAAATAAGTTCTGCGATTTCAGGTTTAGAAATTTGCTCCTCTGCCCCTACTTGATCCCCTTTATGACGCAAATCATCTGTAATTAAGCTCGAGAAGATAATTACCGGTAACTTTTGTAAGTCTGGGTGTGTTTTAATTTTCTTTGTTAAATGGTGTCCATCCATTTGAGGCATTTCAATATCCGTTACAACCATTTGGACATGCTTTTCAATTGCTTTATCTGCTTTTACAAGTGCCTCTAAATACTCATAAGCATCGCGACCGTTTTCAAAGAACTCCGTATTTACATAGCCCGCTTCGTTCATTGTATCGAATAATAATTTACGCAATAACGGTGAATCCTCCGCAATCACGACTTTCTTTTCAGTACGCTCACGTTTACCAAGCTTTTTCACAGAATCAACGCTAATGCTTGATTCTGGGTTAATATCTACCATGATTTTTTCAAAATCTAACAGTAAAATCATTTCTTCATTGCGCTTAATGACACCGATTACTTGTGAAGTGCCTCCTTGATACATATCAGATGGCTTCTCGATTTGATCCCAAGAAATACGATGAATTTGTGTAACATTGTCAACATGGAATACAACACGTTGTTTATTAAACTCTGCCACGATGTATTTTTGCTGGGGACTGCGATTTTCTGTTGGAATCCCTAAAACTTTAAGCATATCAACAACTGGCAGTACTTCTCCACGTAATTGAATAATCCCTTCTACGTGAGGATGTACGTGTGGAATAAATGTCACTGGTATCGGTTGAATAATTTCTTTTACTTTAATTACGTTAATACCAAATTTATTATTTGCTACTTCAAATTCAACAATCTCAAGTTCGTTTGTGCCACTTTCTAGTAAAATCCCTGTTTGATTTTCCAATGTGTGCCTCTCCTTCCAAATTCCCAGGTTAATTATGACTCTATTGTATCATAGGGGATTTGATTCTCCTATTAACGAATCGACTAAAAAAAGTAGATTTTATGATGCAAATTTCATTATTTATAGAATTTAATTAATGCTTGAGTACCATTATCACCATAGCCTTCTTCTAATAATTGATCATACATCGATTTCGCTAATGCTAAACCTGGTAGTTGAAGATTCATACGTTCTGCTTCATCTAGTGCTATTTTCATATCTTTAATAATATGTTTAATATAGAAGCCTGGATCGAGGTCGCCTTTTAGCATACGTGGAGCAAGATTAGATAATGACCAAGAGCCTGCTGCACCTGCTGTAATTGAACGCAATACCTCATCCATCGATAATCCTGCTTTCAAACCATAAGCCATTGACTCACAAACACCAATCATACCGGATGCAATAGAAATTTGATTGCACATTTTGGTATGTTGGCCTGCTCCTGCTGCCCCTTGATACACGATATTTTGGCCAAAAGTTTCAAAAATCGGCTTCATCTGTTCAAAAACAGCTTCATCGCCACCAACCATTAAGGACAATGTCCCATTTTGTGCGCCAATATCTCCACCCGAAACAGGCGCATCTAAACTATGTACACCGATTGCCTTCGCTTGCTCGTATAATTTTTTCGCTAATGTCGGCTCGCTTGTTGTCATATCAACAACGATTGTCCCTTGCTTTGCTACAGAAAGAATACCATCTGTACCGTTATACACTTCTTCAACATCTTTTGGATAGCCGACCATTGTGAATACCACATGCTGTCCTTCTGTTGCCTTTGCAGGTGTTTCAGCCCATTTTGCACCTAAGGACACTAAAGCTTCTGCCTTACTTTTTGTGCGTGTATAAACCGTTACCTCATAGCCTGCGTGGAGTAAATGCTTAACAACGCTTGCTCCCATAACGCCTGTTCCGATAAAGCCAATCTTTTTCATGTCCATTACAAAAATCCCCTTTTTGCTCGTTTCTTTCATTTTATCAAACTTCAATCAAACTGCAATGTACGTTATGCCATTCTAGACAAATCCTTATCAACACTTATACACAAAAAAAGAGAGTAGCAGCGTCGAGTCGCTTCTACTCTAAAGGGGGAAATGAGAATGTTGCTGTGTTCAATGTTATTATTCCCTTATCATTCAACATTAAACATCATTCTCTAAATTTATTTCAAATGATGATTTTGTCCTGAAATGGTCCATTTTCTATGATAAATTCCATTGAATTTGTTCATTAAATAATCCACTTGTTTGCTTAAATAAAGTGTTTGCTTGCTGTGTAGCCCATGTTCAATACCAGATTGAATCATGAGTTGTCTTTTTAATTCAATTTGATGTAATAATGCCTCATCAAATCTTTCTTCGTCCAATTTTATCCCTCCTTACGATTGCTTGTTACCATTATTATACTTTCTTTACATAATAGATACAAAATAATCGTAAAACAAAATTCGACAGTTTTTATGATCGTGGAATTGGCAAATAGGTAAAAACAACGTCCCCGCCTTGTTTTGCTTCACCTCGAAAATGTTTAAATTGTTCGTCCTTCACAAGTTGTTCACGAAATTGTAAAAATTCATCTTTTTTTATGCGTATAGATTTCACTTCACCGTTGCGTAATTGATCTAACATGTCTTTATAATCCGCCATTTAAAATTACCTCGAGTCTTTTTATTTTTTCCAATATAACAGAACTATTAGATGTATGAAAAGGGACTAAATTCCGCCTAGAATAATATAAATATTCAAAAAAGATAAACTTTGTAGTATAATTGCATGCAAACTGTTAATTATTAGTCGATGAAGGGGCTGACTGTCTATGAAAATTGCTGAAGTTGGGAATATTATCGAGTTCAAAGATGGATTAAGAGGCATTGTTGAAAAAGTCAATGAAAATTCGGTTATTGTGGATATTACGATCATGGAGAACTTTCATGAATTAGAATTGGAAGAAAAAACAGTTATCAATCATAAACGGTATAAAATTTTAACGAATCATGAATAATTAATACCAAATACCCTTTTTACCATTCAAAAGATGCTAAAAAGGGTATTTTTTGATACGATACGTAAAAGGGGGTACACAATGAATGAAAATGGATAGACAAACAATTACTCTCCTTCTGTCATTGATTTTTCTTTATAGTATGATGTTCTTCACATTTTACGAAAAAGCAATCTTTTGGTATTTGTACGCATTCACTTTACTAGTAGGAATCGCCATTGCCTTAGTCTCTAGTAAATTTGAAGACCGCATTCCCACTTGGCAATATTTAATTTATGGGATTGGCTATGGAACCATTACGTACGGCTTTGTTAAATTAGGTTACATCTTACTTCCTTATATCGATGCCAACGTTACGTCCGAAATTCCAAAGTTTCTAAATAATTATGGTCCGCAACATATATTCCATTACATCATGCTTATTTTTATTATCGCAGTTGGTGAGGAAATGTTTTGGCGTGGTTATGTGCAGCAGCAATTAAAGCGCTATACATCACCTGCTTGGGCTGTTTTTATTACGGCCATATTATTTTCATTATCTCTAGCGATTAGCGGATTTATCCCAGGCGCATTAGCTGCCATTGTTGCAGGGCTTTTATGGGGCGCGCTTTATGAATGGAAAAAAAGTTTACCGCTCATTATCGTTGCACATATCGTTTTTGTTTTATTATTATTTTTAGTTTTACCATTGTTTTGATACAATATAATCAGAAACTTACCTTCCTAGTTTTCGTCTATTAAAATAATAAGAGGAGGCACATTATGAAAAAAACATTTACAACAATTAGTGCATTATTATTACTATCAGCCACATTAGCCGCTTGTAATACAGAAACGGGCGAGCCTAACACGTCTACGGCTGCAAATGAAACACCTCAAACCGAGCAAAACGAAACTGAAACAAATAAACAACCCGAAAACGAAGAAACAACTACGCCAGCAACAACTGAACCCGAGCAAAATGAGGGAGAGGCAACGGAACTAACAGAAACAAAGCCTCAACAAACCGATGAACAAGCGACATTAACATATCGTTCAAACGGGCAAACATATCAAGAGGCAGTGACAACTTCAAAAAGTACAGAGATGAACTATACAATTGAGCATTTTAAAAGCTATACATTAGAGTCAGAAGAACCTGGCATCGATCATTTGCTATACAATGCCGATGACAACTTCTCTATGCAAATTGAAGTATTGACAAAAGATGAGGTCAAATTCGAGGATGTAAAAGCGTCAGTCAATGAAACGATGACTGCGATTTCATCAGATGTAAAAGAACTAGATCTGAGCGCTACTTTAGAGCAGCACAAGGACATTATTCAAATTGTCGGTTACGAAACTACGCTAGAAGATGCGAATAAAGTAATTAAAGTTGCCTTTGAACGTGATAATATGTTTGTAAAGCTAACAATTTATGATTCGGTAGCCGCAGACTTACAAGACGCCTTCTTGCAAATGGGCTTAACAATTCAATAGTAAAAGCAAAAACACCTCCACAGCTAAGTTTGTAGAGGTGTTTTACGCATTAATACGATAAATCTTTAATGGATAAACCAAGTTTTTTAAGTAGCTCAATCGCTGTTTGCTTCTCCTTTGGTGTTAATGCGCTTAATAATTCATGTAGCCTTTGCTCATGCTCCGGAAACAGTTTGTCCATAAATTGTGAACCTGCATCGGTAATTTCAGCAAAAGTTACACGACGATCGTCCGGACAAGATACACGCGTTAAAAATTGGCGTTTTTCTAATTTATCCACCACATATGTGATGGAACCGCTAGCTAATAGAATTTTGTTTCCAATTTGCTGCAACGGCTGGCGACCTTTATGATAGAGAAGCTCTAAAACTGCAAATTCAGTTGGATTCAGGCCATTTTGTTGGATAAACTGATTCGTTGCTTCATTAATTGCTTTCGTCGCTCTTGATAATACGATAAATAATTTTAACGATTGTTTTACTTCATCTGAAGCCATAAAAACCATCCTCTATTTTTGAGTAATAAGGCTATTATAGCGATTAATCGAAAGTTTTGTCAAAAAACGCAATATTTCATAGTAAGTTGAGCTAAATTAAATCGGTTGCGCACCGTGACAATTCACTTTACATAGACGTTCGCAGATTTTGCTTAGGTGAATAGGTCGAATAGGATATAACCGGATGTCCTTCGTTCGCTAATACATTTAAATCAATTATAAACCTCGTCCCTACCGCTTGTTGGCTTTCTACAGAAATTGAACCTTGATGCTCTTCTACTACGGTTTGCACTAGTACTAGTCCTAAACCTGTCCCAGTATCCTTCGTTGAGAAAAATGACTGAAATGCATTAGCTATTTGCTCTTCTGACATACCTTTACCTTTATCCTCTACAATTAATCGAAGTGTCGAAGCATTTGTATAATGTAATCGAACAATAATCGAACCACCCGTTTCAACGGCTTCGATGGAATTTTTCAATAGATTAATAAGCATTTGCTTTAATCGATTGTAATTTCCTTTAATTAAGTAGGAGGCATTATCATCATATTCAAAAATAATCGTTGCATTTGCTTCTAAAGCCTTCAATTGAAGTAATGTAATCGCTTGCTCGATTAATCCTTTGAATTCCAATAAATGATAATCATACTTTTTCGGCTTTGAAATTGTCAGTAATTCAACTAACATTTCGTCAATCCGCTGAAGTTCCGTTTCGACAATTTGAAAATAAGGATTCACCTGCTCTTCTACATTGCTTTTAATCATCTGAATAAAGCCCTGTATAGCGGTCATTGGGTTACGAATTTCATGGATAATTGACGCAACATTTTGCCCGACCGTTGCTAAAGATTTTTGGTGGTTAACCATCTCTAATAAGCCAATCTTTTCTGTTTGATCTGTAATCGTAGTAACCAGCATATTTAACTTTTCATCGATTTTACTAGAAATATCTAAATAATATACTTGCTCATCGTTTCCAATACGCTTCACTAAAATTGTCGCAAGCTCATTATTTGATATCATCCGGTAATATTGGATGATTGCTTTTGGGTCGACATAGCAATTTTCAAATAGTAAGTCATAATTTCTTCTTTCTAGCTGTCTATTTTCAAAACCTAATAGCTGTAATGCCCTTTGATTCGTTGCAATAATTTTCCCAGCTTTTGATGTAAGGATGACGCCATTTGGCAACCCATTTATTAACTGGTGATTTTGCTGCATTTCATGTATTGGCTTTTTTACTTTATTGAAATTGATTATGCAAAAAATAAATTGACGGTCTGCAATATAATAGCCTAAAAAATTGATCGATACATGTTGCTGAAAATCATTAATTAAATCTAATTTGTAGCTAGCTGTAGCGTCTCGAGTCACTTTTGTAATGAACGTATGCCATTCAGCATGATTATTTTGTGTAAACTCAAAAAAACTTGTCTGAATGTTTAACTGTTCAAGTGTATCGACAACTTTATCATTCATATACTTTATTTTTCCAGTACAATCAAAAATAACTAAATGTTCACTTGCTTGTTTAAATAGACTATCTACTATGTGACTCAATTCACCTTTCACTAATATCTGAGCCTCCTACATCTGATTTTAAAATTTTCAGAATTTTATATACACTCCATATTATTCCATACTATCACTTGGAATTAAATGGGTATATTATCCTATATTGTTTGCTGTGCTTCACACTGCTACAATAGAATATATGTAGAGGAGAATTAAACTATGAACATTGTTTTAAGTACATTAAATGCAAAATATATTCATACCAATTTAGCGATTCGTTATTTAAAAGCTGCGGTACAACCAGAATTTGAATGTGAGCTAGCTGAATATACTATTAAAGATCCCGCGTTTAATATCGTTTCGGATCTATTTCAAAAGAAACCTGATATAGTTGGTTTCAGCTGCTATATTTGGAATATCAACGAAACCATCGCCGTAATTCGTATGTTAAAAACGGTTTTACCGAATATCAAAATTGTATTAGGTGGCCCTGAAGTATCGTATGACGTCCATGATTGGCTACGCAAGCACGAAGAAATTGACTTCATTATTATGGGCGAGGGTGAGATTTCATTAAAAGAAATGCTGCGTCACTTCAATGGCGAAATTGAGCTTGAAAAGGTGCCAGGTATTTGTTATTTGCAAGAAGGCAAGCTAAAAATTCACGCACAGCCACCAAAAGTTGATTTACGTGAAATTGCGACACCCTTCCGTTTTGAAGAGGATTTACCACATCTGGGTAAACGTATTCAATACATTGAAACAAGCCGTGGCTGTCCTTTTAGCTGTCAATTCTGCCTTTCTTCAATTGAAGTGGGTATACGTTACTTTAATCGGGAAAAAATCAAAGAGGACATTCGCTATTTAATGGACAATGGGGCCAAAACCATTAAATTCGTTGACCGTACATTTAATATTAGCCGGAGCTATGCGATGGAAATGTTCCAATTTTTAATCGATGAGCATAAACCTGGTGTCGTATTCCAATTTGAAATTACAGCTGATATTATGCGCCCTGAAGTGATACAGTTTTTAAATGACAATGCACCACATGGACTATTCCGCTTTGAAATCGGTGTCCAATCGACAAATGATTTAACAAATGATTTAGTAAAGCGTCGTCAAAATTTTGAGAAGCTGAAACGTACCGTCACAATGGTCAAAGAGGGCGGGAAAATCGATCAGCATTTAGACTTAATTGCTGGTTTACCAGAAGAAGACTACAATTCATTCCGCAAAACGTTCAATGATGTATTCGATATGCGTCCTGAAGAACTACAGCTTGGCTTCTTAAAACTGTTACGCGGTACTGGTCTACGCTTAGAGGCCGAAAAATATGGCTACACATACGTTGACATTTCACCGTATGAAATTTTCTCAAACAATGTCCTTTCTTTCGATGACATCGTGCGCATTAAACATGCCGAAGATGTACTTGAAAAGTATTGGAACGCCCATCGCATGGACCATACAATCGAATATTTAGTCACAAAAGGCTTCGAAACACCATTCGATTTCTTCCAAAACTTCGGTACGTATTGGGAAACAAAGGGCTGGAGTCGCATCGGACACCAGTTAGAAGACTTATTCCGCCGTTTACTAGAATTTTTACAAACGGTCGAAAACGCAGATATCGACATCATTACTAGCTTAATGAAATACGATTTCTTATGCGGTCAACAGTTCCAGCCGCGAAAATTATGGTGGGATGATCGCCTTTCTGAAACTGAAATGCGGGATGTTTATACGCGCATTAAAGAGAATCTAGCGATTGTTGGCGAGGCATTTGCAGCAATGAATATTAGCGAACGCGAGTTATTTAAGCATTCGTTAATTATTCCCTTCCATATGAATTTACAGGACTATGAAGAAACAGGGGCTATCACAAAGCAAACCGGCTACCTATTCACCTACTTCCGCAATGGCGAAACACCGTATTTCTATTCTTTTAACTAATAACGAACAAAAGCTACGATTCACTCTATCAAGGAGCAAATCGTAGCTTTTTTTATCCAATAATAATGCGTTCTTTTGGATAGTGATACTTTTTCTTTTTGGAAGTCCCACCTAGGGAATAAAGGAACGAAATTAAGCCGACACGTCCAATAAACATCAGCGCCATTATGACCACTTTACCTATTGTCGATAAATCCTGTGTAATCCCTAAGGACATGCCACATGTTCCGAATGCTGACGTAATTTCAAACAAGATTTGATTCATTGATGCATGCTGTTCCGTAATCAATAAAATCATCATCGCCACCATGACCATGAATAACGCAAAGATTAGTACCGCAAACGAACGAAAAACATCAATCAGATGAATTTCACGTTTAAATATTTGAATATCTGAATGCCCCCGTGAATAGGCAATGACAAATAAAATGATAATCGCAAAGGTCGTTGTACGAATTCCCCCACCAACTGAACTTGGTGAAGCCCCGATAAACATTAGCCCACTCAAAAAGAGCTCTGTCGCCTCATTAAATGTCGTGATATCAAACGTCGTTAAGCCTGCTGAACGTGTCGAAACGGAATGGAACATGGCCGTAAAAATTGCCTCATGCCATTGCATCCCTTTAAAGGAATAAAAGCTTTCTAGTATTAATATGATGACCGTTCCTCCGACAAATAGTACACCATATGTTGCCGTTGTGATTTTCGTAAATAAACTAAAGCGGAATGTTGGGTCCTTTTTCAATAAATACGTTTTCACTTCTACTAGCACAGGAAAGCCAATTGCCCCTAAAAAGATTAGTATCATACAAACAAATTGTACGAAATAATCATAATGAAATGGTACTAAACTCATCCCCGTAATATCAAAGCCACCATTAGTAGTCGCTGATATGGCGGCGAATATGCCATTAATAGCAGCCTCTTCCCACGTATCAAAATAACGTTTAAAGTGAACCATTAAAATGATGGCTCCAATGGCTTCAATTAAAAACAGCAATTTTGTAATTTGCTTAATCAGCGCCACAACACCTGATAAATTGTACTGATTGTGGTCAATCATGATTAGCTGACGTTCACGCATACCAATTTTCTTGCCGAATAATAGCCATAAAAAAGTACCGATTGACATAATACCAATGGCACCAAATTGTAAAATGATTAAAATCATCGCTAAACCAAAGCTACTATATGTTTCTGCAACTGTTACCGTTGTTAACCCCGTTACACTTACTGCACTTACCGCCATAAACAGGCTATCTAAATGGGAGACTTGTACACCTTCCAAATGCACACCAGGAATTCGCAACAACAAATACGAAATTAAGATGGCGAAAAAATAATAAGTAAGTAAAAGGCGAAACGGGGTAATACTTCTTTTTTCTAATTGTTTTAAAGGCACAGTAGTCGCCTCCATTAATCATTTTTTCTAGTATAATGAATTGTGCTGAAAATGAAAAGGGGGATACTTCTATAATCGAAGTATCCCCTTATTCATTTTGATTTATTTTGCATTTTGTTTTTTATTTTTAACAACACTGACAACATAGCCACCAATAGCTAAAGTAAGTAATACTACCCAGAAAATAACTTTCCATGTTGTTGAGTGTGGGAAGGCTGGATCAATAATTGCTAAGTTTTCGTGACCTAACGCTAATACCGCTAATTTTACCCCTACCCAACCAACGATTAAGAATGCTGCTGTTTCGAGTGTTGGGTAATCGTTTAATAGCTTAACAAACATTTGTGCCGCAAATCGCATAATGACTAGTCCAATAAAGCCACCTAAGAACATGACAGCGAATGGTCCAGCATTAATGCCACCGATATGCATATCTCCGATGTGAGGTAATGTCATCGCAATCGCAACCGCTGCAAGCATTGAGTCAATCGCAAAGGCGATATCCGCAAGCTCTACTTTTAAAACCGTCATCCAGAAGCCAGAGCCTTTTTTTACCACAGCTTCTTCGTGCTCTTCTTCTTTTTTGAAATGATTATCATATAAATGCTTTATCGAAATGAATAGTAAGTATGCCGCACCGATTGCTTGAATTTCCCAATATTTTGCTAGGAATGTAATTAAGAATAGTGCAACGAATCGAAATACAAACGCTCCAAATAATCCATAAAACAGTGCTTTTTTCTGTTGTTCTTTCGGTAAATGTTTTACCATTACGGCCATTACTACGGCGTTATCTGCTGCTAATAGCCCTTCAAGGAATACTAATACAAGTAATACCCATGCGTATTCTAATAAAATTGTTTCCATGAATGTTCTCCTCCTTCATAAGGCTTACACCTTAATTTTTTAGCCTTTTAATAATAGTTGAAAAACTCCGATTTAACCAAAAAAGAAAAGACCTCTGCCTATAATGAATATAGGCAAAGGTCTCGCTAAGCATTTTTATGCTATCACACCCGATGGCTCCTAACCATGTAATGACGAATGTGAAATAAGATATTCATGAAAGACACATTTTGTATTCGACATGCACTTTCGAAAATCCTTATAGCTACTCCCCTTTGACAATTGTCAAACGGATATTCAACTTTATTTATATTGTTATTCTAACGATTATGCCGACAAAAATCAAATAATTCTTCTGAAATCAATCAAATTTTTACATGATAGCTCGATAAATGCTTGTTATTTTCATAAAAATCCACTAAATTTGGCAAAATATCAAATAAATCCACACCTTCTATCTTTGCTTGCTCCAATAATCGATGGCTGTCCTTTGTATCAAAGCTTGCAGCATAGTCTAAATAATCAACCATTTGCGGCGGCACATGTAAGGCGGTGCGAATATTCGATTGCTCTAACAGCACTTTCGCAATGCCTAGTGGTAATTTGCTAAAGGTTTTACGCTTCGTCATTAAATGAACCAGCTTTTGATAGACGACTAATACTTTATAGGGTTGCCTATCTGCTAAATGAACCGTTTCTCCCTCAGCCTGATTATTTAAGCAAAGCGCGATACTCGCATTGACGACATAATCTAATGCTACAACGTGTAAATCCGTATCCTTACTGCCGATTTGTGGGAAAAACCGTTTGTCCTTCAAATAATCGATTACATTCATCAAAAAATAGATGCCATCAAAGCGCTCGGTGCTCCCTGTTTGCGAATGCCCATAAATCATTGTAGGTCGAATAATCGTTACCGGCAGCTCTAACTTTAAATCATCTACTAATAGCTCCGCCTCAAATTTTGATTCCTCTAAATAATTATAAAATGCAGGCGGGCGAATCAATTCCATTTCCAAAATTTCACCCTGTCGCTTCCCCGCAATAAATGCCGTACTAAAATACATATAGCGCTCTAAATTCGGCAGCTTGCCAGTAAAATCGTTAACGTTCGCTGTCCCATGAACATTGACCTTCCAGGCTTTTTCACGCTTCATCATCAGATTATGCTCCGCTGCTAAATGCCAGAGGACCGAAATTTTCGGTGCGATAAGCTGGACATCTGCCTCAGCCAAGTCTAAATTGGGCAATGTAATATCGCCTTCAAATAGTATAATTTGGCATTGTTCAAAGCGCTGTTCGATCTTCTGTACAATTACTTTTGCGCATGCCAATGTATCGGGCTTTACGACAGCTATGACTTCATTCGTTACCTTTTGATTAAAAAGCTCATTGATTAAATGCGTTGCAACAAATCCCGGAAAGCCTGTTATAAAATGACTACCCATTGATTTCCCCCCTTTGCTCGCAACACGATTAGTCTCTTTCGATTAATCGGTAAATTATTGGTACGATAAATAATGTTAAAAATGTCGAACTCAGTAATCCCCCGATCACAACAATGGCCATTGGTTGATTCATTTCTGTTCCTTCTCCAATGCCCAATGCCAATGGTACGAGTCCTAAAATTGTCGTTAACGCGGTCATTAAAATCGGACGCATCCGGTCTTGTGCTCCAGTCACAATGGCCTCTTGCGTATCGATTCCTTGCTGACGCTTTTGGTTAATATAATCAACAAGCACAATCCCGTTATTGACAACAATCCCCACTAAAATTAACACACCAATAATAGCAGTTACCCCAAGCAATGTTTTGGTTAACAACAATGCTAGAGCAACCCCAATGACCATCAAAGGAACACTGAAAATCATAACAAACGGCAATTTAAAGGATTCAAATTGTGCCCCCATCACCAAATAAATCAGAACAACAGCTAAAATGATGGCTAAAATCATATCCTTTTTTGCACTATCAAATAATTCACGATCTCCACTGAAAATTATTTTTGTTGTATTCGGGAGATGGACCTGCTCAATTGCCTCATCCACTTTCGCTGAAATACCGCTAAGTGATTCAGTTGTTTTATATTTCACAAAAAACGCCACAGCTGCTGCTTGATCTGAACGACGAATCGCAGTTTGCATCTCTTTTATTTCGACTTGGGCAAGCTCTTGTAATTCCACGAATACCCCAGCATTTGTTCGCAATTTCATCGTTTTTAAGGCGTCGATATTTTCACGATAGACCTTTCCAAATCCTGTATAAACACCCAGGACCTCTCCATCTTCCGCAATGATTTGTGTCGTAAAGGCACCGCGCATCATTGTATTAACGCTTTGGGCAATTTGGGCTGGTAAAACACCGTACTTCAATGCCTCATCACGTTTTATTTCAATTTGAATTTCTTCCTTTGTCGCATCTAAATCTGTTGTAACCTCGGTAATGGACTCAATTTGGCCGAGCTGCTGTTGAATTTTCTTTACCGATTCATTTAAGCGTGCTTCATCACTATCTGTCGCACGGAAGGTTAGCGTATTTGGTGTAGACCCTGTTGATGAAGATAATGAGAACGCTACCTCTGCACGCTCCCCTATTTGGTCTTTTACTTGCTGCTCTAATTGCTCGACAACATCAAAAATCGATTTGGAACGTGCTGACAATTCCACTAGTTTAATCGAAATTTCGGCTTCATTTGGTTTACTTGTTCCGCGTGAAAGGGATTGTTGATTTCCACCTATTAAACTTACAACAACATCTACTTCCTTCAGTTCTTTAGCCATCGCTTCTATTTCGGAGACAACTGCTTCTGTTTTTTCCACAGATGCACTATTCGGTAATGCTACTGATACGGTAACAAAGCCTTCATCGGTTGCGGGCAAAAACTCAGTCCCTGTTTTATAGAGTGAAAAACCTGAAATGACGAGTAATAGGGTCGTTGCTGCTAATACCATTCCCTTTTTCTTTAACGCCCAATACAATGCCCTTTTATAATTTCGATATAGCCACGAAGCTTGTCTCTTTTCGATACGCTTGTCCGTTTTTGTCGTTAAAAACTTACTTGCAAGCATCGGGATTACCGTTAATGAAACGAGCAACGATGCAATTAAACTAAATGAAATAGTTAACGCAAACTCGGTAAAAATTTGCCCGATTAACCCGCTAATAAATATAACTGGAACAAATACCGCAATCGTCGTAATCGTGGAGGCGGTAATGGCTAGCGCAATTTCTTTTGTCCCTTTAAAGGCTGCTTCAGTTGGTGATTCGCCAAGTTCCAAATGCCGCTCAATATTTTCAATGACAACAATCGCATTATCAACAAGCATACCAATCCCTAGTGCCAGTGCGCCAAGCGTCATAATATTGAGTGAAAAGTCAGCAAAATACATCAGGACAAATGTCACAATCACAGAATACGGAATGGCAATCCCGATAATAAGGGGACTTTTCACCCCACGTAAAAATAAAAATAATACGAGCATGGCAAAGAGCCCACCAAAAATTAAGGACGAGCTTATATTGCTAATCGCAAGGCGAACATAATCCCCTTGATCAAATAAAATCGTTGCTTCGACCCCTTCATATTGTGGCTCCTGCAATAAACGATTCAGTTCAGCCTGGAAGGTTTCAGATACACTTGCTGTATTCGCGCCTGATTCTTGCAATACTGAAATCAGCACAGCCGGCTGATTATTGGCTCGAGTAATCGTCGTTGTTTCCTGTTCATGGCGCTTAACGCTTGCAACATCGCTTACTTTCAAGGCTTCTCCAGTGAGTGGATTCACCGATACAGTTAAATCAGCAATTTGTTCGGCCGATGTAAATAAACTGATGACACGCGTCGTTAATAATTGCCCCTCCTGCGTGTTTAACTCCGCTCCAGGCAATGAAATATTACTTGCCTGCACAACTTGCATAATATCTGCTTGTGTTAGGTTTTGCTGCTCGAGTTTCGCTTCATCTAATTCAATTTGAATTTCTTCAATGATTTTTCCAGATGCCGTTACACTTGCGACCCCATCCGTACGTTTCAATTCTTGCTCTAAGGATTCCGCAATTTTACGAATATCGACATCCTTATTTTCTGCTGCTAATGCAAGCTGAATAACAGGAAATTGGGATGGGTCAAATTTTAAAAAGCTCGGCTTGCCAGCATCCTCTGGTAGTGGTACTAAGTCTATGCGCTGTAATATATCCGTTTGTACCTTATCCATATTCGTAGACCAATTAAACTCTAAAACAATTAGGTTGGAGCTTTCCATCGAGGTAGATTGAACTTTTTTTATGCCCGGCAATGTTGCGAGCGATTGCTCTAATGGCTTGGTGACTTTTTCATTTACTTCTATAGGGCTAGCGCCAGGATAATTCGTTACAACTACCCCAATTGGCGGATTTAAATCTGGAATTAATGTAATCGGAATTTTAAATATCGATACTGTACCAAGAATGAGTACAAATAGCATGCTGACTATTGTAAATACAGGTCGATTTATTGAAAACTTACTTATATTCATGGATGTGAAACCCTTTCATTTTCTGCGTATTTTATTTAAGATTCGAGTATTCTATGAATTATCCCTTTCTAATAAAACAATTTCTACAATTTTTGTGGTAAAATGTTACAAATTACAAAACAATTTGAAGGAGGCTATTAGATGTGCTTGATCGCATTTGCTTATAAAAAACACCCCAATTTTCCATTAATCATTATTGCCAACCGTGATGAATTTTATGAGCGCCCTACAAAAGCCGTTCATTTTTGGGAGGATGCGCCTCATATTTTGGCAGGTAAGGATTTACGTATGAATGGTAGCTGGCTCGGTGTGTCTATATCCGGACGCTTCGCTGCAATAACAAATTATCGTGACCCGAGTCGACCTGAAACGGGCCTATTATCGCGTGGAGCAATCGTGAAATCTTTTTTAAATACTGAGAAAACGAGTGTGGATTTTGTTAAAGAACTACGGGGCAATAAGGATTTATATGGCGGATTTAATGTACTGCTATATGATGGCGAGCAAATGCGGCATTACAATAACGTGTTTGACGAGCACACAGTTGTTGTGCCAGGAGTGCATAGCGTCAGTAACGCAACGCTCAACTCTCCCTGGCCAAAAGCAACGTTTGCAGCAAAGGTACTGCAACAAGCAATCGATAAAGAAACAATCGAAACAAACCAACTCATATCATTGCTCGAAAATGATGTCATAGCTTCAGAAGATATATTGCCCGATACAGGTGTCGGCATCTACCTAGAACGCGCTCTATCTGCAGCATTCGTCAAATTACCCAATTATGGTACAAGATGTTCAACAGCCATTACTATTAATAAAAAAGGTCACATTCAGCTACAAGAACGCACATACGAACAAGGCAAATTTGCGTTTGATAAATGGTTTGAAATAAATAAGAGGCTTATTAGATGACCCGCTAACTCTTTCCCAATGTAAGTTAAAGTGATGAAAACTAACTCATTTATACGTTAATCTATTAATTCCCTCTTATGCTTTTTAATATTCGGTCCCATGTTATTTCATGATCTGTCAGAAAGTGCCCGCCATGTTCTATATAATGCGTTTCGATGTTTTGTAATTGTGTTACTTATCTCCATACACACAGTATCCTAGCTTTCGTGCATCATTTAATACAATATTATGATCATGCAAAATATCTTTATTCTAGTCTACAAAATGTCGCACCTAATAAACACACCTTACAGCAAATGTCTGTCTACGGTGAAAGGTTTAGATCCCTAAATGCATCATTTCTTTTGTTACCTGTTCCATCCTTGACTCCAAGTTCGTACCGTTATATTTTGGTAGCTTCAGCTCTTGAACAATTTTACCGTCACGCATATAAAGGATGCGCTCTGTTTGTGCGGCAACCTTTACGTCGTGCGTAACGAGAACTATTGTTGTTCCCTCTTCATTAATTTCAGAGAAGATTGATAAAATTTCCTGTGCTGTTTGAGAATTGAGCGCGCCCGTAGGTTCATCTCCAAAAATAATTTGCGGATCGTTCATTAATGCTCGACAAATGCCCGCGCGCTGAAGTTGCCCTCCTGAAACCTGTGTTATATCGTAATTACTGATTGCTTCGATACCGACTCTTTTCATCAGTGCTCTTGCCTTTTCAGTGATATTTTCGGTATTTTTTCGCTGGTCTCGCATAACTGGAAGAATAATATTATCGAAAATCGTTAAATTTTTTAGCATTGTCGGCTGCTGAAACACGAAGCCCATTTTCGTTCTACGAATTTCTGAAAGTTCCTTTTCGTCCATCTCAGCTAAATTTTTATTTTTAAATACAACGGTACCACTATTGACACGATCCATACCACTAAGTGCAAACATAAGCGTCGATTTGCCCGAGCCTGATGGACCCATGATTGCAACAAACTCCCCCTCATCTATTTCAACTGATACCTCATCAAGTACGTTTTGCTGCT
The DNA here is from genome assembly GCF_038006205.1 of Solibacillus sp. FSL R7-0668. NCBI lineage: Bacteria > Bacillati > Bacillota > Bacilli > Caryophanales > Caryophanaceae > Solibacillus > Solibacillus sp. FSL R7-0668. The sequence continues at coordinate 826,335 of NZ_JBBOUU010000001.1, read as the reverse complement.
CCTGTCGTTCTCCGAAGGATTTTGTGATGCGGTCACCGATTATCATTTTGTTCATCTGTCTACCCCTTTATGTTTTGTGAAATTTTTATTTGACCTGCACCTGAAGTGCCACCAATTGTTCCGATTAACACCGCACCGATCATGAGCAGTGGACAAAGTACATAGGCCATGAGTGGATTGACTGTAAAGCTAAATGTATCTGCACCAAACGAGGAAATAATGGCGCCTGTAAGCACCTCGCCCACCGTATTTGCAAGAAGTGTTCCTAATCCAATACCAATCATTAAAACGAACACAGCCCTTGAAATATACTGTATTTTAATATCTGCATTTGTAAAACCGATTGCCTTCATAACCGCAATGGAAGCTCGATCCTTTACAACGAGCATTTTCATAAATAAAACGGTAATTAACACCGTAATTACAATTGCCACACCAATTGCAGCATAAGACGCGATTTCAACAGAGCTAATAGTTGAACCAAACGTTTGTGTCACAAATTCATTGACATCTGATACCTTCGCATAGCCAAATGCGCTCGAATATTCCAAAACTTTACCTTTTACATCTGCTGAATCTGATAGCTTTGCAACGACAATACTCCACATCGGTTCTGTTGAATGATCAGTAAACATTGCCTTTGCCGTTTTACCACCATTCGTAATGTCTGAATAAATACCACTGATTGAAAATTCCTGCTCTACTCCGTCAATCAGTAAGGTCATCTTATCGCCAACCTGTTTACTCATTTCAGTTGCATTAATAGAAGATAGTGCAATCTCATTTTCGTTCGTTGGTGCTTTTCCTTGAGAATAAGCAATCGGGAACGCAGCATGATCCCCTAATTCGACTTTTACATTTTCCTCCGTACCGTCTCCCATTTTTGCCTTAAATATTTTTGTTGTTAGCTCAGCATAGCTAGTAATATTTTCGTCATTACTTACCTTTTGTAAAATTTCAGCTGTTTTCTCAGGGATATTCTCGACCTGCTGTATATCGATACGCAAATCGTAATCGCCAATCCCCATATATTGCGTGAAGCTTTTTGAAGAAATTGTGTTGTATAAATTTTGCGGGACAATAATGATGAATGAAGAAATAACAAGTATCGTAAGTATTGTTCCATACATTTTCTTTCTCGCCAGCACATCTTTCATCCCTAAAAAAATATTTGTCGGAAGGAACTTATTTTTATTTAAATGAAATCGCTTAGAGCCTGTCGTTTTTTCCTGTTTCATACCGAAGCGAATCGCTTCCACAGCGGATATTTTGTTGAATTGCTTTAATACGCGACTGACATAAAGAAGTATAGAAGCTAGCACGAGCAGAATACCGATTACGCCAAGCAACAATGCCATGGAAGCATTGTCGGCCTCTCCCATCGATAAGCGGATATTTTCTAATAGTACATCTTTAAATAAAAGTGACAACCCGAAACCTAACAAGCTCCCTATACATGCAATCGCAGCATATTTCACAAAGTATATTCGTTTTATATCTTTAATGTGTAATCCGATTGCTTTCATCACACCAATTTCGTGATAGTCTTCCTCCATTTTCGACAGCAATGTAAATCGAATACACATCAACGCAATCGCTACAACCAATGCACTAATTAATAAAATAATGGCAATCATAATGCCATCTGACAATGCGTTCATCATTTTAAATAGCGTATATGTAACAGTTGGACCATTTGCCTCTAACTCGGCTGCTGCATAAGCTGTTTCAAATTCGCCAAGCGTTTTGGCATCCTTTAATCGAAACTCAATTAAATATTCTAAATTACCAGCATCCTGGAGTTTTGCGAAATCATTTTCACTCACTAAAAAACGCTTCGAGGCAGAAAGGCTAGAATTCATTTGCGAATCGCGAAGAAATCCTGTCACAATAAATTCATGACCATGGATTACAGCCTTGTCCCCTATTTCAGTAGCATATTCCTTCATATAATTAATGGGCACATATACCTCACCGTCAGATACGCTAATTTTATGACCATCTATGTCTAGCAGGTAATCAAATTTCTCATTTTGAATCGTTAAACCGTTATCCTGCACATTATCGACTAAGGATTGTTCACCTAGCTGTATGTGAGACCCGTCTATATTAAGAAATTTCACAAGCTGAAAATCGTCCACATTACTGTTGACTTCTGCAAAACTAGTGAGACGAGCCTCATCGATTTCACCTGCATGCATTTGTAGAAAATGTGGTGTTTTAGCCTTTATCATGAGCGTATCGAGTGCGCCAGTAAGGTTCATCGTTAAAATAGCAGCTAACGACACAAGCATCGCTGCTGCAGCGACGAACATCATTGTGATGAATGTAATCAGTTTGTTTTTTAACAAATCATTGCGTATGATTCTAAAATACATAAGTCACCTCTACTTTCAAATTTACAAAACGAATTTCTTTTTTTATTTATTGCCACCAAACATTTGTGCAACAGTCATGAAGCTTCCTGTTTCAACATCTAGCATTCTTTCAACGTTATGAATGAATGCTAAAATGCGCATGCCACGTTCCTCCTCAGTCATGTCTACCATATCATCATCAAAAATAATATTTGCATAAGTCACAACCATTTCCATCGTTTCATATGGGTATGGTGTATGAAATGCTCCTTGCTCTACACCTTCTGAAATGATTTCTGCCAAAATCGGTGTTAAGCCGTGAATCATCATTTTTTGGATTTTTTGATGCATGAGCGCATTTTGCGGCTTATGAATATGCTCCATAATTTCCTCGCTATTACCACCATTTACGTTCATCGATATGACGACACGAAGAATGCGATCAAGTAGTGGAACCGTTTTGTCGGCTGCTACTCCCCTTGCAGCACCTAATAACCGATCACTATATCGATTTATTAGCGCATCCATAATCTCCTCCTTCGATTTAAAATGATGATACAGTGTGCCTCTCGCAATACCGACCTTTTCGAGAATGTCATTTGTGCTTGTACCATCAAATCCCTTTTTACCAAAAAGCTCATCTGCTGCATCTAAAATTTCATTTTTACGTTCTACTGCTTCTTTTCTCATTCCTACCTCCTATAGACCGACTGACTGTCTGTGTAAAATTTTAACAAAATAATACTATTTGTCAATTATTTTTTAGGAATATTTTTAATAAACATCCACTAAAAGGAATTTGTGATATCATTTTTATACCGAAGTAATATAGAAAAAAATAAAACGAGATATCCTCTTGAATTTCAAAAATCTGAAATGGCTATCTATATGGATATTTATTCTGAAATCGATTTACCGTTTTGTTATAGCACATACTGGGGAACCTAGAGTTTACTTAGGTTTATTAATTCTCATACCCTTGCTAACTTTTTTATTACAACGTCTTGTTAGAGGAAAAAGTCGATATTCAATTATTTGAGGAGCCTAACGAATTATTTACTTTATTCATAATAGCTCCTATTACTATAGTAACAACTTTTATAAATCTTTATATGTTCGCAACAGGTAAAGTTTATATGCTTGCGATGGCAATGAGGTTATCATTTACAGCATTAACACTTTGTGCAAAACATAACCATGTATCTAATTGGGGAAAAGTTGAGGATTGGGCGGCTTTATTGGATGTTGTACCTACTCTGGAAAAGGCGTGATGGTTTCTGACAATTTTTTCCATTCTACTACATATAGCATTTATACTTTTAGAAAAAGGTAATTTCTTATTGCAGTTTATACGGCTTTACAACATTAAGAGTAATAATCTGGTGGTTTTTAACATTTTGTATAATATCGATTTATATATGTTAAAGTATTTACTTTGGAGGGATTATTTAAGATAAAACTGTAACTTATTAAAGAAGGAACTTTATGAATATCACCACAGTGAAAGTAGAAGTTTTACTACCAGAAACGTTTATAGAAAACTTAAGAAATTAGTTAAATGCTATTGGAATAATTACTATTGGAAATTATGATCCTGTTATTTTTTATACTGAAACAAAAGGCTATTGGAGACTTTTAAATGAAGCAATTCCTTATGATGGAAAAAATGAAATTTCATTTGGGCCGGAATGTAAATTAGAGTTTAATTGTGGGTATTCGAAGATAGCAGAAACTATAAAAATAATAAATGGATACTTCAGTATGAATAACTAATAATTAATATTATCCCACTACTAGATATTTAATAATTATTTCATTTTTTTTAAAATAACGGTCTTCAATAAAAGTTTGGGCACAAACAAAGCCAAAAAACGCTGTGAAATCAACGTTTTTTGGCTTCCCCTTTAAATATTGTGTATAACGTTTTTTATGCAAAGTTCTATAAACATAGCTACATTAAGACTTATCAAGATTTTTAAGAAACACAACAGGTATGTTTTCTGAATAATAACCTGTATATAGACAGTTAACGAACCCTGAAATCTGTAAATTTTAATCGGTCCTAAAATCCCAAGTAATTTAGTTGAACAACATAGGTAGCAAAAATTCAAACTTTTTATAAAAACAAACTTAATCTATTAGAAAAGAATCCCTTTTGATCAAGCTTCTTTCAAAAGGGGGGTTATATTATCGTAAGCTGTTTTTAATCAAACTTTTTCCGATGCTACATGAACAACTTTTTATAACAAGCTATATAATTGAATGTTTTCGTTTTTCTCTGAGAACCAACGCATTGCGAACTCATTTTCAAATAAGAATACTTTTTTATCAAAACGGTCACGCACGAGCATTGAACGCTGAGAATGCATCGAATCTTTCACATCTGCCTCGTTTTCAATCCAGCGTGCAATTTTAGTACCAATTGGATCCATCGTTACTTCTACATTGTATTCATTAATCATACGGTGCTGGAATACTTCAAATTGAAGTTGACCAACCGCGCCAAGAATGACTTCTTCTGTGTGTAATGTTTTGAAGTATTGAATCGCGCCTTCTTGTACTAATTGCAGTACACCTTTTTGGAATTGTTTCCCTTTCATTACGTTTTTCGCTGAAACGCGCATGAAAATTTCGGGTGTGAACTGTGGTAATTTCTCGAAGTTAAATGTTTTCTTACCACCCACAACAGTATCTCCAATTTGGTACGTACCTGTATCGTATAGACCGATAATATCACCCGCAACCGCCTCATCAACTGTTTCTCTATCATCCGCTAAAAACTGTGTTGATTGCGTCACTTTGAATGACTTATTCGTACGCGCTAACGTCATATTCATACCGCGTTCGAATTTTCCAGAAACAATACGAACAAATGCGATACGATCACGGTGCGCAGGGTTCATATTCGCTTGAATTTTGAAAATGAAGCCTGAGAAATTTCCATGCTCAACTGGGTCGATGAATTGCTCATCCTCTGTAATACGAGGCTGTGGTACTGGTGCGAATTTCAAATACGTATCAAGGAATGTTTGTACCCCGAAGTTTGTTAATGCCGAACCAAAGAACACCGGTGTTAATTCCCCACGACGAATTTTTTCCTCAGAATACTGGTTACCCGCTTCGTTTAATAATTCGATATCATCCAATGCTTGCGTATAGTAAGAAGTTACTTTCATTGGATGCTCCACTGCTAAAGCACCCTCTTCATTAAGTGGTAAATAACGGTCAGCTTCTTCTGTACGGAACTGTTCGATACGATTATTGTAACGATCATAAATCCCAAGGAATTCTTTCCCCATACCAATTGGCCAGTTCATTGGATAAGCTGAAATGCCTAATACCTCTTCTAATTCTTCAATTAGCTCAAGTGGCTCTTTCCCTTGACGGTCTAATTTGTTGATGAATGTGAAGATTGGAATACCGCGCATTTTACAAACTTTGAATAGCTTTAACGTCTGTGCCTCAATCCCTTTAGCAGCATCCACAACCATGACAGCTGAGTCTACAGCCATTAATGTACGATACGTATCTTCCGAGAAATCTTGGTGACCCGGTGTATCTAAAATGTTGACACGGCAGCCTGAATAGTCAAATTGCATAACTGAAGAAGTAACGGAGATTCCGCGTTGCTTTTCGATTTCCATCCAGTCTGAAGTCGCAAACTTCCCTGTTTTCTTCCCTTTTACTGTACCAGCATCACGGATGGCACCACCGAATAATAATAATTTTTCTGTTATCGTCGTTTTACCAGCATCCGGATGGGAAATGATGGCGAAGGTACGACGCGATAATATATCTTGTTCTAAAGTCATTTTTTTCGTCTCCTTTTTTCATACTTACTTATTTTAAAAGACATTGTACACTCGTTACAACCTTTTTTACTTTTCCTGCATCAATTTACGAAGTCGCTGAAACAGCTTGTACATAACGAAACCGATAATAATCGCAATGGCGTTTAGTAAAACATCATCCACATCGATACTACGGCCGATAAAATATTGTGTCCCTTCGATAAATAACGGAATGGCAAACGCAATTAGATGCATGCGCCGCCAGCTACGTAATTTTTTCCAAAGCAATGGCATAAAAAAGCCAAAAGGAATAAATAAAACAATATTACCGACTAAATTATAAAAGGCAATTTGCGCAAGCGGCCCACCTAGCTGATCGTAATACATATGAATGGTCGCTAGTGGCTGAAAATTACTACGTGCATAAGCCGTTGCCGTATCAAAAATAATTCGCCCTTCATAAATATAAAAATTCGGGATAATTGTTTGTGAAAAAATGCTGACACAATAAAGGAAAAACAGCAGCATGACGATTTCACGTGCCCCATTTTTCTTCCGTTTTCGCATATAGATTCCTCTAAGCACTACATAAAACGGCAGGCTAATGAGACAATAGCCCGCCATGTCCGTTAAAAAAGAACTTATCATATTGCCTCTTCACCTCCAAAAAAAATCCACCGTTTACGTATTCACGTTAAAAACAGTGGATAGAAATTGTTTTTTTAAACGAATTTTAATTTTCCAGCTTGAATCGCAATTTGTGCATCACTATGTGGGTATTTTGTATTTTCGATAATTTGATAATCCTCATGCCCCTTACCAGCAAAGATAATAATATCTCCTGGTTCCGCTACGCTAATGGCATGCTTGACTGCCTCGGCACGGTCCCCAATGCAAGCGTAGTGGTCATGCTGCATCCCTTTTGCTAAATCACCTGTAATGCTATCGAACTCCTCATAGCGTGGATCGTCTGTTGTTAAGATTACATAATCAGCCACCGACGCTTTTTCCGCCATCGTTGGTCGCTTCGATTTATCACGCCCACCGCCTGTTCCAACTAAGAAAATCAATTTATTATTTGGTTTTTTATAAGGTAATGCCGCATTGATTGCTTTTTCAATCGCATCCGGTGTATGTGCATAGTCGATAAAGATTTGAATCGGTAATTCGGTATCTACCTTTTCCATACGCCCTTTTACAGGTGACAGCATCTCGATTTGCTCGATAATGGCTTCGATTGGGAATTGGCGTGCATAAAAGACTGCCGTCGCTGCTAATACATTATATACATTAAATTCACCTAATAAGTGCATCGCAATCGGGAATGTGCCTTCTGGTGTCGTCATATCAAAATAGGTCATCCCGTCTTCATAGCGACAGTTTTCTGCTTTGAATATGGCATCATTTTTTAAGCCATATGTCCATATTGGAAAAGGGGTCATTGCTGCATAGCGTGCTGACCAAGCATCATCGGCATTTAATACGACATGCTTATTTTTTTCTAAATCTTGTCCTAATTGCGAGAACAGCATGCCTTTTGCATTACCGTAGTTTTCCATTGTTCCGTGGAAATCTAAATGGTCATGCGTTAAGTTCGTAAATACTGCTACATCATAGTCCACACCTGCTAAACGACCTAACTGCAACCCGTGCGATGAAACTTCCATCACCATCGCTCGGCAGCCTTCCATTTTTGCACGGAAAATCATTTGCTGAGTATTTAATGCGTCGCTTGTCGTATTAGCTGACTCATAAAGCACACCATTTAAATTAAAGCCGATTGTCCCGGATAACGCTGATTTTTCACCAAGCCCGACTAAAATATTATGAATAATGCCTGTTACACTTGTTTTGCCGTTCGTACCCGTTACACCAATCATTGTTAAATCTTTTGATGGGTAATCAAAAAATTTCGCCGCCAAAATACCAAGCGTACGATCCGTGCTATTGACAATTACTTGCGCAACCTCACCCTCTAATTGTAAAAGACGCTCCGTTACGATTACGGTTGCACCTGCGTCAACAGCCTTTTGAGCAAAGTCATGTCCATCTACAGTATAGCCCTTAATACATATGAATAAGCTGCTCGGCTGAACACTGCGTGAATCAATTGCGATATCTTTAATCACTTTTGGTAATTTACCTACAATTTTCTTTTGCATCAGTGTACTTAAAAGTTCTTCTGCATACATAATTTGTTCCCCCACAATTGCAATCTATTTGCGAATGAAAATTCCATTTACGATTATTTTATTGTTTGTACTAAACATCATACTGCTGTTACAACGAAAATTCCATGCTTTTACACTTCAATCGAGTAAAAAGAAACGCGAAACCATTCTGCATTTCTTCATTATCTTTATCATATCAAAATTCGCCATTTATCGACATAGGGAATTCATGTATGATAGAAGATAAATAGTTTACTAGTTGGGGTGTGCCATGCAACAACAAGAAATATTGAAAAAAAGAAATTTTCTAACACTGATTACTTATTTATTGTCGAACATTGTCGTCGTTATCGTCATCCTTTTGCAACAATTCCACCATCACTATTGCTATTTGTTTTTTTGTGGAATTAGTGCTGTGTTACTAGGCGTGCTTTACTTAGTAAAAATTAATCCAAAAGTCTACCAGATTATATTAATCGCTAATTGGCATATTTTACTATTCCTTTATAACTTTCAAAGCGATAGTCCGATTACAATCTACAGTTTGATTTACTTGATTGGCGTATTATCAATTTACCGGTCATTTTTAATAAACTTCGCTAATATTATTCTCATTTTAGTAGAAATTATTTTATTATTTAAATTCGATGTTTTTTCAATTGGCTTTTTCGGAACGGAAGAGAATTACTTACTATTCTTCTTTTTATTAATTATTTGTGTCGTTAGTATTATTCAAAGCTATTATATTAAAAATACGTGGACGAAAATGGAGAAACGAGCAGATGCCCGTGAATATGATTTAAATTCGAAGCAAGCCTATTTGAATTTATTTTTCGAACAGGCAGAGGACGCCATTGCGGTATTTGATTTAGAGGATCGCGTCATTACGGTCAACCCGGCATTCGAAAAGTTATATGGCTGGTCCAAAGAAGAGGCAATTGGCCGTTCACTTCCCCTTGTTCCACCTGAAAATGCGGATGGTGCGAACTGTCGTGCGAAAGAGCTTCGAAAAGGGTCCAGCTACCACTTATTTGAAACAACCGATATGCGAAAGGATGGCACTTATTTTGATGCTCAAATTTCCTTGTCCCCCATTTTAAATCCACAGGGTGAAATTATTGCAGCATCTGTTATTTCTCGTGATATTTCTTATATAAAAGAAAACGAAAATTTAATTTTGCAATCTGAAAAATTAAAGCTTGTTGGAGAATTAGCAGCGGGTGTGGCCCATGAAATTCGGAACCCGATGACTGTAATTTCTGGCTTTGTTCAAATGATGAATGAAGATTCGAATTCGCCGTACTATGAATATACAAAGCTTATTCAAAATGAAATTGAGCGCATTGAATTAATTTTGTCGGAATTTCTAGTGTTATCACGCCCGCAGGCAAATCAATTCGTGAACATTCACTTAACAGAAACACTAGAGGATATTGTGCAATTTTTCCATTATGCATTTCAACAAAAGTCCATCGAATTTATCTTACGAAACAATTATCCTGATATTATAATTCTAGGAAATAAAAATCAAATTAAGCAAGTATTGATTAATCTGTTTAAAAACGCAATAGAAGCGATTTCGGACGGAGGAACGATTACCTTAGAAGTGTCCCTCAGCGCCGATCAAAAAGATGTCTTAATCAATTTAACAGACACTGGCTGCGGAATTCCTTCGTATGTATTAGAGCGAATGTTTGAACCATTTTATACGACAAAAACGAAAGGCACTGGGCTCGGCATGATGATCATTAACAAAATTATTCAAGACCATCACGGGACAATTAAAATCGAAAGTCAAGAAGAGGTTGGTACCGAAATATTACTATCCTTCCCTATCGTCCAATCCTAAATTTTTGAGGACATTCAAAGAACAAAAGGGGCTGCGCCAAAAGTAAATACTTTTAGCGCAGTGCTTCGTTCGTGTTTTTATTATCCGCTGCAGGCGGTGCTTCTGCGGTGGTCGAAATAAAATTTCCACCATCCTCGGCGCAAGGGGGTGTCCCAGAATCACTTCTCGGACACCCCCTTTTTCTTATTTCATAATCGTACGAACAAGCTTTACCTTTTGCTTATAAGGCGGATAAAGAAGGCTATTGGCTAATTTGTTCGAGCGATGCATAATGGATTTGGGATGTGTGAAGTTTTCAAAGCTTGCTTTCCCATGGTAGGCCTTCACACCTGATGGACCTACTCCACCAAACGGTAAATGACCATTGCCTACATGCGTAATTACATCATTGACACAGCCACCACCGAATGGAAGCTCTTGTAGGAAATAATCGATTGCTTTATCATTTTCTGAGAAAAGATAAGCACTTAACGGTTTTGGCAGCTGACGAATTTCATGGATAGCCTTTGGTAAATGGGCATAAGTTAATATTGGTAAAATAGGACCAAATAGCTCCTCTTCCATAGATGGACTGCTCCACTCAATATTTTCTAATAATGTCGGCTCCATATATAAATCTTCACGGTCTGTGTGCCCACCAAATGTCACCGTTGCCCGTTCTTCATTCAACAACTTTTCCAAACGGTCAAATTGGCGCGTATTAATAATCCGACCATAATCCGCGCTCTTTTGTGGATCGGCCCCATAAAATTCGCGAATCGTCTTTTTCAATAGCTTTACGAACTTTTTCGAAACGGCCTCATGTACAAGCACATAATCTGGTGCTACACAAGTTTGGCCTGTATTATTAAATTTCCCCCAAGCAATGCGCTGTGCTGCAACTTCTAAATTGGCTGTTTGGTCTACGATTACGGGACTTTTTCCACCTAGTTCAAGGGCAATTGGCGTCAAACGTTCTGCCGCTGCTTTGGCAATCACTTTTCCTACCGCTACACTGCCAGTAAAGAAAATATAATCAAACGGTGCATGAATGAGCGCTGTCACTTCTTCCTTTTCACCCTCTACAACACGTATATAGTTTGCTGGGAAAGTCTCTTCAATGATTTTTTTCACAATGACTGCTGTATGCACTGCAGCTTCTGAAGGCTTCACAATAGCCGTATTTCCTCCAATGATTGCGCCAATTAATGGTTCCATAATTAATTGGAATGGATAGTTAAACGGTCCAATGATACAAACTACCCCATATGGCTCGCGTACAATATAGCTCTTAGCTGGCTGGAAGTGCAAAGGTGTTTTTACTGGCTCTGGCACCATCCATGTCGATAAATTTTTCAAAAAATTAGAAATACTATCATAAACAATACCAATTTCAGTAGAGTATGCCTCAAATTCACTTTTGCGTAAATCTAAAGCGAGTGCCTCAATTACTTGTGTTTCGTATTTTTTAATCGTTTTCTTTAAACTAATGAGCTGCTGCTTACGGAATTCAACATCCTTAGTAGCTCCTGTAAAATAAAATTGACGCTGTTCTTCAATCATTTGATCCACTTCTCGCTCAGTAAAATTCATTTTTTTCATCCTTTCAACGAAATCTATGCATAAATTATAACGCTTCTCACATATTAACTATAGTATTAACTACTACAGTTTTAGAAAAAACCAAACATAGTAAAGGAGGAATATTCTTCAGCCAGCAAATTATCTGAATAAAGGTTTACAACGATCAGGTTTAAGGTATTTATTACAGACCACTCATTCAAACATAATATGCATTGCATAACAATCGTACAAAGGGGGATATAACAATGATGATAACTGAAACTTGGTGGGGCGAAATTTTTTCTGGCCCATTATCCATTGGTTTAAACGAACACAAAATCCAGCAATTAGAGGACGAATCATTTTTATACTTCAACGAATATGCAGCAACGCTTCCTACAGAAGAATCAAATACTTAACGTTAGAGGACTGTCACAATTGGCGGTCCTTTTCGTATTTATTTATGGCATAATGGAGAATGCATCATAAGAAACGTGCTAAATACCTCGTAAAAGGAGGCATCCTTCGTTTGAATAAATTTTTAAAATTTATGCTCATTGTATTAATCCTTTTTGTTGGCGCTGTGTCCATTCAATTTTTGATAAAAACGAATGAAGCAGATGAGCAAAAAAAGTTAGAGGACGCACAGACATCTATGTCACCAGAGCAATTAAAAATCGAAACAATGAACGCCATTTCTCAGATTATTTTGCATCAATTTGTGGAAAATATTATGTTAAATATGGAAATTGAAATCGTTGACGGCTCACAAAATATCACAATTTCCTTACAAGCATCTGAATTTATCGATGAAAAAACATTGTTAAAAGATAGCTATAACCTATTAAAAGAAATTCAACATGTAAACAGCATAAATGATGTCACGCTAAAATGGTTTATGAATGTGAAAAGTAAAAATACAGAGGCGTTGACCTTAACATTTGATTCCAAAACTGTGCATGCCATTGACGAGCTTTCTTATCGAGACTTACCAACAGCAGCGATCCATTACATCAAGCATGAACAAGTCAAATAACAAGCTGTAGGGAATCGTTCAATAACGAAGCCCTACAGCTTTTAAAATACGTGGTGTAGCATCTCATGTAAATTGCAGTACGGATTGTCGCGACTTTCCGTATTACGCCGCTGCATCATTATCGTACAGTTGGTTAACGCGATTTCATGACGCAATGCAATGGGCGCAATCACTTCGGCATTCCCCTTATTTCGAAAATAACGTCTCACCTGTAAATGCTGTTCCATCTTTTCGTTTAATAGCGCTCGTGGATACACTTGCTGCTCGTCAATCTGCTCAAAATGCATTAGCAACCATAGTTCAAATGCTTCGTTCGTATAAGCAATGCGAATGTTATGAAGCGTACAGAACTCATTCACTTCATCTAGTTGCCAGTCTGTTAGATCATCCTTATCAAATACAATCCAAATTTCATCAAATGGCTGATAGCTTGCATCACGATAAGCATGATTGGCAAGCTTAATTGCTGAACGTTTGACGTTTTTAATTTTGACACTAACCATTTTGGAACGCTTTAAAATTTTCATTTGCTCAAAATAGATGCGCTCTGTCTCACCCTCGCAATAAATCAAGATTGTTTTTCGAAGCGGGATATTCCCTCGTTCACGCGTTCTCATCGCGTTCACCCCCCTTTTCTAAATAACGATCCGATAAATATTCATTAATGACAGGCGTTGCACCAAACTCGCCCTTTAAATAACGCTTTGCATAAGATAGATCCGCGCGTTTTTTATGCAAATCAGCAAAATCAAATAACGAATAGAGTTCCGATTCATTTTTAAATGACTTGTTAACAAACCAAATTTGGTCAGGGCGTAGCGGCTGATCCAGCAAATCAATTTCATGGCTCGTGACAATGAATTGATTGTTTTCATTGCGCTTGCTATTCATAATCGCCATTAAAAACTCACAGATTGTGACATGAAAGGCGGTATCAAATTCGTCAATAAAAATCGTTTTCCCCTTATTGTGGGCATCTACCATGACACAGGCCAAGTACAGCATGCGCACCGTACCTTTGGAATCCATCGTCCAATTAATCGTCTTCGTTCCTGTAGGCGCACCGTCATCATCAAACGATAAATAATGTAAATCGATATCCATTTCCTGCACAACAGCATCCATCTCAAAGCTATGTGCAATTGAATTTTTCTCCATGCGTTCAACACGCTTTGCCATCACATCTTGAATGGAAAAGTCCGCAATTTTTAACAGCTGCAAAACCTGTTGTTTAAAATCATCCTGTTCTAGTTTACGAATTAATGGATGGCCAGCTAAATGACTGGATTCGTCCAAGAAAATAATTTTATCCATAAACCACTCGTAAATGAGTGCCGCATCCTTATCATTAAAAACATTTAATATCGCTAAAAAAGCTGTGTTCGGTCGCGTATAAGATATTAGCTCGCTTTGGGATTTTTTCGCTATTTCATATGTATACTCTTTACTGTCTTCATCATATGTACGTACAAAATAATGCTTTTTCTGCGCTTTTTGCACTTTCGAAAAGCGTTCATAGACAATTTGCTCACGATTATAATGCACTTCGTATTCGACTAACTGCTCATCTACAATGAGTGAAATCATAAATTCTGTAGGCTGCTCTGCCTCACCACCTAATTTAAACGGCTGATAAGGTAAACGCATTTGCTTCATATTATTTAAGCTTTCAAAATTAAATAACAGCGAACGTAACACTTTAAATGCTGCAAATAAATTGGATTTTCCGCTGCCATTTGGTCCGAATATAAATGCACTTTTTACAAGGCTAACCTTATTTTGTTGCATCGTATGTGTTTCCTTTAACTTACGTACACGTGAGCCACTGACCATCGAAAAAATCGTCTCTTCTTTATAGGATAGGCAGTTTTTCACCTTAAAATCGACTAACAATGACAAAGCCTCCATTCTTAAAGTAATCAATACTATTATACATAAATTATTGGTTTTTTTGGATTGTGTTTACAAACATATGAAAAGGGGCTGCGCCAAAAGTAAATACTTTTAGCGCAGTGCTTCGTTCGTGTATTAATTATCCGCTGCAGGCTGCTTTTCGCGGTGGTCGAAATAGGTACGTATGCTAAAACCGTCACGACGCGAGTCAACGCATTCATGACCAGCATCGTGCTGGCCTCCATCCTCGGCGCAAGGGGGTGTCCCAGAATCACTTTCCGGACACCCCCCGTTGATCTTTATGCTGGATTCACTTCCATTGCAACTGAAATTTTAACGTCCTTTCCTACTAATACCCCTCCTGTTTCGAGTGCGGCATTCCATGTTAATCCGAAATCTTCACGATTAATTTTCGTTTCGCCTTCAAAGCCGTACACTTCAACACCCCAAGGATTTAAGCCCTTGCCGTTATATTCGACTTCAAAGGTTACAGGCTTGGTCACGTCCTTAATTGTTAAATCGCCAGTAATCATGTACGCATCCCCTGATTGTGTAATATGCGTCGATTGGAAACGAATAGAAGGATAATTTTCTACATCAAAAAAATCTGCTGACTTTAAGTGATTATCACGCTCTGTATTTTTGGTATTAATAGATGCTGCATCAATTGCAAAAGAAATGGATGCATCCGTTAAATTTTCTAAATTCGCTGCTACTACATTGGCGTTAAAGGAATCAAATGTCCCTTTCACCTTTGTTACCATCATATGCTTTATCTGAAAGTCGATACTCGAATGCGATGCGTCTACTGTCCATTGTGCCATTACAAAAACTCCTCCTCAAAATGGATTTACTCGGTAAGCTAATCTTAGCAGTTCATAATATATGCTTACCCTAAGGAAAAATATTCAAAACTAAAAATGTGCTAAAAGCTGGGAGCCTTTAGCACATTCATAGATTATTCGATAGAATCGTTCATCGCTTGTAATGCTTGCTGTACTTCTTTTACTGCTATTATTAACTCGTCTTTTTGCTTCGTTGTGAAGAAGCTATAATTCACATAGTCTTCCTTACCTACTTCATAATAGGCTACCAGCTCGTTCAATGCGGCAATTTTTTCCGTTGCTGCTGTAGCACTTTCTGGCAAGGCACGCGGCATGAAGATTTTCACAAGCTCTTCTGCTGCTTCGGTTTGGGCCTTTACCGTATATACTTCATCATTTGCTGAGCTTGCAGCTATTAAGCGTTCGTTGGCTAATTTGTCTAACATAAGTACACCCGCGGCTAATACATTGTTTGTTGATACATCCAAGGCTGGCAATTCCTTTTGTAGGGTTTTTACATCGGCTACTAATTGAGTTGCCACTTCTTCATAGCTTCCTGTTTTCTTATCAGTAAATAAGCCGTATGCTAAGCGTTGGAAGCCTGTTCCATCCTGTTTACTACCTGCAATGAATGCCCCGTTTATTTTTTTATCTAGCTCTTCAAAATGAGATGCTAGTGGCTGCATACGTTCATAATACATTGCGACTAATGGGTATAACTTTTGTGCTTCTTCTAGCTTTCCTTCTTTTACAAGGCTTGCTAAGCGCTCCGTGTCTGCTACAAAGTCTACCATCTGTGCTTCGGCAAATTGTTTAAAGCTTTCCGCCTGCTCCTTCACATCTAATGTGACTTCCTCTTGGTGCTGTTCTACTTGCTGTTCTACTTGCTGTTCTGTTGTCTCTTCTTTTGTCCCACATGCTGCCAATACCGAAGCGGCAAGTAAGGCTACGATTAATTTACGTTGTTTCATTTTGTTCACCTCTTAGTGTTCTTGTTCAACCAGTTTTGCATGTACAACAAAGCGCTCTGTATCATTTAGTGATGTCGTACAGGTTGAAAACGTTACAATCCGATCATTTACCGTCACGTCGATTGGCATTTCAATTTCCGAGCGTGACTGAATCTCTGCTAAAAATTGTGTAAATGACTCTTCCGTAAAGTCCGTTTCAATATAATAAAATGCTGTCGTTGTTTCGTATGCTGCAAAAACTTGGAGTATATAGGATTTATCTTTCGTTTCATAGCGAAATATTGGGTGATTATCCGCATAGCTTTGTTCACTAAACTTTGCTAGATCACCAAACATCGTGCCATTTCGAAGCACATGCCCATAAAAAATCGTATGACGGTCATTGAAGACATCATTTCGATAATCGGCAAAAATACTGCCGCCACGACTTCGTTCATCTAAAAAATTATGCACTAAGTAAAAATCATTGTCCTCCGCCTGCAACACCGGATTATCTAGGCGCGTGCCTTCTAAACTTAGCCACCCAATAATACGCTCATTCTGCTGTTGCAATTGCTCCAGTTTACTTTGCTGCGCTTGCTGTAAACCCAGTTCCATATCACGGTAGCTCAGTATATATTGCATAATAACGCCTAAGCAAATGAGCATGACGATTCCACTCAACACTCGTATGAATAGACGCATATTAAATACTTAAAGGCATCATATAGAGGCCTAGCTCCTCGTCCTCATGGAACACGGAATTTACCCCATACACTTCTTTGATGACTTCTTTTGTAATGACTTCGCGCGGTATCCCCTCTGCAACGATAGTGCCTGATTTCATTAAAACAATATGATCACTATAACGAAGCGCCTGATTAATATCATGTAGCACCATGACAATCGTTAAGCCGTACTGTTCATTCAAATGCTTTACCAATTCCAGCAGCTCCAGCTGATAATAAATATCCAAATACGTTGTCGGCTCATCTAAGCAGAGCATTTCTGATTTTTGCGCTAACGCCATCGCAATCCAGACACGCTGACGCTCTCCACCTGATAACGCCGATAAATCTTTGCCGCGCTTTTCTAGCAATTTCGTACAGCTAAGCGCCCATGTTACCGCTTCATCATCTTCAGCCGTTTTCTTTTGAAACAGTGATGAATACGGCATCCGACCATACATGACTAATTTCTCGACCGTTAAATCTTGTGGAATATCATTTTGTTGGTAAACAATTGCAAATTTTTTCGCAAACTCCTTTGGCTTAAATTCGACTAAATCTCGATTTTCGAGCATTGCTTGTCCAGCAAAGGGCTTATGATTTCTTGACATCACATTTAATAATGTCGATTTTCCACAGCCATTTGGACCGATAATCGTCGTCACCTTTCCTTTTGGAAATTGCGTAGACACGCTATCTAAATGCTTGGTCGTGCCATCATATGAAACAACTACCTGTTTAATTTCCATACTACTTGTCACTCTTTTCTAAGTAAAAATATTAAAAATGGACCACCGATAATTGCCATAATCGTTGACGCTGGAATTTCCATCGGGTGAAACAGCGTACGTCCTAATGTATCTGCTAATAATATAATAAGCGCACCAAATAACGCAGTAAAAGGAAGGAGTACCTTATGATCATAGCCAACTAATCGCCGTGCAATATGTGGCACTAAAATACCGACGAACGAAATGACGCCTGCTACGACAACCGATGAGGCTGCTAATAATACCGCCACTGCCGCTATGACTACGCGAGCAATCGTTATATTAAACCCAACACTCTTTGCTGTCTTATCAGATAGCACGAGTACATTGCACCATGAAAACAAGGCAAAGGCCACTAGTAATCCAATCGAGCCATACGTTGCAATAAGCGAAACATCCTCCCAAGTTTTTAGAGATAAATTGGACGAGATAGCTCCTGTCGAGGAAGCACCAAAGCTAATCATTGCTTCCGTTAAGCCAGAGAACATCGCGTTGATTGCAATTCCGACTAAAATTAGCTTCAGTGGGTTTAAGCCTGATTTCCACGATAATAAAAATACAAAGAAGCATGCCATTGCCCCACCGGTAAATGCAGCTACTGGCGAAAGGAAAAATAACGTAGGCACAAAGCTTACAATAAATAACTTCGTAAATGCAGCCCCCGCCGAAATGCCGATAAATCCTGCATCCGCTAATGGGTTACGCATAATGGCCTGCAATAGCACACCTGCCACAGATAATGCCGCACCCGCAAAAATGGCCACGATAATACGTGGAAAACGTAAATCTTTGATGGCTGCCATATCTGCATGATTGGCGTCAAAAAAATTCATCATAAAATCAACAAACGACATTTTAATACTACCTGTCGTTGCAGCATAAATAATCGTAACCAGTAATAAAAGTATAATGGTTATATAGCTAAGTATCTTTTTTGTCACAGCAAAACATCCTTTTTGGTTCCATTAATTAGAAAAACACCTCTCGTTTACTAGGAGCGAGAATGGGTGCTTACTTATAAAAAATTTCTACTAACTGATTTAATGCATCCGGTACATTGAGCGCAGCAGTTGTGCCAAACAGTTCTTCTTCCAAATCATAAACTTTATCTTTCTTTACTGCATTAAAGTGTTTCCAGACATCATTTGTTACAAATTCCTTATCAAACATTTCAATGACTTCATCAGGCATCCCATGCGCTAATCGCAAAATGATATCTGGATTCGATTCATATAAGTATTCGGTATTAGATGGTAAATACTCCGCCTCTTGACCAGCCATGACATTTTCGCCACCAGCTAAACGAACTAAATCGCCTACATAGGAATTTTCCGTTGCCACTAAATAACTGCCCGGCACTCCCAGTAAAATTAATACACTTGGCTTTTCTTTTTCACTTGTAGCCATTTCAACAGCATTAATTTCATCTTGCAACTCCTCATTCAATGCCTTTGCTTCATCTACCCGATTGTAGCGCTCCCCTAATGCCGTAATTTCATCCATCATCGTTTCAATGCTCGTTAAATCTACAAAATCAACTGGAATTTTTAACTGCTCAAATTTCGTTTTCAAATCGTATTCTAAAGTCGAAACCGATAATACTTCCGTTGGATTTAATGATTTAATTATTTCGGCATCTGGGTCCATTGCGTTACCGATATTTGGAAGCCCTTCAAAGCGCGAGGGTAAATCCTTCACCGTCTCTGGCACTGCAACAGCGTCTAAATTTAATCGGTCTAAAATTTGTGCAAGGACAACCGTTCCCGCAATGATGCGATGTTCTTCTTCCACTTTGATTTCTGTTGTTGCTTCATTTGTCGTTGGCTCTTCTACTTGCTTTGTTGCATTGTTATCTCCACATGCTGCTAAAACACCGATGCTAATTGCCAGCGCTACTAACCACTTATTCAAATTTTCTTCCTCCTCGTTAGTTAAACTGAAGTAAAATTTCATTTCCTAAGTGATGGAAGCTTACCTCAATTTAACTTTGTTATATTTACTTGAAAAAAGGCAGCGACTCCCGCCCATAAAAACGGAAGTCCTGCACTTCATTTACTTATTATTTTAAACCAGCAATCACTTCTAAAGTATTATTTACAATTTTAGCCATTTGAGAGCGCGTTAATACAATATTCGGTGTTACTTTTCCATTGTAGCCTGTCATAATATCTAAGTGATTTAACTCGTTGATCGCTTTTACGACTTCAGCATCTTTCGGTAAGTCTGTAAAGTTAGACGTAGCGCCAGTTGCTTGGTAGCCGTTTTTCTCTAATACACGGTAAATCATTAATGCCGCGTGTTGGCGTTTAATCCCTTCACCTGCTGAGAATGTTGTCGCCGAAGAACCATTAATGATTCCGTAAGCATTTAATGCTTTGATGGCATCTTGCGTTTCTTTATCTAGTTTTGCGATATCCGTAAATTGCGTTGTTGCAGGAACTTCTAGGTTTAATGCGCGGTTTAGCATTAATGCGAATTGATAACGTTTGATAGAATCTTTAGGATTGAATTTATCAGCCGCTTTGAAAATACCCTTTTCATATAAGTTTACGATGTAATCTTTATGAATATCGTTCGCAATATCCGTGAATGGCATTGTAGCAGGCTTTTGATCACCGAATTGCATTTGGAATTTATGCGTTGTTTCGTAAAGCACGGCTCCATTAAGCACAACTTTTAAATCTGCTTCTGCGGTGTATAATTTTTTAATATCCTTTACAGCGACTGTGTATATTTTAACTGTATTATTGCCTACTTTTTCTTCTGATTTTAATGCTACTGTAGCCCCTTCGACCTTGAAGCCCAATAAATGTTGACCTTCAGGGAAAGTTAACTCTACATTATAGCCGCCTTCAGTAGCTGTTACCGTTACTTCGTCATCTAAGTATTTATTATGCATAATGGATAATTCTTGCGTGCCTTCTTTGTATGCAGTTACAGGCATTTTTGTAGCAGTTGGCTCTGTTGGTTTTGTTTCAGCTTTTGGTAAGTCTAGCGAAGCTGTTTCGATTGCGAAGCCGAATTTATGATTCATTTGACGACCATTTGCATCAATGAAAATTTCAGCTTCATGTAAATCACTAATTGATTTTAACTCAAACTCAAATACGCGAACATCGCCTTCTTTTGCAGTCCCTGATACAACCGAAACTGACTTATCGCCAACCTTGATATCCGTAATTAAAGCATTTGTAGTAGATAATGTAGCAATTTGTAATGCATATTTCCCATCTTTAACAACTAATTTTGCATCAGGAGATAAGCTACGAGTAATAGCCGTATAGTTCCCTACTTTTTCGTTATAGGCATCCCATTTCACATCATACGTACCATTAGCAACGGATTCGAATGTTTTACCGATTTTGAAGATTTTTTCTTCAGCTGGCTTATCTGTTCCAGTTGCTACCTCTTTAATTGATTTTGCATCTGGCGTTAATGTAGCCGTTGATTTTACTGGGTTGCCCATTAAGTTAACGGCTAATTCAATTTTTACTGGCGCATAGTCTTTCGTTACCGGTACATAAATTTGTTTTTTACCACTATGTTCAACAATAATTGTGTTGCCATCTACTGTAGCAGACGTAATCATTGCTAATACAGCATCTGTTGTTATGATTTCAATATATTGCTTGCCTTGCATTTCAACTAAATTACCAGGACCTTTAATATAATTCCCTAAGTGACCCGTAGTATCTTCTACTTTAAAATCAATCGTCTTTGTAACCGCTGCCGAAGTCGTTTCTACAGTACGTGTTACTTCTCCGCCTACTTCTGCATTTACTGCGATGGCAGGAACGATTGCCGATGTTGCTACTAGTGATGCTAATACCGCTTTTGTTACTTTTGATTTCTTAGTCATGCTCATTTCCTCCTAATTTACCCATTTGTTTTTGTTTGTTTTGTGCGGACAAATACAATTGCCGCTATGATGAATACGACTAGCGCTACTATCGGTAATTCATCACTCGTCTCGGGGTTTTCTACTACCTCAGACTGCTCAGCTTGCTCTGTGTCTGTTGTGTTTTTTTCTGTCTCTGTCGAATCATCCTTTGTAGCTTGTGTTTGCTGAGATGATTCGGTAGTTGTGACTTTTGAATCTGTTGATGTTGCTGGTTTATTTGAAGAAGTATTACTTCCTGACGACGATTTTGGTGGTTCTACTGGGGCAGCTGGTTGTGCTGGTTGCTGTTGTACTGGTGTTGTTTCTTGCTTAGGTTCCTCCTTTGGCTCTTCAACAGGTGCCTCTGGTAAACCTGAACGATCAAACACAAAATCAACGCTATAGGCATGATGGTAGTCGATATCATCAATATCAATCTTCATAGCAATAGTAATTACATTTGCATCGGCAACTGAAAATTGAACAGTACGTTGATCAGTAGATTCATTAGATCCAATCACTTTCGCGCCACCTGGTGGATTAAATTGTGTCATCCAGCTACTATTTTTGATGGTAATTTGCATCGTCATTTTACCATTTTTCACTACGAGCTTTGCTGGCTTTAGGAAATAATCATTTGCCATTGAAGCCGAATTACTACCGGGTTGATTCACTTGATAATTGAGTGAATAGGTACCATCTGCAATGGCAGCTTCTGAATGGGTTGGCAAACTCATAGCCATCATCCATATCATTACGATAATTGTTAAGAAATTTTTTCTCACCTCAATCATCCTCCCTCTTTCATAGAATGCCATTTTTCTAATAGAGAATATTTCTCATTACCATTAAATAGCATGCCATAAATTGCACAGTTTCTCAAATAACAATCGAGTCATTTATCATAAAATTATTCCATAATTAGTGTAAAATTCATTATTTTGTACTGTAATTCGCTTGACTAAATAGAAAAAGAGTGCTCTCATTTAGAGAAACACTCTTTTTTACCGATTTATCTTGTTGCCGGAATAAATCCAGCTGCTTTTGCTTCTTCTTCTGTACAGAACATTTCCTCTGCTTCAGTTTTGTCAAAATCACGTTGTCCTGGCATATGGTAAATTTTATTGCCCTTTGAGTTAATATTGCCCTTGATTTCACAGCTACCATTATTCTTCGTACTTGAATTCGTAGTTGATTGATCACCTTGTTCTTTGACAGCGGCCAAATAAGTTTCCTTGTCATAGCCGCGATTTGTTACATAGTCTTCAACTGACCAAATGCCACTAGCTGATTGTTGTGCAGTCTTTTGAATAGATTTGAACCAATCGACATGCTTTGTATTCGGATCATAAATATATGCTACACGTGCTAATCCATTCTTTAACAGCTGTTCTTGCACACTAATGCCATCCTTTGTGTAAATGTAGGCAAGTAAACGTTTATATTTATCACGATAGGATACATCAAACTCTAAATAAACCGTATCTTGACCTGCTAAAAGCTCCTTCGTAAACGCTTTTGCTTCGGGTCCAAATGGCTGCACCCCCAATGTTTCATGATTGGTTTCAGGCGTGTCTACAAGAAGAAAACGAACCTTTTCAGATTTCCCGTTATAGTTAATACGGATCGTGTCCCCGTCAATTACCTCTTGTAATTCAAATTCCTCAAACTGACTAATATCATGTTTGTCCGCTGTTGCTGTAGTGGTAGCTACAATTCCTTGAATATCTTGTGTTTCACCAATATCTGTGCCTGTTTCTTCTGTGCATGCAGTTAATAGCAATGTCAAAAATAACAAAGCAAAATAGAACTTTTTCAAACGTATAGCCTACTTTCTTCATCTAATCTTTTTTAAACGAAAAATCCTCAGTTCTTATAGTAACTGAAGACTTAACTCTTTACCTAAATATTAAATACAACACAAATGCCAAAATAATCGTTCCACTTGTAATGAGAGTTTTAATATCTTTGTCACTCAATGTTAGGACCTCTTTTCTAACCTTTTTTAAAGCTTATTTCTATTATTATGAAATTTGACGAATAGTACAATGAATTTGATTTCCTTTATCCATCACAGTAAAAAAATCTTCAGTAATGATAACCGAAGATCTTTCTAATTGTATACATGAGTTAATTTCATAATTCCAACCCCTTGTCTCCCATGGGTTTCAAAACAATAAAAAAAGGGCACCTCCCCAATTTGGTATAATTTAAGTGACCAAACCAAAATTATCCCTGAGGTGAATGCCCTATGACTATTGTAAAGCAAATGCGTCTATTTGACATCCATGAATTAATGGAAATGGAAAGTTCTCATCGTTTTGATGCGATTTTGGCTACTTTTGATTTACAGCCGATTTTTCAACTGTTTAGTAAAAAGACAATGCGTGGCGCTCCAAGAGAATTAAACTATAGTGCGATGATTCAATCGCTCGTGATTCGTATTATTGAGCGTATTCCAACGGTAAAAGATTTAATCAAGCGTCTGAAAAATGATCTTATCTTTCGTTTAGATTGCGGCTTTTTACTTTCTGATTCAGTACCTTCTGACTCTTCTTATTCACGTATGGTCGATGTGATTAGCCAATCAGAAGTCTTTGATAAAATGCAAGATGAACTCATCCAAAATGCCTTTACAGAAGGATTTCTAGAGGAAGAACATCTCGCTTTTGACGCGACACATTTTGAAGCGCGCGATGCATCAAAACCATCTGAGAAAAAGGAAAAAATCCCGAAAAAGCGTGGTCGCAAATCGAAAGAAGAGCATGAAGCCTGGCTCGCTGAACAAGCAGAAATCGAGGCAAATCTTACAACCTATGAAAAGAAATTAGAAGCTCAATTAACGATTCCAACATCGACACTTTGGCGAGACATCCCAATCGAACCCAAGTGGGGTGTCAAGAAAAATAGTGACGGTAAAAACACGTTCTGGTTCGGCTTTAAAGGGCATTTAGCTGTCTTGACAAAAAGTCAGTACATTGTGGCACGCTTGATGTCGTCTGGTAATTTAAGTGATAGTAAAGCAGCCATTCCACTGTTAAAAAAGGTAGCTGAAGTCGTGCCAAATCAATTTACAACAACGATATTTGATGCAGGGTATGATTACAAAGCGATCTATCGACAAATTTTAAATCAAGACATGAAAGCAGTCATTCCATACGTTAAACGTCGTGAATCCGAAATCTTGGGTTTCGATGAAAATTTCCGTCCAACGTGCGTACGTGAACATAGCTACTGTTACGACAGCTATGACGAGAAATATCAGTGTTTAAAATTTACACGTCCAAAAGAATGTGCAACGTGTCCATTACGTGAGGATTCACTGTGTCAAAAAGTTTTTAAAATCAAGTGTGAAACGGATATTCGCAAGTATACGTATCCAGCAAGAGGCTCCGCATTATGGGAGAAACTGTACAAAGAACGTACAGCTGTTGAACGTGTGAATGCCTACTTAAAAGAATATTTTCAATTAAATAATGTCCGTCATCGAACAGGTAGAAAAGCCAAGCTCCATTTCAATCTGGTGACGTTTATTTATAATGCCTGCAAATTAGCCGTTGATCGTTTGAATGCACAATTAAATGAACAAAACACAGCTGCATAATTTTTAAAAATGAAAATCAAAAAATTGTATTCGTCTAAGTTCTTGAAAAAATCGATTTATGAAATTGATTCACATGGAATTAAATTTCTTTTTTCTTTTTTTGCTTTGGTCCTAATGCTTTTGGTGGAATGGCTGCAAAGGTTTCACCATCTTCTTCTAAATCACGCATACGGTGCGCTAATCGTGAAGCCGCACATGCTGCAATACTTCCTACTAAGTCATCTAAAAATGTATTTACCGACTCGCCGGCTTTTGTATCTAGCTTTTCAATAATCCCGATTTTTTGCTTATCTAAATGACCGAATGTTGTTACCGCAATACTTCCGTAAGTAAACACAGAGCCCAGTGCTAATGTTTCATCGACCCCAAATAACCCTTCATCCGACTCGACGATTTTTTGTAGCGTTGGGGATAATAATTTTTTCTCGGCTAACTCATCTAGCTCAATTCCGACTAATACAGCATGCTGAACTTCGCGTTTATTTAAAACACGCTCCACTGATTGAATACAGTGCTCGATTGTTAGCCCTTCATTATAAGGCGATTGCATCGTATAAACGATTTCTGCAATATCTTCAATTTTCACATGACGGCGTAATAATGCGTCATGTGTTGCTTTTGCCACTTCATCCGAGTGTACACGAACACTTTTATTATGCATAAATAACTTCCTCACTTCAAAATAATTTTTAATGTATTTTTCCCTAACTCTCTCTATATTACAACTTTATTTTTCTTTATGATACAATTTTGGGGACTAACGTACGACAGGAGTGACAACTTTGGATAAAGGCACAGTAAAGGACGTTACTTTTTTTAGTAATGCATTAAATGAGGAATTAGAATTATTAATCTATATTCCAGCCAACTACTCTCCACTATTTGAATATAACATTTTAATTGCATCGGATGGTAGAGATTACTTTCAGCTTGGTGGAATTCCGCGCCTTGCCGATCAATTGATTGATGATTATGTGATTGAAAATATGATTATTGTAGGTGTACCTTACAAGGATTACCAAGACCGTAAACGTAAGTATATCCCTACTGGCGATCAATTTGAGGCGTATATGCGCTTTTTAGCTCATGAATTAGTCCCTTTTTTAGATGCAGAGTTTTCCACATCTCAAATGGGTGGGGGTCGCGCACTTATTGGCGATTCGATGGCAGCAACCATTTCGCTCATGACAGCAATTCATTATCCGAATATTTTTGGAAAGGCGATTTTACAATCACCCTTTGTTGACGAACATGTCCTTCAAGCAGTTCGCCAGGCAAAAAACTTAAACACACTTTCGCTTTACCATATTATTGGCCTACGTGAAAAAGAAGTAATATTAAAGGACAAATCAGTTAAAGACTTTTTAACACCGAATCGCGAGCTAAATCAATTATTTGTATCGCTTGGTGTAGACACGTTTTACGAGGAGTTCGACGGCAATCACACTTGGACTTATTGGAAGCCCGACTTAAAACGTGCATTAATAGAAATTTTCGGATAATCAGCAGAGTAGGAAATGTTTATTAACAAAATTTTCTGTTATAATTAGAGAAAATTTGATTAATTCTTTAGGGGGTAATGAATTTGAAATACGGTATTGTTGCTTTTCCATCTAAAAAAATTCAAGATTTAGCTAACACTTATCGAAAACGTTATGATCCACACTACGCATTAATCACACCACATCTTACATTAAAAGATGCGTTCGATGCAGATGAATCACAGATTGTTGAGATTTCTAAAAGTTTAGAAGAAATTTCAGCACAATTTGCACCATTACAAATTCATGCTTCCCGAATTAGCTCTTTTTATCCTACGACAAATGCGATTTATTTCCGTGTAGAGCCTACAGCGCAATTAGAAAACTTGCATACGTCTATACAAGAAAAAATCAATCTCGGTGTACCTAAGCATGTATTTGCACCACATATTACAATTGCCCAAAAAATGACTGCTTCCGAGCACGATGACATTTTCAGTCAGTTGCGCATGGTTGGTGTAGATGAAACAGACGTAATCGACCGCATTCATTTACTGTATCAACTGGAAGATGGCTCTTGGACAACATACGAAACCTATAAATTGACTGGAGCTGAGTAATACGTGTTCGATGTAAAATTAGTAACGACTGACGAAGACCGCGAGCGTGGCTTTGCTTTACGTAAAGAGGTATTCGTTAAGGAACAGGGGGTACCGCTTACATTAGAGCTGGATGAACACGACGCGACAGCTATCCACTTCATCGTTAATGATGGAGTGGATACAATTGCGACAGCGCGCATACGTGAAATTGAACCACAAATTGGAAAAGTAGAGCGTGTTTGTGTACTAAGCTCATACCGTGGTAAACGACTTGGTATATTAATTATGGAAACGGTTGAGCAATACGCTAAAAGCATTGACTTTAAAAAACTAAAGCTTCATGCGCAAAGCTATGCCGTTCCTTTCTATGAAAAGCTCGGCTATGTCGTCATATCACCAGAATTCATGGACGCAGGTATACCCCACCGTGCAATGGAAAAAGAGTTATAACAAGAAAAGGTATTCCCGCCCTTTTAGCTCCGAGTGGGCAAGACGCCACGTCCATGTGGCAAGTCCCCAATGACGCACATCGTGTGATACTCAGGCATTGGAGGGCCCGACTAGACAGTAAATGCTTCACCACTTTCGATGGCGGAACCTAATGATGCGAGGAGCTGGCTTGAATGCCTAGACACTTTTACAACGCAAAATTTTATACTTTCTTATCTAAAAAAACCCCCCCGCCAAACTTTGACGGGGGGTTTTTTGCACATCATTACTTCATCATTTTTTCGATTTTGGTAAAGTCTAGTGACTTACCGTCCTGTAGGATTGATTTTACGATATTATCCTCTAACTCTTTAGTAATTGGCTTATTCGCAAGGCGACTTACTTTTTTTACAATTTTACGCACTTGCTTTTCATCCGAAAAATTAGCATGTGTCAACGCACCAGCTAGCGCCATGATTTCATCAAAGCTAACGCCGGTTTTACGCTCCACTTGTTTTGAAAATGAACGTTCCATCATGAATAGCCTCCTTTAGATAAATACACTTCCTACAATAATTAATAAAATGAAGAGCACTACAATTAACACAAAAGTGCTGCTATTGTTACAATTATTATATGCAGGAGACTCATAGTTACAGCCTTGTTGCCAGCCGCCATATCCAGACATTCAAAATCCCCCCTTTCTATTTCTTAGTGTATGCACACTAAAAAAAGAAAGAGGGGAAAACGTCTAATCCACTTTGCCTTTTGGCTTAAAAATTACCGCCGCGATAAAACCAAATAATATGGCTGCACTAATACCGGAGCTTGTCACTTCAAACATCCCAGTCAGCACACCAATCCAACCATGCTTTTCTGCTTCCGCCATCACACCATGCGTTAGCGAGTTACCAAAGGATGTAATCGGAATTGTCGCACCAGCACCTGCAAAATCAATGAGTGCTTCATACAAGCCAAACCCGTCTAAAATGGAACCCACAACGACTAATATTGATAAAGTATGGCCCGGTGTTAATTTGCCAAGATCCATTATTAATTGCCCAATCACACAAATGAGCCCACCAACAACAAATGCCATTAAAAATGAAAAACCCACTCCGATCACCCCATTCCGATTTCAATTGCATGAGCTGTACACGGAATCGATTCCCCTTGTTGAAACGATAATGGGGAAAGCAGTGCACCCGTTGCAACAAGCAAAACTTTTTGATAGCGTCCTGTTTTAAACTGTTCAATCATATAGCTGCTATAAACAGCTGCTGAACAACCAGCACCGCTAGCACCCGCCAAAAACGCAGAATCTTCTCCAAAAAATTCTGCACCAGCATCACGAAATCTTGCTAAGTCTTCTTTTTTCACACCGCTTTGTGCAAACATAGCGATGAGTATTTTTAGTCCAATCTTACCTAAATCGCCTGTCATAATAACATCATAATCCTGTACCGTTTGCCCGCGCTTTTTCAAATGTGCTTGAATGGTATCAAAGGCTGCCGGGGCCATTGCTCCTCCCATATGAAATGGGTCCGTCGCGCCATAATCAATCACCTTTCCAATTGTCGCCGCCTCAAGCACAGGCATTTTTTTCTGATACTTACCTACTAATACAAAACCGGCTGCCGTCACAGTCCATTGTGCTGTTGCAGGCTTCTGTCCCCCATAATTTACCGGATAGCGGAACTGTCGTTCAACCGAGTTATGCTGACTGGATGCCCCTGCAATCGCAAAATCACTGGCACCAAGTTCGGTTAATAAGCCCGCAACGATGATAGAGGATACCGACGTCGCACAAGCTGAAAACATGCCAATAAAAGAGATGGCTAATTCACGTGCCGCAAAATTTGTCGGCGTCATTTGATTAATTAAATCGCCACCTAATAAATAATCGATGTCTAAATTATTTAATTTGGATTTTTTTAAAATAAGCTGACAAGCCTCTGCAATAAGCATAGCGCCACCTTTTTCATTCGTTTGCTTATGCACCCGTTCATCCTTTAATACCTTATCAAAATACGTATGAAAAACACTGCGCTTTTCTAACGGTCCAACAACAGTGGCCGAGGCAAGTAAGGCCGGCTTCGTTTGAAAAACAATTACCAAGACGCAACACCTACCGATACAAGAATCAGCTTAACGAGCCCTACAAAAAAGGCTGATACAACCCCAAATAAAATAACCGCACCTGCTAATTTAAACATATTGCCGCCTACGCCAAGCACGAACCCTTCTGTTTTATATTCGATTGCTGCTGAAATCACGGCATTGCCAAAACCAGTGACCGGTACCGCACTGCCAGCCCCCGCAAATTGTCCAAGCTTTCGGTAGTAGCCAAAGCCTGTTAATAGCATCGCTAAAAAAATCATCGTTGCGACCGTTGGATTGCCGACTGTTTTTTCAGTGAAATCAAAAAACATCATATAAAAATACGAGATGGCCTGTCCGATTGTACAAATGACCCCGCCAACACCAAACGCCTTTAGAACATTTAGGGAAACAGGGGTTTGTGGTGTTAGCTGCTCTTTCAGTGTCGTGTACTGTTGCTCATTCATATTAGGTTTCCTCCCTCGAAAGCTTTTTCAAATCCTGCAACTTTTGCAGAACCTTATGCTGACTTTTTTCCTCTAGAAGCTTTGATGTTTCCCAGTACAATTTGAAATCTGTTGATACAAGCACTGTTTGTTGTTCAAATTGTTGTTCAATCTTTTGCTGCCACTTGTGCTCAATTTTTTGCTTATTCCATTTACTAAATGGCTTTAGCTGCATCGCAACAAATAGTTCATTCTCCACCAATAAAATATTGACCTTCTCGACCGCATCCTCCTGCTTAAACAGCTGCGCAACCTCATTTTGTAACTGCGTATCATTTGTATTTGTATACATTTCTACTTGATCGCGCTCATTGCAGCCAACTAATAGGAGTAGTAAAAGTGCACTTAGCCAAATTTTTTTCATAACAGCCCACCTTGCATCAAAAGTTGCTTCAATTATGACCATTTAAGGGGTGTTTTATTCAAATAGCTTCGGAACTTTATTTAAGTGTTACATTCGCCCGATTCATCAATTTAGGTATTCATATTGTAGTATGAGCTTAGTTTTGAGAGGAGGTGAAATTATGGGATGTGGTAGACCAGAAAGTAATTCTTCAAGCCGACCAATAGCATCATCAAGCGGCTGTGTTTGTGAAGTGGTACGTGCAATTTTAGAAATTCAAAATGCTGCTGTTCAAGACGAATGCTCATCATGTACGACTAACTGTTTCTTAGAGCCACTTGGAGGTATTGTAAGCCCAGCACGTAATTCGGTTGACACGCGTGTCTTCACACTACTTAACAAGGATGGTTCACCATTCTTTGCGACATTTAGTACTTCAAACGATGATTCTGCATGTGTATCCATTTATTTCCGTGTTGAAGACATTTTTGACGGTTGCTGCGCGACATTACGTGTGCTTGTGCCAAAGAATGACAATGATTGTACAGTAGATTTATTAAATAACGAGGGTACAGCGATTTCGTTCCGCGAAGTATGTAGTGTAACGCAATTTGAGGCGTCAGATAGCTGTGTAACAGTTGACCTAGATTGCTTCTGTGCCGTGCAATGTATTGATGATGTGGACCTTGGAATTTGTAATTAAAACTGCCGAACCCATGCTATAACCTTAGTAGCATGGGATACATAAGAACCTCCTTTTACCCTAAATTAGAATTAAAGCGCTCTTCTTAAAAGTCACTAAAAAAGGAGCCATGCTAGCTGGCTCCTCTTACAATGTGTGCTGAATCGCGACGATCTGGTTCACCTTAATCCATCGCTCTTTATGAAGACAATTTAGTAAAACATCTTCTCCTTGTAACTTTTGGATTGATGCATAAATACGCTCGCCATCATTCATGATAAATTGTAGCATACGCGGCTCCTTCATAGGCTTGGAGAAAAAACTTAATTGTTTTTCGAGCAATGGATTATTCGCCTTTAACATCGTTGTTGGTATAAAAAGTGATGTACTTTCTTCTTGCTGTATTATTTCTGTATTAAGGATAAAACTCGGACTCATAATATAAAGTAGCGGTTGCCCTTCCACGTTACACATCCTTTTTCATACGATATGCACCTATTTGAAGAGATGCTACATAATTTGGCTAATAAATGTGGACGCTAAGCCTAAGTAAATGACAATACTCGTTACGTCATTTAACGTTGTAATGAACGGACCTGACGCAACAGCCGGGTCAACACCTAGCTTGTGCATCAAGATTGGAATAAACGAACCTGCTAATGTGGCCACTATAATCGAACAGCAAATCGCCGCTCCAACTAATAAGCCAATCACAAATGTGCCTTTCCAAATAAAGATAATGCCGACAACCAGTGCACCGCTGACAAGTCCCATAATCAGACCCGTACTCAATTCACGTAGTACAAGTCGGAATTTGCCTTTACCGCCAATATCGCCTGTTGCAATACCACGAATCGCTACCGCAAGTGCCTGTGTTCCACTGTTGCCGGATGTTCCTGAAATCAGTGGAATAAACGTTGCAAGTAGGGCTACTTTATCTAAAGTTGCCTCAAAAATCCCCATCAAGCCTGAAGTAAGCATCCCTAAAAACAGTAAGATAATTAGCCATGGAAGACGTTTTCCCGCTGCTTTAATCGGTCCTGCGTCATTGTTATCCATATCAGCAATCCCTGCTAATTTGGAGTAGTCATCCTCCGCCTCTTCATCAATAACATCAATGATATCATCGACTGTGATAATCCCGAGTAATTCTCGCTCCTCATTAATAACAGGTATCGCTAAAAAGTCGTAATCCTTCATTAAGGTTGCAACATCTTCTTGGTCATCCGTTACTTTTACCGAAACGATACGATCACTCATAATATCATGAATCAGTAGGTCACCATCAGCCACAATTAGTTCACGCAGCGATAGCACACCGAGCAATTGATGGGCGTCATTAACAACGAAAATATAATAAATCGTTTCGGCTGTCTGTGCTTCTTGTCGCAATACACGCATTGCCTCACGTACCGTTGCGCTTTCTAGCACGGATACGTATTCCTTTGTCATAATAGCCCCAGCAGTATATTCCTCATACGCTAAAAGCTCATTAATCCCTTCGACGGTTTCTTCATCCATCATTTCTAAATAATTTTCACGCTGCTCTGTATCTAATTCATTTAAAATATCGACGGCATCATCGGAATACATGAAACCAAGCATCGCTGCTCCGTATGATGTATCCATTTCATTTAAATAATTTTCATATTCATCATCATCAAGTTCAATGGCTTGGAAAATCATCGCCATTTCTTGAGGAGACAAGAAACGATAGATTACTTGCCGTATGTCAGGGCCCACCTCTTCATAAAACTGTGCCTGATCATATGGGTGTAACTCTAAAAAATGCTCACGGAATGCTTCGATATTTTCTTCTTCCAGTAGCATTCGCAATAATGACTCATCGTAGTGAATCTCATTGTCTTTTTCCTCTATCATGCTTGTCCCCTCCTTCCATTTACTAATGACGCACTATTTTATTACGAAAATTCAAGTGGCGTCAAGCACTTACGCATATTTATTTCATTTTAATGGATTCATATAAATTTTGCTTACCTAGATTGTAAAAAATAATGGCAAATCTTTCTTACAAAAAAAGATGCCTCTTTTACGTTGGCATCTTTCAATCGAGTATCTCGGTAATGTCTCTAGGTAGCGCGCTGTCAAAGTGTAGGCTTTGCTTTGTTAAAGGATGCTCAAATGAGACGTAGCAGCAGTGGAGCGCTTGGCGGTTCAATTGTGTGCGACTGCCTCCGTATAGCTCATCTCCTACTAAAGGATGTCCGATTGCACTCATATGAACACGAATTTGATGTGTGCGTCCTGTATGGAGTTTCAAGCGAATATGCGTGACATTTGTCTTACGTGCTAGTACGGTCACATCCGTATGCGCATATTGACCATCCTCACGTACCTCACGCTCAATAATACTCGTATCTTTACGACCAATCGGTGCTATGATGGATTGCTTGTCCTCAACGATCACCCGTTCTACAACAGCCTCGTACTCACGATGCACCAAGCCCTTTTTTTGCTGCTCGCTCATTAAATGATGGATATGGCGATGCTTGGCAATGACCATCAAACCCGATGTATCACGATCTAAACGCGTTACGATATGCACGGTTGAAGCAAGCTGTTGCTGATGAAAATAGCCATAAACAAGATTGGCTACGCTGCCATCCGGATGCTCACGTGAAGGAATCGAGCTCATAAAAGCTGGTTTATTGACGATTAAAAGTGCCTCATCCTCATAAACAATATCGAGCTCTCCCTGCTGTGGAATTAAGCCATCACTCACTTGTTCAAGCGGAAAAACAATGGTTACTTCATCCCCTATGGCAAGAGGATGTCGTACATTTTGCTCTTTTCCATTGACATAGAGTGCGCCACCATCAAATTTAATAGCGGTTAGCGCACGTTTCGATATGCCCCAATTAGCAATTGCTTCACGTAGTAGCTGCCCTTGGATTTGATTTATAAATTGTAGTTGAAATTGTTTTTGCATAATGCCTCATTCTACTCGTTCGAAATAAATGAATCATGCACACGCTCCCAGAACGGGAATGGACGGAAGCGTGCAAAGCGTACTTTTTCATTTGCAACGTTAAAGGTAATCGATTTTACGTCGGTTTCCGTCATACTAACATGGTCGACCGTCATATTAAATCGCTGTTCATTGACGGGCTTTAATACACAGTTATGATGCGCTGGCAACACAAGTGATGCACCTACTGTACGGAATACGCGGTTGTTGATTGAGGCCATTTCAGTAATTTGGAATGCCTGCAATGTCGGATGAATAATCGCCCCGCCTAATGCTTTATTGTAAGCGGTACTGCCTGATGGTGTCGAAATACATAAGCCATCGCCACGGAAACATTCGAAATGCTCGCCGTTAAGCTCTACATCCATCACGAGCGTAACATCCGGCGATTTAATGGTTGCTTCATTCAAGGCTAAAAACGTACTTGATTCTGAATTATGACGATGTACTTGTACCTCTAATAGCGGATATTCCACTACATTGAATTCTTTTTTGGCAATCGATAGTACGAGCTTTTCGAGTTCAGAAGGCTTCCAGTCGGCATAAAAGCCTAAGTGCCCTGTATGAATCCCTACAAAAGCCGTTTTATCGAGTCGATGGGCATAGCGATGAAACGCATGTAATAGCGTACCATCCCCTCCGATTGAAAGAACAATTTCCGGCTGTTCCTCATCAAATTGTAAACCGAAATCGATTAAATATGATTTTGCGAGCTCCATCAATTCGTTTGATTGGCTGTCTCTGCGTGATTGAATAGCAAATTTCATAAATGTTCACGCTCCTCTTTGTCGTTTGACTTATGGATAGCTGGATTCGTTGCTTCTTTTATTTCGTTAAAGTATGCCTGCGCCTCTTGGATTTCACTACGAATAGATGACATTTCTTCGTCTAAACGAAATGCTGCCTCCGCTGCACTTTGTAAGCGGTTTTTTATTTCTTCAGGGAAAACGCCCTTATATTTATAGTTCAATGAATGCTCAATCGATGCCCAAAAGTTCATTGCTAATGTACGAATTTGAATTTCTGCCACAACGACAATGCGTCCTTGAATTGTCTCGACAGGATATTCAATAATCATATGATGTGACCGGTAGCCACTCGGTTTACTATGCGAAATATAATCTTTTTCTTCGATGATTTTCATATCATCACGCTGGCGAATGAGCTCGGACACGGTTGCGATATCATCCACGAATTGACACATAATGCGTACGCCCGCGATATCTTGAAGTTCATTACCTAAATTCGCCGTTGGTTCAAATGGGATGCCTTTCGCAAGCGATTTATCATATATACTAGCGAGTGGCTTCACTCGACCTGTCACAAATTCGATTGGCGAGTTTGCACTCATGATGCCAAATTGTGAGCGCATCCCTTTTAATTTTATCTTCAACTCGTCCACCGCTTGTTTATATGGACTTAAAAATATTTCCCATTGCCCCATTTTCAAAACCTCCCAACTCAAAATAGTAGCTTTCGTCCCCTACTATTTCACAACAACTTGCTGCATTTATTATACTTTATTTATGCGCAAAAAAATCGGCAAAAGCCTTTTCAATCATTTGTACAAAGGCATCTCCATAATTGCCGTTTCCTTCAATATTAAAGAGTAGTGCTTTTAACTCATCTGTAAAATCTGTTAATTCTAGTACTCCATCAGCCATTTTCAACATTGCTTTTTGATTTAACAGCACCATTTGCAAGAGCTGCGGCCAAATAGCTTGATTAAAGCGCAAATAACTATATGCATCATTTTCGTCTATTATATAAAGTAACGCCTCATTATCTGAATCTGCCAATACTTGTCCGATTGGCTGAAATTGGCTAAGTTGCTTTTTTTCATTTAAAATAAAATGGATTTCATTATGTACTACGTCAAATTGAGTAATCAAATATACATTTCGCAAGTGAATTGAACTCCTTTATAAAAAACTGTTACTTTATATTTTACCATATGACTATCGATTGGTGCAGAGTGGTTTTGAGGAAAAGCAGGATTGATTCACGATGAAGGGAAGCGTAAAAATAGCCATAAAAAGGAGTCAGCTTATGTCACAACAAATTGAAATTGAATTTAAAAATATGTTAACAAAGGCGCAATATGAGCAAATGCTTATAGACTTTGCCGTACAGCCTTCACAAATTATCCGTCAAGTAAATCATTACTTCGATACCTCTAGGCAGCATTTAAAAACTAAGAAAAGTGCGTTACGAATTCGAGCATTTGACAACAGCATCGAATGCACATTAAAAGAAAAAACTTCTGAGCATCAGCATTTAGAAACAACGGATATGCTCACACAAGAACAAGCCGAGCACATGCTTGCAGGTAACGGCATCGAAGCACCCCATGTAAAGGAGAGACTTGCACATTTTGACATTCCGACGAACGACTTACAACACTACGGAACATTGACAACAGACCGTGTGGAGCTTCCTTACGAGGGGGGCTTACTCGTTTTTGACCATTCTTTTTATTTGCACTGTGATGATTATGAGGTAGAATATGAAACAAATGATGAAACCTACGGAAAAAACGTGTTTCTGCAGTTTTTACAAAAATACAATATCGAGCCGCAAACCGCACCCAAAAAAATCGTGCGCTTTATGACGGCATTAACTAATCAGAAAGGTTAGGTGCCTTCATGGATATTTCATCAATGAAAACATTATTAGAGTTACAGGCATTGCAAAACTTAAACACATCTGACAGCACGGGTTCAAGTACATTATCATCCTCAAACTCTACATTATTTAATGACTTACTAAATGATTTATTAAACGATCAAGGACTTGGCACATCCAGTTCAGTAGAAACGTTTGGAGATGTCAACTCCTTGCAACAATTAGTCAACTCTTTGCAGGGGGATACGGCTGCTTCGACAACAGCTAGTCAATACATTTCTACGTTTTTATTAAATAACAGTGTAGATGGGAGTTCATGGCAAAATCTAATCAGTCAAGCAAATGAACAAACAGCTAGTCCTTCAATCGAACAATATGTAACAGACTATACAGGCAAGACTGCCTTCGAAAATCTACTGGTCGGAGCTGAAAAATACAGCGCGGAAATTACAAAGGCTGCAAATGCTTACCAATTACCTGAAAAGTTAATTGCCGCTGTTATGAAACAAGAGTCGAATTTCAATCCTTCGGCAATTAGCTCAGCTGGGGCAACGGGTCTCATGCAATTAATGCCGGCAACAGCGCGTTATTTAGGGGTTTCCAATAGCGCCGACCCTGAACAAAATATTATGGGCGGTGCAAAATATTTACGCCAAATGTTAGATCAATTTGATAATAATCTTGAAACGGCATTAGCTGCCTATAATGCAGGACCCGGTAACGTGAAAAAATACGATGGCATCCCACCATTTAAAGAAACACAAAACTATGTAAAGAAAGTTTTAAATTATTATAAAGCATAGTTAAAATGCCCTTCATAATATTTTGCAGGGCACTTTATTTGTTAAAAACGGTTTACGTTGCTAGAATAATTGTATCGCCCTAATGAACGTTTTATTTTATAAATGGGGTTCCATTTACAAAAGGACGAAGTAAGACACAAAGGAGTACAACAAATGAATCGAAAATATACGGTTCCTTATGAGGAAATCGGCGCTGAAAAGCTTTCTGAACTAATAAATGCGTTCTACTCTCGAGTGGCGAAGCACCCTTTACTAATTCCTATTTTTCCTGAAGATTTAACAGAAACGATTCGTAAACAGATTCAATTCCAAACGCAGTATCTTGGCGGTCCGAACCTCTTCACAGAAGAACATGGCCATCCTATGATGCGTGCGCGACATATGCATTTTAAAATAACACCTGATCGTGCCCAAGCATGGCTAGAATGTATGGCAGAAGCAATGGATGAGGTTGAATTAGACGGAAAATTCCGTGAAGTATACTTCAAACGCCTTGCGATGACTGCTCACCATATGGTAAATGCCCCGAATGATGAGGAGGGATTTGAGTGAATAATGTCCAAGTTTTACAGCAACCAATAACACCATCTACATGTAATAAGCCTATTGAACTTTATATTTTCATTGACCCCTTAGATGAACGTTCGCTCGCAATGCAGCTAACACTTCGTAAGCTACAAGTTGAATATGGTCACTACTTTACATGTCGTTATGTCCTAAGTACGGAGCTCGCATCATTGAACAGCATAACGAACCGTATGAAGGGCTGTGTTTCCGGAGCAGAATTGGATATTACACATCCAGCATTACCTTCTATTGCAATTAAAGCAGCTGAACTCCAAGGTAAACGTGCTGGATTCCGCTATTTGAATAAATTACAAGAAGTTGCCTCACTAAAAATGCGCAATATTAATTCACATGCGACATTAATCGAAATTGCACAGTACGTTGATTTAGACATGAAAGAATTTATGACAGATTTTGGTTCAAAAGAAGCAGCACGTGCCTTCCAATGTGATTTATACTTAACACGTGAAATGGAAGTAGATGAAATTCCAAGTATCGTCTTTTTCAACGAATGCATCGAGGATGAGGGCTTAAAAGTTAGTGGTTCTTATAACTATGAGGTTTACGAGCATATTTTAGCTGAGCTGCTTGGCGAAGAGTTAATTTGCCAACAAGCACCGGCATTAGATGAATTGTTCAATCGCTTTACATCATTAACAACTGCTGAGGTAGCTGAAATCTATTCCATTAATGAGCAAGCCGCTGAACGTGAGCTAAAAAAGCGAATGCTTCAGCAAAAAGTCGAGCGTCTCATGACCGACGACATCACGCTTTGGCGCGCAAAATAAAGTAGCACTTATATAATCATTCAGACCAACCTACATTTGTCGGTTGGTTTTTTTATGGACATTTAAAAGGGAGCAGGTTAAAATTTGGAATCTTAACAAAAACAAAAGAGGCGCCCCTATCCTCGACAGATAGTGCGCCTCTTTTTCACAAAGGGGATGGGAGAAATGTTCACGTTCAAACAAAGGGGTGTATGTTTGTTATGTGATTTATTTCACGTATATTACTCTATCATGGAATAATAATTGTTGCAATGAAACTAGCCTTTTTTCACAAATTCGTCAAATAGAAAGCGTTTCCATTGATTTGTAAGCGTTTTAATTCGGTTTTCATACTCTTCGCTATGAAAAATACTTCAAACTATTGATATAAAAGGCTTCATAAAGCAATCTGTTTTTTCCATTAGCTTGACCCTACCAAAAAATAACTGAGAAAAATAACATAATTTCGTTTTAAAACAGCAAAAAACGCACCTTAAACAGATGCGTTTTCACAAACTATTAATTATTCAATAATAATTTTTCAAGTTCAGATAATTTTTCTTCAAATACTTGGCATGCAAGCGCAATTGGCTCTGGAGACTCCATATCTACGCCTGCGGCTTTTAATACTTCTATTGGGAAGTTAGAGCAACCTGCTTTTAAGAAGTTGTTAATATAACGCTCTACAGCTGGCTGACCTTCTTCTAAAATTTGTTTGGATAATGCCGTTGCCGCGGATTGACCCGTTGCGTATTGGTATACGTAATAGTTGTAGTAGAAGTGTGGAATACGTGCCCATTCAAGACCAATCTCCTCGTCTACAGTCATCGCATCACCAAAGTATTTTTTATTTAAATCGTAGTAAATTGCCGTTAATTTATCTGCTGTAATCGCCTCGCCTTTTGCATCGATTTCGTGAATCATATGCTCAAATTCAGCAAACATAGTTTGACGGAATACTGTACCACGGAAGCCATCCAACCACTGATTCAGTAAATAGATTTTTTGCTTTTCATCCTCTAATGTATTCATTAGGTGATCGAATAATAATTCCTCGTTACATGTAGAAGCTACTTCTGCAACGAAAATAGAGTAATCTGCATATTGGTACGGCTGATTTGCACGTGAGTAATAGCTGTGCATCGAGTGACCAAATTCATGCGCTAAAGTGTAGAGGTTGTTAACATTATCTTGCCAGTTCATTAACACATATGGATTCGTCCCAAATGTACCTGAAGAGTAGGCACCACTACGCTTCCCTTTATTTTCTAATACATCGACCCAGCGACTATCTAAACCATGCTGTACTGTATTTTGATACTCTTGTCCAAGTGGTGCAAAGCTTTCTACCATTATTTTCTTCGCTTCCTCATACGTTACTTCCATTTTTACTTCTTTTACAAGCGGTGTGAAAAGGTCATACATGTGTAGCTCAT
The DNA here is from genome assembly GCF_038006205.1 of Solibacillus sp. FSL R7-0668. Lineage (NCBI taxonomy): Bacteria > Bacillati > Bacillota > Bacilli > Caryophanales > Caryophanaceae > Solibacillus > Solibacillus sp. FSL R7-0668. The sequence goes on along the minus strand of NZ_JBBOUU010000001.1, from coordinate 785,610 downwards.
CAACACCTAACACTTGCTTACGTAACGCGACATAACGGTGAAGGGCTGGTAAGTAATCGTGAATTGTCGAAATTAATTGATCATACACTTTTTCAGGAATGAAGTTGTTGCTAAGTGCTGCATGTCGTGCTGAATCGTAATTGCGGATTTTCGCATTGGCATTTTGCGCTTTTACATTCCCTGAAATAGTCGCAGCAAATGTGTTTTTGAATTGGCCATAAGTAGAATACACCGCTTTAAATGCTGCCTCACGGACAGTACGGTTATCGCTTTCAAGCATTAGGATGTAATTACCGTGCGTAATTTGCACCTCTTCGCCATCTTCCCCTGTAATCGTTGGGAATTCTAAATCGGCATTGTTTAATGCGCTGAATGTTTTGCTCGCTGTAGAAGCAACCTCAGACATTTGCGCCAATAGCTCTTCTTTGTCCGCTGATAGGACATGTGGACGTCCTAGATTAATTTCCTTTAAGCTTTGTTTATAGAGCTCAAGTGGCTCATAGCTTGCTACATAGCTGTTAAGCGTTTCTTCATCTAACGCTAAAATTTCTGGTGTAATAAAGGACCAGGCTGCACCTGTTTTTGCAAAAACCGAGCGCACACGACCATCTAAATCTTGATACGTTGCGTTTGCTGTATCTTGGTCATGCTTTAAATGCGAATACACATATAATTTTTGTAAACGTTCATACAATGCGTCGCTAAATTGTAAGGTATTGTACAAGCTTTCCGCGCTTTCTGCCACTTTCCCTTTAAAGTTTGATGCTTGTTCAGATAGCTTTTCTACCTCTTTTAATTCTGCTTCCCAGGCAGCATCCGATTCGAAAATGGATGTTAAATCCCATGTTAATTGTTCTGGTACTTCTGAACGCGTTAAAATTTGTTTTGCCATTAATAATTGCCTCCCACTATTCCGAATTTCGAAATTATAAGTCTATTTAAACAATTTCGTTATCCAATTGCAACCAATTCGTCATAGAGCACTTCAATTAAATGCTTTTTTTCCAAATGATCCGTTGCAGACTGAATTGTTAATCGTTTTAACAAACTTAAATAGTACGTCACTTCTTTCTTTCGTTCCATCGTCATGGCAAAACTAGCCCACTCAAAAAAATAAGGAATCGCATTGGCGTTCATCGTTTGGGGTGTTAGTTCATGACATTTCAAAAAATAAAATAACTGTACTTGCCATTCTACGCAAAATTCATCAAAAGCATTCGCATTTCGAACAGGAATACCAATAAAAATCGGTAATTGATTCACTGTTAAGCGTAATTCATAGAGCGCAAACAAAAATCGGTCATTCACACCACGCTTACTCAATAACAGTCTTGGGTGCATATAGTCATCTCGAAATTGCAGCATTTGCAAAAAGAATTGCTCGAACTTTTGGCGGGAAATTTTAGAAGGAATTAAAAATGGAAACTGCTGTTGCTTGAGTGGTAAACGGTGGACTTGACCTAAATATTGCGTCTTTTTTAAATGCGTTAAATTACTCATATAGAAAAACATTTCCTGCTTCACATCGTAGGTCATTAAATAACATTGTCCTTGGTTGTGCAAAAGATATTGGCTCATCGTATAATTAATCTTTATTTTTTGGACTCCATTATCCTTCAGTCTTTCAAAGGAATTCTGCACAATCCAAATGGGGGTAATTTCTGCGTCTAGATAGCCTTTCGTGCGCGCTGTAAAGAGTTCCAATGGTAATGGACTGCATTGAAATTCAATCGCAAATAAGCGTTTTTGATACGTAATTAATAAATCTGGCCGCTGCTGAATTTGTGGGAGATAGGGCTCTAAAATGGGGGCTAGCTCAAGTCGTTCAAACCATTCATAGAGCTGTTGCTTCCCTAATAAATGCGCCTCTGATTCACGCTCTGAAAATAGATTGTCACATTCACTATGCTGCAAATGCGCAAAATGGGGAATTCGAATTTGGCCAATTTTTAATTGGAGGGGCTCGTTACATTGTGGGCAAAAAAATTGATGCTGCTTCTTCAATACTTGTAGTTCGTCTCTTGAAAATTGGCGTTGCAAAATGATAAGCTGCTGATTTTCGTCATGCGCAACTAGCATAAAATCACCCTTTTCCCCAATCTTAACGACTATGATTTCCCATTTCAACTTACGACAAGTAACTAATGGGAAACTGTCAATTTCGCAGATCAAATGCGCCCGTCCAACTCCGATAGACATTGGAGGGCCTGACTCAAAAGTTAGCACTTCACCACTTTTGAAGGAAAGACTGAAATGGGCAAGGGTTGGCGCTTTAGCCTAGACGCATTGAAAAAGACCACCTACATAAATCGTAGGTGGTCCTATATGTTAAAAATAACTAATGATTGTTTCGAAACAGTCTTCAGCAATGATTGTCTCCGCGTATTCCTCTAAACGGTGAATGGTCATTTTAGAAGCTGGTAAATATTCGCTGCATAACGCAATAACATTTCGCGCTTCTGCTTGCTCTAAATGTTGTAAATCAACGAATAAATAATAGTAGTCTTCCCATTTATACAATGCCGATGGGACACCAAGCTGTACAGCGCGTTCGGCAAGTGGTACTAATTCATCAATGTCCTTAAAGCGGAAGCGTGCATTTTCAAGTGACTCTTCTTCCTTATTTGCTTTTCCACCGATTGAATTGAAAATCGATTCTTCCATCTCGTTTAACTGATCTGCTATATGAAGGTCGTCCTCAAACGAACCCGCCATCGATGAAGTATCAGAATCATTGTTCACTGCTGCACGTGTTACAACAACTTCCAAACCACTTTCTGATGCATTTATATGAATCCAAATCGGCCCATCTAAATCGAAGTAATCATCTGTATTTACCTCGCCAATGACATCCCAGAATAGCTCTTCTCCTTTTGCGCGATTGTACCATATTTCTTCGCGCGTATATCCGCGATCCTCGATATCACTATACGTAATAAATAATTTTAACGTATTTTCATTAATGCGTTCGATGTCCATTAGACCTCAACTCCCTTCACAGTCATTGTATAGAACGTCATGCTTCCTTACAAAATAGTATACAACATGGCTATCTATTACATCAGAACTTTGATACTTTTCATACACTAAAGTATCTATAAATCTATTGTATGATGGATTGCCTAAAAATGAAAAGGAAAAACATTATCCACACGAAATAATTTGAATAATTGCAATTGTATTGCACTTACGACTGTAAATCAAGTAACAAAATTAGCTTACATTAATATACGCAATTACACATAAAAACTTTGGACTTTTGTGAAAAAAAAAAGATGTTACAGTCGCTAATTTGCAAATGTAACATCATGTATCGCGTTTATTTAGTTAACCATGCGTTGTGCTTCCTGTAATTGATAAGCTCTTACTTTTCGAGGTAAGAATCGACGAATTTCATCTTCGTTATAGCCAACTTGTAGTCGTTTTTCATCTAAAATGATTGGACGACGTAACAGTCCTGGATATTCTTGGATTAATTCGTATAAACGTTGTAATGGTAATGTTTCGACATCAACGTTTAATTTTTGGAAAATTTTCGAACGTGTTGAGATGATTTCATCTGTGCCATCTTCTGTCATTCGTAAAATTTTTTTGATTTCGCTAATTGTTAAAGGCTCTGAGAAGATATTGCGCTCAGTATATGGAATCTCGTGCTCCTCTAACCATGCTTTCGCTTTGCGACATGAAGTACAACTTGGTGAAGTAAATAATGTTACTAACATTGTCTCACTTCCTCTCTAATTGATTCAATTCAATTGCTATGAGTGTCTTCTTCCAAAAGAAGCAAAATTGTAGAAAAATACTTAGTTTAGAATTAATTTAATTTAAGATTATGTTCTTATTATACATGAAATACACATCTTTGGATATACCTTGTCAACAAATAAATGCAACTCAACCTAAAATTATATGACGTTTTTCGCTCTAAATACCGTGAATTCCATTATTTTAAGAAACAATGATTTTTTACCCCAAAATAATGCACATCAAACGTCTATAAAGAAGAAATTATTTCTCATTTAAATACAATAATTGAGAAAATAGTCCGACAATTCAAGCCGAATCCATATGACTCCTCTACCCAATCCTACTATTTCCATTTTCCTAGCTTCTTATACAAAAAATTTTTATGTAAAATGATTGCCTTTTTTTCACACAATACGTTATAATCACCTTCAAGATTATAAAAAACGTTGACGAAGAGTAGTACATTTAAATCGAATGTTTAGAGAGTCTGTGGCTGGTGTAAACAGATCATTCATTAAATGGAATGGACTTCTGAGTTAGCTTTACGAACGGACACTTCCTTTGTGGTTCCAGTAGTTTTGCTCGTTGCCTTCACGTTACGAAGAAGAGTGGCCAATATTGGCAAGCTGGGTGGTACCGCGGATTTTAACATCATTCGTCCCTTCTATTTTCGAATAGAGGACGCATGATGTTTTTTATTTTGCTAAGGCGAAATCGATTAATGATGAGGGGGACTTACCAATGACAACCATTTTTTCAGGCGTACAGCCAACAGGTACAATTACATTAGGGAACTATATCGGTGCGATTAAGCAATTCCCAGAACTACAAGAACAAGGCAATGCGATTTACTGCATCGTAGACCAGCACGCCATTACCGTACCACAGGATCGTTTAGAGCTACGTAAAAACATTCGCTCTTTAGCCGCCATGTATATCGCATGTGGCATCGACCCGAAAAAGTCGACATTATTTATCCAATCGGAAGTACCAGCACACGCACAGGCAGGCTGGATTTTACAATGCGTGGCGACAATCGGTGAATTAGAGCGTATGACACAATTTAAAGATAAATCAAGCGGTAAAGAAACGGTACTAGCCGCTCTTTTAACCTACCCACCATTGATGGCTGCGGATATTCTTTTATACAATACCGATATCGTGCCTGTTGGAGAAGACCAAAAACAGCATATCGAATTAACACGTGATTTAGCAGAGCGATTCAACAAGCGATACAATGATGTCTTAACAATTCCAGACATTCAATTACCAAAAGAAGGCGCTCGTATTAAATCATTACAAGAGCCAACAAAGAAAATGTCCAAATCAGATCCAAACACAAAAGCAACGATCCGCTTATTAGATACAGCAAAAGAAATTGAAAAGAAAATTAAATCAGCTGTTACAGATTCTGAAGGCATTGTGAAATATGACATCGAAAACAAGCCAGGCGTATCCAACCTATTAACAATCGAATCGGCATTATCGAATGTATCCATCGCTTATTTAGAAAAGAAATATGAGGGCAAGGGCTACGGCGATTTCAAAGCAGGTGTCGCACAAGCGGTTATCGAGCATTTAACACCCATTCAAGAGCGCTACAATGCATTAATTGACTCTCCAGAACTAGACGATATTTTAGACGAAGGAGCAGAAAAAGCAAATGCCATCGCCTCTAAAACACTCAAGAAAATGGAGAACGCGATGGGCCTAGGCCGTAAACGACGATAAACAGTCCTATTAATGCAGCGAGCGCTAGATAGAGCTCTACGCTATTCACAATGTATAGCAGTACTACATGCCAGGAATAGCCTAGCGTACGATAATTAAGATACAAAATCATATTGCTTATCGACATCACACATAAGCCATAACAAACTAAAAATAGTACAAATCGAGTCAACGCACCATCCTTTGTACACCATACGAAAAACGAACGCAGCATATACTTCCGCTACGTTCGTTTTTTGTTATTCACTATATTTTTTAAATAGTAAACATGCGTTATGACCACCAAAGCCAAGCGAATTGCTAAGTGCATAGTCAATATCCGCTTTACGCGCTACATTTGGCACATAATCTAAATCGCAATCTGGATCCGGTTCAACTAAGTTCGTTGTAGGAGGTAAAATGCCATCTTTTAATGCTAGCACTGAAAAGATGGCTTCAATACCGCCCGCTGCTCCTAATAAATGACCGGTCATACTTTTTGTTGAGCTCATCGCTAATTTGTAGGCATGGTCTCCAAATACTGTTTTGACAGCTTGTGTCTCGAATAAATCATTATATGGCGTACTTGTGCCATGTGCATTAATGTAACCCACTTGTTCTGGTGCTACTTCTGCATCATTTAACGCCATCTGCATTGCACGTGCAGCCCCTTCACCATTTGGAGCTGGTGCTGTAATATGATGCGCATCTGCTGTCGCCCCATAACCAACGATTTCCGCATAAATTTTTGCCCCGCGCTGTTTTGCATGCTCGTATTCCTCTAAAATTAAAATTCCTGCGCCTTCACCAATTACGAAGCCGTCACGATTTTTATCAAAGGGGCGTGAAGCACTGTTTACATCTGGGTTTAGTGATAGCGCAGTATTGGCGCTAAATCCTGCAACAGCCATTGTCACAATCGGCGCCTCTGCACCACCAGTAATCATCACATCGGCATCACCGCGCTCAATTACCTTAAATGCATCACCAATTGAATTTGTTCCCGAAGCACAGGCCGTTACCGAGCAAGAGTTTACGCCTTTTGCACCTAAATAAATTGATACCTGACCTGAAGCCATATCAGGAATCATCATCGGTACGAAGAACGGGCTCACACGACGTACGCCACGCTCTTGGAATGTTAAAAATTGCTGTTCATGCGTTTCCATACCGCCAATACCCGAGCCAATCCATACACCTGCTCGCGGTGCCAACTCTTCGGTAATTGTTAAATTAGCATCCTTTACAGCCATCATAGATGCAGCAAGTGCATAATGCGTAAAGCGGTCCATTTTACGCGCTTCTTTTTTCTCGATATATTCTTCTATATTAAAGTCCTTTACTTCTGCCGCTACGGATACCGAAAACTTACTTGTATCAACACGTGTCATTGGACCAATTCCTGATTTTCCTGCAAGTACATTTTCCCAAGATGCTTCAGCGCTGTTACCAACAGGTGTTACTGCTCCAATTCCAGTTACAACTACTCTACGTTTTTCCATTGTATGACACCCTTTTCTCTCGTTTAAATTGATTTTATTTTCCCCATTTTACAGCGAGCGCACCCCAAGTTAACCCGCCACCAAAGCCTACTAAAACAACAATATCGTCGTCTTTAATCTTTCCTGCCTCCAGATCATCGACAATTGAAATGCCAATCGAGGCTGCGGATGTATTGCCATATTTATGAATCGTTTTCGACATTTTTTCTTCAGGTAAGCCAAGGCGCTCACGTGCAGATTCCATAATGCGAATATTTGCCTGATGTGGCACTAAGTAGTCGACATCATCTTTTGTTAAACCGGCCTTTTCTAGCACACTGATGGCCGATTCTCCCATTTGACGCACCGCAAACTTAAATACTTCACGACCATTCATGTTAATATGTGATTCTTGGTCTAAAAACAAATGCTTACCACCTGTTCCATCTGCACCAAGCTCAAATGACAAAATGCCTCGTCCTTCTGAAACTTTACCAATAACGGCTGCACTTGCACCATCTCCAAATAATACTGCTGTATTTCGGTCGTCCCAATCAACAATTTTTGATAATTTCTCAACACCTACTACTAATACATAATCATAGCTATTACTCTCAATAAACTGCTTGGCAATCGTCGTCGCATAGATAAAGCCTGAACATGCTGCTGAAATATCTAATGCCGCGCAACCTGAAATTCCTAAACGCTCTTGTATTTGGCACGCAACGCTTGGAAAGTTTTGATCTTGCGTAACGGTTGCAACAATAATCATACCGACTTGATTTGCCTGTATATTAGCATTTGCTAGCGCTTTTTCTGCTGCTTGAAATGCCATATCTGATGTTTCCTCAGTCTCCGCGATAAATCGATTCTCAATACCTGTTCGTGTACGAATCCATTCATCCGATGTATCTAACTTTTTTTCAAACTCTACATTACTTACACTTTTTGGCGGAATATATTTACTAATCCCGATAATCCCTGCGTTCATTCAAACGCCCCCTTTGTAAAAAATCCCTTGTAACCCATCACTAATTATTAGTAGTTGGTGCTAATTATAGATGATAATAAACAGAAACTCAACTGTTGATTTTTTATTATGGAGCATATACTATTTTCTAATCTTGAGATTGCTTTTTTAGAATGCTCTTTCTAAAATAGTTTGCACTCGTTTTTTCATGTTTTTTCGCAGAACGAATATGGTGTAAAATATTTTGACAACTTCATTAAATGTTGCATTCCCTCTTTTATTTTTATATTGAATTATGGTATGATGTTGAGGATGTAATTTCATAAAAACGTTTTAAATAAGTTCAATGAGGTGAATTTAATGCAATATATCGTTACATTCTTTTGGTCATTCTTATTAATTTCAATGTTAAACTACGTAGTAAGCTCAGTTTTAGGTGTAGACTTTAACTTTATGAATGGCGTAATTGTTTCTTTAGTATTCAGCGTATTAGTACTGATCATCGCTGCAGTAATTCCAAACGAATCTACTCCAGACGCAGAAGCAGAACATCACTAATTGTAATAAGGGGCTGTCCAGTATTCATTACCGGACAGCCCCTTGTTATTTTTTATTGCCGTTTATTATGTTAATTCCCCCTACAAACAGCATTCCTTATTGATCCCTTAATTTTAAGTTTCTTCCCATCTTGTCTTGAATGATTTGCATAGATTTTTCAATCAATGCGATATCTTCCTTACTTAAGTCGCTCAAAAGCTCTTGAATTTGATTATCAGACTGCTTATTAACTTCATCTAATATTTCCTGACCTTTTACAGTTAACGTAAGAATTTGCCTTCTAGAATCACTAGAAGATGCCGTTTTTATAAGCCACCCACTTTTTATAAATTTAGTAAGGATTCGACTCATATAACTTCTATCTATATTCAAATCATTGGCAATCTCATTTGCGATACCATTTTTCCGCTCGTTTATTTCATATAAAATTCGTGATTCTGTTAATGTACACGAGGTATTTAGGATTTCTTTATTAAAGAGCCCGAGATGCTTCGTATAGAAACGGTTGAAGCTTCTTATATTTTCGATTGATGTATTTTTCATCGTATCACCCTCCACAAATTTTGTTGACTAAGTCCACAAACAAGTTTAACATATACCCAATAATTAATTGTGGATTTTGTCCACTATCAAAGGAGCAAATGACATGGAAATTCGTGAAATTAGAGCAACCGATAATCAAGCAATTCAGAAAGTCATCCAAAATTCACTAGAAAAATTAGGCTTAAATATTCCAGGTACAGCTTATTTTGACCCTCACTTAGGCAATTTATATGGTTATTACAGTAATTTAGAGCATGCCAAGTATTGGGTCTTCGATATGGATGGTGACGTAGTTGGTGGCATTGGCATTGCGCCTTTCGATGAGGCCAATCATATTTGCGAGCTTCAAAAATTGTATTTGAATGACCGTACTAAGGGATTAGGTTTAGGCAAAAAATTAATCGAAACCGCCCTAATGTATGCAAAAAAGCACTATAATCATTGCTATTTAGAAACGATGCACGACCTAAAAACCGCCTGTGTGCTCTATGAAAAATTTGGCTCTGACTTATTAAACAGTCCCCTCCCAGGTTCTGAGCATTCAACAATGGATGCTTGGTATATAAAAACTTTAAAGTGATTTTTGGAATTATGTAACTCATAAAAAATTTTATTTCACGGATTCACTCGCAAAGAACAATTGGGAGGAGCGGTTGTGCAAATTTTATCGGATTCCAAAAAAACAGTTTGAACGCGATATCGTTGAGAAATAAACGATTCGCCTATCATGATAGTAGCAAATCTTCTCTTTCTCTAATTCGTAGCATAATACGGATATTGAAATTTTCGAATTAATTGCTTATGCTCAAATTACATGAATCGCTCGAATAAAAAAATGAGTCTTCGAAGCAGCTACAAACGAGCTTTATTACGAGAAGTTTGGTGCTTGAAAAATATCAACCGTAAAGAAATGAGCGCATTGCTATATTTTGTTGATTACTTATTGAGACTCCCAAAGAAAATGTCCGAACAGCTACAACAAGAAATGCACGCGGAAATACGAAGGGAAGATGCAATCATGTTAGAATCCTATTAAGAAGATTTCCCACCAATATTGGCTAGAAGAAGAGAAATGATGGGGAAGGCTAATTAAGAAGCCACTGTTTAAGATATTTTCTTTTCGTCTCTAAATTACATACCTGCAAAAAACGGCATGTCATCACCATAAATTGTGGATAACATGCCGTTTCGTTTGAAAATAATGGGTATTTTTAGGTATTCACACATAAAATCCAATAGTCGCACATATTTTCCCTGCACAACACACACCACCCCTATCTTTCAGAGATGTGCCCCGATTAATAGCTCTTGCCACTAATCGGGGTGGCGTTCATTTCCTTAGAAAACCCTATTCCCTCTATGCTTTTCGAATAACCAATGCCTCATTTTCTAGCATTAGTGCCAACGAGCCTCCCGCAACAACCTCACCCTTCAACAATTCTCGTGCCACTACTGTTTCTAAATGGCGTTGCACAAAGCGTTTTAATGGGCGTGCACCAAATTGCGGATCAATGCCGTGTTTGACAACCCAATCAACTACAGCATCATCTACTGTTAGCGTAATTTCCTGATCGGCCACACGCGCTTGTAATTGATGCACATATTTCCAAGCGATGGCATGGAAGTGCTCGTCTGTTAACGCATGGAACATAATAATATCGTCCATACGGTTTAATAGCTCTGGCTTGAAGTGCTGACGTAACGCAATTTGCACAAGCTCTTCAGATTCTTCCGTTTGCTCTAATAAATATTGCGAACCGATATTAGATGTTAAAATAATGACAGTATTCGTAAAGTTCACCATACGACCCTGGCTATCGGTAATGCGCCCATCATCTAGCACTTGCAGTAAAATATTTGCTACATCTGGGTGTGCTTTTTCGATTTCGTCTAATAGGACAACTGAATACGGATTACGACGAACGGCCTCTGTTAATTGCCCACCCTCTTCGTAGCCAATATAGCCAGGGGGTGCGCCGACTAAGCGCGATACGGAATGTTTCTCCATATATTCACTCATATCAATACGAATGAAATGCTCTTCTGAATCAAATAACTGCTCGGCCAACGCTTTTGCTAATTCCGTTTTCCCTACACCAGTCGGTCCTAAGAATAAGAAGCTACCAATTGGTTTGTTTGGGTCTTTAATGCCCGAACGCGCGCGCCATACTGCTTCAGTTACATAAGTTACGGCCGCTTCTTGACCAACGACACGCTCATGCAATGTATCCTTCAAACGCAATAATTTTTCACGTTCCCCTTCTACTAATTTCGTTACGGGAATACCTGTCCAACGTGAAATAATTTTGGCGATTTCTTCTTCCGTTACTTCCTCACGCAGCATACGATTATCTTCCGTTTCCTTCAACTGTGCCTCCAGCTGTGCAACCTCTTGTTCGAGTTTTGGAATTTTACTATATTGTAGCTCCGAAGCCCGTGCAAAGTTACTACCAGATAGATAAAGGTCATCACGCTCTGCTTCTAATTTTTTCAGCTCATCTTTTTTATCACGCACAATTTGCAAGCCATTTTTCTCTAGCTCCCATTGCTCTTTCATAGCTTTCATCGTTGTTTCTAGCTGATCAATTTCACCCGATAACACTTCAAGACGTTTTTTACTTGCATCGTCTTTTTCTTTTTTCAATGCTTGCTGTTCAATTTTTAATTGTGTTAAACGACGCATCGATTGGTCAAGCTCCTGCGGCATAGAATCAATTTCAATCCGAATCATGGCACAGGCTTCATCGACTAAATCAATCGCTTTATCTGGTAAGAAGCGGTCCGTAATATAACGATCTGCTAATTGTGCTGCCGCGATAATCGCACGGTCATGAATACGCACACCACGGTGATGCTCCTCGAAACGGTCTTTAATACCCCGTAAAATCGACACCGTATCTTCAATCGAAGGCTCACGTACAAGCACTTGCTGGAAACGACGCTCCAGTGCTGGGTCCTTTTCAATATACATGCGGTATTCATCTAGCGTTGTCGCACCGATACAATGCAATTCACCACGTGCCAGCATTGGCTTTAACATATTGCCAGCATCCATCGCGCCATCTGTTTTGCCTGCACCAACGATTGTATGAATTTCATCGATGAATAAAATAATACGGCCCTCCGATTCCTTCACTTGCTTTAATACAGCTTTTAATCGTTCCTCGAATTGTCCTCTGTACGATGCCCCAGCAATTAACGCACTCATATCTAATTCATAGAGCTCGGCATCCTTTAAGCCTTCCGGAACATCACGACGTACAATTCGCTGTGCCAATCCTTCGACAATGGCCGTTTTACCAACACCTGGCTCCCCAATTAATACCGGATTATTTTTTGTTTTGCGGGATAAAATACGAATCACATTCCGAATTTCTTCATCACGACCAATGACTGGATCCATTTTGCCGTTTTTCACTTGTTCGATTAAGTTGCGCCCAAATTGCTCTAATGGTGGGCGATTGTCTTGTGTTTGATTAAATTGCATAAACTGCACCCCTTTAAAAGTTTGACCTTTATTGACTAATTTTATTATAGGTCAAAGTTAGTCAAACATCAAATAAATACACTCAATGTTCAACAATAATTTTCCATTTATATGTTACGATAAATTGGATATTATATGTAAATTAGTATTCCCTAAAAAGGTGTGAGGACAATCGAATCAACTACTACATTACCTATAACGATCACGACTTTCTTTCAAACGAAAGGCATACTATTAAAAATAGAAAAGGGGATGCCTCTTTTTCAAGAAGGTAGCCTTGCCGACCAACTTTACCTTATAAAAAAGGGCAAGATGCAAATTAGCAAAGAAACGGAAAGCGGAAAAGAGCTAGCCATTCGGATTTGTGGCGAGCATCGTTTACTTGGCGAAACGGCTGTTTTTTGCTGCAGTACCTTTCATACGACTACCGCTAAAGCCCTGATGAATACCGAACTATATGCGCTATCACGCGAACGATTCGAAAACTACTTGCATACGGAACCACCAATCATGACCGACTATTTAAAATGGCTCCAAATCGAGCATATGAAAGATCAAAGCCGTTTACGTGATTTAGTATTACACGGCAAAAAAGGCGCACTTTATTCCACACTTATTCGTTTAGCTAATACGTACGGTCAGTTTCACTCACCCAATGAAGTGACCATCCAACTTGCTTTAACGAATACCGATCTTGCCAATTTGTGTGCGACTAGCCGAGAAATGATCAATCGAATGCTCAGTGAATTACGCAAGCAGCAAGTGCTCGATATTGAAAAGGGCTATATGACGATTCGTGATTTATCGTTTTTAAAACACAAAATCGAATGTGAGGACTGCCCGCTTACCGTTTGTCGTATCGATTAAAAAAAGACCACGATTTCTTCTATTATAAAATAGAAAAATCGAGGTCTTATTCATTAGCGAATTCCTAATGCCATTTTTGCGTAGCGTGACATATTATCTTTAGACCATGCAGGCTGCCATACGATATCAACCTTTACTTCCTTAACTTCAGGAAGCTCACTTAACGCTGTGTTTACCTGATCCACAATAACAGGACCTAATGGGCAACCCATTGATGTTAGGGTCATCGTAACCGTCGCTAAACCTTCATCTGATAAATCGACATCATATACTAAACCTAAGTTTACAATATCAATACCTAACTCAGGATCAATAACATTTTCTAAAGCACCTAGCATGCTGTCTTTCATATCTTGATCAATCGCCATTTTGTGTTTCCCCTTTCGAAATGGTGTTAACGTTTATCTTATCAGAACTTAGGTTTTATGCCAAACGTTGTGCAATAAATTGCGTCACTTGCAATACACCAGCCCGCGAAACTGCGTGACCAGCCTTCTCTTCTGATAAATAAGTGATCGATGTTCGCAGCTCATCCGATAGCCCATCATAAAAGTCACGGCTCATTTGATAAGGCACAACGGTATCGCGCATACCATGCCAGAAAATAATCGGCTTATTACGCCACATTGCGCTATGATCTTCCATATTAAATTGACTGAGTAGCGCCAATAAATCTGTCTGTTCTTGCTGTGACATCGGGAAATCAATTTCACGCTGTACCATGTCTTCCACTTGATACAGTGCTAATTTTGTAAAGCTTGTCGTTCCCATACAAATACCGGCAGCTTGCACCCAAGGATATACCGCTAAACAGCCCGATGTCACAATACCACCCATCGATGTTCCGGCGATGCCAATTTTACCGCTCGCTACATAATTTTTTGCCTTGAGCTGCTCATAAACAATATGTACTTCTTTCACAGATTTTAAAACAATGTTCCAAAAATGCGCGTTCATCATTTGTTCCGAAGCTGTTTCTGCACGCTCACCATGTAAAAAAGCATCTGGTAAAATAACACGAACTCCTTGTTGCACAAGCTGATAGGCGTAGTGCAAGTTATGCTCCTTTGCACTTAAAAACCCATGTAAAAAAATTACGACGGGCGATTGCTCATTTAGATCTTCATTATAGACATGTAATAATGGAATATCGCTCCATAGCTCACGTTTTACAATCATGTTTTCACCTCACTACTTACATTATCAAAACTTTCCCTTTGTTTCAAAACTTTGACGAACATCCTTTTTATCGTTACAATTAACCCACGCAAAAGGAGGCTTTACCTTTATGAAAGAACATTTAATCGTTTTGGACTTAGATGGCACATTGTTAACGGACGAAAAGGTCATCTCAGCCTTAACAAAAGATACATTGCTAAAAGCAAAACAAGCTGGTCACCAAGTGATGATCGCAACAGGACGTCCCTACCGCGCAAGCCAGCTTTACTATAATGAACTCGGATTAACAACACCGATTGTCAACTTTAACGGGGCATTAATCCACCACCCTAAAAATCCAATGTGGAAAACCATTCATACGACTGTCGATCTGCGCGTTGTTCATGACGTTGTCGAATCCGTACACAAATATGAGTATGATAATCTAATAGCAGAAGTGATGGATGATGTATACATTCACCGCGAAGATGAAGGCATGCTCGAAATGTTCCATATGGGAAGTCCTAATATTTTACATGGAAATTTAACGCATACTTTACTACAAAATCCTACGAGCTTACTAGTCCATGCCGATGATGTGAATACTCCGATCATTCGTCAACATTTACAAGATGTCCATGCCGAATTAATCGAGCATCGTCGCTGGGGCGCGCCATTTCCAATTATCGAAATCGTGCGTAAAGGCTTAAGTAAAGCAGTCGGCATTGACCATATTGCCAAAGAAATGGGCATTCCACGCGACCGTATTATTGCCTTTGGTGATGAGGACAATGATTTAGAAATGATTGAATATGCCGGTGTGGGCGTGGCGATGAATAATGGGATTTCAGAACTTAAAAATATCGCCAACGAAATTACTTTATCGAATAATGAAGATGGTATCGCGAAAATTTTGAAAGATCGTTTAAAACTATAATAGGAAAGGGAGCAGCCAATTACAATCAGCTGCTCCCTTTTTTTATGCTTTATTTACTTGTTCTGCGCGGCGTTTTTTCCCGCGCTTCATCACTAATACCATAAAGATTGTATAAATAATGACCACTAAACTAAGTGCAACAATATAGGACATATTAATGCCGCGTTCATCGATCACTTGATACACCTCAACCATTTCACGATCTAAAATGATTGTGTAGTTGCCATCTTTATTAGCGCGAATAATTTCGCTATCGAACATTCCGCGAATTTCTTTTCCTTCCCCGATGTCTGCAACAGGAAGGTGCACGCGCTTCGTTTTACTACTATTATTAATGACAACAATCCAATGTTCTGTATCCGATTTCCGCTCAAATACCATGTAGCCATTATCATTTTCAATCCATTTAAATTCGCCTGCGCGTAATGTGTCTGAATCATTGAGCAATGAATTTAAATTACCGATATAATCCATTAATTCTGAATCCGTTTTAAAATTATAATACTGATGTGCTTCCGCGCCAGCTGCACCATTCATCGCGATTTCAGAACCGTATGTCACAACAGGAACACCCGGTAATAATAAGGTACTGGCAATAGACATTTTACTACGTGTCGGTTGATACATACCTTCTTCTGTTGACGATAGCGTAAAGCGATCAGACCAAATTGTATCAGTCATAGAAAGCACGGGCGTACCAGCAGCGGCTTCATCGATATGTGCTTCCAATGTCGCTGTATCTAAATCAACATTTTTTAAGGCGTTGGTAAATAGGCTTGCTGTATCCGCATAAAATTTTGCATCAAAGCTTGCATCACTTTCGCTATTTGTGATGACATAGATTTCTTCATTTTCCGCCTTTAAAGCAGCAATCATGCGATTTAAAAAAGCTGTATCCGCCGATTCGATATTCGTTAAGCGCACCCCATTAACCCCAAACTTTGATACAAACTGGGACGCACTTTCGATTAATTTGTCTTGTACTGCGGTATTCGTTAAATCCCATTGAATTTTACCGTCATTCGTACTTGCAACAAACCCAGGTTCCGCAGCCCATTCATGATTCGGACTGACATTCGAAAGCGGGAAATCAACCATTATTTTAATCTTCTTATTTTGATATGTATTCAGCATATGTTGGAATTCTTCTTCTGTCCCAAAATGCGGCTCTAATGCAGTATAGCTCGTCACCATCGAGCCATCGTATTTTTCTGTCTCCAATACCGAGCCTACTGATACAATCGTATAACCCATCTTAGAGATATAATCTACTTTTTTTACAAGTCCATCGAAGTCCCCACCTGCAAACATCTCTGGATCTTTTGCATTCACTTGTTCATCATCATTTTTCCCTGTCCCATTAAAGAAACGGTCTACTAATAAATCGTATATACTCTCATCTGCTATCGTCTTTGCTTTATCTTCGGCACTTGCGCTACTAGCAAATGCAAAAGTTGTCGAAAGCAACACACCCGCAGTTAATGCACTTAACCACTTTTTCAGCTTCAACTTTTTCCTCTCCTTCACATACAGTCCATCGTCATTTTACCAAAAAAGACCTATGACAAGCTACGGAAACAGTAGTTATTAATAGTAAATCAAACAAATAAGTGACAAAAATGTGTATTCAAAGAAAAAACCACTTTAGCACATTCACTAAAGTGGCTTTATTTTAATATTAGAAATTAATGCCGATACCCATGCTTAACCCTAGGTATAATGTTACTAATAGAACAACCGCAAATAAAATCCAAAATACATTAACAGGCTTGCCTTTACCTTTACGTACTAAAACCATTTCCATGAAGCCGATTACTAAAATCCCGAATAATACCTTCATATCATAGTTCATGCCGCTTTCAGCAATTTTGTCGCGCCATTCTAAGAATAATGCGCCACCTGTAATAATGACTAAAATGTACATCGCACGTAATGCCATATGTACACCTGTTAACTTTTTGCTAGCTAATGCCGCGATGAAGAATAAAACTAATGCGATTACCCAAGTGGTGATGTGTAAATGCGTTGTGCTTGATAAAAAACTCATGATTTTCCACCTCTTCTATTTTTCTCTACATGTGCTATCCTACCATGAGAGCTCGTATAGATTCAATGAATTCGATTAATTTCAAGTGCTCTGTCATAGATTTTTTTCACTACTAGGCGAAGCGGTTTGCTAAAGTACCAATTCCTTCGATTGCAACTTTCACTTCGTCGCCTGCTTTTAAAAATTGTGGTGGGTTCATGCCCTTACCTACTCCAGCTGGCGTACCTGTTAAAATGACATCTCCTGGTTCAAGCGTTACATATTTTGAAAGGATCGCAATAATATCCGATACCGTAAACATCATATCTTTTGTCGAACCATTTTGACGCACTTCCCCATTCACTTTCGTCACGATTGAAAGCGCATGTGGGTCTGGAATTTCGTCCTTTGTTACTAAATATGGCCCCATCGGACAGCTACCATCTAAGCTTTTTCCTAAGAAGAACTGTTTATGCTTTTGCTGAAGGTCACGTGCTGTAACGTCATTGGCAATTGTATAACCAAATACATAGTCAATCGCCATTCCTTTTGCAATATTTTTACCGCGCTTCCCAATTACAATCGCCAACTCCCCTTCATAGTCAAGTGAAGTCGTTACATCTGCATGTACCGGTAATGTTGCCTCATCTGCTGCGATGGCTGTTGGAGATTTTGTGAAAATCATAATATCCTCTGGTGCTTTGTCGGCACCCATTTCAACTGCATGATCGTTGTAGTTTTTCCCTACGCATAAAATATTTTTAGGCGTGCGAGGAATAGGTGATAACCATTCAATATTTGAATACGCTAATTTATATTGCGCACTATTTTCCTGTTGTTGTGCGGCATCTACTAACTTACGAACTTGCTCAACAAATTCATAGCCTAATGCAATACCATCAATAATCGTTTCAGGGAAGGCTTTTAGTACGTTTAGCTGTTTTTGAATTTCAACAACATCCCAAACTGCCTCTTCTTTTTTCACTTTTGGGCCAAACTTTACTTGTTCATTTACTTTAAACGATAACAATTTCATAACGCGGAGTTCTCCTTCATGTTTTTTTACATCATACATCAAATCGCTCGGAATTACCTCACTTTTCTGAAATCTTCTTTCCATAGGTGAATCGCTTCATCGCTGCCTCAAGTGGTCCTTGCTTAAATTTCGTAAAATACAGCTCCGCGATGAGCAATTGACTGACATAAATCGCGAGTGCGATATAAATCCCCATTTGCACGTCAACCTCACCGTATAGGCTGAAGCCCCAATGATAAAATAGTGCGGTACATACGACGGACTGCATAATATAAAGCGTCATCGACATACGCCCTGCCTTTGCAACGGGTGTTAACAGCTTGGCCATAACAGGTAGCTGCGTGAGCAAGGTCACAACAGCAATATAGCCTAATCCTAAAATAGGGCCACCAATATACACTTGTAAATATTCATTTCCAAATGTTTGCGCACCTGCAATCGGCAAACTTTTTACATAAATACCAACACCTATTCCAACAATCGCGAGTACAAACCAGATGATTAATTTTTCCTTCGCACGTTCAATTAATCGCCATTTCGCGAGTGCTGCACCGATTAACATATACGGTAAAATCGTAAACAGCGATGAAATCCACATAAACGGGCTCATTTGAATCGATAAATCAACTAAGCGTTGTGCAAATGCATCAGACCACGTACCGACACCATAAGCCGCAATGGCGCTTTGGATAGCTTCGATACCTACGGAAATACTATCAGTTGGCATCGAAAACATACCACTGGCCTTGTACATCGTTAAAATTAAAGCATGATACAATCCATTTACTACAACGGCAAGCGTTAATAGCCATTTTGCTGGTAGGCGCATCAATGCAATTAAAAAGAGGCCACAAAATGCATAGGTTGCTAAAATATCGCCCCACCAAATCAAAATGGCATGGAGCATCCCCACTACAAATAAAAGAACCATTCGCTTCGGTGCAAAGCGATAAAAATTAGCCCCTGTTTGTTTAGTCTTTAAAAACTGCATTGCTAAACCATACCCGAACAGCATTGAAAATAACGGATAAAAGCTACTTTGCACATAAATATCTAACAGCTGCTGCAAAATAATATCCTGTGCTTCACTAAACCAATTACTTAAGTCTGCAATATGAGGCATCGGTAAATAAAACCCAAACATATTTACTAATAAAATACCGAGTAAACTAAACCCTCGAAGTATGTCAAGCGTTGCAATACGCTCCTTTGAATCTACTGGGCGAAACTCCACAACTTGTCCTCCTAATCCATTTTCAACTGTTGACCGATGCTATACAAATATAAATATTTTTCGTTTATTTCAATACGTTTAATGACCTGCACAGCATGTTGATAATAGTTTAATTGAATTTGGTAGGCTTTTGTCATTTTTTGTTTAACTTTCTCAAAATCGTCTAAAATCGATGGGGCGATAAAATCAGTTTTATAATCTAGCAACACCCACTGGCCGTTTGCATCCTCAAATAAGCAGTCAATGACCCCTTGAATAATTTGTGCATCCCCATCTTGATCTTTTAAACTAAGTGTGAACGGTATTTCACGTAAAATTTGTGTCGCCTGCGTAAAGCGCTGCCCAATTTCTGTTTGGAAAAACGCAAGCACCTTCTCCGGCTGTACGGCCTCTGCTTCAAGCTGTTGTAATAATTGACGCTCGACTAATGACTGAATAAAGCTCTCTACTTGTTCAAGTGTTGTAAAGCCTTGCTGAGGCATATGCTGCATCACGGCGTGTACCGCGGTACCAATTTCTGTTGCAGAAAGTTCTCGTTCATTCTTTTTCCCTTTCAGCATGAAGCTTGGCACATTTGTTTTTACATAACGCTTGGCATCGCTATTGTATAGCTGCTCTTCCTCCATTTGCTGCAAGCTTTCTAGACGCTTCAGCTCTGACACAGACGTTTTTGATTTTTTCGTTACCGCCTGCTCGTATGGGTAGACCGCAGAAAATCGATTCGTTAGCAATGTGACCAATTCCTCATTCACCACTTGCTTTATAGGATTCTCATTGACTTCTGTCGATGCATTCGCTGCTAAATAATCGCTATTTGGCACGACTGTGATGGTCCATTTCTCAGTTTTTGTCGCTTTCTCCGAGCGGTAATTGGCAAATAGGAAATCGTCATGGCGTGCAACTGCCGGACCAACCCAACTTAAATAATTATTCGCTTTTGAACGCACATATTTCGGCAGCACCTTCTCCTGTAAATCCTGATAAAACTGCCATTCTTCCTTTTGCTTTTGCCATTCTTTAATGGAGCCAACTAATATTAAACGCTCTTTGGCACGCGTCATTGCCACATATAAAATGCGCATTTCTTCAGCCTTTAGTTTTGCAAGCTTCTTTTCCTTTACATATAAATGTGGTAGTGATGTTGAAATAATATTTAAATCTGGATTTACGGATTTAATCGCTAAGCCAAAGTCTTGGTCAAAAATATAACGAGCGCCTAAATCTTTCGTATTAAAGTTTTTACTCATCCCTGCTACAAATACGATGGGGTATTCTAATCCTTTTGATTTATGAATCGTTAGCAGTGTGACAACATCATCGGCCTCACTAATTGATTTGGCAATGCCTAAATCATCGCCGCGCGAATGCATGCGATCGATAAAGCGTAAGAAGCGGAATAGCCCGCGGAATGATGATTTTTCATAGCTTAACGCGCGATCATGCAGTGCACGTAAATTTGCCTGACGCTGCTTACCATTTGCCATGGCGCCGACCATTTCCATATAATTCGTATCTAAATACACCTGCCATACTAAATCAGCTAACGCCCCGTGACGCGAGTAATTCCGCCATTTTTCATGCAAGCGAAAGAATTGATCGAGCTTTTGCGCCATTGCATTTGACATCGCGCTACTTTCCTGTTCACGGAATTGCTTTAGCGCATCATAAAATGGTACCTTTTCATTCACTAAACGAATCGCTGCGAGCTCATTTTCTGTTAGACCAATAAATGGCGCACGTAGCACGGATGCGAGCGGAATATCCTGATACGGATTGTCGATTACCTTGAGTGTATTAATCATAATCATCACTTCAAGTGACTCAAAATAGCCCCCGTCTGTTTCGGCGTATAACGGTAAGCCTGCCATTTTAAATTCCTCAGCAAATGTTGTATACCAAGAACGCGAGCGCATTAATACAACAATGTCCCGATATTGAACAGGACGCATCGATTTCGTTTTTGGGTTGTATACTTGTCCACCATTTTCAACAAATCCACGAATACGTTCAATAATATATCGTGCTTCCTGTTGCGCAGCATTAATACTTTCTTCCTCTGCATCGTCCTCTTCACTTGAAATCATTTGCGTTTTGGAATCACCTTCTAGTAATACGAGCTCAATCGGAACCTGCTGTGCATCATAGCTCGCCCCAAACTTAAGCTTAGCTTGCTCATCATAGTCGATTTCGCCGACTTCCTCATCCATAATTTGCTCAAAGACATAGTTTGTCCCTTCTAGTACTTCAGAACGACTTCGGAAGTTAGCATTCAAATCAATTTTCATGCCGTTGTCGATTGGGTCTGTTTCAAAGCGCTTATATTTATCAAGAAACAGGCGCGGTTCTGCTAGTCGAAACGCGTAGTAGAGTAGGAACCCAGCGCCTTGCTACATTGCTGTAGCAGGTTTCCGGAGAACCCCTCCCCGAACCGTACGTACTCCTCTCAGAGTATACGGCTCTCCACTTATAACAAATCTATCGTTGTTTATGAATTTCTTTATGACATTTTATACATACAACCAGTGTTTTACGTTGCTTTGCGAGCATTGTCCATTCCCAGTATTCTTTGCCCTTTAAATTCTTAATTTTATTCACATGATGAATTTCGAACTTTGTATCTGGGTGGTTATCTCCGCATAATTCACATTGTTTTGCACTAAGTCGTTTTTCTAAATCATTTCTGCCTTGATATACATACAAATTTGGTAGTTGGTCCATTTCTGATTGGAAGATTTCTTTCTTTTTTTCAAAACCATCTTTATAAAAGTAAGCTATTCTTTCACCTTGCTTTGTTTCATACTTTACGCCCCAGTACTTGCCTTGCTTAAACTTAACCTTCATTTTTGATACTGTGGATTTGTATTTATTCGCCAGTGTTTTCAGACAGCTATATTCCATTACATAACGCAGTTGCCACATTTTTCGACTTACGTTTTCTGCCAAAGCATAATAATTGTAAATTCCTCGTAGTTCAGCGTTATATGTTTCGATGATTTCTAAATCAGATAAACCGACAAGTCTTGGCCGATGCAACATATCCCATTGATTTGCATCGATATCTTTGACCATTTTATTTTTTACAATTACTTTTTCAATCGTTCCTTTAGGAATTCGTAATTGTACATATCCTCTATATTTACGTTTTTTTACACCGTTTTTATCTTTTGCCACACTTAAATCATGGCTAATTGAAATGTCGTAGCTTAGAAACTTTACAAACTTAGTACTATGTGTAATGAGTGTTTTTTCTTCCGATAATTCTAATTGCAAACGGTCTTTCAAGAACTCTTTCATCGTTTGTTTTAAACGTTCACAATCCTCTTTACTACCATTTACACCAATTATAAAATCATCCGCATAACGCACGTATTTCATTGCTTTATACGTTTCAACATTTGGGTCATAGTACGGTAAATTTAAAAGTATTTTTTTATTTGCCTTGTATTCTTCAATCATCTGTTGTCGTAAGTTTTCATCTTCTGTTGCATTAATCTTTTTATGCAAACGCTGGTTACGCATATCATATTTTCGATATTCCGTATTTCGTTTACGTCCTATCTTTGGTTTACCTAAATCAAATGAAAGTTTTAATTCATTTTCAACATATTCATCAAATTCATTCAGATAAATATTTGCGAGTAAGGGACTGATAATACCGCCCTGCGGAGTTCCACTATACGTTTTCTGGAATCGCCAATCTTCAACGAACCCTGCTTTTAGGAACTTCCACATTAAACGAATAAACTTTTCATCTTTAATTCGTTTACGCAAAATATTAATGAGTATTTGATGGTTAATATTATCAAAAAATCCTTTTATATCGCCTTCAATGAACCAGTTAACACCCGTGAAGGTTTTCTTAATTTCGATTAATGCTGTATGACAACTTCTTTTCGGTCTAAAACCATGAGAATGATTTGAAAAGTTCGGTTCATAAATTGATTCTAAAAGCATTCGACAAACTTCTTGAACTAAACGGTCTGTAAATGTAGGGATACCAAGTGGTCTTGTATCACCGTTTTTCTTTGGGATATAAATACGACGTACTGGTTTCGGTTGATAGCTTTCATCTTTTAAAGATTCAATTATTGCTTGAATCTTTTCTTCACCAAACCCGTCTGCCGTTTCTTCGTCGATACCTTTTGTTGCACTACCTTTGTTTTTGTATATCTTTGTATAGGCTTTTATATAAAAATCTTCATTGTATAAATGTCTGTATAGACGGTCAAATTCATAGCCGTCCTTCATTGCTTGTTTCGATAGATTGTATAAAACAATTTCTGAACTTTGCATAGAGCATTTCGCTCCTTTCTTTATTGTTTATACGTTATAAGCTGCTCCCCTTCGCCATGTAATAGGCTTTCCCTATCTCTGACTACTACGAGAGCTCCGTTACCATATCGGATATTCAGTACCTTTGTACATAGCCTAATGGCGTTCCAACTTAGGTAATCCCCATTTAGTATATTGTATACAGGCTCGATTCATTGTCGGAAGGAACGTTCATCCTTTTCTTCAATCTTGAAGTGTGTCTATTCTTTCGTCAATCAGAAACTAGGATTGTGCATCAATCTAGTACACTTTCCCATGTTCAGACGCAAGCATTTAATACGCTGAACAGAATAGATTCCAGGTTTCAAACGGTTTCCTAGATGGTTACAACATGACCCCACTCGGACTGTTCTTCAAGCAGTTTAGCCTTCTTCCTCATATGAATCTTTTATATCTCGCCATTCAGTCGTAGCCTTTCCGTTTAGGCTAACTTATGACTTTGACCGACATGCTACACTCCCTCTTTGGTTTCCCGCCAAGATAAGTCGGCTGATATATAAACCGTTTCTGTAGTTTATTCACCGCCAATTGGTGAAATATACAATACCCTTATGGGCGCACGATGCTTTGTTTCACGTCACCGACCATGAACATATTCCCGCTCGCTTCATCACCGCTTTTCACAAGCTGTAAAATGGTTTCTTGTAAAAAATTCACATCTTGATACTCGTCCACAAGCACTTCTTTAAAGCGTTTTTGGTAGCCAAGTGCCACATCTGATGGGAGTGGTGGCGTGACCTCGTGATTGGATGCAGATAAAATTTCCAACGCATAATGCTCTAAATCTGAAAAATCAAGTAAGCCACGCTCTTGCTTGGCCTTTTTAAATGCCTCACTATATTCAATTGTAAGCTTCACTAATGTTTCTATAATCGGCTTTGTCGCAGCCATTTCCTGCACATATAGCTTCGGGTGCCGTGCGAAAAATGTTTCCTTTACCCCCGCAATCGTCGCTTTGGCTTGATCACGATGCGCCTTTGCTACCGCATACTTAGCTCGGTCTTCCTCTGTATCCTTTTTCGTTGCTGCTTTAATACGACCAAATTCAATCGCTGGCATTAAGGCATAGGCCTGCTCCCATGTGCCTTGCAGGAGCGCCTCATAAACAGCCTTTACCGCTGTATATTCTCCCTCAAAAAGCGCTTTATTTTTTTCAAGCGCTGGCTCCACTGAGACAATTTGCAAGCCCTTTTCTAATCGACTCGCTGCCTCTTGTAAACTGGCTAGGATAAATGGGCGAATTTCCTGTGCAATGGCTAATGTATCAATGGCTGCGTCTGGGTCGATATCGTATTTCGCCGGTAACGCTCGTAGCCACTCATAGGGTTTCGGCTGCACGCGCGACACCTTATACATTTCCTGTAATAATAATTCAATCGCCTGGTCACTCCGATCTGACGCAAAGCTATCAACTAATGTATAGAGCTCGTCCTTTGAAAACAACGCCTCCATATCACCCCGATACGCCTTTTCTAGCACGTCCATTAACACATCATCCTGTAAGAGTGATGCTTCCTCGGTGCTTGCCAGTCGGAAGCCAGGATCTAAATCAATCGTATAGGCATACTCCCGACAAATCGACAAGCAAAATGAGTGCAACGTTGAAATTTGTGCCTTATTTAATAGACTTAACTGGCGTCGTAAAAAGGCATTACTGGGGTCCTTTGACAATGCTTTTTCTAGCGCTTCCGCCATACGATTGCGCATTTCAGCAGCCGATGCATTCGTAAAGGTGACAACGAGTAATTCATCGACATCGATTCGTTTATCCTCTGGCGCTAAAATTTTTTGAATTAAACGCTCAATTAACACCGCTGTTTTCCCTGAACCGGCTGCGGCAGATACTAATACATCATGCCCCTCTGCATATATCGCCTTCCACTGTACATCGGTCCATTGCACATCACTCGGCTTCGTTGGAATCATCATGTACACACACCACCTTTTTCATATGATCGAATACCTCTTCGTCCTTTTGCTTTTTCAGCTCGTTAAAGTGATTGCCTGTTTCCGTTTCATCAAATTGGCAAAGCGCTTTAAAATTACAGAACGTGCACGCTTTTTGACTCCCTAAGCTGTACGGTTTAATTTCCGTATTGCCTTTGTATATTTCATTGCCGGCTTGACGGAATTTATAGTGGACAAATTGCTGGAGGTTTTTCATTTCATCAGGTTCAATAACTTTTGAGGATCGACTATCAAAATCTAATTCCTCACCACTTTTAAACTTCGCCGGAACAATGATGGATGCCTTACTCGGCTCAAGCGATGTATCCATTAAATTAGCCACTTCCGCATCCTTCAGCATATAGCCACTTAGCTTGAACTTTTCTTGGCGCAGGCTCTCTACCTTCTCCAGCTGCTCATAATCCTCCGTAGAAATAAGTGGATTATGCACATGTAAATAAAACATACCCGCTGCTTGCACAATAATATTTTCAAGCTCTGATAAATCCTTGATCAGCTTCCCTTCCTGCGCAAGTATTGGGATGTTTTGCATCGCAACATCCAAATATGTTAATAACTGCAATGAAATCCCGTTATACACTTCATTGAAATCCAATTTGCGCCCGCTTGATTTATAGTCAATGACACGTAAATAGAGATTTTGCGCATCCTTATAAGCGTCTATTCGGTCAATTTGGCCACGCACATACATTTTCCGTTGATCATCTAGCTCGATTTCCAACGCATCTAATGGATGTTGGTCACCTTGTTCTGTATTTTTGTCATCGCGTTTTCCAAATGGCTTCTCATGAGCAATCGCCTTAAATTTGGATAGCTCGCTTTGATTGACTAAAGCATAAATGGTACGCGCCACAATTTTTACAAGCTTCGTTTTAATATACTCAAATCGATGGCTGCTTTTTAAAATATTATAGGAGAAATAATCAACAAGCTTTGAAATCGTGTCATCCGCTTTTTTATAGCAGGCAACATACGTATCAAGGACAATCGTTTGCTCCTTTTCGGATAAAATCGTACGAATCGCCTCATGGAATAAATCACCCATCGCAAAGGATTCTAGCTTAAATTCCGTACGCTCTCGTAATTTCAAGCCATACGAGGCAAAATGCGAATAGGGACAGCTATAAAACGTTTCAATGCGCGACACACTCGCTAAAAAGTTCTCGCCGTAAAGCTTTGTTGCAGTTTCTTCTGTCAGGCTTTGCGCTTCATTCGTTTGATAAAGGGGTTGGGATACACGATGGAGCACATGCTGCCATTTGCCTTCCCGCTCATAAAACACCTTTAACGCCTGCCATTGTTCCGGAATTTCCCGACGCTCAAATTGTGCTTGTTTGAGCTGTGTCATTAAAAAGCCAATCGCAGGGGATGGATGGCGTAAATAATCCAGCACATATTCCGCATATTGCTCATCCAGTGGGTCGGCCACCACTTGACGCTGTTTTAATGTGCGGATTGGTTCTGTTTTTTCATCTGATTTTACCTCGAACATTTTATGCAAACGATTGATATAAATCGATGGGAGCTTCCCTTTACTTTCTTCATCCGCGCTCGCATACGTAATGTATAAATAATCAGTCGGTGAAGCAATGGCGCGGTAAAATAAAAAGCTCTCCTGTAACAGACGGCTCTTAATCCCAGGGGCCAGCTCGATATCCGCCTTTTCAAATACTTCACGCTCTGCATCCGATAAAAGCCCCCCCTCATCCATACGCATTGGATAGACCCCATCGTTGACGCCAATAATGAAAATCGCCTTTTTATTACCGAATCGGGCAAATTCTAATGTCGAAACCGTTACTTCATCAAGTGTTGGTGGCACACTTGAAAACTGTAAGGATTCAAAGCCTTCATCTAAAATTTGTGCAGCATCCTCTAGCATCATTTCCTTATCGCCAAACATGAAATCAAATTGCTCCAAAATATGAACCCAGCCGTTCCATGCTTGCTCATGCTCCAGTGACTTTTGCAGTGCATGCGTTTTTTCCTCTTGCTCCTGCATTTTCACTAGCTTTTTATAAACATCAAGCGCTTCCATAAACTCATACAAGGCAACAACAATGTCACGACCCGTTACCTTCCCCTTTAACTTTCGCTGCAAGTTTGCAACCGGCTCAACAATTAAATCACGTACCGATTTTAATAGTGCTTCGTGCTCTTGCTCATCCTTTGTTTGCACCGCATTTACTTTTTCTAATGATTTAAATCGGCGATAATGCCAAACCTTGTCATCGAACCAACGATCATGCACAATCCCCTTGGCGATGACAAAGTTCTCTAAAATATCCGCACGGTCGCGCATCGTTGCTAAATTCGCATTGTAGGGAAAATAGAGGTCGGTTTTCACACTTCGAAATACGGGCTCATATTTCCAATTCGACGTAATAATTTCTAAAACGGAACGACTAAATTCAATGAGCGGATGGTACAGCATCGCACGCTTTTCGTTGGAGAAATAGGGAATTTCATATTGTGTAAATGTCGTACCAATGATTGGATCATAGACATCTGCTTGTCGATACATGATTCCGATATCCTTATAACGCAGCCCTTGCTCGACAATTAATTTCTTTATTTCCTGGGCAATACCTTGCACCTCTGCGCGCGGATTCACTCCTTCGATAATTTGCGCATTCCCCAATGCTTCGACAGGTGTCACAAACGGCTCATTAAAGCTGCGTTCAATTTGCTGTAAATCGCGGTTATTGCTACGGTAATTGATTGTAAAATGCACGCGCGGCTCTTCTTCAATGACAATCCCTCGTTCAAATTGTAGCTTGGCCAATTCATGCTTCACTTTATCGTAGGTCATGGCCGCACGATAAAACGTTGAACCGTCTAGCTTTTCAGCCTGCGGATCATCCATAGGCAGCACTAATGTGACACGCTTCGCATAGAGGAGTAATTCTTTTAAAATGGAAAATTCCTGGCCATTAAACGACACGAAGCCGTCTAAGTAAACATGTGTCTCGCGTAGACTTTCCATCTTTGGGATACGCTCTAGCAATAATGGAAAATAGCCGTCGCCATCAACATATTCAGCCCCAATGCGCAGCTGCAATTGCTGTAAAATAATCTCGATATCATGCATTTTATGGAGCAGCACTTCACTCGCACCATTTAAGCGCAATGCCTCTATGAGTGGTTGAATCGAAGCTACATCAATATTGTACTGATTAAATTCCTTTAAAATTTGCTCGACTTCTTTTGTAAAGCCTCGTTTTCCCGCGGCCTGCTTAAAGAGGAGAAATTCTTCTTGATGTTCTTCTAAAATTCGGCGTAATAGCATGCGATAGCCAGTATTATCAATACGTTCACGCGCAATACCGCCCTCATTTTGCAGCACAAACCAAGCAAGTCGTTTAAATGTCATGACTTGCGCGCGCATCAGCCCTTCAATTTCGTAATGATTCGTCAGCTCATACTCTGTCGAAAACGTCATTTGGTCTGGTACTAAAATAAAAATCGGATGGCCAAGTGCATTTGTCTTTAAATCGTCGACAATTTCCTTCTGAATGAATGTGGATTTCCCCGTACCTGCACGACCAGAAATTACACGCAATGTCATCACCGACACCTCACTTTTCTTAATAAACCCATTATAACATAGGAACGTTTGTTCTTAAACAAATATGGAAAAACGCTGCTATTTTTGACCGTAGCAACGTTTACATTTATTATTTATGTGATTTAATTTGACGTAAGTCACGTTCGACACGCTTAGTTAAATAACGTTCAATCGCTTTACCGAGCAACCAAATAATCATAATGATTAAGATGGATACAACAATCTTCATTGGCGAGCTCAAAATGGCGCGCAAGTCACTTCCTAAATAACTAATTAAAAAAATCATGACCGGCTTTGAAATAAGTAGCGTTAAAAAATAATATTTCTTTTTTAAGTGGGATAATCCCGCTACAGTATTGACAACAACAATTGGGGTAAATGGTAAACAGAGCAGCACAATTAAAGGTGTGAAGCCACGTACATCGACCCAGTGAATCAGCTGCTTTACTTGCTTTTGCGCCTTCAGTTTTTGTAAAAATCGATGACTGCCAAAATAACGAATCATTAAGAAAAATAAATAAGAACCCGCTACCGTTGCAAGCCATGATAATATAAAGCCCCAAAACAGGCCGTATGCACCCGCATTTGCCACGACAATGACAAACAGCGGCAAAAACGGTAAAAATGATTCAATCAACGTTAATAACACACTAAACCAAGGCCCGAGCAACTTATATTTTTCAATTAATAATTCAACATTATCAATGCTAATCCAATCAAACATACAACCCATCTCCTGCTATTAACGACAAACTTCCCTATTAATTTTGGGAAATCGGAATAACGAATCTTATTGTTATAATAACATACTTCACAATCCTCAACAGTGATAAACATCATCATTCAGAAAAACGCCATACTCGTCAAAATAACACAAACAGTTCTACCTTATGTAGATAATTACTATACTCCTACAACAGAAAAAGAACCCCACATCCATGAGGTTCCTGCCATTTACTTTACAACTAATAAGCCGATCTTATGATTATCTTCACGATGAACGACATGCTGTGTCAAACGTAGCTCTCCTGAATGATCGAGTACTTCTAGTCGACAATGTGCTGCATTAATTTGCAACGCTGCATACAGTTCGTCCTCATTGAACACATCTTGCCCATTTACACGTTTAATCACTTCTCCAGCAACTAAGCCCATTTTTTGTGCTGGCGAATTTGGCAGTACGCCCGCAATCATAATGCCCTTATCACTACGAATGACCGCATAGCTATTGCGATCCTCTGAACGGCTATAGACAACACCAATCACCGTCCGTGAAATCGCACCCAATGCTAATGCAGCTGCGCCAAGCACTGGCATGAAGTAAGCCAGTAAACCGACAATCAATACCAATTGGCCCGTAAGAATGATGCTATTCCCCATTTTCGGATACACATAAATCGGCAGCTTTTGACGCACCATTTGCTGGAATCCAATAATAAATGGGAAAACAACGACTGAAAACTGCTCTGCCCCAATTGTAAACTGTGGCCAATAAGGCGCAAAGTTTGGTATGCCGTCCCCCGGAATAATGGTCACAAGTGGCAATAGCCAAAGCTGCTTACTATAATAGGCAATGCCATTCAGCCCACGCTTTGTCGTTTCAACTATTGGCGATGCAAACTTAGCCCCATTACGACGAATTAATATCCCTTCCGCCATTAACAATAGCCCAGCAAGCACAGGAACCGTTATCACTAAGTCATCCACAACATTACGTGCTACTAGATCAATGCCCCAAAACGAATACGACCAATCTTGCCAATCCATCCACACAATGACACAAAATGCGAGCGTCATCAAGATAATTGGCGAAAGTAAATGATACATAAAAGCAAATAAACCAATTAGACTAATTAAAAATACTGCCACTAATAATTCAAGCGAGATTGTCAGCCCAATTACAACACTAAATAATGAAATAATTAGTGATAAAACAAAGCCCATTAACAGCATATTTCTAAGCTCCGACCAGCCGTCTAAAATTCGAATATGAAAAAAGCGACGTTCTCGTTTTACACGACGATACCCTAAAAAAACAGCTGAAATAAGTGCAATATACAATAATGGGTTTATAAAAAAGCGACCAATCCCTTTTAAAATTTCAATAATCATTGTTTCATCCATAATCTCACCTACCGTACGACTAATTGTATCAAATCCTGTTCATAAATCGTAGTCCTAATTGTATTTGTATGCCTTTACCTAGTACATTAGCCCTCTATTATTCCAATTGATGCATAATAAAACTCACACCCATTTGTAATTGCATATCGTTCACTGGATCTTGTTTGAATTTTTGTAGCTGCGCCGTCAGCTCTCTGAAAAATACCTCATCCACATGTCTACCATCTTGTAGGTCATATTTTTTACGGAACTTTTCCACTTCATTGGCCGTATCCATGTCAAAGAAACCATCCGTTCGTCCAATATTATAGCCAAGCTCACTTAGCACACGTTGACTATAAGCCAGTTCCTCACTATATTCCCCTACTTCAAAACGTCCTTTGAGTAGTTTTTGCTCCATTTTAAAAAGTGGGTGCTGCTCCACTTCCAAATCCGGTTCAATACCGACTTGATGAATCCAGCGCTTAGATGGTGTTAGCCATTTATTTGTTGAAAGCTTGACTTCTCCACCATTTTGTAGTTCCCACGTTTGCTGTACCGTACCTTTTCCGAAGCTTGTCACACCAATTAACACCGCGCGCTTCCAATCCTGCAAGGCACCAGCAAATACTTCACTGGCAGAGGCACTACCTTCATTTTGTAAGATTATAATTGGCATTGACTGTAATTGCTTGGCATATGGCTCAAATGCTTCACTTGATTTTGTTTTGAGCGGCTCTGTTGCCCCTTCATGATTTTGCATATACGCAAAAATCGTTTCCTTTTTTTCAAACATACTCATCATTTGTGCAACGCTATGTAAATAACCACCTGGGTTATCGCGCACATCAATGATCAGGCCCTCAATATCCTTTTCAAACAAAATATCCAATGCGTTCTTCCATTCTTCCGCCGTTTTTTCCGCAAATAACGAAATCATAATATAACCAATTTTTACATCTTCCACTTCCAGCAATTGTGTTTGGACAGTCGTATTTTTTAGCTTTTCACGCTTTACCGACAGTTTTATATGACTATCCAGCTCTGGTCGAAACAATACGAGCTCCAATGTTTCGCCCTCTTTCCCTTGCATAAGCTTCATCACTTCACTAAATGTCATACCTTCAAGTCTAGTATCATTCACTTGCACCAACTCATCTAGCGGACGAATTCCTGCTTTTTCTGCTGGCGATGCTTTCACTGGTGCTACAACAATAAATTTCCCGTTTACTTCTGATAGCTCCAGCCCAATGCCTACACGTTCACTTGCCAATGTTTGCTTATTAAAAGCGGCCTCTTGCTCCGTATAGTACGTACTATACGGATCATTAATTGCATTTGCCATTCCCCGCAATGCACCTTCAACTAATTTTTCGGACGTAATATCATACACCGTTTCAGCTGTAATGAGGTCATGTAATTCGTTGACTACGGCAAAATTCGCCTGTTCCTTTTGATCCTTTTTTTGCAGCTTGTTATACCCAAAGAAAATGCCAACCGCAACAACTACAGCAATGACCAATAAAAAAATTCGACTTTTTCGCACGAACTTCCCTCCACTCCATAAAAACTTATGAAGCTAGGAATCATTTCATACTACTTGAGTCGAATCAAATTTTCATATTAGTTACTTCCTATTCGCTTGACCATGTTCTCAATACCCAATCATCAATTCAATTGTGTCACATTTTCACGCAATGCGTCTAAATCGAGCGGACCGACAATTTGTTTTTGGATGCGTCCGTCTGTATCAATCATAAACGTCGAGGGAATCGTAATAATTTTATAAATGGAGGCAACTGACGCGTCTGGCTCTAACAATATAGGAAACGTAATCTTATAGCTTTCTAAAAATTGTTCGACACGTTCCACCTTTTCTCTTTCAAAGGTCAAATTGACACCAACAATTTCGACATTGTCCTCTTTTTTATATTTTTCATAGTATTCCTGCATATGCGGCATTTCGGCCTCACATGGCGGACACCATGTAGCCCAGAAATTTAACACAACACGCTTGCCTTTTAATTCTGACAATGTAAGTGGCTTCCCGTCTAAATCATACAATGTAAAATCCGGCGCAATATTTCCTTTTTCTAAGCCAACCGTTCCATCTAATGTGACCTCTTTCCCAAGTGCCCCTTCACTAATTTGCTTGTCTGCATCCAATTCTTTTTTTATATATGTGCCAATCATCGTTATCACTAGCACTAACACGATGAGGATGCCGATATTCTTCTTCATGCTTCACACCCCGTTTTCTGTCTCTAGTAGTACCATATCATATCTGTTAACAAAATATTCAAAAGAAAAAGGCAAAACTTCAAAAATTCAAAGTTCTGCCTTTTATTCCTTTTTATAAAGAGATATAACGTAACGGGTTCACGGCATTTGAACGTTTACCGTTCCACCCACCTACGTGAATTTCAAAATGTAAATGTGGACCAGTCGAGTTCCCTGTGTTCCCCATTCTCGCAATTTGCTGCCCTTTTGATACAACATCACCCACGCTCGATGTAAAGCCACTTAAATGGGCATAAACCGATGTGAAAGATTTGCCTTCTATAGAATGTTCAACCATCACGACTTTACCATAGCCATTCATTGTACCGACATAGGATACTACCCCATCTGCACCTGATACTACTGGTGTACCGATGGCGTTCGCAATATCCACACCTAAATGGTTTTTACTACCGATGGGACCAATATCACGTCGACCAAAGCCAGAAGTGTAGCGCCCAGCAGCTGGTCTTGTCCATGTACCTGCCGAAACAGTTGGTAATTTTCCTGATGATGCTGCGTTATTTTCTAGTTTCTTTTTAGCTTCGGCCTCTTTACGCGCGATTTCCGCTAGACGACGTCGCTCTGCCATAATTTCACTTTCTAATTCTTTACTTAGTTCAATGTTTTCATCAATATGCGTTTCAATTGCTTCTTTTTGCTCATGTAAACGGGCTTCTTCTTTTTCAAGCTCGTCCACTACTTTATTTTTTTCTTTCTTTTGCGCTTCAAGACTTGCTCTTAATTTCTCAAGCTGTGCTTTATTGGCTTCTAATTCTTTCTTTTTCTCCAGCAATTCAGCCTTTTGAACTTCTAGCTTTTCTTGGTCTTCTTTTTGCTCACGCATAATTTGACGGTCGGCATCCATTAATGTGCTGACCGCTGAAAAACGGTCGATGAAATCTACGAAGCTGTTTGCCCCTAGTAATACATCAATATAGCTTACGGTACCGCCTGTTTGAATCGCACGTGCACGCTCACGTAATAGTGCGTCACGTTGATCGATTTTTTCTTGTAATTCTGCAATACTTTGTTCGAGCGCCGCAATTTCTTGATTAGCGATTTCAATATCATACTTTACGATCGCAATATCATGGTTCGTTGTATTGATTTTTGCACTAATTTGCTCTAATTGCGCAATCAATTGCTGTTGTTTATTTTGATTTGTTTTTAATTCATTATTTTTTTGCTCTAACGAATTGTTTAGTGCTTTTTTCTGAGCCTCAAGCTCGCTACGTTCTTTTTTCAAATCACTTAAACTTGCTGCGTAGGCTGCTGGCATTTGAATGAATAATACGCATGCGAATAATACAGCTAGTAGTTTAAATGTTCGTGTATTTTGCTTCTTCAAAACCTATTTCCCCCTAAACGCCTAATTATTTTCTCTTCTGTTTCGACCTAGTTGCGTTTTTGAGTTGGTGCATGTTAGATCTTTAAAAATTTCCGTACAGACATGAAGCTCCCCCATATACCGATGAAAATACCAATTAATAAAATCAAACCGTTCACTTGGTACAGTAAGGGTGTCGTATTTAAAATTTGGAATAGCTCCCCTTTTAAGCGAGGTGCAAGTAATTCATGGATTTTGTAGTAGGCCAAAGATACAACCGTAATCGGAATAATAGAACCGATGATGCCTAGCCACATTCCCTCTAACACAAATGGAATGCGCACGAATGCATTGGTTGCCCCTACTAATTTCATAATCTCGATTTCATCTTTACGCGCAATGATTGTAATACGAATCGTATTCGAAATTAGGAACATTGCTGTAAATAACAAGCCTAAAATTAATACAAGCCCGACATTACGAGCAATCGCTAAAAAGTTAAATAGCTTTTCGGTTTTTCCTTCCCCATAGACGACTTCCTGTGTATAGTCCAAGCTATCAATTTTTTTCGCCACTTCCGCTGTCTTTAATGGGTCAACCGCCTTTACATAGAGCACATTGTATAGGGGGTTGTTTTGTTCGAATAGACTTAATTCTTCACCGAAATCTTTTATTAATTTAGTTAATTCAGCTTCTTTAGAAGAATATGTAACTTCCTCAACATCTGGTAAACCTTGAATTTTATCAATTAGCTGATTTTCTATTGAATCTGCTTGTGCTTCTTCTGGAATGATATCAATCATCACTCGAATTTCAACGTCATTTTCTAAATCTGACGCTACTTTATTTAAGTTCATCATAATGACTGAAAAGACACCGACTAATAGTAAGGTTACCGTTACCGCACTGACCGATGCAATGGTCATCCAGCTATTACGGCCTAAGGATTTAAAGCTTTCTCTAAAATGACGAGCGAGTGTTCTAGCCTTCATAGCCGTAGTCACCCCCGTACTCATCACGTGCAATCATACCGCCCTCAATTGCAATAACACGCTTACGAATTGTATTCACGATTTCACGGTTATGCGTTGCCATGACAATCGTCGTACCTTGACGATTAATTTCTTCAAAAATATTCATAATTTCCCACGATGTTTCAGGGTCTAGATTCCCTGTTGGCTCGTCCGCAATCATTACTTTCGGACGGTTCACAATCGAACGGGCAATGGCCACACGTTGCTGCTCTCCACCAGACAATTCACTCGGGAACATACGTACTTTATGCTTTAGACCAACAAGCTCTAGCACTTCCATCACACGTTTTCGAATAACTTTTGGCTGTTCTTCAATGACCTCCATCGCAAAAGCCACGTTTTCATATACTGTTAAACGTGGTAGCAATTTGAAGTCTTGGAATACAACCCCTAACTGACGTCGCAAAAACGGCACTTTATTATTTTTCAATGTACGCAAGTTGATGTTGTTAATTAATACATCCCCTGACGTAGGCTTTTCTTCTCGGTACATCAACTTAATGAACGTTGATTTTCCGGCACCACTTGGACCTACTACATACACGAACTCACCTTTTTTTATATCAATCGTAATCCCGTTTACTGCGACAACGCCATTAGGATACTTTTTCACTACATTATTCATTTGAATCATTAACGAAACCACCTAAGTTCTATGTCTTTATAAAATAAATTTTCCTATTCATTATAGCACTTTCAAGCTATAAGTTTATTACATTTTCGTTTCATTGTTGTAATACGCCCCTTTTTGCTAGCCTTTTTCAATATTTTGCTCAATGAATCTATCGAAAATTCAGCTATTTTAAGTGGGTAAATTCACAAACTTAAAAATAGAATAAATTTAGTATACTGTGGCTTGACTACTATAAATGGAATATGCTCGAACTTTATTTTTTATGCTCGGTTTCAGTTGTTTCACGATCGAATCTTCATATTTAAGCTCGATTTTACGAGTTTTATAATCGTTTTTCAAAATATATGCTTATTTTCCCTATTTCTACCTTTTCCTTCAATTTTAATCACTTTAGGAGATTAAGCTATGCTCAAAAAAAGATTGTCTCTGCGATCACCATAATCTCTTAACTTAATCCATAGAAGATTTTGTGAAATCCATCTCATAGATACAAAAAGGCCCACTTACAAGTTTTTACTCTTGTAAGTGGGCTGTCAATATCGTTTCCTTTATTGTAATGTATAACGAACGAGCACGGTGCCTGTACGTGATTCACCACTTAATTTTAATAGCTTTGCGCCTTCTAGCTCCTTTGTGAAGCGCACAGATTTCAGTAGGAATTGCTCCTCTTCCTCATAGAGCTGCACATCGATTAAGCCGACGTCTGCTTTGCCGAAGTTCGAGAAAATTTGACCGTCTAATGCCACCGTTTTTGGTACATAAATTTCGACTGAACCTGCTAATGCACGCGCCTTTATTTTATGGGCCTCGGCACTCGTAGTTGTCACTACGACATGACCATTCATCGATTCTGCCTCGACCTCTTTTAACTCCCCATCGACATAAATTCGACCATTCCCTGTTTCGATTTCTAAATCAGCACCCTTTACAGTACGCGCGTCTACAGCACCATTGCTCGTTTGTAGCTCGGCATGGTCAAATTGCGTATGCTCGATTCGGATTGCGCCATTATAAGTACGCGCTTTAATTAACTTCGCATCTAAATTCGCTACGGTAATGCCACCATTTAGTAATCGTGCAATAAATACGTCATAATGCTTTTTCGGAATCGCGAGCTGTACCTTTAGCTGGGTTAGCTTGTTTTCGGACTTAATCATTAGTTTATCATCCGTCTTGGCAACTAATGATTCGGTAATATGCGCAATGGTTTCTTCTTCCGTTCCCTTCAGTACGGTTTTGCCTTGAACATGAATCGTTATTAAATCATCCATCGTTTGAATGACATCAATTTTCCCATTGGCGATATCTAACTCAATGCTTCTTACATCCATCGCCGGGTACGCATAAGTTTTCGAGAATTCTACCTTTTCCCCAAATGGCGTGTCGATATCTAAATCCTTTAATTTCGATAATGCAGCGCCGACGATGCCGGTCATGCGCGTGCTAAATTGCGATAAATCCTTTTTAATATCGCCCATGAAATCATCCATTTTTTTATTAAATTCTTTATCATTAAATGACTT
Organism: Solibacillus sp. FSL R7-0668; assembly: GCF_038006205.1. Taxonomy (NCBI): domain Bacteria; kingdom Bacillati; phylum Bacillota; class Bacilli; order Caryophanales; family Caryophanaceae; genus Solibacillus; species Solibacillus sp. FSL R7-0668. The sequence goes on along the minus strand of NZ_JBBOUU010000001.1, from coordinate 747,084 downwards.
GCCAAAAATATCTTCAAATCCTGTCGTTTTACGTTGCTCTTGTGCTTCTTCAACCGGCTCCGCTTTAAATACCGGCTCGTCCTCTTTTTGCTTAGCTAGCGGCACAACTGGTTGTACTGGTGGCGGAGTGGATTCGTTTTTATCTGATAACTTTTCTAATAAAACAATGGCCTCATCAGCTGTAATTGTACCGTTTTCTACTAATTGTAAAATGCGTTTTCGTTGTTCTTGCATAAAAAATTCCTCCCTCTCATCATAACTAATTTATTATACGAAGAGGGAGGATAAAAAGTTTCATTTACTTGTCTATGATTTCTGTTTTGCTAGTTCGATTTTGTCGGCCATACGTGCTCGATCACGTGCTAAAATAGGCTTCAAATAATGGCCGGTATAGCTTTCCTTCACTTCTGCAATTTGCTCAGGTGTACCTGTTGCTAAAATGGTACCACCCCCATCGCCACCTTCTGGACCTAAATCTATAATATGATCGACCGTTTTAATGACGTCTAAATTATGCTCAATGACTAGCACCGTTTCACCATTTTCTACTAAGCGCTGCAACACTTTTAGGAGGCGTGCAATATCATCCGCATGAAGACCTGTTGTCGGTTCATCTAAAATGTAAAAGGATTTTCCATTTGAGCGTCGATGCAATTCGGATGCTAATTTCACACGCTGCGCCTCACCACCAGAAAGCGTTGTAGCCGGTTGCCCCAGCTTCACGTAGCCTAGCCCCACATCGACAATCGTTTGCAGTTTACGCTGGATTTTTGGTAAGTTGCCGAAAAATTCTAGCGCATCCTCCACTGTCATCTCTAAAATGTCAGCAATATTTTTTTCTTTGTATTTCACTTCCAATGTTTCACGATTATAGCGTTTCCCGTGACATATCTCACAAGGTACATACACATCCGGTAAAAAGTGCATTTCAATTTTAATAATGCCATCACCGCGACATGCTTCACAGCGCCCCCCCTTCACATTGAATGAGAAACGACCCTTTTTATAGCCGCGCACTTTCGCCTCATTCGTCATCGCAAATACATCTCGGATATCATCAAATACCCCGATATAGGTTGCAGGATTCGAACGCGGCGTACGACCGATTGGCGATTGGTCAACATCAATAACCTTTTCAAGCTGCTCTAGCCCTTCAATCGATTTATGTGCACCCGGCTTCACCTTGGCACGATTTAATTTCGACGCAAGGGACTTATATAAAATTTCATTGACTAATGTCGATTTCCCTGACCCCGAAACACCTGTTACTGCGATAAATTGCCCCAGTGGAATCTCGACATTGACATTTTTCAAGTTATTTTCCGAAGCCCCTTTAATCTTAATTTTCCGGCCGTCAGATGCACGACGTTCCTGTGGTAATGGAATGAACTTCTTGCCACTTAAATATTGCCCCGTAATGGAATTCTTATTTTTCATTACTTGCTTTGGTGTTCCCTGTGCAATAATTTGTCCACCATGGACACCCGCACCTGGTCCAATATCGATTAAATGGTCCGCCGCCATCATCGTATCCTCATCGTGCTCGACGATAATGAGCGTATTCCCTAAATCACGCATACTTTCAAGCGTCGCAATGAGTCGATCATTATCCCTTTGGTGCAAGCCAATCGACGGCTCATCTAAAATATAGAGCACACCTGTTAAACGCGAGCCAATTTGCGTCGCCAAACGAATACGTTGTGCTTCTCCACCTGACAAGGTCCCCGCAGCACGCGCTAATGTTAAATAGTTCAAGCCCACATCTAGTAAAAATCGTAAGCGTTCAATCACTTCACGGATAATTAGCTTAGCGATTTGCTTTTCTTTTTCCGTTAGCTCCACCGAACTAAAGAAATCATACATTTCTTGAATCGAATAGCGCGTTGCCTCTGAAATATTTTGTCCCTGGATTTTTATCGCTAATGTTTCAGGCTTTAAGCGATGTCCCTTACAAGATCGACATGGCTGCTCCGTCATAAATTTTTGCATCGAATCACGGACATAATCCGAAGAGGAATCTTTGAATCGGCGCTCAATATTCGGGATGACCCCTTCAAATTCAATATCCTTTTTATGCATGCTGCCATAATCATTGGTATATTCAAAATGGATTTTTTCCTTGCCTGATCCATATAATATTTTATCCATTTTCGCCTTTGGAATGTCCTTCACTGGCACGTCCATTGGAATCTCATAATGACGGCAAACTGATGCAAGTAGCTGTGGATAGTACATCGACGATACCGATTCCCAAGGTGCAATCGCATTTTCGAGCAGCGACAACTCCCAATCCGGCACAACTAAATCAATGTCTGCCTTCACCGTGCTACCTAACCCATCACAAGACGGGCACGCACCAAATGGACTATTGAAAGAAAACATACGTGGCTCCAGCTCGCCAATGGAAAAGCCACAATGCGGACAAGCATGGTGCTCACTAAAGAGAAGCTCCTCATGTTCCATCACATCAACTAACACGCGACCCTCTGCAATTTTCAGTGCGGCTTCAATCGAGTCACTTAAGCGTGATTCAATCCCTTCTTTCATGACAACACGGTCAATCACAACTTCAATAGTATGCTTTTTATTTTTATCGAGCTCAATATGGTCGTCTAAATCACGGAGCTCGCCATTTAATCGAATGCGCACATAGCCTTGCTTTTTCAAGTCCTCTAGCAGCTTGACATGTGTGCCCTTTTTGCCTTCAATGACGGGCGCTAGCAGCTGAATTTTCGTACGCTCCGGATATTCCATGATGCGATCCACCATTTGTTCAACGGTTTGCGATGTAATCTCAATGCCATGTGTTGGACAATAGGCCTTACCGATACGTGCAAAGAGTAATCGCAGGTAATCATAAATTTCTGTCACTGTCCCCACTGTTGAGCGCGGGTTGCGGCTTGTCGTCTTTTGGTCAATCGAAATGGCTGGTGACAACCCTTCAATCGTATCGACATCTGGCTTATCCATTTGTCCTAAAAATTGGCGGGCATATGCAGATAGTGACTCGACATAACGGCGCTGCCCCTCCGCATAAATCGTATCAAATGCTAATGAAGATTTGCCCGAGCCAGAAAGACCTGTCACAACAACGATTTTATCGCGTGGAATTGTGACATCAATATTTTTTAAGTTATGTGCACGTGCACCTTGTACAACGATTTCTGTATTTTTCACGTAAGTCACCCTTCTGCCTTCAATTCAAAGATCATATCCCGTAATTCTGCTGCACGTTCAAAGTCTAATGCCTTGGCAGCCTCCTTCATTTCTACTTGCAATGTTTCAACAAGCTTTTGCAGTTCTTTTTTCGTTAGCTTTTTGCCGCCCGTTACTTTTGTAATATATTTTTCTTCCTGCTCTGCCGCTTGTGTTGCACGTATAATATCTGGTATTTTTTTGATAATAGTTTGCGGTGTAATACCATGCTGCTCATTATATGCCATTTGAATTTCACGACGACGCTTCGTTTCACTAATCGCCTTTGTCATGGAATCCGTCATATTATCTGCGTACATAATGACATGCCCATTTGCATTACGCGCCGCACGTCCAATCGTTTGAATTAGCGAACGCTCTGAACGCAGGAACCCTTCCTTATCAGCATCCAAAATCGCCACAAGTGACACCTCTGGAATATCTAACCCTTCTCGTAATAAGTTAATCCCAACAAGTACATCATGCGTTCCTTTACGGAGCTCACGAATAATCTCTATACGCTCTAGTGTTTTAATTTCGGAGTGTAAATATTCAACCTTTAAGCCCATTTCCTTTAAGTAATTTGTTAAATCCTCCGACATTTTTTTCGTTAATGTTGTAATTAACACACGCTCATTACGACGAATTCGTTCATGAATTTCATCGATTAAATCATCAATTTGCCCTTCAATCGGACGCACTTCAATGTTTGGATCTAATAAGCCTGTCGGACGAATAATTTGCTGTACCATTTCAGGTGTATGCTCTAGCTCAAAAGGTCCTGGTGTTGCCGAAACATAAATCGCCTGACCGACCTTCGATTGAAATTCATCAAACATGAGCGGTCGGTTATCGAGCGCGGATGGCAGACGGAAACCATGCTCTACTAATACATTTTTACGCGCCTGGTCGCCATTGTACATACCGCGCACTTGTGGCAAAGTTACATGGCTTTCATCGACAACAAGCAGAAAATCCTCTGGAAAGTAGTCAAGCAAGGTATACGGTGTTGCCCCTGATTCTCTTAATGTTAAATGACGTGAATAGTTTTCAATGCCGGAGCAAAAGCCCATTTCCTTCATCATTTCTAAATCGTAATTGGTACGCTGCTCTAAGCGCTGCGCCTCTAACAAGCGGTCCTCTGCGCGCAATACGGCTAAGCGCTGTTCAAGCTCATTTTCAATATTTTCAATCGCAATTTTCATTTTTTCTTCACGCGTTACGAAGTGGGATGCTGGGAAAATCGCCACATGCTCTCGCTCTGCTAAAATTTCACCAGTTAATGCGTCCACCTCGCGAATGCGGTCGACTTCATCCCCAAAAAATTCAATGCGCAAACAGTGCTCATCCTTCGACGCTGGGAAAATTTCCACTACATCCCCACGCACCCGAAATGTTCCGCGCGTAAAGTTGATATCATTACGTTCATATTGAATATCGACTAATTTACGCAGCAGCTGATTGCGCTCAATGTCCATTCCGGTACGAATGGATACAACCATCTCACGGTATTCTTCTGGATTCCCTAACCCATAAATACAGGATACCGATGCAATAATAATGACGTCCTTGCGCTCAAATAATGCCGATGTCGCCGAGTGTCGTAGCTTGTCAATTTCATCATTGATGCTCGAATCCTTTTCGATATACGTATCCGTTTGGGGCACATAGGCTTCGGGCTGGAAATAATCATAGTAGCTGACAAAGTATTCAACGGCATTGTTTGGAAAAAATTCTTTAAACTCGCTATATAATTGACCTGCTAATGTTTTATTATGTGCCATGACTAATGTTGGTTTGTTGACTTCCTTAATGACGTTTGAAATCGTAAACGTCTTCCCGGTACCCGTAGCGCCAAGTAATGTTTGATGACGCTTGCCTTCTTTGATGCCTTGTACAAGTTGTTTAATTGCTTCAGGCTGATCTCCAGCGGGCTTGTACGCCGACTGAATTGTAAAAGTGTCTGTCATAATTGCGGTCCTTTCTATCGATGTTTTGTTAATTCTATTTTAGCATACCCATTTTTAATTGACGATTATTTTGCGAACATATATTCGAAACTTTATTTAGAGTCAATATATGGGGCTGATTTTTCCAATCCTCTTTAGATAAACAGGCTAATGCTGCTTTGCTTTGTCCAAGGATATTTGCGACCTTTTGATTTTATTTGCAACTTTAAAGTTTTATTTGTGGTTTTCGCGTGGATATTTGCGGTTTTCAAAGTTTATTTGCGAAATAATCAAAGTTATTTGCGTTTTCCACCATCTATTTACAAGTACCCTATTTTTCATTTTATTTGAACGCACAGAAAAAGCTACCTAGCCATTTAGGTAGCTTTTTCGGATTAAGAAATGGGTGCTTCCATTAGTTCTTTTAATTCGGAAGCATACGTATGGAAATCTCGTTCGTTTTTCTGATCTAATGAATTATCGATTAGCTTTTTTAATTGTTCGATACGGTGTATACGTTGTAATCGACTTATAAATAAATCTAAATAAATTTCACTTAACAACTTTTCTGCTTGGTTTCCTGTTGGCTGCTGGCCGACTGCTTTTAAAAAGTCTGTATATGAATAATATTTATCCATCGATATCACCTCGATCTCTTTTTTCCATTATAAGATAAACTCCATTTAATTTGCAATATATTCTGAATAATTATCTAGTGACAGAATTTTCTAAAAATAATGTTGATTTTTGACTTTTTATGCATTAATTTAGATATATAGTGGAAATTTAAGTATTTTTTCATAAGAAAGGAGATTAAAATGGTTCAAAATCCCAAACAACACAATAAGTACTATATTACCAACTCGACGTATTGTTTAATTTCGCAGCCCATTTCCGGTAAGGTTTTTACTGAAGTGTTAGACAAGCACGGCAAAACGACCATGTCCTACCCACCGCTCCGAGTGATTCGACAGACCTGCTCATTAAATGGTTCGACATTTGAGGCGACGACAAAGCAGGCAAAGGAATTTTTAGGGCATAATCGACATAAAGTACCGATTATGGTTGCCTATAATTTTGGCGATCCTTGCGTTATATTCCCTTTATTTTCACCTCGTTCTAAGCAAAATATTTGGGTGACCGTCAATGCCATTATTAATATTGAAGAAGTGAACGAATCGACATTGGTGACATTTGTCAATGGCTCAGAATGCATTTTCCCTGTCCATTTGAAATCATTTAATCAGCAATACGTAAGAGCTGTTCTTTATTATAAAAATCTCATATTACAACGCAAAGCTTTACTATAAGTTAAGACGTTCCTATATATTCAGCAAGAAGTAACTCACTCTGATTACGAAGGCGAATATTCGAATATCTTCTACACTCCATGACCTCACCAAAATAAAAATGATACTCGGTAAACAAATCATCCGTTTTCCCTCTCACTAAGCGCATCTGATGAAGTGTAAAATAGTCCTTCGTTGCCATTAAATCTCGCTCAATTTTGTTGCGCGTAGCATCAATTAACTGTAAGTATGGCGTTTTAAACTTGAACGGACTTTGCTCGATAATTTGTTGATCTTTTTCTAGGATGATTAACAATAACGGCAAATATATGCCTGATTCATAATACGGAATCGTTCCAGAAGGGATTTGTAGCAAGGAAAATTCCTCCTTTATAAAAAAGAACATTCGTTCGTATTTATTATCACATATCTTCATCTATTTGACAAGTCCCAATTACATCTAACTAAATTTTCACTATAAAAAAGGGAATGCCCTATTCTCGGACATTCCCTTTATTCATTAATATGAAATTTTTGAACGTAAATACGCTGTTATGAATACATCTAAATCGCCATCCATCACCGCGCCAACATTCCCTGTTTCTGCGCTTGTACGGTGATCCTTAACCATTGAATAAGGATGGAATACGTACGAACGAATTTGTGAGCCCCAGCCGATTTCCTTTTGCTCGCCACGGATTTCATCGAGCTGTGCTTGTTGTTTTTCGATTTCTAATTGATAGAGCTTAGATTTTAACATCTTCATCGCTGCATCACGGTTTTTAATTTGAGAACGCTCTGCCTGACATTGTACAACAACCCCAGTTGGCGTATGGGTAATACGAACAGCAGAGTCCGTCGTATTAATATGCTGACCACCAGCACCTGTGGCACGATACGTATCGATTTTTAAATCCTCGTTACGCACATCAATTTCGATTTCATCATTAAATTCTGGCATGACATCACAAGAAACGAATGATGTATGACGGCGACCTGATGAGTCGAACGGTGAAATACGCACTAGACGATGTACCCCTTTTTCAGCCTTTAAATAGCCATATGCATTATGACCGGAAATTTTTAACGTCACCGATTTAATTCCCGCTTCATCGCCTGGTAAATAGTCCAATGTTTCGACTTTAAAGCCGCGCTTATCTGCCCAACGCTGATACATGCGTAAAAGCATCGAACCCCAGTCTTGAGACTCTGTACCGCCCGCACCTGGATGCAGCTCTAAAATGGCATTGTTTTTATCATATGGCTCTGATAACAGCATTTGCAATTCGAATGCTTCCATCTTTCCCTTGAATTCTGTTAGCTCATCGCCAAGCTCTTCTTGTAGTTCTTCATCTGGTTCTTCGCGTAATAATTCTAATGTCATTTCTAGGTTTTCTTGCGTTGCGATTAACTCGTTGTATTCGTTCACGACCGCTTTAATGCCGTTCAATTCATTAATAATTGTTTGCGCGCCTTGCTGGTCATTCCAGAAGTTAGGCTCCAGCATTAGCTCATCTAATTCTTGAATACGTGCCTCTTTGTTTTCTAAGTCAAAGAGACCCCCTAAAGTCCGCTAGTTTTGTAGCTGTATTTTCGAGTGCATTGCGCACATCTGCTAATTCAATCATATCTGTTCCTCCGAAGTTTATTCATTGTAAAAAGCAAACTAGGTCATTGAGTTTGGTTTCAATGACCTCGTTTGATTGGCTTTATTGTCCTACGCCGTGGCATGATTTGTATTTTTTACCGCTACCGCATGGGCATGGATCATTACGTCCGATGTTTTCAGCTTTACGTGTTGGTAATTTTTTCGGCTTTGCTGCGCCCTCTTCTTTCGGGTTCACCGCTTGACCTTTTGCTACCTCTTCACGCTGTAAGTTACTGCGAATTTCTGCCTTTAACGCATATTTCGCCACATCTTCACGGATTGCTGCGACCATTTCCTCGAACATTGCGAAGCCTTCTTGTTGGTATTCACGTAGCGGATCGTTTTGTCCATATGCACGTAAATGAATCCCTTGACGTAGCTGATCCATCGCATCGATATGATCAATCCATTTCGTATCGATTGAACGCAGTAAGATTACCTTTTCAAATTCCCGCATACGCTCGGCTGTTAAGGCCTCTTCTTTTTCATTGTAGCGCGCTGTTACCTTTTCTGAAATAAAGGCTATCATCTCTTCAGGTGACTTTGTTTCTAATTCGGCTTTCGTAATGTCGCCCTCGTCTAAAAGATTCGCTGCAATGTAATCTTCCAGCGCATCTAATGTCCAAGTATCCTTTTCACCTTGTGTATGCACGGCTACGGCATTTTCAATCGCTTGCGCAATCATAGATTCTACTAGCTCACGCATATTTTCAGAATCGAGTACATCCTCACGCTCTTTGTAGATGACTTCACGCTGTTGACGCAATACATCATCATATTGTAATAAACGTTTACGCGCGTCAAAGTTATTACCTTCTACACGTTTTTGCGCGGATTCTACCGCCTTGGAAACCATCCCTGATTGAATTGGTTGGGAATCGTCCATACCAAGTCGTGTCATCATTGATTTCATTTTATCTGAACCAAAACGGCGCATCAATTCATCCTCTAAAGAAAGGTAGAATTGCGTTACCCCTGGGTTCCCTTGACGACCCGAACGACCACGTAGCTGATTATCGATACGGCGTGATTCGTGACGCTCTGTACCAAGAACCGCTAAACCGCCAATTTCAAGTACGCCCTCACCCGGTTTAATATCCGTACCACGACCGGCCATGTTTGTCGCGATTGTGACCGCGCCTTTTTGACCTGCATTTAAAATAATTTCCGCTTCTCGCTCATGGTTTTTCGCGTTTAAGACATTATGCGGAATTTTAAATTTCGTTAAGTATTTTGAAATAATTTCAGATGTTTCAATTGCAACCGTACCTACTAGAACCGGTTGGCCAGCACGGTGACGCTCGGCAATATCCTCTGCAACGGCTCTAAATTTACCATCCATTGTGGCATAAATTAAATCTGCACGGTCATCACGCGCGATTGGCTTGTTCGTAGGAATTGCAACCACCTGCATATTGTAAATATTGCGGAATTCCTCTTCTTCCGTTTTCGCTGTACCTGTCATACCAGACAGCTTTTCATACATACGGAAATAATTTTGGAACGTAACGGTTGCCATTGTCATGGACTCATTTTGAATATCTAAGCCTTCTTTTGCCTCAATGGCTTGGTGTAGACCGTCTGAATAACGACGCCCTTTCATTAAACGACCTGTAAAGCCGTCTACGATCACGATTTCGCCGTCCTGCACTACATAATCAACATCTAAATGCATCGATGCGTGTGCCTTTAAGCTTTGGTTAATCGCATGGTTTAAACGTACATGTGCTAAATCGAATAAGTTGTCGATTCCAAACGAACGCTCGGCTTTTTCGATACCCGCTTCTGTTAACGTTACCCCTTTTGTCGATTCATCGTAGTTATAGTCTTCCTCTTGCTTTAGCATACGCACAAAAGCATTGGATTGGACATAAAGCTGTGCCGTTTTACCCGCTTGTCCTGAAATAATTAACGGTGTACGCGCTTCATCGATTAAGATCGAGTCCACCTCATCAATTACCGCATAGTGTAATTTACGTTGTACACGGTCTTCTTTATAAAGCACCATATTGTCACGTAAATAGTCGAACCCAAGCTCGTTGTTTGTGGAATACGTAATATCCGCCGCATAGGCTTCGCGTTTTTCTTCTTTTGATAAGCTATTTAAGTTTAAGCCGACAGTTAGGCCTAACCATTCATACAGCTCACCCATTTCACGCGCGTCACGGCTGGCTAAGTATTCGTTGACCGTGACAACGTGTACACCCTTGCCTGTAATGGCATTTAAGTACACAGACATCGTCGCGGTTAACGTTTTACCTTCACCGGTTTTCATCTCTGCGATATTGCCTTCATTTAGCGCGGCAGCACCCATAATTTGCACGCGGAACGGGAACATCCCTAATACACGGCGAGATGCTTCACGAATCGTTGCAAAGGCTTCCGGTAATAATTGTTCTACCGTTTCACCATTTTGGTAACGATTTTTAAATTCTTCTGTTTTCGCTTTTAATGCGTCGTCAGATAGGCTTTCGAACTGTCCTGCTAATGCCTCTACCTTATCTGCCGTTTTTTCTAATCGCTTTACTTCTTTTTTATTGAAATCAAATAATTTATTTAAAAAATTTGCCATCGAATTGGTCACTTCCCAATAAATAGTCTCAAACTACATTTTACCATTAGTTATAGCTACGGCGCAAATAAGCGCATAACGCCATATGATTTACATAGAGAACCATTGAAAGTATTCGCCAATATAAAAAACGAACTACCCATTACAGGCAGTTCGTTTGGAAAGTTAGTTTGTTTCGATTAAGCCGTATTTACCATCTCGTCGTTTATAAACGATGTTTGTGCTATCTGACTCTGCGTCTGTGTAGATGTAGAAGTCATGACCAAGCATGTTCATTTGTAATACCGCCTCTTCTTGATCCATTGGCTTTAAGTCGAATTGTTTTGTACGAACAATTGTGTACTCTTCCTCATTCGATTCTGTTGCTGGCTCCGCTTGTGCTGCCGTTGCAAAATAAATACCTGTGCCTTCACGATCACGGAATTTGCGATTTACTTTTGTTTTATGCTTACGAATTTGACGCTCTAATTTATCAACGATTAAGTCTACTGCTGCATACATATCATTATGACGCTCTTCCGCACGAAGCGTTAAATTCTTCATCGGAATTGTTACTTCGACCTTTGTTTGTTTGTCATTGTATACTTTTAAATTAACATTAGCGTTCGCATTTAAATCCTCATTGAAATAACGCTCTACCTTTTCAATTTTTGATTCAACATATTCACGAATCGCTGGAGTTACCTCAATGTTCTCACCACGAATGTTAAAGTTTAGCATGTGAACTCCTCCTTCATTACGGCTATAATTACTATTTCTACACAAATAATAAAATCCCTTTTAAAAATAAAATGTTTTTCATATTTCGACATTTTGTCACATTTAGAAGAACGGCTTGCTAGTTATCGTTTGCTTACTTCCTTTTTTCGGCGAAGCTTTAATTCACTAATGATTAACTCTTCCACTTGAGGTTGTCCATCAATAATTAATCCATATTGAATTTTGCTCCCATATGCTTTTTTCCATACGATTTCACCAACTGCTTTGATTAGCGCCTCGTCTAAAATGAATTGAACCTCAAGTTGCAGCAGCTTATTATTATATTCACCAATTTCGTGATAAGAAAACATTTTCATACCACGTGGGCTAATATCTACTATTTCACAATCATATTTTGTTGATTTTTCCTCTTCTGGTTTTCCATCGATTAAGATAATATATTTTGCCGGAACCGCTTCATCAAACGTGAAGCGAAATCCTTCTGTTCGTTTAAAAGCCATGATTTATTCCCCCTAGCTCAAATGTTCTTTCTCTCTCTATATACCCCTATTATAACCTTGCCATGCCATTAATTGTCTATATGCTGAATTGCTAGATTAAGCACTTGTTCTCATAGTAAAAAGCAATACTATATGACTAAATATTTCGTAAAATTGCAGTGGAAATTTTTATATTTATCAAAAAAGCATATTTCGTGTCAAATCTTGAAAAATAACGGATTTATTTGTATAAATTTCTATGAATTTTTATGAAATTATGCGTTTTATTTGGTGGTGTTGTTCTACTCTCGGGATATGAGGTGCATGGGTGTGCTGTGGGTTGGGGTGAAAATACATGCGAATTCCCAGTTATCACCTAATTATTTTGTTTTTTAGTATCAAAGTTGACCTCGATGCGCGACCATAATCCCATAAACTGTAAAAGCGAGCATATATACCGAAATTCGAGCATAAAACTAATAAATTCGATCACAAACTTCAAAAATTCGAGCATAAAATCAAAAAACCGAGCACAAATCCTAGAAAACCGCGCATAAAACCCCAGCCATCGCCCCCCATCCCAAAAAAAGAATGCCTGAGCTTCACTTCTCAGACACTCCATTCCCATCACTTATGTCCACTGCTGTAGGGCGAGCTTTAATTGTGCAATTTTTTGTTCGCTTTCGAATCCGCTCTCGGTTTTTACGCCGATATAAAACTTACATTTCGGCTCGGTGCCAGATGGACGCACGCAAATCCATGAATCGTCTTCTAGTAAAAATTTCAGTACGTCGGCTTGCGGTAAACCGTTGATTGATTCCTTTAAATAGTCCTCGGTTTTTCGAACAGCGATATTGGCAAATTGAGTCGGCGGTTGTTGACGTAGTGCGGCCATAATCGAAGCAATTTTCTGCTGCCCCTCGATACCTTCATAAGTCAGTGACACCAATGCCTCCTGATAGTAGCCCAGCTCCTCATATAACGCGGTTAGCACATCAGCCAGTGTTTGCCCCCCGTTCGCCGCATAATACGCAGCCATTTCCGCTGTTAATAGCGCAATTTGCACTGCATCCTTATCGCGCACAAAAACGCCCTTTAAATAGCCATAGCTTTCTTCATAACCAAAGACAAACTCGTGTTCACCCGTTTGCTCCCACTCAGCAATTTTTTCTGCGATGTATTTAAAGCCGGTCAATGTGTTCACCGTCGCGACACCGTGCTTTTGTGCCACAGCCGTACCAAATTCAGATGTTACGATCGTTTTAATCATCGCCGCATTGCTCGGCACCGTTTGAGACGACAAAATATAATGTAATAGCAGCGCGCCTAATTGATTGCCGGTTAACAATTTATAAGCGCCGTCCACAAGCACTGCCACGCCAAGACGATCGGCATCTGGATCAGTTGCCAGTAGCAGCTGCGCACCGACCTGTTTACCTAGCTCAATCGCCAGCTGAAAGGCATCGGGCTCCTCGGGGTTCGGGTAAATCACAGTTGGGAACTCGCCGTCTTGAATGGCTTGCTGCTGCACAAGATGAGCATTCGTAAAACCAAAGCTTTGTAAGCCGCGCATCGTTGGCACAAGCCCTGCCCCATGTAACGGCGTATAAACAATTGCTAGCTCTTTTTTCACGTTTTTATTCAATTGTAGCTGTGAAAGTGCCTGTAAATAAGCAGCATCCAATTTCTCTAATAGTTCCACACATAAACCCGAGTTTTGTAGTTGAGACCTTGACAAATGCGGAATGGTGAATATATAGAGATTGCTGTAGCTATTGATTGTATAGTAGTTGCTCGTTCATATATAGACTTCTATCATCTTAAATTTGTTTACTATATGCAAAAGCCGCTAGTAAAAGAATATAACTTTTACTAGCGGCTACTATTTTATACTTGTTCTACATTCCCATACTGCTGTTGACGCGTAATTTTAAGTACTTCCTTCCATGTATCACGGAACTCCGTTACTAAGCCTTCCACTTCTTCAATCATTGCTACATCGCTATTAATATTTGATTCTGTTAAACGATAATTTATATATTCATATAAAGGTAACATTTGTTTTGATATATCAACATCCATATTCAACGTTGACATTAACTCTGCAATAATTGCTTGAGCTCGTTGAATATTGTAATTTTTATCTTCAATATTTTTATCGATCATTGCTAACTTTGCACGATTTAAAAACTTTAAACAACCGTTATATAGCATTAATGTTAACTCACCAGGTGAGGCTGTCGTTACACTATTTTGTTTGTATGCGTTATAGGCATTTGTATGTGCTGCCAAAAAAATACACTCCTTTTTGAAGCTCTTTATATTTTTAATACCACTACTAAAATCAATGTAAATTTAGTCTAAATATAGTTTAAATGGCTTATTTTCATTAAGTATATCATAGGTCATCATGCTAAATTGTGAATAAATTAAGCTATTTACAATTATTTTAGGGCTCTTGGTGAAAATAGAATTCTTTTGATGTACGTTTTCTCCAACCTTGATAAATCACTAATACACAACCCGGATATCATATCCAATTCGACGTTTAAATTACTCGAAAAATACATGTTTCACCCTTCCTTGAATTGTATACAAACTACTTATCTACTTCTAATATCGGTAAAACTAATCACTTTTATAGACAGATTATAAATAAAAAGATAGCTACACGGCGAGTTGAATTTTCATTTCGCTATGTAGCTACATTATTAGTTATTAATTTGTTTTTTGAATAAATTTAAAGTCCGTCGAATCAAAGGTTATTGTGTATCCTTCACCTTCCTTTTTCACCTTCAACGCTACTGTAATATCTTGTGCAAATGAAAATTCAGGTAATTGAATATAGAGATTACCGGAAGTCTCACTATTATCTGCTGCACCTATTTCATTAGTTTTAATTAAGATTTTATTTTTATCTTGTCTCGTAACTCCTGTAATTACCTGTGGGTCCTTTGGAGCTACAATAAAATTATCTACTCCATCTGGGAAATTAGTGACATTTAAATCAAATGTTAAATTAATTCTCGTATCCGTCACTTGTTCACGAGTGAAATAAATAACATTTTCTGCTTTTGTTACAGTTACTTCAAACGTATCTGGATTAACTTCATATTTTACGGTTCTTTCTAAACCAGTCTCTGATTTAAATATAATTAAAGCCTCTCCTGCGCCAATGAAGTATACTTTATTATCCTTCACACGAGCTACAGACTCACCATCAATTTTTGTAACCGTATAATTTGTTGAATTTACCCAATCTATATCAGCAAAAATATCACTAGTAATCGCAGTAAATACATAGCTCACTTCATTAGTAGCTGTATCAACTTCACCTATCGCTTTATAAAGCGTTACTCGGCCATCACCATCAACTGTTGAAACAATAATGACTTTATCTTTAGCATCTACAGTATCAGCAAATTCTGCAACCGTACCACCAAAAACAGTAGTTCCATCTAGTTTAATTGATGCTGGCGCTTTTAATATTGTTGCACTTACGACTGTATTAGGTAATGTCTTAGAAGGTACATCCTCTATTATAGCCTCCACTTGTTGATTAACATTTAATGTTGCGGTTACCTTCTTGTAGCCACTATCCGTTGCATAAATTGCTTCACCAACTTTTGATATCGCATTCGTACCTGAGCTATCTACTTGAATATTTAACTCACCGTCTACTAATCGAGGATTCGTTAATGCTACCGTAACAACTTGGCCGGTAGTAAAGCTAAATTTACCATTGGATTCAGTCACTTCAGCATTGTATAGCTTGCCATCTTCCTCATATGCAAACTTACCAGCAGCTGTTGCATATAGTACTGATTTTGATCCATCATTTACGGATTTTACATTACCCGTTGGAGACATATTCGTCACCTTACTTAATGCCATCGTACCGTGAATTGTATGACTGGTCGTATAATCATTCGCTCCATTTTCCGTAGCTTGAACCTCGATTGATTTGTATGAGCCATCTTCACTTCGAACAATAATATAAGATTTATTAGTATTATTTAATACAACCTCTAATACTTCTTGTCCATTCTTCGTTTTAATTGAATATTTCGCTGTTCCATCAATCGCAACCTGTACTGGGTTCATTTGTAATTCTGAAACCATTATATCTCGGTGTAATGGCTCCACTTTATAACCAGAAACTACATTTGAAACTAATGTAATACCATCAAGATCTAAGCTATAAATTGCCTGTGTACCGCCATTTCCTGACACTGTGAAATATTGTTTTTTCGTAATAGTACTACCATCTTGCTTGCCTGGGTAAATGACAATACTTGAACCATCTATTTTTACATAGCCATTCGTGATTGGTGTCACACTTACAGGATGGAACCCTAATTGCGTTGTCGTAAGCTCTGTTCGAATAAGCTCATAGGCAATTTTATATACTGTGCCTTCTTTTGTAACAACTACTTTCACATGAATTGTACTGTCAGGGCCTGCTACAGATTTACCGGAAACTTCGATAATTTCTGTACCTTCTTTATCAGCCGTTACATTTAGCTTCGATCCATCCATAGTTATTTGTAACAACGTTGATGAAGGCGTACCTGTAATTGAAGCTAATACTGAACTTAAATCAATCACATCTGTTTGTAACACTTCAATATTCATATCACCAGTTGCAGCATCTACTTCAACTCGGTATGTTACTCCATCATGGATAAATGTTTCTTCGCCTGTAGCTTTAGCAATCAGCTTGCCATTGCCTCCACGAACGATTGTATTATCAATAGCCGTTAAATCACCCGTTAAGAAAGCCTTTTCTATTACTGATGTCGATACTTTTAATACATTATTCTCACGTACTACTAGAACTTTGTGTAATGTCGCCTTACCAGATTCCGTTTTTTTAACTATTGAAACGCCTTCTTGCAAGCCATAAATCGCATTTCCGTCGATGCGAATTTTCCCATCAGTAGGGTCTATATTTTCAATCGTTCCTGTTGTAATTGTTGCTTTGGCAATCTGTGGTTCCGCAATTGCCAACACATTATTTGATGATGAAATAGACACATGAACTATCGTCTTGCCATCAATAACAAGTTCAGCTGTACCAGTTCCAAGCGCGTAAATGTATAAGTTATTGTCGATAACTTGTGTTTCTAAAATATTCGACCCTGCAATTGCATGAATCTCTACATTTGATGAAGCAGATAACGTTAAGCCTAAATCTGCACCTGTAATAATTTTTTGTACTTTAGCTTCCGTGACAGCAATTTTGTAAGTACCGTCTGCATTTGCAATTACTTCGATATTACGTACAGTACCGTTTTCAAATACTTGCGTTTTTCCAACAGCTTTCGCATAAATTGTATCGCCGTTAATTTTAATAACCGCATCCTCAGTAGCACCTGCATCACTAACTAATGTTACAGCAGAATTAAACTTATGTTTCACACGCGTTAACTTCACATCAAATTCATTTGTATCAATATTACGCGTTACTTCAGCAGTTACAAGTGTGTCATCCGCTTTAATAGTTGATGTTTTAACTGCTAATGCGTATAGCTTATCGTTACGAACTTGAACCCATTGATTTCCTTCAAATGTACCTGTAAACGTGTCTGTTGATGTAAAGCTATTCACCACATTTGCTGTTAAGCCACTCGCTGTCATATGTGCATGAACAACCGCTTTATCGGCACCAGTTGTCACTAAAATATCTGTACTTCCTAAAGACTTACCGACAATATAAAGCGCACCATTTGCAACATAGGCATCTACAACACTTGAGTTAGAAATATTTACTGTTGTCGATCCATTAATCGTTAAGTCTAAATTTGTTGCGCCTTTCGCTAATGCAAAGCTTGTTGGCGTAATTGAATATAGATTTGTTTCCGTATTTTTTACGATGCGTAATTGTGTTGCTGTTGTCCCTTTGTCATAAAGTACAACACCTTCTCCAGTCGCGTAATATACTGTTCCTTCTTGACGAACAATATTAGCATCGCCTGTAATAACATCCTGTAAGCCCGTACCATCATACTTCACAACTGTAGCTACAGCTTTCCCATCCGCTACTGTAATATTGACGATTGCTTTCACTACATTATCTTGTTTAATAAGTAGGCTTGTTGTGCCTGTTGTTTGAGCAGAAAGTGAAATTCCCGTTGCAGTTACAGTCGCTTGTACAATCGCTTCATTATGCCCTTCTACCGTTACTGGTTTCGTAGCTACATCTGTTACGTTAATATCTGCAAATTTTATTGCATCTACTTGACCTTGAACTACATAGCTAATCTTACCGTCTTCTGCACGCGTTACTTTAATTGTAATTTGTTTGTTTGACGCGTCCTTTGCTGTAATCGTTGTTGTACCTGTTGGTGTTATTTGGCCTGCACCTGCATATATAACTAACTTATTGTCAGCTGTAAGCTCTGCCTTCGCAAGATCTTCATTTTCCGAATGCAATGTTAATGCACCTGTTAATCCATAGCTTGCAAAATCTACCTCCTGTTTATGACGTTCTTCCACTGTTAACACATATTCATCATTCACTAGCTGTGTATTCGCAGCAATTCGGTAATTTGTCGTGTAGTAAATAGATGGTGTATTCGTTTCTTGTAACGCACGAATATATTTCTTTCCATCTTCCTCTACAAATGCATAATTCGTATCAGCCGTAATTGTTTCTTTAATTTCTTTTTGAACAATTGATTGTGCAACCTCTAAATATTTCGTTGCAGTATTACGTGTTACGTTGACATTAACAAGACCGTTCGAACCTTCTAACGCTGCCTTACCTTCTTTTAATAAATGTAAGTTTGCTCCATGTAACTGAACCACATCGTTGTCTATATTTGCTAATCCCAGATCGGCAATAGATGTCGTTAACACTTTTACAGCAGTTACTGGAGGTTTTGTAATGATATTATTTTCAACCTTAATATGATGAACTGTTTTCTTACCTGTATTATCTGTAATTGTTAAATCTAATGCACCATTTGCTGCGTTTACTGAAATAATTAATTGATCATCCGTTTTATCAGCAGCGGTACCTTTATCATCCTTTGTAATCACAACAGCGTTTGTATTTGTCAGGTCGGCTAATGTATACGTGCCATCACCAATCGGTATTTCAATAAAGTTCGCTACCGTACCTAATGTGATTGAATACGCATTTGCCTCTTCTTTTACGATTACCGTTACAATTTGATTATCTAACTTAACTTTCGTTTCCCCGGCACCCACTGCATATACTTTATTACCTGCTACGCGCACAATTGAAGTATCCGTTTGTGCACCTGGTAATGCCGAAACCGTTGTTGCACCTACCGCTAGTTCTGATGCTGTTTTTACAATCGTTTTCACTGTTGCTACTAACTTATCAGCTGGTTTTGTAACCGTAATGGAGACTAATGCCTTGTTGCCAGCACCATCATCTAACGTTGCATACGTCGTACCTGCTTTTAATAGATAGAGCTGGTTATTTGTACTATGCTTTTGCGCAATCTCCGCGTTCGCAATTGTAATATTCACCAAATCCGTTAAATCATAATCTTCTTTTGCAAAAGTAAACACGGTATTATCCGCTTTTTCTGCTACAGCAATTGTTGCTACGAGTGTCGCATCTGCATCCATATGAAGAAGGGTAGATTGACCTTGCCCATCCTTTACCGTCACATCTGTACGGCCTATACCCGTTTGGTAAGCAACAAAATCGGTACCTACCATACCTGCATATACAACATCTGTATTGTAGCCTCCTTGAACCTGCAATGCGTTTACAAGCCCTAAGTCTGCCGCCGTTTTTACAACACTATTTACTTCAACAGGACCTGCTACTGTATAATCTGTTCCTGCTTTTGTAATCGTTAATTGTTTTACTATTTTCGTATTTGAATTTGAATCATGCTCAATATAGCGGAACACACCTTCTTTTAACAGGTAAATCGAACTACCATCTGGAGAGATCCACGCAATATCCTTTGCTGTTTCATGAATATTAATCGCTGTAATTCCTGTATTGAATATGTGCTTAATCGGTTCTACTGTCATCGAACCAGCTACAATGGTAATTCTCACACGCACTGTTTTAGTACCATCTGTTACAAGAGCTGTTGTTACGCCATCTTGAACTTGACCATGGAATGTAATCGATTTACCAACTGCTACTGCTGCCGCAATCGTGCTATCGATTCCTGTAATTGTTAAGTTACCATTTAAATCTAGATCAGTATCTGTTTTCGTTACCCCATTTGTTACTGTTTCAGATGTTAGCTCATATAAACCATTTGAAATGGATACTACATATTTAACAAGCGTACCATCAGCTAATTTAACTAATGTATCACCTGTCTTAATAGCGTACGCATATTGCTTGGCATCTGCTTCTTTATATAAACGAACGGAAGTACCAGAAATAATTTCACCGTCCTGTGGCGTAATTATTTCTGGGTTACCTGATTTTGAACCGACTTCTTCTTTGACTACTTTCGCTTCAATTTCACGATGCCCTACTAGATTATTTGTCACAGGTAAGTTAATAATCGTTGTTTTGCCCGCAGTGTCTGTCACTTTATACGATGTATTACCATTTTGTACTACGAAGAAATCTAAAACTGTTCCTGCTTCATATGAACGCACAATTCCCTCATTTGTCCATTCTTTTAAACTACTAACATTTGATAAGCCACCTGTACTTACATCTACTTTAGCAGTTGCTTTTTCGATTTCAGTATATAATGTATTACCTGTTTTATTCATATAAATGAACGCTTGGCCATTTGGTCCGTTTACTGTAATTAGACCTGCGTCATCCTTAGATTGGGTTGTAATGGTAATTTTATTTGATGCGTAATCTACTGTTGCAATTGCTTCATCCGATGAACTCGCTGATGTAATATCCGTTAAACCCAGCTCTGTTGCTGTATAAACTGCTTTTGAAACAAGCTCTGGCGCTGTAAACGAATACTGGCCTGTTGTTTCATCTTTTACAACACTGATGCGGTAGAATAATTTCGACTCACCTGCAATCGCTAAATCAACTGACCCTTCTTTTAATGCGTAAAGAACATTGCCTTCAATACGTACAATGCCAGCACCCACTGCATCTGCTGCAATTGCTTTGTCTAAGCCACCTGTTGCTACATTCGTTGTATCATGTTTTACAACCGTTGCTTTCGCTTCTATTTCATTTGTTGTACTAGATTTTGAAGCCTCGATGTTTACTAACGCTTTTTTATTATCTGTGCTTAATACTGTAAATGTTGCGTAGCCTGCACCTGTTGCATAAATTGTTGCTACATCCACTTTACTTACACCACGTGCCACTTCTGTTCGCTCTGAAATGGATTGAATATCTCCAGCAAATCCTAAGTCAGCTTTATCAATAGATATTTTCGCCACTCGGTATAGCTGATCGCCGACAGTAACCGTATCAATATCAACTAATGCACCATTTGTAACATTTACATAAACAACTGCCTTTTTACCATCGCTATCCGTTACAATAAGTTCTACTTTACCGCTTTGATTAGCCATTGCTGTAATTGATAGATACGTATTATTTACATTCACAGCTGTTGCCGATGTACCATTCACTTGAATAGTACTAATATTTTGTAAATCTAAATCAGCCGCCTCAATTGATGTCTGACTCAGCGTATCATCGATGGTCATAACGTATTCTGTCGCTTGCTGAACAACTTCCACCTCAAGCTGCTTACCGTTCGATAGTACAACTCGCTGCTTTCCTGTTCCTGTCGCATATGCAACATTGCCTACAAAGCGAATAATGTCTTCTTTTAAATCACCAGCAGCTGTTTTAGGTGCAATAATAGATGCCCCATTTAATTTATCCGTTAAATCTACCTTAACAACCGTTGAATTTACTAGCTCTACCGCAGAGTTTGCTGAAGCAACAGCATTGATTAATGAAATCTTATTGTCTTGCGATGTTACTTTAAATGTAGAGTTTTTACTATTTTTCTCTGCAAATATAGCTACCTCATTTGCTGTAAATCTCGTATGCATTGTTGTGTTAGCAGTAGTCGGTTCAATCGATTTCACCTGACCTATTGCTAAGTCTGCTACATCAAATTGCTTCGTCGCAACAGTCGCAGAAACAGCACCCGCATTTTCAACTAATGCTACAGCAGTTGATTTACCACCTGCTGTAATATTGTACTGATCTAATAAACCAGTAGCATTAGAATCTATTACGTAGAAATGAATTTCATTATCCGTTGTTACATAGCCACTCTTTGTTAGTGTTTGACGTGCAATATCGCCAGTTAAATTTAAAGCTTCTTTCGATACATTAACCAGTGTTACATTACTTAGTTGGTAATCATTATTTCCATCTGTTTTCGCTTTTTCAAATGTACCTACCACTGAACTTGAAGCGTTTGGCGTATAAATAATCGTTTCATTGCCCAATGTAGCTGGAATTAAATAAGTTTTACCATCCTTTGTGGCTAAGCGCGCATCACCGGATAAAATCTCTGTATTTGCAGAAACTTCTGTTTTAATAAGCTCTACTTTAATTTTATTTTCATCCGATTCTGCAGTATTAACTACTACCTTTAACATCGAAGAATTACCAGCACTGTCTTTGAATGTAACAATTTCTGTTCCATCTGCTAATGAGTTAATAAGGAGATTAGAACCTTCAATATTGACCTTCGAGTTTGTTCCATCACCTTTTACTTCTACTATATCTCCGTTTAACAATAATTCACTTATTGAAACAATTTTATTATAAGTTACGGATGACCCTTTATTTTCTATAAATTGGATTAAGCCATCAATTGTCGTTATCGAGTTAGACAATAGTTCATCGATAATCGAATCCATGAAAATACTATCGTATGTTTTACCATCCACCGCAATCGTTGTCGTTAAATAATCATATAAAATACTGTGATCATTATTAGTTTTTGCATGCTGAGCTAATGATTTTAAAACCTCTATTTTTTGATCCTTATTCTTACTCGAAATAGAATCATAAACATAACCTGAAGCTACAATTACAACATTGGATATGGAACTTACTGATCCAGCAGGAACTTCTAATAAATGCGGCGGATTAGATTTTGGTGTAATTTTAAAGTCGCTTGAGAAAGTGCCACGTTCAAATAATACTTCTGATACACGATAGCCTCCAGAAGTATTACCATGTGTAAATACTGCAAAATGTTTAAAGCGTGATGCTAATTCAGATAAATTTGGTGTCGTGACATTAATCAACACTTTTGATGTAGTTGAACTCACACTAATATCAAATACATCCATAGCAGGTCGAGTTAGTGGATCTGTTATGATAGACGAAATATTTTTTCCAGAGCTATCGTAGAGCGCAACTTGCTTAATCGTCGAATCTAGGAACATATATGTCGTATACTTCTTAAGTTGTCCAATCGGCATTGTTGCTGCTGGCGTATTGTTATGTGTTAATAATGAGTAATACGTATTAGCAGGAAGACTAGGAATTGTATATCGTCCTAAGATCGTACCTGGCACTAATGTATAAGTAGTTGCAGATTCAATCGCATCCGGATTATTTGTATTGGTAAATGTAATTGTTGAATCTGTTTTTACCTTTGCAGCTGTATTTGTGCGTGCAATATTTAATTGAGCAATCACAGCATTTCCTACAAGATGCACATCATTTGCCAAGTCTAAATCGAGTTTGCTAATTTTTGCCTGTTGATCAGTTGTACCTAAGCGTAAATAGGAAACGCCTGCCTCTACGCTTAATGAGCCAATTTCACTCATAACTAAGCTTGTATTATTTGATTTAATTGTTACATTAGAAATCACATTATTTTTTTGAATATCTACAATAGCATCCTCACGGCTAATGATGAAATCCTCCGCTGTAGAGCCTTCAACTGTTATTTTAATTGTCGATGTATTCGCTACAGCACCCATCGCCGCTACACGTGCAAATGAATTCGATGCTACTGTAGATTTGTCATTAATCGTTATGGTAGAGGCTTTCACATTTGATAGACCTAAACTACTATTCGTTTCAAATACTGCTGTTGTTGCATTTAAGCCTGATACTGCATCGACACCAGTAAATTCTGCTGTAGCTATTGATGTCGACGCATCAAATGTCATTCCAACTGAATTTTGCGCAAATAATCGGCCTGCTACAAGACCTGTAACATCTGTTGCATTTGTTAATGTAATGTCATTTAAATTCGTATCACCCGTAAAGGCAATCGCTCCAGCTGTTTCGATTGTTACACTTTGCGTATTTTGGAGATTTTGAATTTCTGTAACATCATCCCCGATAATTGCTACACCTACATTTGCTGGGATGTCGTTAAAGTTAAGCACTTCTGTGCCTGCGTGAGCATTGATTGTAACTGCTTGTAACGCAACTGTTTCTCCATCACCTGACGTTCCCATTACTAACTGTATAGCACCTTGATTAGTTGATTCCATTACCTGTAATGATTGAAGTGCTTGAATGGAAGCCTGCTCAACTCTTCTCTCTTCACCACCAAATTGAATCATTTGATTTTCATCTAGTACAGGAACACTAGTAAATACTTCCTCTGTAGCCGGCGGAGCATTAAGTTTTGCAATTTCCTTTGAAATAGCGATTATTTCCTTTACATTGTTTTTAACAATGCTAACTTCAAATCGAATTGTACCCGCTGTATCAATCGTCGCTTCTGTTTTTACGAAGTTATTTATTCCAACAGCTGTCCCTTGCTTATCTAGAGCATGCCATAAAGCCTCAATGGCTACTCCATCTGTATGATTACTATAGGTTGCGTTTGCTAATATAGCTTCAATCTCCTGTTTAACACTCTGAACCGCTAACTTATCCGCCTCTTCAGTATTTCCTGAATCGCCTGGATCTACTACTTCTGGCAATGCCTCAATAGTTTTAGTCGTTTCAAATGTTTCACTTACCTGACCTTTTTTAACTGTTACGCCAACTGTTACACTGCCTTGTATACCCGGTTTAGCTTTTTCTAGACTATATTTTGATAATGTTATGACAACGCCCTCGTCTTGAAGTGCTGCTAAGGCTGTTTTAATTGCATCATCACTTATGTCATTTGATACCACTAAATCCGTTAGTAATTGTTGTACTTTTTCTAATGCATTGTTGACCACCTCTTGGTCCTGGTCTCCCGATTGTGTTGGTGGTTCTTCAACTAAAGCTGCAATTTCTTTCAATACTACAATTGTTTCTAACACGCTACCCTTACGAATTGTCACCTCAAGGTCAATATTACCCATCTTTCCAATTTGAGCTTGGTTCATATTAAATTTCGACAATGACACTTCCACACCATTTTGTTCAAATCCAATTAGTACTGTTTCGATTGTTGTTTGTGTAGTTTCATTCGTTACAGAAAGTTGGTCTAGCGCAGTCGTCACTTCTGCTAATACCGTATTTACTGCTGCTTGGTCTTCAGCATTTCCTTCCTGTGGCGGTGTTTCTGGATCTTGTACTTCTGGTAAAGCTACAATGGCTATAGCTGTTTCAAACGTTTCTATCACATTCCCTTTAACAATCGTAATGCCCATTTCTATAGATCCGGCTTGATTCACCTGTGCTTGATTCATTGTGTATTTGGTTAAAGTAATCGTTGCACCATCTGTGGCTAATGCATTCAATAACATGCTGATGTCTGACATAGTTGTTTCATTTGTTGCAGAACTATTCACTAATTGTTCTTTTACCTTTGCCACGATTCCGTTTACTGTAATTTTATCTTGTTCCGTTGTATCGATTGGAGGTACAGGATCTGTATTTCCACCCGTATTGTTATTATCTCCAGGGTTTGTATCAGTACCTGGATCTGTTGTATTATTCCCTTGGTTTTGACCAGAATTTCCTTGATTTTGATTTAGCAAATCAAGTGCCTCTTTCCATGAAGACAATACATTATTAAGATTCACCTGTTGAATAACAAATCCCGGTGCAACTGTAATACCCTGTAAGTTTTGCGCAGGTGCCGTCAATAAATGAACAGAGCCTCTACCGGCAATATGTGCACTCGCAGGGATATTAACTCGATTGAATGCACCTGTTAAATTCAATTGCGAAGTATTTGGTGCATCAATTGTTTGAATTGCTGATTCTGCGTTGGCTTCGATATTTGCCGCCCTTGCGTTTAATCGAAGTGTATTAATTATCGAGTTTAGGAATTGCAATGCCGTTTGCTGCTCAATTGCGACCATATTATTTAATGACGCCACTGAAACTGCTGCTGCGTATGCATTTAGCTTTTCTGCTGAAACATTTTCGTATGTAACACGAGACGTTGGTAATTCATGATTAATCTCTGTTGCCTTTACATTGGATATATGTGTTAGTGTTTGATTAAGTGATAACTTTGCAAAAGAATAGCCTTGCGCGTCAAATTGTCCACCATTTACTACTGTTAGTTCGTCTACTTGCGTAATCACATTATCTTTAACTGTTGCAATTACTTCAGCTTCCTGCAAGGCTACTTCATTAATTTCCGAAGTTAAGAAATCTGCTGTTTCTGAAACTTGATATGTTTTCCCATCAATTTGTACGGAATTAGTAGAAATCTTATCTATTGTACCTGAAACAGTTGTCACGACTGGCTCTGCTGTTGCTTTTTCGGCACGTGTCACAAAAGAAGCTAGCTGACCACGTGTTACAAGTTCGTGCATCGCAAATTTGCCGTTTCCTGTACCTAATGTAATACCTTTTTCGGCTAAAGCACTAATATACGGCGCAAACTCATGATCAGCCGGAACATCTTTAAACGTCAATTCATCTGTTGAAGTTAGTTCAAAAGCACGGGCAATAATTTTTGACATTTGGCCACGTGTGATATTTCCAGAAGGATTAAATTTACCATCAAAGCCATTAATGATGCCGGCATTTGCTAAAGCAGCGATATAAGGATAATATCCGCTGTTTATATTCACATCTTTAAATTGAGGATTTTCAACATTACTTACATCTAAATTTAATGTTTTAGCAATAATTTTTGCTGCCTGTGCACGTGACACAAAATTTTCTGGTCTAAACAAACCATCCTCATAACCGTTGATAATGCCACGACCTGCTAATTCGTTAATCGCATCGTAGTGAGTATTCGTTTGCTTCACATCTGCAAACTGTGCCGCCGATGCCAAAGGAGCAACGAAAGAAATTGAACTTGCTACTAACGCTGTGCTCATTGTTACTTTAGTAATTTTATTTTTTCTATTTTTGATTTTACTCAATGTATCTTCCTCCTAATAGCTGTTGAAAAATCTACTTACTTTTAAACCTTATATCGGTAATTGTCCAAGATTTTGTACCTATTTTTAAAATCATTATTCTTATAAAAAATTCCTATTTTTGCTCCCTTTTCTCTAAAATAAGTCAATGATGCAAAAATATTGCCGATAATAGCTTTAAGTATGGGTAATCAATTTTTGGGAGGGACAATTTATGCGTATCACTTCGCAGCCTAGCACAGACTTCACCGTTCAGCAAAAAGCTTCCGCAAATCCGGGAGCTGCGGTAACGCCTGCTGAAACGGAGCCTGTCACTAATAATGAACAATCTATTGAGGCTTCTGTAACTGTTACAAGGTTAGCTCAAGAAAATGTGACAGATCAAGAAACCTTAAAAGAAAAGTTATTACCAGCAATTGATACAATGAATGAAATACTTGAAACAACACAAAAGTCATCAAAGTTTGTACTTCATGAGGGTTTAGACAAATATTACGTTCGTTTAATCGATGCACAAACAGAAGAAGTTATTAAAGAAATTCCACCACAGCGCCTGCTCGATGCATTTTATGAAATGCAAAAAATGGCGGGTATGATTGTGGACGAAAAAATTTAATTCAATTTACTGGAGGTTTTACTTATGAGAATCGGCGGTTTAGCGTCAGGTATGGATATCGATAGCATCGTTGCAAAAATGATGCAAGCACAACGCGCACCACTCGATAAATTACAACAGCAAAAGCAAACATACGAATGGCAGCGTGATGCCTTCCGTACAATGAACAAAAACGCAAAAGCATTAAGCGATTACATGTTCGACAATACATTAAAACAATCAAGCTTGATAAAAAAATCAGTAACAACAACGAATGATGCGATTACAGCTACTGCCAATGCTGGTGCAGCGGGTACATTGCAAATTTCAAAGGTTGAGCAACTAGCAACAGCAGCGACAATCAAATCAGAGAATATCTTTACTATTAACGACAGTAACCAAAGTAAACCAGCCCCAAGCAATACAAAGCTTAAAGATTTTGATAAAACGGCAGGCTTATTTGCAAATAGTTCTACTAATGAAATTAAAATGAAGGTTTTAAAAGATAATGGCAAAATGGAAGATGTATCGATTACTCTTACAGATGAAGATACAATCGGAACAATGGTTTCTAAATTAAACGCTTCTGGTACAGGTCTTAATGCTTATTATGATCAAAATAGTGGAAGTCTATCAATTTCTACAAAAGCGACTGGTAGCGGAGAAGTTTTCGTAAATAGTTCTGATACGACATCTGGTTCAACGACAATTATTACAGGAGACAACAAAACTTCTGTAAAAACAAGTATGTTTGTAGATTCACAGCAGGGACGTGACTTCTTTGGTGCCTTAGGTTTTAATCCGGGTGGGAACATCGCAGATAAAAACTACGACTCATCAATAGTTGTTGATGCTGGTCAAAACGCAAAACTAGAATACAACGGTCTCCAAATCGAGCGTAATTCAAATACATTCGAATTGAACGGCTACACAGTAACATTAAACAAAACATACAACGAACAAACACCAATCACACTAAAAGCAACAACAGACGTAGACAACTTCGTCAATAAAATAGAAGAATTCGTCAACAAATACAATGAGTTCATCAAGTCTACACATGGTGCGATTAACGAAACGAAAAACCGTAAATATGCGCCATTAACAGAAGAACAGAAGAAGGATATGTCTGAGGACGAAATTGAAAAGTGGGAAAAAATCGCGAAAAGCGGTGTTATCCGTCGCGACTCTACAGTATCAACAGGCTTACAAAACCTACGCTCAATCATTTACTCAAACGGTGGGAATACTGGGAAAAAATACGACACATTAAGTGAAATCGGTATTACGACTACAAAAACATACAGTGACGGTGGTTTACTAGAGCTTGATAAAGACAAGCTCCGTGAAGCTTTACTAGCAGATGAAGAAGCAGTATTCAAAGTATTTTCTAATGACAGAGAGGGCGAGCCTAAAGGTGTCATTAACCAAATGCGTAGCTCTTTAGATAACTTCCAAAAGAGCATTGAAGTAAAGGCCGGCAGAGAATCAGCTGCGAATGACACATTCACTATCGGACGTAACTTGAATAGTACCAATAGCCGCATTAAAACTTGGGAAGACAAGTTAAAAATGATTGAACAACGTTATTGGAATCAGTTCACAGCAATGGAAAAAGCCATTAATAAAGCAAACGAACAATCCAGCCTATTCTTCAGCGGAGCAACACAACAATAAATGGAGTCCAAACGTATGGAACAGCAAACTCAAAAATTACTCCAAGTATCTGCTAAGCTTTTCGAACAGCTTTCAACAGTTCCAAAAAGTGAGGAACGAGACGCTTATATAGAAGACATCCAACAAAAACTTGATCAGCGTGGCATCATTATCGATGAATTGCGAACATTGGGTTTTACGATGGATACTTCAAATAAGTTACATGTAACCCTTGCTGAGCTTGATAAGGGAATTCGCGAGCGCCTGAATATTGTTCTTCTCGCTGTTAAAACGGATCTCAAAGAGCTACAAAACTCGAAAAAGCACGAACAGCAATACGCAAATCCGTATGCAGATGTCCGCACAATGGATGGCATGTATTACGATAAAAAGAAATAAAAAAGTAAGCTAGCGCAAATTACGTGCTAGCTTACTTTTTTTCTAGTTATTCATCATCTAATTTCTGTCGCTTCTTTGTGTAATAAACACTTCCTTGCTCCTTTACGATTTCACAATCATCCGATCGTACATGCCCGATTCCACCCAAAAATTGCTTTCGTCCATCTAGTAAAACCTTTAGAAAGCAGCTAACAAGTAGCTTCGTACATAGCGACCCTCTGCTAACATCTAGCTTCAGCCTCACCCCGTAACGTAGATCAACAAGTGTTTCATACTTTGACACACTGTCAACACGTTCAATATGGTGTAGCGCAATATACAAAATAACTGAGCGATTATAAATTTGAATAGGTACCCATACCATATCTAAAAAAATATAGGGTGCAGCATAGCTTGAACCTAGTATATCCTTTGCCAAGCGTTTTGCTACTGCCAAATTCGTTACAAAATGTGCCTCGTTATAAGCAAAATACTGTGCCAGCGATCCCTCAACAAAACGATAGACACCATTTTCAATAATCCCTACACCCTGTTTCCCTTCATAAACCGTTTCAAAAATCACTTGAGTTTCATGTGTAATTAATTTTTGAGATTTGTTATCCATACTCTTGCCTCCTTTTTAGTGTTCAAACATATGCAATTTCAAAAAAAAGGAGTATACTAAACATAGTCAGGATACTCCTGCACTGGAAACCTTTGTATACCTCATGTCTGTCCAGGACTTGTATACAGAGGTTTTTCCTATTGAATAACGACTTGTGTTACTTTCTCGGTAATAGCACATCCCCCCCTTCAGAGCATAGCCATTCAATAATTTGATTTAATGTTTTTTTATTACTATTCACAAAGTAGAGCCCGCTCGTTCCTCTATATTTGCCATCAAAGCGTTCCCACATTGGCTGACAGGTTTCCCAGCTTATATGCTTAAGCATTTTCATCCTTCCACGGACATAATCTGCTTTTTTAGAGGTTGCGACAAATTCCTCCCCTTTTAGAGCATAATAAGCAAGGGCTCGAACAAATAGAAAACTGGCTAAAATAGATATATGATAATCCCCGATTTTTTCAGGTCCCTCTAACTTAAACAATTCATCAAGCCATGCATTTAAAACTGGTAGACGCCTTTCGATCAGCTCTTCGTCTACGTGCTGCGTATAAATATTAGACTCGGCTTCCTTCCCCACTATAAATAGCGCTATAAGGGCACGAAGCTGACTTAAAGATAGGAAATTTTTGTTTGCTGGTCGGTTCATGCTTACTTTTTCTTGCTCCACACCCGCAAAGCGTAATGCCTCATGTTGCTGTAATAATTCATTTGTTACGATATTGATTGTATTACGTGAATCAAACGCAATCCGCTTTGAAAGCGCTACCTTTTTTCCTTTTGTATTAGCATCTAAATACAATTGCTCACGCTCTTGCTGCGTAAAATCACTATAAATTTGAAAGGCCAGTGGGACATCACTAAGACTGGCATTTAACTGCGTAGCTTTCTTTTGCTCTTCTAAATCCTCGCTTAAAATCAAGCGACTTAGCTGAGGTAAAATATCCAAAATACCACGAATTCTACTGTTACCATCAATCACATAATAAATACCATTATTATTAGAAACCGTAATTGGCGGAATATAAATATCGCCGTTCATAAACTGTTCCATGACATATTGACGAATTTTACGTGTATGCCTAAGTTCGGTATTACGCAAAATCATCTTTTGTTGCTCCACCATTTGGGCAATTTCCTGGACGGTAAAAATCGCTATGCGCTGATTCATACATTCACCGCCATTTCTTTTTCAATTACTTTTAGAAACTCACCTTTAATACGGCGAATCGCATAGGAACTCGAGTGCCCGCTAATGCTTTTTTTGTCATGGGAATATAAAAACTGGAACATAGGATCTGTGTGCTTCCAGCTACACTGTTTTAAATAGGTTAATTTATCAATCGCTTCTTGATAGGATAACTTATGTGATTTCGTGAGGTGATGAACGGTAAGGGCTAATGCGACTTGAATTCCTGTTAAACCTGTTACATATTGCAAACGCTTATGCGCCTGCTTCGGAAAAATTTGTAACCATTTTATAAAGAATGCTTCAGCAATTTGCTCTACTTCATGTTGAGGAAGTGAAAATGTGTTTTTATTTGTATTTTGAATGAGTAATCCGTCAAAGAGGGCTACAATACAGCGCTTCATCATAACAAGAGTTGTTAGTGAAGAAGAACTGCTGACAACACGGGATGACTTCATTTCAATATCGATTTGACCTTGTAAACGTTGTGCTAATTGACGTGTGAGGATACTATAAGCATCACGGTGATCGTACTGTAGCAGCTGACCTGAATGCGCTTCTCTACGCTCAGTGTTCAGATCACTAAACATTTGCTGCTCCTGCTTGATACTTAAATCCAAATAAATCTGCATATTAATCGGAAAATCTTCAAGATACCGAATTTGCTTTTGGAGTATTATAATTTTTTCTTCATGCTTCACAAACACAGCTGCCTCTAATGCACTTTTTAATGATAGTAAGGCTGATTCCAGGCTGTATGCGCGATGTTGGCCATCGCTAATATATAATTTACTACCAGATTCTAAGTAATAGCCTTGTTCATCTTGCTGTATCTGACCACGACTACTAAACACAAATGATGTGAAATGAAAATCGCGATTATGTGTGACATTATCCAGAATGAAGGAGCGGATTTCCAATTTTCGTTGGGGATCAATCTCCCGCTGTACATTACTATCTACTTCAAAAAGTGCCAGCAATGTTTTTAAATTGAGTTGCGTAAAAAATATATCATGTCCAAATTGGTTGTACGCAATGCCATCTAAATATACTTTTGTCACAGGAATTTACACCCCTTTTCCTTCCATATAATTGTTATTAATTACTAATATTATAGTTTGTTGTTCTGTTTTGCAACGTTATTTTTCAGAATTTTCTACAAATACGCAACAATCAACTGGAATTATCCACTTTTTCGTCACGATTCTTTGAGTTTCTTATTATTCGTTGAGTACTTGACAATTCTAAATTTATCAAAATGTGTGTGTTTTAAGGGATATTTGCGACTTTTGAATTTTATTTGCGAAATTGTGGGGATATTTGCGATTTTCAGAGTTTATTTGCGATATTGATATTCTACATATATTTGCGAATACCTAAAAATCACTACTAGATTTCCTTACCGTTTCAATATCTTACTTATACTTGCTTTTCTTCGAGAATGTCACATTCATGAGTTCGCTATCATAGGACCTACTCAGTGCATGATTACAACAATGCCTTGGTATTATCGAAATTCGCTTAGACAAAAGAATTAACGTCCCGGAAATTTACTTATATGGCTTTGAAATGAAACGACGCGGAGGCGTAAAAAGAGCCAAGTAGCTTACCAATAGGTAGGCTGCTTGGCTTTACTTTTTTACAAATCATAGGCTCATCACCGAATTATGGGGTTGTTTTTCACAATCGTTTATAGATAGTCGGAATGCATGACCACTTTGCGTGGAAATATGCTCGGTATTCTATTTTTGCGCTCGGTTTCGAATTCTTTATGCTCGAATTTTTAATTTTACGCTCGTTTTCGAGAACTTTATGCTCGGTTTTTGAAATTTACGCTCGATTAACCGTATTTTACCATTTTTCTCAGTATGAACGCACATAATAAAGCATTTTTGAAACGAATTGAAT
Organism: Solibacillus sp. FSL R7-0668; assembly: GCF_038006205.1. Classification (NCBI taxonomy): domain Bacteria; kingdom Bacillati; phylum Bacillota; class Bacilli; order Caryophanales; family Caryophanaceae; genus Solibacillus; species Solibacillus sp. FSL R7-0668. The sequence goes on along the minus strand of NZ_JBBOUU010000001.1, from coordinate 713,683 downwards.
GCATAAATGACTGAATTTGCATGTCATCTCCAACTTATGATGATGAACCATATAAATGGTAGTTCAAACATCATCATAAACGATTATTCAACTTTTCATCCATCCAATATTCCCAGTATTTTTTATAATAATACGATGATCCATACGTATCGATTAAGTCTTGAATCGAAGACCAATTTACCCCTTGCGCTACCAAACCCTTTACGAGAATACTAATTTTCTCAAGAAATCTTTGGGATTGTATATCCTCAAAGAAAATTTCATTTGTTTTCTCGCCAATTTTTGTCTTCGCTTTATAGTAAAAAAATTCTGGGCTAAATTCCAAATGATCTTCTATTATATCAAACGCGGGGTTAATGAGCCTCTCTAAATTCGATAGTTTATATAGCTGAGATGCATTATAAACATAATCATACTTTAGAGTGGCTGCCATACAGGATTCTATAATCTGTTTCCCCTTTAACGCTGGCGGAACATAATCTCTTTTTAACGCTTGGTTACACCTTTTACAGCTTGGCAAATAATTCTCCCAACAATATGCCAAATACGGGAACTCTGAGGAAGGTAAATAGTGATCCACATCCAAATCACTCGCAACAATCCGGCGCCCACAATATGCACATTCTTCTTCAGATAGCTTCGATAGATTCTCTCTTACAATTTTAACTTTCTTTTCAGTAATTGTATTCCATCGAGGACGGATTTTCTTTGTTTTTGGATCCCTCAAATTTAAATACAAATCAGCTTTTTTACTTGAATCCTTTAATTTTTCCGGTAATAAATCGGGTGTTCTAGTTAATTTCTTCATGGTCACTTATTAATCCCATTAAATTTTTTACAGCTCTATATTGTGGTGAATTTTTAGCTAAACTACCTACTAACTCATCATGCAATTGCTCGATTATGTGCAATTCGTGCGAATGATGATCGACTAAATATTCCTTCACCCAATCACTAAATTGCTCCAACTTAAAATGAACAGTCTCCACAGGACTTCCACCAAAAGGTTCTTGTTTTATATCAAATACCGTCGTAAGAATATCCGATATATACCATTCCTTTGGTTCACCGATTTCACTAATTTTTTTACGCTGCTTTGACTCATCCAGCTCTATTTCCAACGCCTCATTACTTTCTGTTGTTGAAATAATAATCGGCGAATGTGTCGTTGTAATAAACTGTACATCCGGAAACAATCTTTTTAGTAACGGCAAAATCTTTTGCTGCCATTTTGGATGCAAATGCACATCTATTTCATCAATCAAAACAACTCCAGGTGTATTCACTAAAACAGAATCACCTAAATGTGGATTTAAAATAACCATACGATACGCAATATCCGAAATAATGCCAATCACATCCTGATAACCGTCACTTAAATGAGAAATCGGCATTATTTCTCCTGTATCATATGCCAAATGCAAAGCGCCCTCTAAATAAAGTACGCGTTCCACCTGATACACCTCATCTGCCGTCATATAAATTAGTGCCTCTTCTAAACAATTCGTTATCGCATCTAGCGTAGGGATTCTCCGATTTAACATGAACGCACGGTACTGCATCTTCGTATACCAAGCGATAAAGAACTTATAATTCGAGGCCGGCTTCAAACAATCCTTATAACCAACAAACCTCGAAATATTTTCCGTCTTTTCAAGCAACTTCATATCTCTCGTGAAATTCGCTACTCGACCATTTCCGTGATAAGAAAATACAGGTAATGTAATCTTTCGCGTTGGATTATTCCTTATTTCATCCACTAAAAAACGAACGAGATTGACGACCTTATTCGAATCCTTTGTCGTTAATTTCGTCGAATTGAGCGAATTTCTTGTCCGTGACCAAGATACCCGCTTCTTAATAAAATCTGTATTAAAAATTAAGCTTGTCGGTGAATGATTCGTTACGACTTTTGCGCCTTCTATTTCTTGAATCGAGAACCGAACGTCTTCCTTGGCAATCGTCTTTGTCTCGACAACTTCATCAATTCCACTTAAAAATGAGCCAAGCGCAACGGCTGCTGCATCTAAAACACTTGTTTTCCCACTTGAATTGCGTCCAATTAATACTGTTAATTTCTCATTAAAAAAGATACTTTCATTTTTAAATGAACGGTAATCTTTAAATTCAATTTCATTTATTCGAAAGTTAATGGATAAATCATCAAAAAAGATTTCTAGGATATTTCTTAGGCTATCAATTAACTGAGCTCGCCCCTCTTCACATTGAAGATCAATTGAAAAATCTGCAAGATATTCACGCCAATATTCATTAAAATACGTAAACTGTTGTTGAATCAGCTCGCGCTCACTCTTCTTGATTTTTTCTAAATTTATTTTAGTTTCACCTTCCGAAACAACAATAACTAACTTAGCAACGCCCATATCCTCATAATAACAGGCAATCTGATTTTTAGTCGCAAAGCATTCAAAGCCTAGTGCCATAATATTTTCAACTAAACCTTCAAGATATACAATTGATTCTCGGTCTAGGGGCGCAACAGACTGGAGCATTTTAATAAGGTTTATTTCATGAATCATTTGAATCCCCCTTGTGTCAATAGTTCTTGAATTCACTATATCATTTTACTCATAAATTCTGAACTATTTCTCAACCTAAATAAAAGAACTCCATCTCATTGAATAGTGGAGTCCTTTCTTATGATTTTGTGTAATTGGTGGATAAAGTTTTTTGATATTACTTGCGAACCAAGCCCTTAGTATGATCAATCACAGTATATATCCTTTTTAACTTCAACAACTATTTCCGACACTGTTCGATAGAAAGCAATTAACCTTTTTTTAACAATCTTTTTACGATTTATAAATACTTTGTGGAAACGGCTGCACTAATCATTTGTTGCAATTAAGCCATATTCATCATATAAGTGGAGTAAGCTCGTATTCACAATATAAACCTCATCATATTGTCGAAAATGATTTGTTTGAAAAGTATAAAAGTTTCTGTAAATATCAGTTCGATGTGTCATATCTAGCAAACTCTCAATTTTCCCTTTCTTACTCTTTATTATATAGTTTCCGACAGTTTTCGTTATTTGGTTCCAATTGTTTACAAAACTTCGCGCATTCACTAAGGCTTTGTATTGGTTGTTATCCTTATGCCTTGTTTTTAATGTTAGGGCATCTACAGTACTCGTTGCAAAATCTGGATCATGTAGGCTTTTAAAATCTTTATAGGATTCTACCATAGGATAATTAATAAAAAGCTTGCCACTACTTGTCGAATCATCAAAATGCAGTAACATATCCTCTAATATACTTGGAGAATAGGAAGGGTCCTGTGGATCAAAATCAAATATTAAAATAATATCAGTAAAGTCCTTTTCATGAAGTAAGATTTCACTATCCAACTTCAAGTGCTCATTAAGAAAAAGCACTAAATCTAGACTTTCAAAATCGACCTTATGTGGATTACTTGGCAAACGATACTCTTTCTTCATCCGATTATACATCGAATACAGAGTTGATCCATACGCCACAATAGATGCATTTTGCAAACCATACAAGCTATAAAAATGCTCGAATAATTTTTTTCTCTGTTATTTTTCCCTCTACTACTAACAATACACTTGGACTCCCCATACTAGCCCTCCTCCCCTAGTTAAATTCTCCACTTTGATATAATTTCTCTAGATTATGCCCCTGTCTCAATTCTCTTTCTGTTGCATCTGCAATCGGAATTAACTTACCATTCGTTAATATCATATAGCAATCGGGTCTCATATATTTATTACTCATTAAATCCGTGTTATGCGTTGTAATTAACATTTGAATGGATATATTCTTTTTAATATATTCTAATATATATTCAGCTAGTTCAAAATGAAAATTCGCATCAAATTCATCTATATACAGGAAAGTAATTAAATCCAATGATTTTATAATTCTAAACAGACCTAAAAGTGCTAATGTACCGCTCGATGCATAGGTCACAAATTCAATTGGTTGATTAAATCGAATATATAAACTTTTTTGTCCATCTGGCTTAACATCCACACTTAAAGGTAAATCTATTCCGGAGCTCGCTAAAAACTGTTCGAATTCCTCTATTAAATTATCCTCAATTAACGATTGGATAATGCCCTTTTCAACAAGTCGAGGTCCTACAAATTTCACACTGACATCTGAAGGTCTTACTACAGCCATACCACCCACAAACCGCATTAGCTTATCTAAAACCTCTACACCGCCAGAATTATTCATAATGTATTTTAATACAGACTTATTATTTTTCCAGTACGTGAAATTTAATGTTTTTGTGCCCTCATAGAATTGCAGCCCTTCAAAATCACCCGATTCATTTAGAAAATCATAGGAAAAAACCTTTTTATTATTTATATATAGTTCTTCAAAAAGCATTTCACACTGATTATTCTTCTGGTAACTATAGACAACCTCATCTTGCTCCAGTAAAAATTCATAGTGAAAAGTCGCTACTTTTTTAATAGTAGATGCGTTAAAAAAGTTAGAAAGTGCCAAATTATCATCAATTAATAGGCTACGAATATCAACAATTGCCTTTCCAAGATTAGATTTCCCCATCGCATTACGTCCATAAATAATCGCTTTATTAATCAATCCATTAGAAATACATTCTTCATTAAATGAATAGTCTTTAACCTTTGAAAAATCGATTGTTATTTCATCATCAAAATTTCTAAAGTTAGAGATTTTTACTTGCTTCAACATACGAACACCTCATCATTCGCAAATTTTTGTCTATGTAAAATATAACAAACATTCACTTCAAACACCATTTTAGTATGGACTTTCTGATGGGATACATTCGTTGGCAGAGAAAACCCACATTATTCCGATGCATCAAAAATACATCTCGAATTTAAACAAATTAGTAGAAAGTTTAGATTCAAACGAAGTATATCTATCATAATATTTCTACATAGATACTTTCTGTTTCGTTAGCTTTAAACATCTTGTGATTTGCCTCTATACTGTCGACTACTTCCGTATGTGGGTGCCCAAATTGATTATGAATACCACTTGATACAATAAAAATCGTTTTCTTTGGTATCAGCTTTAACAAATCATCGTTCCAATTATTTTTAGAACCATGGTGGGGAACTTGAATCGCATCTACATGAGGTAATAAATCTTTATAATGCTCATAAATTTGTAGATGCTTTTTAACATACTTTAAAGATATATCTCCCGTGAAAAAGTGGACAAACCTAAAATTTGATAATGGATAATATTGAGGTGCGTTATTAAATAATTTTAATTGTTCTTCTTGAAAAGCTACTTTCAATATTTCTCCTCTAGTAATTTTAAAATCATACATCATGAGGAGGGATACATTATTATGATTAGACTTACTTACATATCGATAGTTTGTTTTAAATTCTTCCGTTTCTTTAGAATTGCTTAAAACCCTCAATGCTAAGCTATGTACACTTGAATCCCCCCGCTTTCTCATTTCCTCTTTTATTCTTGTCTTAAAAGCTTGCTCTTTCTGAGAACTAATTGCATAATTATAAAATTTCAGCTTTAAATTCGCGTTTACTTCATGTACATCTCTCGAATTCTTAAAGTCTATTTCAACTTGTTTATAAATAGTATGAATCGCTTCATTTTCCATATTTCCATTGGTAATATCTAGTGATTCTAACCAAATAGATTTATCAAGTTCATCCTCATTTACAATAAAAGTGATTTTTTTTATAGACTCAAATCCTGATAAAATAATATATGGATTTTTTAAGAATTCCGTATACCAAGACTCTTCTTGAGGCGATGCCTTTCGTTGTGTTAACAAATAAATTAGAATATCCTCATTTGTTAAGTAGGGTAAAATAATATGTGAAACTGTACATTGACTTAATAATTGTCGAATTCCTGAAATATGATCAAAATCAAAATGAGATACCACTAATATATCTATATGCTTATTACTAATCTGAAATTTGGAAATAACGCTGTTCAAATTGGATTTATATGATTTTTCTGCACCACAATCATACACTATGGTAATTTCTTGGTCTTCAAATTGAAATCGCCCTTCAAAAAATAGTCCCTGACCCACATTATGATAAGTGAACTTATGCACTTTCATTCTCCTCACTGTCTACCGTTTTATTGATTTTTAGTCGCAAAGCATTCAAAACCTAATGCCATAATATTTTCAACTAAACCTTCAAGATGTACAATTGATTCTCGGTCTAGGGGCGCAACAGACTGGAGCATTTTAATAAGGTTTATTTCATGAATCATTTGAATCCCCCTTTTGTCAATAGTTCTTGATTTTACTCCTTTATTCTGAACTATTTCTCAATCTTACATGAAAGAAATCGACGCGAAGGCGTAAAAAGAGCCAAGTAGCTTACCAATCTTGGTAGGCTGCTTGGCTTTAGAATGGAGAGAGTATCAACTGCTCATCCCCTGATGTAATTCCTGCTCTAATCGATCCACCTCGTGCTGTAGCTGCTGTAGCTCGCACTGAAGATCGTGGATTTGCCAATCATTTAACAGATTGTCAAGTCGGTGCTGCGCTAGCACTCGCATTGCGCGGAGCTTGCCCTCGATTTTAGCTAGTAGCAAATCCTGCTCTTGTAGCCAGCGCCATTGCTCATAGAGAAAGGTGAGCTGTTCCTCGTCGCACTTATTCAATCTAGTCCCCCCTAAATAGCATGAAGGGAGTGTCCGAGAAGTGATTCTGGGACACCCCCTTGCGCCGAGGATGGTGGAAATTTTATTTCGACCACCGCAGAAGCACCGCCTGCAGCGGATAAGTAATACACGAACCAAGCTCTGCGCTAAAAGTAAAGTATTTACTTTTGGCGCAGCCCCTTCAAAAGCATTAATTTGTAATTTCTTCAAATTTCCATTCTGCCGCGTTTGTAAACAACGGCTTCACTTCATCCTCTAATAAAGCAATCACTGTCGCAAAGTCATTTGCTTCGATGGCGTCATTCATTTTACCGAATAATGGACTGACACTTGCAATGGGGCTATCAATTTTATAGGAATGGATAGATAGAAGTTGCTCAGCATCTAGTAGCCATGCAAGCCCCTCACTTAAATCAATAATCCCCTGTAAACCTGAAGCATTGTCACCTGCTTTGAGTGAAGCAATAATTGCCTCACAGCCACCCTGTACCTTTACTATGTATGCATAATAAGATTCCTTCGTTTCTTGCACTAATTGCTCTACGTTTTGTGTCATAAGAATGACTCCTTTGCATTTATTGTTTTTATCGGTTAAAATTGTAGATTTTAGAGGCTACCTCAAATAACCTAATGACAATTATAATATTTCTGCATAGATACTTTCTGTTTCATTCGCTTTAAATAGCTTGTGCCGTACCTCTATACTTTTTACTACCTCAGTATGCGGATGCCCATATGAATTCTTAATACCACTTGATACAATAAAGAATGCCTTTTTTGGGATATGCCATAACAAATCATCATTCCAATTATGTTTAGAGCCGTGGTGTGGGACTTGAATAACATCAACATGGGGTAATAAATCTTTATAATGTTCATAAATTTGTAGATGCTTTCTAACATATTTGAAAGATATATCCCCTGTAAAGAAGTGAACAAATCTACAATTATTGAATGGATAATAATGAAATACGTTTTCTAAAAAATTGAATTGTTCTTCTTTAATTTCTATTTTTAATTCTTTCCCTTTAGCTATTTTAAAATCATACATCATAAGAAGAGATATATTATTATGGTTAGATTTGCTTACATAACGATAGTTTCTTTTAAAGGTTTCTGTTTCTGTCCTGTTACTTAAAACCCTCTTTGCCAAGCTATGTATATTGAAATCACCATGGATTTTCATTTCATTCTCTATTTTTTTCATAAAAGCTCTCTTTTTCTGTAAGCTAATCGAATAATTAAAGAATTTTAATTTTAAATACGAATTAACCAAATATATATGTGTTGATTTTTGAAAATTTATTTCAATATGATTATAGAATGTGCTTATTATATTATTTTCTATATTTTCATTGTTGAGATCTAGTGACTCTGACCAAATAGACTTTTCAAATTCATTAACAATAAAGGTAATCCGTTTGATAGACTCAAATTCTGACAAAATAACCTGTGGATTTTTTAAAAATTCTAAATACCATAATTCATCTTTATGAGTGGATACATTTCGTTGTTTTAATAGATGAATAAGAATATCCTCATTTGTTAAGTATGGTAATACTATATGTGACACTGTACATTGACTCAATAGCTTTTTAATTCCTGAAATATGATCAAAATCAAAATGGGATATCACTAATATGTCTATATGATTATTACTGAGTTGAAATTTGGAAATAACGTTGTTCAAATTGGATTTATATGATTTTTCTGCACCACAATCATATACAATAGTAATTTCTTGGCCTCCACATTGAAAACACCCTTCAAAAAATAGCCCCTGACCAACATTATGATAAGTGAACTTATGCACTCCCATCCCCCCTCACCGTCTACCATTTTAGTAAAGTTCATTTTCTATAAAAGAACCCATATAAAAATGGCTATTTTCTACTCACTTCATAAATCCCATACTTATCTAATCTTTTCTTTTAAAGTTTGTATAACTCTAGTTATATCTGTATTTGTTAATCCCGGATGCACTGGCAACGTCAATGCCTTTTCATACCAAGCCTCTGCTACAGGACATAGCCCCTTTTCATAGCCAAGCTGTTGATAATATGGATGCCAATAAACAGGAATATAATGCACATGCACCCCTATATTTGCCGCGCGCATTGTATCAAATACTTGCTTACGGTCGGCGTTTTCTAATTGAATCATATACAAATGCCAGCCTGACTCTGTTTGTTCAAGCTGCTTTGGTAAAATAATTCCTTCCACACCTTGCAAAGCCTTTGTATAAATTTTTGCAATTTTCCGACGTTGTTCAATAAATGTATCGAGCTTTTTCATTTGTGAAATGCCAAGCGCTGCCTGCAAATCTGTCATTCGATAATTATAGCCAAGATCCGTCATTTCATAATACCAGCCACCCTTATCCTGAGAATAGGGAACCTGCTCAATTCCATGACTGCGGAACTGCAATAGTTTTTTATAATAGGCTACATTATTCGTAACAATTATGCCACCTTCAGCCGTTGTTACAGGCTTAACAGGATGGAAGCTAAACATTGTCATATCCGCTGTTGTACCGACTTTACGACCTTTATATGTCGCACCTAATGAATGCGCACCATCTTCAATAACAACAAGATTATGTTCCTTTGCAATTGCCATGATTTCATCAATTTCTACGGGCTGCCCTGTAAAATCTACGGGAATGATGGCTTTTGTTTTTGCTGTTAGGTTAGCACGAATTTGCGCTGGATCAATATTGTAGTTTTCCGCATCAATATCCGCGAATACAACGGTCCCCCCCATATATCGTACACAGTTGGCACTTGCAGCAAAGGTAATTGGGGAAGTAATAACCTCATCTCCCTCACCAATTCCAGCCGCATAGCAAGCACCATGCAAGGCAGCGGTCCCGTTAGAGAAGGCAACCGCATATTTGACACCGATATAATCTGCAATTGCCTGCTCAAATTCCTTAATTTTCGGTCCCTGCGTTAAATAAGGTGAGCGCAGTGTATCGACTACCGCTTGAATATCCTCTTCATCTAAGCTTTGACGACCGTATGAAATAAATTCACTCATAATAATAACTCCCAACTAAGTGGTGTACCTTTTTGTACATCTTGTTTAATCGCTTTACCTAGAACTAAATCAAAATATTTCGTTGGCAAGCCTAAGCCCGGGCGAACATTACGTAAATTTTGCTCGGTTAAAATATCACCGGCTTTTAAATCTTCACCAATATATAATGAACGACGGAATATTGTTGAATCTTTTTCAGCATCTGTCGGACCATAACTTACTTTACCAAGTGATTCCCACGCTCGCTTCGTTTCTTCCACAAGCATCTTCAACTCATGTGGCTCCATAGAAAAGGCTGAATCCACGCCACCATCTGCACGTGATGTTGTAAAATGCTTTTCAATTACAGTCGCACCAAGCGTCACAGCGGCAACTGAAACTCCAACCCCCATCGTATGATCCGACAGACCGATTTCTGTGCCGAATAGCTCGCGCATATGCGGAATCGTCGCTAAATTCGAATTTGCTGGTGTCGCCGGGTATGTGCTTGTGCACTTTAATAAAATTAGCTGATTATTTCCTTCTGCACGGAATGCACATACTGCCTCATCAATTTCCGCAGCTGTCGCCATTCCTGTAGAAATAATTGTCGGCTTGCCTGTACGTGCCACCTTACGAATTAGCGGTAAATCTACATTTTCAAAGGATGCAATTTTATAAGCGGGAACATTTAGTGTTTCTAAAAAATCAACCGCTGTTTCATCAAATGGCGAGCTAAATGCAAGTAGCCCTAATTCATTTGCCTTCTCAAAAATCGCCTTATGCCATTCCCAAGGAGTGTAGGCTTCCTTATATAAATTATAAAGCGAATTACCCTTCCATAAATTTGCATCATCCTGAATAAAAAATTCACCTGTATGTACATCTAATGTTATCGTATCTGGTGTATAGGTTTGTAGCTTTAATGCATCCACACCAGCTTCAGCAGCAAGCTCCACTAAATGAAGCGCGCGTTCTAATGACTGATTGTGATTGCCCGACATTTCTGCAATAATAAAGGGCTTTATATGCTGACCAATTTCTTTTTGTCCGATTTTTATCATTTTATCAACTCCAAAATTTCCTGTAGCCACATATTTGGCTGCTTTGTTGCTGTGAGCTCAAGACCTTTTCTGCTCATCTCTCCAATTTGTAAATTACTTAACAGTTTTTTATACGTTTCTGCTGTTACTTGCTCATGCCAGCCTAGATTTTTAACAACACCAAGTGCATGTGCAAATACGGTTGTACTAATTTGATTATCGGCTACAATTGTCGCACTTGAAGGAAGTCCCACATAACAGCGCTCCCACATTGTCGCACCACCCGCGCCAATAGCAAAATCGGCCTGCTGCATAAGCTCAGCCATATAATTAATTTGGCAATGATAATGATAGCCGCGCTCCTGACAAATCATTTCAATTTGTTGTTTAATTGGATTACCATTTCCGACACCTACGTCCACATGTGAAAAGTTAAAGAACTGTAATGCCTGCAAAATCTTCATTGTTTCATTTGTCGGATCTGTTCCACCCATAAAAATAAGTAGTCTCTCGATATTATCATTTCTCGTTCTTATCTTTTTTCTTGCCTCTACGAACTCATCGCGCATCATCAAATATTGTGGTCCAAGTAATTTCACACAAGTTGCAGGAACTAACTCGTCATAGCGTGTTTTATAATTAGGCACCACATTTTGATCGAGTACTAAATCACAATCATGCTCACGAGCTAAATCGTCAATGACAACAATTTTTTTCGTAAACGAACGAATTGACTGCTCCCACTCTTTCCCAAGCTGATAATGATCAATAATATACAAATCTGCCTGTTGTCTTTCTGTTAGATTAGGAAACCCTTCAGCTTTTACAAAATCGATTAAATTACCTTCTAACGGCTCCATCCAAAACTGCACATGGCAGCCGTAATCTCGCAGCTTTTTGGCAATTGTTAAACAACGCATGACATGACCGCTACCAATTTGAAATGACGCATCTGCCCGAATAATTACCTTCACTTATATCACCGGCTTTTGTTCAATATGTGCATTTAAATTGGCAATTTGAGGGTTGGCTTTTAAAAACTCAATAACCTCTACACTCGACACTAAAGGATTATTAAATTGCTTCGCTACTTCTGTAATTAATTGATAGTCCTCTTCCGTATCGAGTGTAATTCGTAATTCATGTGCTTGACGATTATTAGGAATTTGATATGTAATTGCTTCAAATTGCTCTTTAAATTCATAGGCGTAATACGTTACATGCTCGCGGTGTCGTGGCTCTAGACCTACTTCATGAATGCGTAATAATGCTGGGTACGAAATAATCTCTACTGCCAACCCACGTGGGAGTTCACCGTCCAGTAAAATGATATCCTTTTGTTCCTTATGCATCAGTTCGACCATGTCAATCGCCATTTCATAATCGACAAATGGGCAATCTGAAGTGACACGCATGACATAATCAGGCTTGTACATTTTCGCACATTGAACATAGCGATCAAGTACATCATCCTCCGAACCTCGGAAATAAGCAACCTGATGCGCCTCACACCAAGCCGCAATGGCATCATCCTGTGGCAAGGAGCTTGTTGCTACAATGACTTCAGTCACCCCTTGAATAGCACGACAGCGTTCAATATCATATGTTAAAACGTCTACATTTCCTAGTGGCTTTAAGATCTTCCCCGGCAAACGGGATGAGCCCATTCTTGCTTGGATAATTGCGATTGTGTTCATAAATTCACTTCCTAATTAAACAATTCTTTTTCTAATTCTCTCTTTTTTTGTATCCACTCATCTGCAAATATACTAAACAAATAGACATCACAATAATTATTATTTTTAAAAATATGTTTTCTAAGTATTCCCTCTTGTTTAAATCCTACTTTCCCATGAAAATTCAAACTAATTTGATTATAGTCCAACACTTCTGCGCATACTTTTCTAATTTTTAGTTCTTCAAATAAATAACAAAGCATTTTATATGCTAATAACTTTCCCATTCCTTTTGGAGCATCCTTTTCACCAATATAGAAACCCCATTCCCCAATATTCGATTGTAAATTTGTAAATTTAAAATTGGCTATTCCATATGGTTTATTATTATAGTAAAGAATTTTAACTATTTTCGAATTATCATTAGGTATCGAATCAAACCATTGCAAATGCTCTTTCCAATCTAATAAATTACTGTTATACATTACTTCTCGAATATGTGGCTGATTTCTCCATTTATAAACGATTTCCGTATGTTCATATGCCATATCAATAAAATCGGATAAATGATGTTTCATAATCTATCCCACCCAAAACTTTATTTTAAAATAAATTTCTCTAATTCTATTATCGGTTCAAAGTTGTCCTTCTTCAATTTAAATAAGCTTTGAACAAAAATGAATCGGCAAAAATACACCCTTATCCAATAAATTCGATAAGGGTGTATTTTTTACATTTGTTCTACTAAATTCTTTAGTTCTTCAATCGTCAGCCACTCTGTATTATTATCACTCGTATAAGCAAAGCCTTCTGGTAAAGGCTTACCTTCACCATTATTTTCCTTATTCCACCAAGATAATTCAGGAGAGATCACGTAATATGTTGGATATTCTAACGTATGACGTGCATCATCTTCCATAATCATCGCTTCATGTAGTTTTTCACCTGGGCGAATACCAACGATTTCTGTTTTACATTCAGGTGCAATAGCCTTTGCTAGGTCCATAATGTTCATACTCGGAATTTTAGGAACAAAAATCTCGCCACCGTACATGCGCTCCAGATTATCTAGTACGAATTGTACCCCTTGCTCTAACGTAATCCAGAAGCGTGTCATACGCTCATCTGTAATTGGCACTACCCCTGTTTCACGAATTTTTTTGAAGAATGGTACAACACTGCCACGACTACCAACAACATTGCCATAGCGCACTACTGCAAAACGTGTTTTCTTTTCGCCAACATAGGCATTAGCCGCAACAAATAATTTATCCGAAGCTAGTTTGGTAGCGCCATATAAATTAACTGGTGAACATGCCTTATCTGTTGAAAGCGCAATTACTTTTTCTACACCGCGATCAATCGCAGCTTCAATAATATTTTGCGCACCGTGAATATTCGTTTTTACTGCCTCAAACGGGTTGTATTCACATGCATCAACATGCTTCATAGCCGCTGCATGAATCACAATATCTACACCATCAAACGCGCGATATAAGCGGTCTTTATCGCGTACATCTCCGATAAAGAAACGGATGCGTTCATCTTGAAAATCCTGTTTCATTTCATATTGCTTTAGCTCATCACGACTGAAAACGATAATTTTCTTTACACCAATTGTTAATGCTTTTCGGATGAATTTTTTCCCGAAAGAACCTGTACCACCAGTTACTAATATTGTTTTATTTTTTAATATATTCATTTTTTTAGACCCTTCTTAATTTATTTTCTACATCAAAAAATATTAGATACGTTCTAAATTTTAAAATTAATTATTTTCTCCAGCTTGTTCAATTACACACATTTCTATGTTCAGTCTCACTTTATTCCCTGCTTATATTTGATATATAGCATTGAATATATCAAATGATGCAAATATGGAATCACGATAGAGCTACTAAAATTAAAACATACGTTAGCATTCCATTTCTTTTTTATACCATAAGGAGAATACAAAATTCCTCCCCTTGAACATATCCATCTAGGAATTCATTTCCTATAGTGAATTGTCTAACCAGTATCATATATAAATTATTGTAGATAAACACGTGAATATCATGTCTTCACATACTATATATAGGAAATAGAAAATTAAAATTTTAAACAAAGTCTTTTCACCGTGTTCTCGGGTATTTGATTAGTCATCTAAATAAACAAACCCTTGAACTACACTATGAATCTTACCAACATCCAAAAAAAGACATCACAAACTACCATTTAACCCATAAATTTCCATATTACCTCAATTAAATTTAAGTGGGGAACTATATGGGGAGAAGAACAGAAATTCAAGATGGTCTTGATGCTTCTATTAGAAACTATTCAAGACATTTGGCATAATAAATACGCGTATTGTCTAATACCATGACAATGAATTCATTTAGGTAACGAACGATGACCTTTTTTAGAAAGCTTAGAAATTTTACTGCTGTCTAGTGCTCTTACTGTACACAAAAGACACCCATTTCAATAAAAATCCTCATTTATGAATTCATTTTAACTTCTAACAACTTCACGGTTTCTTGTAATAAATCAATAATTTTTTCACATGTACTAATAATCACTATATAATATTTTATTTGTACAGCTTTTTTAGCTGCCAAATTCTTTACAGAAATTACATCATCAATTGCACTTAAATCCCAACTCGTTTTTAAAACAAATCCTTGAATATTATGTGAAATTAAAGGGTGCTTTGTTGTTTTAATAACAAATTCATTAAATACATCTGTAACATTTTGAATAGTTCTTACATGTTTAGTCAAATTTTGAGCACTAATTTCTATTTTTTCAACTTCAAGATAACTTGTTCTTGCTTCTTTCATAATCTCATTAAAATAATTTATTTCACTGTCAATTGATTCTATTAAATCTTCCACAGAAATACCATATGTACCCATACTCTTTACGTATTCATATACGGATTCTAAATCATCTTTGCAATACTGAAAAAGCGCTTCTTTCAATGGGAATTGCTGCGTATTTGCAATTTTTGCTCCACCCTCAGTTGCATTAATTACGTTTAAATTAAATTCTAGGATTTTAATTTCAAACCATTGCTTAAACATCATCCAAACTTTAGTTGTTTTTACAATCCCACCGTAGTAACCTTCTGTTTCATCCAATTCTTCAATCTTCACTTTTTGCTTTTCCAATTTATCGTAAATTGTATCGCTCACATGAGTATTTTCAAAATCTGTTCCATACGCTAAATCTTGCCCTACTAATATAATTGGCGACGCGCCTAAATGAACAGCAAAGCCGAATGCAACATGGGCACAAGATGCCCCCATTAGCAAACCTACATTACCATTTGTTTTCGTCATTGCTTGTAGCCAGTTAGATTCACTTACTTCCGTTCTAAATGGTAAGATCCAATTACCTTTCAGTTCAGAAAATATCCGAGGATCTAAAACTGTAGGTCCAACTAACGTTACTTCCTTCGGTATATTCTTGCCTTTATAGAAATAATCATATACTTTCTCTATACGTTCAACAGAGCAAACAAAATCTGGAATTACACCTTGATTAAGTAACTTTGTTAAAATTGTATCTACCGCAATTAAAATTGCCTTCCCTTTTGCTTCACGTAAATCTTGAATATTTTTCTCTAAAGACGGTCCTGCCGAAATAACAATCGCTGGTTTATTTTTAAACT
The DNA here is from genome assembly GCF_038006205.1 of Solibacillus sp. FSL R7-0668. Lineage (NCBI taxonomy): Bacteria > Bacillati > Bacillota > Bacilli > Caryophanales > Caryophanaceae > Solibacillus > Solibacillus sp. FSL R7-0668. The sequence continues at coordinate 697,644 of NZ_JBBOUU010000001.1, read as the reverse complement.
TTTTATAAATTTCAGCAGGATTTTTCGATTCTATCAAATACTCAATATTTTTCAAGTTATTTTCAAGCCCATCTAGACCATCTTCAATACTATTTCCTATAATTTGAATTCTAGCACGAACGATTTGTCTAATCTTTTGAATAATTTCTTTTATCATTTTACCATCATTTTGTCTGTAAAAACTATTCAAATAAAATGCCATATTATTAACTAATGAAAAATAATTAAACTCTCCTAAAATATCTAGAAAAAATGGTTGTAAATTATCTAAATTATTATCAACAAATAAAACTACATTACTTTTTTCAAAAACATTTAAATCCTCATTATTTAATGCATAACTAAATAGCTCTGGGTTAGGCTCAATTATTAATAAAACCGACGTATCGTTTAAAGTTTTATATAGCTTGTTCAGTTCGCTACGAGAAGAAATTCCAAAGGCAATTACCATTTGCCTCATTAAAGGTATACCTTTTTGTGTTTCATCAAATACTTTATTTATTTCAATAATTCCACCATCTATATTTTCAAAATAATCTTTACCATCAATTGTTGTTATATAATTATATTTAGGAGAAATATTTTCAGCAGGTGATATCCAATGATAAAGATTATTCTGAAGTCTTTCTATATTACGATCGATATACATCATTTTACCTCTTTCTATACTCAAATAGACTTATTAACATTAATATCGGCATTTATTAATAAAACTTAATAAGGCGCTTCCCTTTAAAGGGAAGCGCCTTATTATAAATTAATTTAAATTAAGATTAACCTAAAAGTTGTAATACACCTTGTGGTTGTTGGTTAGCTTGAGCTAACATAGATTGAGCAGCTTGCGTTAAGATGTTGTTCTTCGTGAAGTTCATCATCTCTTTTGCCATATCTGTATCACGGATACGAGATTCAGCAGCTGTTAAGTTTTCTGAAGAAGCACCTAAGTTATTAATAGTGTGCTCTAAACGGTTTTGAACCGCACCTAATGCCGCACGTTGAGTAGATACTTTATTGATAGCAGAATCAATTGTAGTAATTGCTTTCGCTGCAGTTTCATGAGTTGATAAATTTAATGAACTTTCAACCGCTGTAGCATTTGTACCATCAGTTACAGTTTTGTCTTTTTGGAAGCCTTCACCAGAACCTACGATACCTAAAGCTTTCGCACGCATATCACCGATAGATACAGTCATTGCTTGGTTTTCGTTAGCACCAATTTGGAATTTAACTGATTGGTCTTTTGCATCTGCAGGTGGTACTGTAACGTCTTTTGTTGTTGTTTCAAAATTAAATACGCCACTTGCAGCAACTGCTCCCGCTGCCGGTACCTTAAAGTCGAATGAAATACCATTTTGATTGAAGTTATAAGTTCCACCAGCTGTTAACGCATTTACTTCTACTTTACCCAAAGATTTACCAGCTGATCCAGCCTCTAAAAATTCTACTGTTAATTTACCACCAGAATAGTCAATTTTAGCCTTACCTAAACCTTCTAATGTTGCACCTGAAGACGCTACTTTAAAGTTTTCAATTTTAGAAGCCGTTGATGCAGTACCAAATGCCCCGTTAACACTAAATGTTTGTACTTGTGGATCTGCATTCAATGTAACTTTGTTAGAAGCAAATGTTGCTTTTGTTAAATCAATCGTTAACTTGTTACCAGTTGTCCATTTTGCTGCTTCTGCCTCTGAGAATTTGAAGCTTACACCTTTACCGTTGAAAGAATACTCTTTCTTATCTGCATCATATGCTAATGCTGCAGAATCGATTTTAACAGTGTCTGCACCAACAGTAACTGAAGCATTTAATTTGAAACCAGTAGATGTTTTTTCAATGTTAAATCCTGTTGCTGTTGCAGCTGACCAACTTACTGAAGCAGTTCCTACTGTTGTTGGCTCGAAGTTAATATCAAATTTAATATCTTTATCTGTAGTCCATGATGCTGGTTCTTGACCAACTTTAATTTCAGAGCCCGGTTTAGCAGCTGTTACAGTTTTTACAGTAGCATCAGAAGTTGAGTAAGAATCAGAAAGCTCACCGTTGATTAATTTTTTCGTGTTGAACTCAGTTGTGTTACCGATACGGTTAATTTCAGAAGTTAACTGATCGATTTCTTTTTGGATTTGACCACGGTCATCAGTTGTGTTTGTATCGTTACCAGCTTGTACAGCTAATTCACGCATACGTTGTAAAATTGATTGTGTTTCGTTTAATGCACCTTCTGCTGTTTGGATTAAAGAAATCCCGTCTTGAGCGTTTTTAGACGCCATGTCAAGACCACGGATTTGTCCGCGCATTTTTTCAGAGATTGCTAAACCAGCAGCGTCATCGCCAGCACGGTTGATTTTGTACCCTGAAGATAATTTTTCTAAAGCTTTTGAAGTTTGCCCGTTGTTGAAGGCAAGGTTACGGTGCGTGTTTAACGCAGAAATATTGTGTTGAATTCTCATGTGGAATTCCTCCTTGAATGTTTTTTTCATCCACGTCCGTGTGGAATTTTTTTTGATTCGGCTAAGTGTACCTCAGCCTCACACACTATATATCGTTAATTGGAAAAAATGTTTAATAGTTTTTATAAATATTTTTCAATTTATTTTTTTCAATTTAGTTTTGTTCAAAAAAAGTACACGATTATGCTTACCGATAATCGTGTACTTTCGCTATTTCCTAAAACTCTTAAACAACTCCATCGACACATTTTGCATCGATTGCTTGTTTTGCTCTTGAATGGCTTCAAATACTTCACTACGATGTACCTTTACAGTCTTCGGTGCAACAATGCCTAGCTTTACCTGATCGCCATCGATGCTCAGCACCTTTAGCTCGATTTGGTCGCCAATCATAATCGATTCGCCCTTTTTACGTGATAATACGAGCATTTACTTGCCACTTCCTTCCGATGTTCCAATCGGATGACGAAGTGAGTAGGCTTCACTCGTTTGTAGAACGATTTGCTTCGCTAGCTTTTCTTTCACATTAATCACAACAGGTGCTAGTAGATTCATTGTTGATGTCGCCCAGGAATCATTCATTGTTACTATGGCATAGGTTACTACTTCCATCTCTGCTTCGATTTTTAAGAGTTCACGGTCTTCATCGCTAATTTCGAAGGTGTAATCGGGCTTAAATGCGTATGGATAGGCTAATACAAAGCTCACCTCTGCATCGTCCAGTGATTGTAATAACAGAAATGGTAAATCCTGCTCAATCGGTAAAAGCGTGTATTTTTTTAAATCCTGTAAGCCTAGTAAGCCCTGCTCAAACGTCACAACATCGGATTCCTGTACTTCCACTTCGCCTAATAATTTTGTCTCTACTTTCATCCGTCATTCTCCTTTATACCGATACATCGATTTGTACATCGGGTCTTACAACCATTTTCCCACTTACTTTACCTGGCGTATAGTCATGCGTTGGTTTGTTCACCTTATGTTCGATTTTTGCCTGCTGCTGCTCAATATTGACATCGGTTTTACCTGGTGTGTAATCGATCTTTACAGAGCCAATGGACGGTATGAACTTAATATTATAAGGTCCTGGGCGCTTTGGTCCGTGATTTTGGATGGCAATTTGCTTAATCGTTCCAGCTCCTTGTCCTTTTCCTGCGCCCTGCATCATTTGGCGCCCTTCGCGTACCCGGCGAGATATGCCCTCTAAGCGTGTTTGATCGGCCTGCTGTGCAGCGTTTTTTGTCGCCTCAATCGGACCAACCTGCCCTAAATCACGACGTGCCTGTGACGAGTCAATTTTCAACTTCCCGCGCGTCGTATTGATTTCTAAAGTGGCTGCGGGCTGTTCAATTGTTTGTGAGGCATGAGGCTGCTTGATTTTTTGCACAGGTGGCTGTGTTGTATAGTTCATTTTTATATCGGTTGTTGAAATTTGGATTTGTGGGATATTCAAACGATTCGCCTCCCCTTTAAATAAAAGCGCTTGGAGCAGGTCCAAACGCTTTTTCTATTTACTATTAATTATCGGATAAAATCTACTAGTGTCTGTTGGATAATTTTAGCCCCAACAGACAATGCCGCTTGGTGGATAGATTCAGATGTTGCCATTTGTGTAATAGCTAATGCATAATCTGTATCCTCATTTTCAGACATTTGCTTCGTAACATTTATTTCGTGTTGATCTAATCGATGTTCGATTAATTCAAGACGATTTTGACGCGCGCCAATTTCTGCACGTGCAGTTAGTAAGCTCCCCTGGATAATGGATAAATCATCGTCCTTGTCTTTACCCGTTGTATCAACAATGCCACCCAACATTTTTTGAATTGTTTCGTGGTTTGGGTTGTTAGCAGGATCTAACGCTTCTGATACTTTCCCCATCAATACATCCAAACGTCCGAAAATATCAGCACCTGGGAAGTTAGCTGTTAATTGTACTCCGTCAAATACTTCAATTTTTACCGGCTCTGTACCCGCTTTGATGGCTGCTGTTTCTTTATTAGAGCCTGTTCCTACTGCTTGAGACAGAACAGTTGTCGTCGTTGTTTCTGTGTCCCCTACAGAGGTAGTAATTGTTTGCTTTTGTCCATTTGGTAAAGTAGTTGTCGTAACCGTTTCACCTTTAACAGCTGTCGGTGCATTTGGCGCACTCGCAACAGTTGTAGAAATCGTTAAATCCATTGTTTGTAAATCTTTTATCGGATTGACCGGTTTTCCTTCCCCATCCACAAATTCCGTATTTAATACACGGTCAGAAATCATAGTTATCGGACTTGGCGTAGTGATGTTCCCTAAATAACTAGCAATATTTTCTTGAGTATTCGTCGCCGATGGAGTGATTTTATTTAAAAAGTCCTCTTGTGCCGAAATCGCGCCTACTGGAGGTGCACTAGCCAAGCTATCATAATGTTTCTGAATCGACTTTGGATCATAGTGCTGCACATCGGTGTAGAGCATCTTCTCCGTATTAGTACCTGTAAAAATCGACTTTCCAGCTACCTTCGTATTCCCTAAATCACGTAGCTGTTCGCGGATTTGGTCAATCTCTGCTTTAATTTTCGCACGGTCATCTGCTGTGTTTGTATCATTGGCCGCCTGTACAACAAGCTCCTTAACACGATTTAATGCATCCCCCGCCTGTCCAAGTGACATATCTGTTGTGTCGTACCATGAATTGACTTCCCCAGTATTGCGGATGAATTGTTCTACCTTACCAAGCTGTGTACGGTAGCCCATGCCCTTTACTGCAATGACTGGATCATCCGATGCCCTTGTAATTTTTTTGCCTGATGTAATCTGATCCTGTAACTTAGACATTTTTGAATAGCTGCTATTTAAGTTTCGAAGCATATTCGTCGACAACATCGATTGTGTGACGCGTGTTCCTATTGCCATTTCCATTCCCCTTTCAAAAGAAAAATTACGCTGTAAAAAAAGTCTCTTTATTGGTTATTTTATAGTCCTACTCGGCCCATACCGTTAATAATCTTATCTAATGTTTCATCAATTACTGTAATCATACGTGCATTAGCATTGTATGCCTGCTGGAAGGTAATCATATTTGTCATCTCTTCATCTAGAGATACCGAATTATGAGATGCACGGTTGTTATCAATTTGAATTTGTAGGGTTGTAGAGTTGAATTCTAGACGAGCTGCCTCTTGACCTTTTACCGCCAAATCTCCTGTAAGGCCTTTGTAGAAGTTTTGGAATGTTGCGCCATCTAAATCTAAGTTAGAAAAATCAATTGGTTTCCCCAAAATTGAGTGAGCTGCTTGTCCATTCATACCAAGGAATTGTAAATTGGAGAGCTCAATTGCCCACTTACCATTCCCTTCCTCGCCTGCTCCCGAAGATGCTGCAAAGAGTGATGGATCTTTTAAGAAATCTTCATTTACCTTTAAATCTAGTGCACCAGTACCTTCAAAGAATTCGTGCGTTGATATGTTCGTACCATTTAGTGAGTATCCTGCTTGATGCACCTTATTGAAGGCTTCCTTAAATGTCGTAGCAAGCTTATCCAAATTTTGAAGCATCTCAGGATAGATACCTAATGTATCTCTATCTCCTGCAGCATTTTTATAGCCATAAGCATTTACTAGTGACAATAATTTCCCTTTATTTGCTTCTAAATTTGCGTGTTCAAAATCATTGATAAACGTTTTTGGTGTATTTGATTTTTCTAACTCCTCATGTTCCTTCGCTGTCATTGGCTCCGTTGATTGAAGTTTGGTAAATGCAACGGTTAAATCATTACCATTAATACGTTTATGTTTATCTGCAACATCATTACCGTCACCAATTGCTTGTAGCTCCGAATAAGTATTACCATTCACTAATTCTTTACCATTAAACAGTATCGTTAAGCTACCTTCTGCAATTGCAAGCGCATTTCCTCCTGACGGCACTCGTTCGGTTGTTACGGGAATATACTCGTTTAATTCATCTAATAATGAATCTCGAGCATCATACAAATCATTTGGCATATAGCCATTTGGTTCTACCTCTTGAATCTGAGCATTTAATGCCGCAATCTGTTTTAAGATAGAATTGATTTGACCCACAGAAACTGAGATTTCATTCCCTATATTCGATTGAATTGTCTGCAGCTGCTTGTAATTATAATTAAATGAATCTGCCAGTGCTTCTGCTTTTGCTAGCATTACTTTACGTGGCGATGCATCCTCAGGATTTGCACTTACATCTTGGATTGACTTCCAAAAATCCGTAAATGCCTGGTTGATCCCATATTCAGAGGGCTCAGCCATAATATCCTCCATTTGTGAGATGGATTTTGTCGTTGAAGACCAGTACCCCAACTTATTCGACTCTTGACGGAATTGGCGGTCTACGAACTCATCACGCATACGTTGTACAGAATGGGCTTGTACCCCTGTACCGATATGACCTGCTGTTGTTGGTGAGTTCAGTCCCGAACCGGGGAATCCTGGAGTTGTTTCAAAATTGACGCGTTGGCGAGTATAGCCTAATGTATTGGCGTTTGAAATATTATGACCTGTTGTATATAGGGCGGATTGCTGTGTGAAAAGTCCGCGTTTACTTGCTTCAAGTCCCATGAATGTTGAGCGCATGAATGGAGCCTCCTTTTTATCTTTCGTGCATTGTTATTCTTTATTTCGGCAAATTATGTAATGCTTTGAATCTTATTTCATTGAAAATGTGCTATTGGTGCGTAAATTGACTTAAAATCCATCCTTTTCCCTATAAAAAAACGCATGTACTACCTGCTACATGCGCAGGAAAGGACATGCGATTAGGCTTTAAATTCGTTAAATGAGCGGCGTGCAATTTCGGATTGACCGCGCACTTCTGCACCAGAGTAGTTAAACTGCTCGCTACGTGGCTGTGGGCGCATCGCATCGAGTGTAATGTTGATAAACTGCAAGGAGTTTAGTACCATTTTTTGATTTAAATCGTTTTGAGACTTTAATTTCCCTAAAAGCTCTACTAAGCGTTCTCGAACCGCAACTAATGTTTCTGTCGGCTCGCTTGCCTGAGCAACTTCAATTACTTCAGCAACAGAGGGTGTATCAGTGAAAGCAATTCCTTTTGCTCGTAGGTAATCCGTTACCATCACTTGACGCTGTTGCTCAAGCTTGTCAATAGCTGCTACATGCGCTTGTTCATTTTTAATGAGCTGATCCAGCTTTTCCATATCACCTTGCTTAATATGCTCGGTTTTTGCAAGTGCTAGCTCGAATAGGCTTTTATGCATTTTTTCAAGCTTTTCTAGCGTTGCAACGATTGTGGCAATGGACATGATGTGATGCTCCCTTACAAAAAAATTTCGATTTTAGCGACGGTAGTATTTTAGCATATCCTGTGCGACTTGCTTGGCATCTACTTTATATTCGCCTGAATCGATATCGGCTTTTATTTTTTGTAGGCGTTCTGCACGTTCTGCTGCATACGTGTTCGTTGCTTGCATTTCTTTCGCCTTTGATGAAATTTCGATATGATCGGCGAATGATTTTTGCACATTATTCATTTTATCTGTGCGTGCTTGCTTTTTGTATGAATTAATCGCCTGTAAACCAATTGGATTGATTTTCATGTAGTTGGCCTCCCCTCAAATGCTCTTTCTACTATATATTTCGACTGCGGCATAAAATTGTTTATGCCTTCTAAAAAATTTACGAATTTATACGACAAAAGTTTCCATAGCCGCTTTTCTTTATAAGCGCCTATCTCCATTTTACTAAAAAGAAAAACGAAGTCCTATAGATTAGACTTCGCTTTAGCACTTTTTTATCGTTTATCTGCGTGATACGTACCACGATCTCTGCGCAATACACCATCACGGAACTCTTTCGCCGCTTCAAACGTGCGTAAATCTGCCTTTAAATCACTTTGGCATTTATCACATAGCTTCCCCTTTGACGTTAAATGCCCACAGTTATCACATGGATACCCTAAGCTTGGGAATGTCGCTGGATGTAATCTACCCTTGCGCACCCATTTGTATAGTAAATCACGGTCTACACCTGTTGCTTCTACAATGCGATCTACATTGGCCGCGCGATTTTCACGCTTCCGTAAAAAACGATAGACAACTTGGTACATATCCTCTTCCTTTTGTGCGCAGTTATGACAAACTTCACGTAAGCCGGTGTAGTTAAAAAATTCTTGGCACATCGGACAATTTCGTAATTCCGCCATTTCAACCCCTCCTTCATAAAACTAAGACGAACCTTATTATCTACTATTATACATAATTTCACTCAAATTTTATTGACAACTTTTGAAACTTAATAGAATTGAATACAATGTGCTACAGTTCAACTGTGAATCAATGCAAAGCCAGTTACAGTATGCGCTCCTGCCTCTAGCAACGCGTTTTTCGCATGCTGCAAGGTTGTGCCTGTAGTATAGATATCGTCTATTAATAAAATATCTTTATGCTTTATTGCATTTGGATTGTTCACGCGAAATAGCTGTGTCGTTTGTAAACGCTGTGCTCTCGTCTTTTTGGATTGCTGCTCGTCAGTTTGTTTTGTCAGATGATGCTGAAATGGGATATGTGCTGCTTTTAACAGCTCGTCTACTTGCGCAAAGCTGCGGCGTTTTAAGCCTTGTTCATGCATGGGAATGGGGACAATGAGGCGTTTTTCATTTTTTAGCTGTGCGTGAAGGGCGGCATTAAAAACATGTGCCAATACAATATCATGTAGAAATTTGTAGCGGTGGATATAGTCCTTCATCGCGTCATTATAATGATAGAGTGTCGTGACATTTGGTTCATTTTGCTGCTCGACTTTTTCGAATTGATCCTCGCAGCGTTGGCAAATTGTTTGGGGGAGTGATTTTTTTAATAGCTCTTGCCAACTGGTATGTCCCTGCAATTCGCGCTCACACAATAAGCAGCTTGTAATCGGCTTATTCATGGCGGTTCATCTCCTGTATTTTTTTGCGCGCACGATCCATCTCCAATGTGATGCCATGATGAAAAAAGACAATTTCACCATCTGGATACTGCGGATTGCGCCCGACACGTCCACTAATTTGGATCAGTGCGCTCGCTGTAAAAATCGGACTTTCACTGCCCACTACCGCAACTTGTACATTTTTAATCGTAATGCCTCGCTCCAAAATCGTCGTTGTTAATAGGCCCTTGCGCTGTTCGTTGCGCAGCTGGAGTACTTTCTCTTTACGCATCGGGTCTTCGGAATGAACACTTTCGATTGTCGGCTCGATTTTTTGAAATAGTGGTGCGGCACATTCCATTAATTCAATTGTCGGAAAGAATAGAAGAAAGGGCTCATTTTTTTCGAGGCGCTTCGTTACCCATTGCAGAAGCTTTTGCGGAATTCGATTTTTCGTAAATGCTTTTTTATAGCTCCATAGCGAATGATATTGCGGCACTGGTAATAAATATCCGTGAAATCTCCGTGCGATAAACGAGTAGCCCCAGCCTTCCTTTTGCTGCTGGGTAAGTAGCTTTGATGAGGGTGTTGCTGTTACAAAGGCAATTGGTGCGTGGGGCTTTTTGGCCTTTAATACTGCGCGCTGCAATGCCTCGTCATAGGTATATGGAAACGCATCCGCCTCATCGACAATCATCACATCAAAGGCCTGTTCAAAGCGATACAATTGGTGAGTTGTCGCTAATACGAGCTGCGCAAACTGGCTATCGGGCTCAGCACCGCCGTATAGCGCATGAATCGTCATATTTTGAAATACTTGTTGAAAACGAGGATAAAGTTCAAGTACCACATCTGTTCGAGGCGTGGCGACACAAACTCTTTTATTTTGAAGGAGTGCTTTGTAAATGGCGGCAAATAAGATCTCTGTTTTTCCAGCTCCACAAACGGCGTGAATAAGATGATGGCGATTTTGCTGAAGGCTTTCGGTTAATTCATTCGCGGCTTTTTGCTGCTGCGGTGTGAGCGTTCCATCCCAAGTAAACTGCGGGTTCGCTCGTTTGACGGAATAGCTTGGACCCGTCCACGTAATGAGGTCGTCACAGCTACACATGCGCCCCATCGTAATGCAGTGGCGGCAGTAATGACAAATTTGCTGGCATTTCGCACACGGAAAAGCAACAAACTTATGCGGTGTCGTGTTGAAACAGCGGTTGCATCTTAACTTGGGCGTTGTCGTGACGGCAGGGCTTTTGGTGAGAAAGTTGTGCGTAACATACGTATTGATTTTCGCTTGAGGAAACGGTGTACTATGGCGTGACCAAATACGGCCGGTGAAGAAATTCTCTATTTTAGGCTCCGGAATGCACCCGGTGTAGGCTTTGAAATGAGGGGATTTGAGTTGCTTCAATTGAATTCTCCTTTATATTGGGGTTTTCGGTGGCTGGGGTTGATCGGGAGGCTCGGGTAGGTGGGGTTTCTGTGGTTTCTGGGATCCGTGCAGTTTATGCTCGGTTTTAATGGATTTATGCTCGAATTCTTGTTATTTGTGATCGATTTTTGAAAATTATGCTCGGTTTTTTCTGTTTTATGCTCGATTTTCAAGATTTATGCTCGTTTTACCATTTACCTCCTATTTATTCGTAAACTATAAGCTCTGGAATGACATAATAGCGACTTTTTCCATGTCCCATCGCTTCTAAATTGAGTTTTAATAGCAGTCTAGTAGCAGCATGTCTACTTGTAATCCCCAAAAAATCGCGAAATGCTCGATTCGAAATATGCGGACCGATTAATATGCGATAATGCTGCAACGCTTCAAGGATTCCATCGATCGACTTCGTTTGACAATACTTGCAGTGCCAGGTTCCATGATAGAAGAACATCGAACCCAGCGCCTCGCAATGCTTACAAAACACACCTGTCTTCAGACGACTTGCTTCAATTCGACGACGAGGTGGATGGCGCTGCTGAATGCTGGTAAAAAGCGCAGTAATTTGACGAGTATTGAGCATGGTATCCGGATACTGCTCATATAAGGATTCTAGAAATTTAGGTAGGCTGCTTAAGTGAAGGATTGGCATCGCTTCAAAAGCATTATCAAGTTTTGCTCGGTAATTTGCGATGACGACTATATGCCGTACGGGGATTGCAACTGCGGTTTGCCGTAATAATTGTTCAATAAACAACTGGTGGCGATATACCTGATCGAATGGATTGGGGAAACTTTCTTCCACACCCTGATCAGTTACACGATAAAATTCCTGAACAGCTGGCTTATAATAGAGGCTGCCCGACATTTGCTTGACCTCGAAAATAAGTATAAAGTGCGGTGTAATGAGTAACGCATCGATTTGATGAGTGAACCCACGCGGATTGGTGCATTCAAAATTATACAAAATCTCAAAATCCGATCTAAAATAATAGTCTTCTAGCGTCGCTTTTAGCTTTCTTTCTCCCGCTAGTCCAGCTTGCAGACGATAAAATTCTTCTTGAAATTTCAGTGCTTCCTCATCCTGCTCGGAAATCCTGCGAACAAGCGCCTCCATGAATACATAGTGCTCAGATTTTTGCATCTCCATCCCCTCCACCAATAGCATAAAATAAAAGCATTTTGCGTGGAATCCTTTATGCGAAAATTTCTTTTTGTCGTGGAAAACATGGTGAAATCGACAGTTTTGATTTTGATGAGTATGGAGTTTCGCAGATTATATTTGATTTCTCTGGGGCTATGGGGGCTCATGAGATATGCTCGGTTTTCGAGGTTTTGTGCTCGATTTTTTATTTTTATGATCGATTTTGATGTGTTTGTGCTCGATTTTCTGTATTTATGCTCGGTTTCAACAGTTTTATGTTCGTTTTTCCAAAAACCTCCTAAATCAGCGCACTAAATCCAGCACACTCCATCACCCTCCGCACCCAAAAACAGCCGCTACAAAAAGTTCATAGCGGCTGTCCATATAAATCTCATATTATTTTTTCAACCATCCGATGGCCATTGCGCCTTCACCTAAGTGGGTGCCGATAACCGGGCCAAAGTAGCTTAATGTGAAATCGACGGTTGGGTATTTTTCAGCTAGGCTGTTCATCCATTCTGTCGCTTCTGCCTCGCAGCTAGCATGGATGACCGTTGCTTGTAAGTCGCCATATTTTTCAACAGCCTCTGCAAGCTGCTCTTCTGCGCGGCGTAATGCTTTTTTGCGTGTGCGAATTTTTTCAAATGGCACGATGACTTTATTTTGGAATGTTAAAACGGGTTTTACTTGAAGAAGCCCACCGATTAATGCCGCCGCTGCGGATAAGCGTCCACCGCGCTGCAAATGCTGTAAATCATCCACGACAATATAAACACCCATCGACGCTTTGATAGCTTCTAAATGCGCCATAATTTCTGCACCAGATGCACCTTCCTTTGCTTTTTTAGCAGCTTCTTTTACGTACATGCCTTGTAAATAGGCAGCAACCTCGGTATCAAATGCATGGACTTGAATGCCCTCAACCATGTTACTCGCTTGTATCGCACCTTGGAATGTGCCGCTAATGCCGCTGGATAGATGGATCGTCACGACCTCATCATGGTCTTTAGCTAATTTTTCAAAAAGCGCTACGAATTTGCCGATCGGTGGCTGTGTTGTTTTCGGGAATTCCTTCGCACCACGTACACGATCATAAAATTCAGAGGCAGTAATATCGATTTCTTCATCAAAAATTGTTCCTTCAATATTGACACTTAAAGGAATCATATGAATATTAAGACGCTCTCGTTCTTCAAGCGTTAAATAGGCTGTACTATCTGTGACAACTGCTGTTTTCATCGTTTTTCCACTCTCCTATGTCCACTATCTTACCGTATCTGTATGCAATTGTGAATGAAAAAATGACATTTGTCATATCGAACAGAACTTAGTAAAACCTGAAAAATTCTATTAAAAAAACATCCTAGCGAAAATGCCATTAGGATGTTTTGAAAATCATGCTACTCTTATTCATTTCCAATATAATAAATACTTGAAACTTTCCAGCTATCTTCTTTTACAAATACCGTTACTTGGCGGCCTGTACCAGATAGCTCTACTCCTGTTTCAAGCTCTTTTGTATGTGTCGTTAAATTAGAAAACACTTGTGCATTTTCTTTGCTATATTTAACAATTGTTATATCTTTTGCAGTCCGGTTCACGTCGTATTGTTTAAATACTTCTGTAACCGCCTTAACATCCTCTACATAATCGAAGCCTTCTGCATTTTTTGAAATAATATTTTGATAACGATCTAAATCTTTTTCATTAAAGGCTGCAATGTATTCATTAAACGCATTTATAATTTGTTGTTTTTCATCTTTTGGAATATTTGTGGCTTCTTGAATCGAATCTCCCTTAACCTCAAAGCCTACTGTCCCATCTTCAATTGTTTTTTGTAATTGTTCCGGCGAAGCTTCTTGTTCGTCACCACAAGCTGTCAGTAAAAGCATTGCCATGACAGCGATTAACCAGTTTTTCATATTTTCCCAAACCTCCCGCACAACATTTTAGCATACTACTATTAAAAATTCGATGGCTCGAATCAGCAAAATCCTGCTTATCACACATTAAGACGCTAGAAGTTCACAGATGTTTCATTTTCAGGCCAAACAAAAACAAGGATGCATGATGCACCCCTGCTTGTACTTTTTGTATTCGATTATCGAACTTCTACCCAGCCGTTTTTGATCGCTGTTACGACTGCTTGTGTACGGTCGTTTACGTTCATTTTTTGTAAAATGCTCGATACATGGTTTTTGACTGTTTTTTCCGAAATGTAGAGCGTTTCACCGATTGTACGATTCGATTGACCGTCTGTTAATAATTGAAGCACTTCGCATTCACGCTTTGTTAGTAAGTGGAATGGACGGCGGATTTCTGTTTGATGGAAATTACCCTTGTTTTCGTGCTCAGATAAACGACGGAATTCAGCTACTAAGTTTTTCGTTACTTTTGGATGTAAGTAAGAGCCACCGTTTGATACAACTTTAATTGCTTCTACGATTTCGTCAGCATCCATTTCTTTCAGCATATAACCTAATGCACCTGATTTTAATGCATGTGTCACATAAGATTCATCATCATGTATGGATAATACCATTACTTTTGCATCTGGGTATTCCGCAATTAGATCCGCTGTTGCCTCCACGCCATTTTTTTCTGGCATATTAATGTCCATTAACACAACATCAGGCTGATTTTTTTCATAAAGACTCACTACATCTGTGCCATCATCGCCCTCTGCGACAACCTCAAACGTATCTTCAAAATCTAAAATTCGTTTAACGCCTTCACGGAATAATTGGTGGTCATCAATAATAATAATTTTTGTCATGGTAATACCCCCTAAGTCTACTTATATTGTTTCTTCCTCTTCAAGTGGTAAAGGAATTTTTATTAAAACAGTCGTGCCTTTACCTACAGCGCTGTTAATATTCATGTGCCCTTTTAATAAATCGACTCTTTCTTTCATGCCTATAATACCAAATGAACCTTCTCGAACGTTTTCCATATCAAAGCCTCTGCCATTATCTTTTACCACAACATTTATTTCGTCACGTAGCCACTCAATTTTTACATAAATCAATAAAGATTTGCCATGTTTTATTGCATTGTTGACACATTCTTGTACTAAACGGAAGATCGCGACCTCGTAATCCGACGAAATGCGACGCTCATTGTTGTACGAAATAAATTGGATATCCACGCCTGGATTATATTCCATCACGGTTGATAAATACTTTTTCAAGGTTGGCGTAATGCCTAAATCATCTAGTGCCATTGGACGTAAATCGTAAATAATGCGACGTACTTCCGATAGCGCGTTGCGGACATTTACTTTTAAATCTTGAATTTCTTGCAGTGCTTTGTCAGCGCCTTGTTCTCGGAAAATTCGATCGATTAAGTTGGAGCGCATTAATACATTTGCCATCATTTGTGCTGGTCCGTCGTGAATTTCACGCGATAATCGTTTACGCTCTTCTTCTTGGGCTTTTATAATGCGGACACCAAAATCTTGCTTGATTTTGGCTTGCTCGAGTGCAGCACCCACATCTTTTAAATCTGTTGTCAAAAAGCTAATAACGACATTTACCTGATTGACAATGTGATCCGCTCTTTCAATCGTATCATAAAGTGCACGCAGTCGTCTTTCTAAATCATCTCGTTTGTCACGTAATTGCTTTTCTTTTTCCTTACTTAAAGTTGCTTCTAGCTGTAGTTTATTTGAATTTTCATATGCCAAACGAATTTGCTCTTCCGAATGTTCGTTAAAGTTTTTACTAACAATTACCAATCGATGTTTTGATAATTGGAGTAGCTTTTCTAAATTATCGGTTTCATCGATCGTAATCTTAATTTCTTGACGAACAATCTCAAGCTCTTGTTGCATTTCTTCAAAGCTTCTTCGGCTCTTTTCGCTTATAATAAATATATCGTCCTTAGAATTTGTTATCGTTTCTAACATTCGATTAAAAATCACATCAAGCGAGGCTATATCTATTCGATCATTTTGTAACACACAATCCCCACCTTATACAACCTAAATATTTTCTACTATTATAGCATTATTAAACCACTATTTAAGATAGATTGTCACTACAAAAAAAGTAATATAATGTAAAAGTGAGGAGAATTTTTAATGAGAAATAACTATTTTACTGTCAAAGGATATGGAGAATCTGAAATAATTATCTCAAAATCCCGTTTTTTATCATACGTTGCGCGTGTCGAAACCGAGCAAGAAGCCCTATTATTTATCGAAAAAATAAAAAAAATGCATGCCAGCGCAACACATAATTGCTCCTGCTATTTAATTGGCGAGCATGACCAAATTCAAAAAGCAAATGATGATGGGGAACCAAGTGGCACAGCTGGCGTCCCTATGTTAGAAGTTTTAAAAAAACAAGGACTGAAAGATACCGTTGTCGTCGTGACGCGCTATTTTGGAGGTATTAAACTTGGCGGTGGTGGATTAATTCGTGCTTACGGCAACGCTACAACAGAGGGCATCGCAGCAGCACAGGTGGTCGAGCGTAAATTGCATCATGTCATGAAAATTGCCGTAGACTATGTATGGCTTGGCAAATTGGAAAATGAAATTCGTCAATCAGACTACACTCTTCGCGATATCGGCTACGCAGAAAATGTTGAACTTTTTGTGTACGTATTGAAGGAAGAGGAAGCCATCTTCACCGAATGGATTACCGAATTAACGAACGGGCAAGCGGTTATCACAAAAGAATCATCACTTTTTATCGAATTTTTGAAGAATTAAGTGATTCTGTCGTCGGTTCATGTCGAAAACTTTACTGCTTAGGTGGATAGTAGTATAATAAATAAGATTTGAAACTATTAATTTTATCGTAACACCCTTTAACCTTACTATTATTTATGCTCAAAATACCCTATGTATACAGCAACCTATTCGTAATTTAAGAGGAGAATCTTTATGAAAAACAGGCAAAACAATAAGAGCGGCTCTTCGAAATTCAAGTTATTTTTAAAAGTAACAATCCTCGTTGTTTTTTCGCTAACAATTTGTGCCACAGCGTATGGCGTTTATTTAACAAAGCAAGCGAAACACGCAGCGGATAATGCCTACGAGGAGCTTGAAGATCGTGAACAATCTGAGCAGCGAGAAGTAAAAGTCGAACCAAAGCAGGACAATGTCTCGATTTTGATCTTAGGAGTAGATGATAGCGAAAAGCGCGATCAAGGTGCAGACAACTCTCGTACAGATGCCCTATTATTAGCAACATTGAACAACAAAACAAAAACGGTAAAACTATTAAGTATTCCACGTGATTCTTATGTTTACATTCCATATGTCGGCTATCAAGATAAAATCAACCATGCCCATGCTTATGGTGGAACACTCGCTTCAATCGAAACGGTGGAAGAATTATTTGATATTCCAATTGATTACTATGTACGCATGAACTTCAATGCATTTATTGATATCGTTGATGCTTTAGGCGGGATTGAAGTCGAAGTACCATACAATATGCTCGAAATGGACGAATTCGACAAAAAGACGGTCGATTTAAAAGCGGGTCTTCAAACATTAGACGGTCGAGAAGCATTGGCATTGGCACGTACACGTAAGCAAGATAGTGATATTGAGCGCGGCAAGCGCCAGCAAGAAATTATTAAAGCGATCGCTACAAAATCAGCTTCTTTCACATCGATCTCAAAATATGATGATATCCTGTCTGCTGTTGGTTCAAACATGAAAACAGACATGACCTTTGATGAAATGCGTTCATTCTTCAGCTATTTAACAGCTGGTATGCCTCGCATTGATACACTAACATTAGAAGGTAGAGATGATACATCTACTGGCACATACTACTACAAGCTAGACGATGAGAATATAGAAGAAATCAGCCATATCCTACAAAGTCATTTAGGCCTAACTCCTGAATCAACAAACTATTCAGGCACTGGCACACAATCTGACTCTGCATCTACAGAGACAGTTACAGGTTCCATGACACAATAAACAAATTTTTAACCCAGAAACTAATTCGATTAATCGATGCAGGCTTCTGGGTTTTTTCTTTATGTGGGATGGTAGGTCACTGGAAAAATTCAGGTCGAGTTCCCCACTTGAGGCAAGTCGCAAATATCTCGAGTTTTTCGCAAATATAATCCAAATTTCGCAAATATCCCGAAATTTCCGCAAATACCGCAGCCCAATCAGAACCCCAAATCAGCGAAAAAAACAAAAAAACAAGCAACTAGCGCTAGCTAATTACTTGTTTCGATCTTTTCATTTGTTGAAAATCTTCATTAAATTCAATAGTGGTTTGTAGTTTTTCCCGGCAAGTCCGATAATTTCTACGAATAACTCAATCGCTACGAGAATAACGGTGATTAATAAAATCGCACCCCATACTTTTGCCATTGAGAAGATAATTGCCGCAACACCAAACATAGCAGCCATCGCATAGATAATTAATACGGTTTGACGATGTGAGAAACCTAAATCTAGTAAACGGTGATGTAAATGGGATTTATCAGGATCTGACCATTTTTTCCCACTACGTAAACGACGCACAATAGCAAAGAACGTATCAGAAATCGGAACACCTAGCATAATAACTGGAATCACGAATGAAATAACTGCTACGTTTTTAAATCCTAGCAGTGCGAGCACCGAGATCATGAATCCTAAAAACAGTGCACCTGTATCGCCCATGAAAATTTTTGCAGGGTGGAAGTTAAAGAATAAGAACCCAATTGTAGCAGCAGCTAAAATGGCCGCCATCGCAATTACAATCCCATTGCCCATAATCATTGCCATCACTGCCAATGTCATCAGTGCAATTGTTGAAACACCAGCAGCAAGTCCATCAAGACCATCAATTAAGTTAATCGCATTTGTGATTCCAACAATCCAAACAATTGTCAATGGAATCCCTAACCAACCAAAGTCAAGCTCACCACCGAATGGTAAGTTAATATTCACAATTTGAATATCGCCAACAAACACTACGATACACGCAGCGGCAATCTGACCTACCAGCTTTGCCTTTGCTGAAATTTCACGCATATCATCAATAACACCTGTAATCACAATGATTGTAGCCGCGATTAAGATCGCATATAAGTAGTCACTTTGAAAATTCGTGACAAATTTTAAGAGTAAAATTCCGATCATAAATGCAAGATAAATCGCCAGTCCACCTAAACGTGGCATTATACGCGCATGTACTTTTCGATAGTTTGGGGCATCTACAGCGCCAAGGCGAAACGCTAAACGCTTCACAAGCGGAGTAAGTAAAATAGCAGCAACAAAGGCCACGATTAAAGACACGTAAGTCATACTCATGTCTTATTTCTCCTCCTTATTATTTGTAGTTTCAACTACTATAACGTTTTCGAGTAAGTTGAAGTTTCATAAAAAGAATTAACCATTTTTATTCAGTGTCATTATAGCATGGATATACTTTAAAACATAGCTCTAATTATTTGCTATCATCTAACATACTAACTTTCAAAAAAGAGATTCCAGCCTTGTGCATTATTTTTGACAAGCTTCGACACGCTCACAAATTAAGGTTCAATATATTTCTACATTTCCTTTCATTTCCCTCTCGTTCGGTAGTCAGTACGGGTAAAATTTGATAAAATAGTGGAGTGTCTACTATTTGAAGTAGCCAATTTTAAAGGAGAGTAAAAATATGTTCTCAATTTTTAAACGCAAGTCGGAGCAAACAAGTGCTCGAGAGCTAAAAAAGTACTACAAAACGGTAGAACAAATTAATAAGCTCGAAGCTACTTATAGTCCTATGACGGACGATGAGCTTCGCAACATGACATTTACATTCAAAGAACGTTTAGAGAACGGCGAAGAGCTTGTTAACATCATCCCTGATGCCTTTGCTGTTGTGCGTGAAGCATCTAAACGTGTTTTAAACATGCGCCATTTCGATGTGCAATTAATCGGAGGCCTTGTATTAACAGAGGGTAATATCGCCGAAATGCCTACGGGTGAGGGTAAAACATTAGTCGCCTCACTTCCTTCTTACGTTCGTGCATTAGAAGGCAAAGGAGTTCACGTCATTACGGTAAATGATTACTTAGCAAAACGTGACTTCGAATTAATCGGTCAAATTCACCGTTTCTTAGGCTTAACAGTTGGTTTAAACGTACCAATGATGGAGCCTGCCGATAAAAAACTAGCGTACAATGCAGATATTACATATGGTGTTGGTACGGAATTTGGTTTTGACTATTTACGTGATAATATGGCACATACAATCGGCGACAAGGTTCAACGTCCTTATCACTTTGCCATCATCGACGAAGTAGACTCAGTGCTTATCGACGAAGCGAAAACACCGTTAATTATCGCAGGTAAAATGGGGGCCAATGAAGAATTGCACCGCATTGCTGCTATGTTAGCAAAACGCTTCAAGGTAGATGAAGATTATGACTTTGATGATGAAACAAAGGCCACGTCCTTAACAGATCAAGGGATTGAAAAGGTTGAAGCGGCATTTGGTGTTGATAACCTATATGATCTTGAGCACCAAACACTGTATCACTATGTTATCCAAGCCGTTCGTGCACATGTGATGTTCGAGCGCGACGTGGATTATATCGTGCGTGATGATAAAATCGAGCTTGTCGATATGTTCACTGGACGTATTATGGAGGGGCGTTCCCTTTCTGATGGCTTACACCAAGCGATTGAAGCGAAAGAGGGCGTAACAATCACTGAAGAAAACAAAGCACAAGCACAAGTAACAATTCAGAACTACTTCCGTATGTACCCGAAATTATCAGGGATGACTGGTACTGCGAAAACGCAAGAAAAGGAGATTTTAGAAGTTTACGGCATGCGCGTTATTCAAATTCCAACGAACCGACCGCGCAAAAGGTTGGACCAAACCGACATCGTATTCGAGACAACAGAGCAAAAATACGAGTATGTGGCACAAGAAGTATTGCGTCGCCATGAACAAGGTCAACCGGTTTTAGTCGGCACTACTTCTATTTTGCAGTCTGAAAAAGTTGCAAGCTATTTAAAAAAATACAGCTTAGACTTCCAATTATTAAACGCCAAAACGGTTGAGCAAGAAGTCGAGCTTATTTCTGAAGCTGGTCAAAAAAAACGTATTACCGTTGCAACAAATATGGCTGGTCGTGGTACTGACATCGTATTAGGTGACGGTGTCGAGGCACTCGGCGGTCTGTTCGTTATCGGTACAGAAAAGCACGAATCTCGCCGTGTTGATAACCAATTGCGTGGACGTTCTGGTCGTCAAGGGGATCCTGGTGAAAGTCAATTTATCCTGTCGATTGAAGACGATATGTTCAAACGCTTCGCCAAAGAGGATGTCGAAAAATTCCGCAAAAAAATGACAACCAATGAAATCGGCCGCATTCAAAATAAAGATGTAATCGAACTTATTGACCGTACACAGCGAATTGTTGAAGGCGCTCACTACTCAATGCGTGAATATAACTTAAAGCTCGATGATGTTATTAACGACCAACGCCGCGTAATTTATGATCTACGCGATAAGGTTTTACGTAACGAAAACATTCTTGAGCACTTAGTAACGATGATGTACGAAACCGTTGATTTTGCCGTACGCGAAAATGCACCAGAGGATAAAGATGTCCTTGAGTGGAACTTCGATAAAATCGAGCGCACAGTGAACTCACTCTTCCTAACGCCTGTTACGATAGATCGTGATGAAACGAAAGTGAAAAAAATACTCGATTCACTTGATGCACCGGTTAAAGAATTAAAGGCCGTGATCGAAAGCTTCGAGCAAAACGAGCAAATGATGGCCATTATTCCAAAGGTAATGCTTGGCTTCATCGACCATACGTGGGTTCGTCATTTAGAGCAAATGGCACATTTAAAAGAAGGTATTGGGTTACGCCATTATCAGCAAGAAGATCCAATGCGTATTTACCAACGTGAGGGCTTAGAGCTATTCGGAAAAAATTATCAAGAGCTTCGTCGCAAAATTGTCGAAGAGCTTGTCACATTTATGAAAAATATTACGATGAACGTGGAGGAATAAAACAATGGGTTTATTCGATTTATTTAAAAAAGGCGATAAAGTCGGAAAAGATAGCGCAGTTGATTCATCATCTGTTGTTAAATCCGCTACAAAAACATCAAAAAAAGACGCAAATCGTGATGTTGTTACAAAATTATCATTCCACCCAGACTGGGATGTGCCACAAGAACAAAAATATGTATTCAACTTCTTAGCAAATGATTTAGCACCATTAAAACCAAACCAATTATCACTTTCTGCTATTAATATTGAACCAGCACTTATGAATGGCTCTTGGAACGTAAAAGCATTTTTCCGTTCTTCCCTACCAGAAGCAATTGAGCTTGGTGAAATTGAGCTATTAATTTTAGATAAGGACGATAACCGTTTAGCGTCTCACTACTTTGACTTTAAAGAGCTTGGTGTCATTCCAGCTGAAAGTGCGCGTCCTTGGATTTTCAACTTCCCGAAATCAACTATTACAAGCGAGGAAATTCCTGAGGATGGCTGGAAAATTTCATTCAACCTACTATCATTACGTGGACATCAGCTAGATTTAGATGACACTTGGAAAAAGCAGCTACCAAAGACGGAGCAAGAAAAATTAGTTGAAATTGTAAAAACATTACCGAAGCTAGGTAAAACAGAAGTGAACTTTACAGGTTTACAAACAAAATTAAACGATGACAATAGCTTACATGCTTCGATTTTCATCCGTAATGGTCACGATAAAGCAATTAACTTAGAGCAATTACCACTAGAAATCGTGGATGCTCGCGGCGTTATCGTAGCAAAAGGGTCATTCAAATTAGACCCTGTGTTAACGGTGCAACCAAATACAACAAAGCCTTGGACATTTATCTTCCCAGCGGAACTTGTAACAGCAGAAGGTGCAGACCTATCTCGCTGGACAGCACGCGTACCACAATAGCACTCTCACAGCACCCCTCGGATATGAGCGGTGCTGTTTTTTTGACCTTTTAATTATGCGTTGGCGGTTGGGCGATGATTCGCTTAAAGATAGGTGGAATGTATGACCACTTTGCGCGGGTATATCCTCGGCATTCAAGTCATTTATGCTCGAAATTTTTGATTTTATGCTCGGTTTCAAGTGATTTATGCTCGTTTATTCGATTTTATGATCGATTCTCGGAACTTTATGCTCGTTTTCCGAAATCCATGCTCGTTTAACCATATATCTCCTTTAATTTCAGTGTAAACGTAAATTACAATGAAGCATTTTGGAGTCGAATTGAGTTCACAGATAAGTGAATCTGGATGTCATTCCTAATCTATGGTGATGGACCAAATAATACCGGCAAAATTTCAACCTCTCTACAAAATCAAAAAATCCCCGGTCCCTTTTAAGTAAAGGACGAGAGATTTGGATTTGTAGTGTGTATAAGCTATGTATTATTCAGCTTCTGGTGTATTGTCTACGTCAGAATCATCTTCTAAAGCAGCGATTTGACTATTTGTTTGGAATTTTGCGATGCGTTTAGCGCCAACGTATTTGTTTGCCCAATAGTATTTATCATCAATACTTGTTTTAATTACACCCTTACTAGTAGATGCGTGGATGAATTTGCCTGAGCCAATGTAAATCCCAACATGTGAAACACGATTACCTGATGTATTGAAAAATACTAAATCGCCCGCTTGTAAGTCGCTTTTCTTAACTGCTGTACCTTGGTTGTACATGCCAGCAGATGTGCGATCTAATGATGTAATGCCTAATTCTTTAAACACTTGACGAACATAACCTGAGCAATCAAAACCACTTGATGTTGTTCCGCCGTATGCATATCGTACACCAATATATTTTGAAGAAATTTTATTTAAATCCTCAATTGAATGAGAAGATGCTGCAGAAGCTTCGTTTTCATTCACTGGTGTGAAGAAAATGACGAATGCTGCCGCCAAAGTTAGTACCGTATTACGTATTAATTTAAAGTAGTTCATCCTGTTCCTCCAACCATTTTCGATAAATTTTCTGAAAACTTAACTGTTATTAGATTAACACGAGATTCCACTTTATAACATTACAGTTATGTAACAATATAGTTACGTTTCTCCTGTACTGTAATTATTACACAGCGCTCAAAAACCTTGTTATATCAACATTTCCAACTCTATCAACTTAAACTAGAATGTTATAAATTACAATTTTATTCTATTATCCAGTCGTTATTGTAATATTTGTAACATAAGCATTAAGTACTGATAGCAAAAGGTAGGCTATGTCCTAATACTCAAGGACACCGCCTACCTTCTCTACTTGTCCCACTCGAATGATTGGGAAATAATAGCTTCTATTTTACTGTTGTTAAGCGCTTGAATGCTACGAAACGTTCAGACCAGTACTTTTCCGTGACATTCCCAATCGCAATACCTTTTGAGCCAGCATGAATAAATTGATTATCCCCGATATAAATGCCCATATGTGATATGTTTGGAATAAACGTATTTTTGAAAAATACGATATCCCCCGGTAATGGATTTTGCACCTTTTGTGTATCCTGTTGGAAATATTGCAGACTCGATTTGCGCCCTAGCTTAATCCCTGCATTATTATATACATAGCTGACAAAGCCACTGCAGTCAAAGCCCTCCATTGTATTGCCACCATATTTGTACGGAATGCCAATCGCTTGCTTGGCAATTTCGAGTGCCTTTGTATATTGCTCTGTGCTGACTGCTGAAATAGTTAACGGCGCTGTTTTTTCGCTATTTAGCTGCTTTTCAATTGCTGCATCCGCCGTTTCTTTAAAGTTATTCTCTTCTTCCACTTCCGAAGCTGTCGGAGCCTCACTAATCACTTCATTCGTTATTTTTATCGTAAGCTGCTGTCCAACTTGTATAGCATCTGTTTTTAAATCGTTCCATACAAGAATCTGATCAACCGTCGTGTTATATTTCTTAGCGACTTTTGTCAGTGTATCTCCTTTTATTACCTTGTGCGAAATCGAATTATGTAGCTCATTTTCGACTTCTTTATTAGCCGTATTCTCTGATTCCGCTTTGCCTGCGCTTTCTGTTTGAGCAACTGTTAGCGTCTGTGCTATGTAGATTTGATCCCCAGTAAGTTGATTCCATTGTTTCAGCTGCTGAATTGTCGTATTGTGAGCCTTCGCAATTTTCGATAATGTATCCCCTTTTTGTACGGTATAAGATGCGGCTTCTGCTGTTGGCGCTGCATAAAATACGCCCGAAATGACAGCTCCAGCTAATGCCATTTTGATAGCTTTCTTCATATTGAAAACTCCTCCTGTTCTGCGAAACTATATACTCCTCTCTATTTTACTTAATTTTCTATCCTATTCACAACATGCCAATAGATAGATTATTTTCTACCAGCATTCTATTAAAGGGGAATTTTCCTATAACATTTTTCTATCATAATAAAGCTGAATTTTATCGAAATTACATAAATTCTGACGATTGACGAATATTTAGCGCAATTTTAATTTTCATTTTGCTAATTTTATGATAGAATAAATTCTTGTTGCAAGGTTTAAATTTTTAGAAAGTTTTGTATTTTCAATTTTAAAGGAGTTTATTATTATAATGAGTAATAAGAGTTTTTTCCGTGATAATATCGCGGTCGGTTTCATGTTATTCGCACTGTTTCTAGGTGCAGGGAATATCATATTTCCACCACAGCTAGGTCAAATGTCTGGGGAAAATATTGTCGTTGCCATGATTGGATTTTTAATTACAGGGGTAGGCTTACCTCTTTTAGGGATAATCGCCGTAGCAAAAAACGGTGGGGATTTAGAAGTATTAGCAGGTCGTATTAATCCTTATTTTGGGATAATTTTTACTTCGATTGTATATTTATCTATTGGTCCATTCTTTGCGATTCCTCGTACAGGTGCCGTATCGTATTCAATTGGTGTTGCACCATTTTTATCTGAAGGAATGCAAGATAGCTGGATTCCACTATTTATCACAACAGTAGTATTCTTCGGATTATCATTCTACTTATCGTTTAATCCGACAAAAATCGTGGACCGTGTAGGAAAAATTTTAACACCTGCATTATTAATTGTTATTTCTCTATTAGCCATTAAAGCAGTTATCACGCCATTAGGTGAAGCTGGCCAAGCACAGGGTACGTATATCAATAACGCATTTGGTGAGTCCTTCATTCAAGGTTATTTAACAATGGACGTACTTGCATCCCTTGTCTTTGGGATTGTCATTCTTCAATCCATCTCAGCGCGTGGTGTGACAGAAAAAGCACAGCAAATTAAAATTACAATTTTCGCAGGGCTTGTTGCCGCAATCGGTTTAGCGTTTGTCTATGTATCACTAGGCTATATCGGCGTAACAAGTACAGAAGCAATTGGCTTCCATGATGATGGTGGTACAATCATTTCATTGGCAGCAGAGCAGCTTTACGGACAAGCCGGGAACATCATTTTATCGGCCGTTATCATTTTAGCTTGTTTAACAACTTCGGTTGGTTTATTTTCGGCAAACGCTACATTTTTCCATAAGATTTTCCCGAAAGTATCGTATCATACATTCTTAATTATTTTCGCGCTATTCTCATTTGCCGTATCGAACTTTGGTTTATCCAATTTAATCAGTATTTCTTTACCAGTATTAGTAGCCATTTATCCAATTGCTATTGTGCTAATGATCTTTGCATTATTCGGTAACTTATTTAACCATGCACCAAGCGTATACGGTGTTGCCTTAATTTTCACTGGCGTAGTTGCCCTTTATGACGGCATTAAACAGGCTGGATTTGAAATTGCCGCTTACGACAATTTCTTATCCATCTTCCCATTCTATGAGCAAGGGATTGCATGGGTTGTCCCAGCATTAGTCGGCGGCGTAATTGGGTATATTCTTTATCTTGTAAAGCGCAAATAAATTGAGCACTTATGAAGCATAGCGAACTATTCGCTATGCTTTTTTTATAGCCCCCTTTTGTGCATGTTTATGTGCGATTTTTAGATTTAATTTGCGAGTTATCGTGGGATATTTGCGAATTCCAAAGTTTATTTGCGACTTGATAGGACTTATTTGCGATTTTCTACATATATTTGCGAATACCAAAAAATCATATCCCACAATTGGACTTAACTGGGTAATTTCTATAAAATAGAACTATATAATAGAAGAAACAGAGTATTGTTTTTAAACTAACATCATAAGGTGGACTGATTTATGCTAAAAAAACAGCTTTTCGCAATGTTCCTATTTGTACTATGCCTGGCCGTCCCGATTACGGCATTTGGTGCTTCGATGGATGAAGTACGCAATCTTGTGAAAGACAACTATGTTGGGGATATTGATGGTAATCTAGACCAAGCAACAAGTATTCCAAACATGATGGACATGCTTGACCCGTACTCGACTTATTTTACAGCTGAAGAATTTGAGGATTTTATTAGTGGTGTAGAATTATCAACAGTTGGTATCGGTGTCGTGATTGAAAAGGTTGATCTTGGCATCCATATTACCCAGATCATTGACGGGAGTAGCGCAAATAAAGCAGGCTTAAAAGTTGGTGATATTATTACCGCAATCGATGGCACTTCTACTGTACCATTGACGATTGACCAAGCTTCAACGCGTATTAAAGGAGCCGAAAATACAAGCGTTTCCTTAACGATCTTGCGTGAGGATGGCAGCACGTTTACAAAAGACCTTGTACGCAATGCCTTTTCATTACCTAATGTAGAAGCGAATATGCTTTACGGCAATATTGGCTATATTTCATTACATTCATTTTCAAATGATACCGCTAGCTTAGTAGCAAAATCGGTTCGTAATTTGAAAAACAAAGGGGCCAAGGCGTTTATTTTTGACCTACAAAATAATGGTGGTGGCTATGTCACAGCGGCTGAGCAGCTCATCGGTATGTTCCCCAATGCAGCCTATGCCTATAAGCTTCAGGAGGCTTCTGGCATTTCAAATGTTCGCGCATTAAAGCAAGCGACACAGTTCCCTAAAGATACAAAAGTGCTAATCAACGCCCATAGTGCCAGCGCCTCTGAAATGACAGCTGCTGCTCTATTCGATCAAGACGCAGCCAAGCTCTACGGACAAACAACTTACGGGAAAGGCGCAATGCAGGGCTTCTTTGAGCTTGAAGATGGAAGTTTCCTAAAGCTCACTATCGGACATTTTTTCGGTCCAAATGGTACAGTCATTAATCATACGGGTGTGAAGCCACATGTCAAAACAACGGGCAACGCTCTCTCTAAAGCCCATTTTGATTCTATTGCCAGTAGCCTAGGAAACTATAAAGAAATGAAATCACTAAAAAATGCACCACTAAATAAAGCTTTTACTGTCTCATTTACTAAACCAATTCTAGCTAAGCTTGACCCAGCATCTGTTCAATTAGTAGCTCTTGGTGGTGACTCTGTAGCCTCAACCGCTAAAATAATAGGCGAAAAATTATACGTGACACCAAAGGAACCACTAGAAGCAGGCAAGGAATACATGTTAATTGCTCATCCTAAAGGGAAATCAGCTAGTGGCCAAAGCTTAAAAAACGGTGTGTATTTACATGTAACAGCAACGAAATAACAAAAAAAGAGTTTGTCAAAAGTGTCTAGCTTTTAACAAACTCTTTTTATTTTATATGTAATTACTGATGTACTAGCTTATGTTCATTAGCAAAATAGATTGTGCTGATTTCTTGAGCAAGCTTTTCCGGATTTGATTCGTTCGTTAATAGATTCGTTAATGTTAAACGCTCCATCGATCCCACAATGCTTTGTGCAAGTACATTGGTATTCACGCGTTTTACAACAGCATAATCCTTCAAATCCGTTTCGATGATTGATTCCAGCTTGGAAACAAGTAATTGCTTCACTACCGTTGATTGATCCGCTTCGTAGAAACCAATTTTTGTTAAATTCGGATTTTCAATAAAGTAATCGAAAATGCATTTTAAGTTTTGTTCAATTAACGCAGTTGAATTTTTATCATCACGAGCCGTCTCATCTTTATTCGAAAAAATCTCAATTAAATCATTTTGGAATTTTTCATTTAAGTCGTTGAACATAGATTCTTTACTTTGGAAATATAAATAAAATGTCGGCTGTGTTAAACCAGCTGCCTTTACGATATCACTAATTTTTGTTTGATGATACCCATGAGTAGAAAATAGCTCAATAGCTTTTTCTAATAATAATTTTTTACTCTTTTCTCCACTTGAATTTACTCGACGTCCTCTTGCCATACTTCTCCACCCTTATCTCTTTTTAAGATGATTAGTACTGAATAATTTCCAATATTTTCACATTCATTATATAATAACTTTCTTTCAAAATAAAGGATTCTGTCATAAAAATAACAAATTATCTCATTTCTAGTAGTTACTTTATATTAATATGAAGTAACATTTCGCTTTTCGTAGCAATTTATTCTTCATTTCCTTCTTCGACAAGATGCAATAGGTCTATTTGATTCTATGAATTCATTTCATTAATTGCTAAAATAATAGTATTGAAAGGAGTGTTGATTTGTGATAAAAAAAGTATTTGGCTTCGTCATAATTTCACTATTCTTTATGTCGTTTTCAACTCAATCAACTTCACATGCTAACGATATTAATAATCATCCGATGGTACATGAATTGACGTATTGGTCTAATTTAGATGTTATCCGTCCTGATGCTAAGGGAAATTACAATCCAAATCGTGCTGTCACTCGTGGCGAATTCGCTTCATACATTGCACGCGGACTTAATTTACCAGAATCGTCTACGTATACATTTACCGATTTAAAGGCCGGAGAACAATTAACAAATGAAATTCAAGCAGCCGCTGGGGCAAATATTTTAAGCGGCTATCCGGATGGTACTTTCCGTCCAAACGACAAAATTACGCGCGAGCAAATGGCGGCTCTATTATTACGTACGCTCACATATGCAAAGGTCCCGCTAAACGGCGCACCTCTTACATTTAAAGACAATGCAAAAATCCGCGATGAGTTTAAAGCAGCGGTCGCAGCTAATGTATACTACAATATTATTCGTGGCTCACAAACGGCGAAAGGAATCTATTTCGAGCCTAAGGGGTCTGCAACAATCGCTCAAGCTGCTGCTTTTCTCTATCGTATGCAAACAACAATTGACGCATATAGCGAAAACATTGACGACAACGATGACAATGAAGAACCACCTGTAACACCACCTGTAGATGCTTCAAGCTACTATATTGGTAAAATTAGCAATGGCGTTGTGACAAAGAATCCAACGATCTATTTCACTTATGAGCAAGCACTAGAAGCTCAAAATGCAGCCAAATTAAATTTACTATTTAAAGGTGATAAAATTATTAGCATGCCTGCTGGAATGGCATCCGCTGCTAATACAACGGCCAATACCGTGACGATTTATGCCGAGCCTAGCTTTAAAACAGCGCTCACTTATGCGGTTGAAGGCAGCGAGTTTAAATATTATTCTAGTACCGATAAATATGCGATTGTCCGCCTAGCTGATACAAAGGGCTACGCTAAAATGGACGAAATTACGTTAACACCTTCTAGCTTATTAAAGGAGCAATCGTATTACTTTGTGTTAGATGGCATTTTGCATCACAACACGTACAACCATATTACTCAAAAATTCTATGGTGCTTATACGATTGGACCAGCGCCAAGCTTTATGAAACCGGGCGTTCATTATTATAGCCAAGACGGTGTTCATTTCTATAGCGACTTTTTATTAACAAACAAAGTCGGAACATATTATTCGTATTTCCAATTTGCTTCAATCCGTCAACATTCCAATTACACAGCAGAAGAGCTGGATACCATCATTATGACGCTATTAACAGAGCGCCAAGGACTTGCAGGCTATGCAAATGTACTAACCGATTCACGACTAATTGGTCTTGGTACATTATTAAAAGAGGTTGAAGCCACACATAATATTAATGCACTGTTCATTCTCGCAACAGCACTGCATGAAAGTAATTATGGTATTAGTGTTAATTCATTAGAGAAGAATAATATTTTCGGTATTAAAGTATACGATGCCAACACAGCATTAGGGACAACCTTCGCCTCACGCGATGATAGTGTACGCGCCTTTATCAATCAGTACACAAATCTAAACTATGTACCACAAACGGGCGGCTATGCAAAAGGCGCAGCACCAGGTAATAAAACATCTGGTATGAATGTACACTACGCATCTGATCCATTCTGGGGTAGTAAAATTGCTGGACATATGTATCGTATCGACAATCGTTTTGGTCAAAAAGATAGCCATACTTCTCAGCTAGGCTTTGTTGTGAATAATGGGGACTCGGTGAATGCACGTATCGACCCTTCGACAAATATTCAATCTGTCTTTACGTATAAAGCAAAAAATATTGGAGAATCGAAAACTTTCGGCTATCCAGTAGTTATTGTTGAAGAAGCACAAGGCACTGATGGCTATGTCTGGTACAAACTTATTTCAGATGAAAATCCACCAAATCGCTACGTGTGGGTACGCTCAGACTTAGTGACAAAATTCCAAGCGAATTAATTTAAGACAGTAAAAAAGCCCGACACGATGTGTCGGGCTTTTTGTATTGGTGGTCCGTGTGGTGAACTGAACTTTGATTCGAAATTAGGTTTTACTGGGGAATTGCAAATATGTTGATTCATCACTGAAGTCTGAGGTTGTTTTTCACAATGATTTATAGATAGGCGGTATGAATGAGTACTCTACGTGGAAATATGCTCGATATTTATTTTTTATGCTCGATTCCAAGTGATTTATGCTCGAATTTCCGTTTTTATGCTCGGTTTCAGGAACTTTATGCTCGGTTTTTGAAATTTACGCTCGATTAACCTTATTTTACCATTATTTTCAGTATAAACGCACATAATAAAGCATTTTTGAAACGAATTGAATACACAGAGGAGTGGATCTGCATGTCATCCCCAACTTATGGTGATGAGCCAATATATTTTTAATTTCGCAAATATCTCCACTACTCCAGAGTCGAGTGCAAATAAGACAGTAAATCACCCACTTCAAATGTTCAATTGAAGTGGGTGTCTTACTGTCTCTTAATGAATCATCATTATTTAGCTTGTGCACGCTCGATAAATGTCGCTAAATCAACTAGCTTCACATTGTTACTAACACCGAATGTGCCATCACCTAAACCATTTGTAATACCGTTAGAGGCTAAAATCGAGATATCAGTTGAAGCCCAGTGTGAGGCTGGTACGTCTGTAAAGCTTAATTGTTGTTCTTGTAACTCTAATTGATAAGCCGTTACTAAAACCTTTGCCATTTGTGCTCGTGTGAATGGCGAACCTGGATTAAATTTACCGTTTTCATCACCAGTGAAAATGCCTAACTCATGTAATGCCTTTGCTGCACCGGCATATTTGGAAGCTGGCTTTACATCTGGGAATACAGATGTTGTATCAGATGTATCAAGTCCTAATGCTTCCGCTAATTGTAAAGCAACCTCACCGCGAGAAGCGTATACAGAAAAATCAATGGCTGCATCTTTTACTTCCTCATTTTTTGCTTCACCAGCAGCAACCGTTATATTATCACCAAAAGTTGCTATACGTTTAGCACCCACATAGCGCTTGCTCCAGTAAGATGAGTTGATGTCAGCCTTTGTTACACCTGTACTTACACCAGCATGGATAAATTTAGAGCCACCCAATGAAATCCCTACATGTGAAACGCCACCAGATGTATTAAAGAATACTAAGTCCCCTGCCTGTAAGTTTGCCTTCGAAACAGAAGTACCTTGTTTATATTGCATTGCGGCTGTACGATTTAATGTATAGCCTAATTGTTTGAATACAAGTTTTGTATAGCCTGAACAATCTAGCCCTTGAGCTGTTGTTCCTCCGTATACATACGGTACACCAATATATTTAGAAGCTGTTGCTGTTAATTCTGATCCGGATGCTGCCTCAGCAGAATCATTTGTTATAGTAGCCGTTCCAGCAAAAATCATAAATGCTGCGAAAATCGGCAATAAAATTTTTTTCTTCACGTTCAATGTTACTCCCTTCGGTAAATAAGGTTTATTTAACCTATAAATAGGGTAACATATAATATTGTACTGTAATTTTTCACTTCTGTAACAGTTCCTCTGAAATAGCAAATAAACAGAAAAAACTAAATTCCTATCATAAAATAGAAATTTAGTGATTTAACTAGAAAATATATAAATACCCATTATTCATCGTAATATTCTCGTAATATAACAATCCAATAATTGACAATCATTTTGAAGAAAAATGTTGAACAATGTAATATTTTCCATTTTTTGTCTTCTCTACCCCGATGCCCATATACTCATATTGACGATTTAATAGATTAGCACGGTGCTTTGGTGAGGCCATCCATGCATCGACGGTTGCTTGTGCCGACGTAAAGTTTCGTGCAATATTCTCCCCAAAACTTATATATTCATAATCAAATAACGTCGCCAAATCCCACGGGTTCCCATAGAACGGTGAATAATGCTCAAAATAATTGCGATTTACCATATCCTTTGCTTTTATAATCGAAATTTGTGTTAAGTCCGGATCGATTGTAAGCTTTGGTAAGTCATTCTTTATTCGAATATCATTTACGAGCGATAATATTTTCGTTTCCCAATGTTGATAGTGATTCACTGTTGAAATATAATCCTTTTGTAAAAAATCATAGATGACTTCCTTCTTTTCGACTTGCCCTTTAAATGCCATGCCACGCTTTGTCAGTAATGCGATTTGTGCACGCGTTACATATTGCCCTGGCTCGAATGTGCTGGCTGTCACGCCCTGAACAATGGACACATCTGCTAATGATTCAATATAATCCTTTGCCCAAAAATTATCTGATAAATCCTTGAACGCTGCTTTGTTTTGACGATCGACTTCTACTCCATAGGCCAGCGCAATCATTTTCGAGATTTCTGAACGCTTTAATTGGGCATTCGGATAAAAAAAGCTTCCATCCTGTAGCACGCCTAATTCCGTTAACTTACTAATTGGCCGATAATATGGATGCGTTGTCGGAACATCCTGAAAGCTTGGCTTAAAGTCCGTCGTTACATCAATGCCCATCGTACGTGCAATAATAACAGCCGCTTCTCCACGAGTTGTTGTTTGATTTGGTTTGAATGTCCCATCTTCATAGCCCTGCATATACCCTTTTGCGACTAAATCATAAATAGTCGTTGCCGCCCAATGCTTTGCAGGTACATCACTAAAGGTGGTTGTCGCTGCTAAACTCTGTGTGTGAACACTCCCCCAAACTAATAAGGTTAACGCGCTCGCGAATACTATTTTTTTCACCCAATCATCCCTTTTCAAAAGACTATCTATTTTCTATTATAATGTATGCATTTTTTACAGAAGAAAAGAACGTCGCTTCACAATGGAAGGACGCTCTTTCAATAATATCAAATTTTTACATTAATTCAATGTTCATGTTACAGTCCAAACTCAAAAATCGCAGCTTGTAAAATATTATAGTTACTTACTAATGGCTGTTGTTCCTGCGTTAGTTTATCATAGGCTTTTTTGGCTGATTTTATTTTGGATTCTGCATTTCTGGCATCTAAATCTAATGCTCCAATTTGCTTGATTACTTTTTGTACCGCCTTTACATCCTTCTCTGCCTGCTTGAGCACATCGTAATTCGTAATCTGCTTACGTACACTAGAAGGGAGTGCTTTATAGGCCGCTGCTGCTTTTGCTATATCGTCCATATACGAGCTAGATGTACTTGTTAACGAACTGATTAAATTAATCACGACATTAGCCTCATCAATATTAAGCTGTGCCTCTTGTAGCTTATAGGCATTCGTTACCCGTTTCTTCTCATCCTCTGAAAGCTTATTATATGCTGTTTTTGCCGCCTCTAAGTTCCCTTGATAATATCTATCGCTTGGTCTTAGCTTTTCAATCAGCTCATAGGCATGAATCACATTGGTTAAGTTCGAGTAATTATCCATATTCGTAATATAGCTATATTGTGTCCCATCCAATTTTTGTAGAGAGGAACGCACTTTTGAATATTGTCTCGTCAAATTATTACGTGGGTTGGATAGGCCTTCGATATCTTTAATAACCTTTTCTACAGGCTTAATATATTTCTCATAGCCTTTTAACTCATTGTATAAAGTGACCGCCTTTTTATTGGCAGAGCTTAGCTTTTTGTACGCCTCACTTGCTTCCTTCACCTTTTCAATAAATTGCAGTGGTTCAACAGATGCCAATTGGCGAATTTGCTCATCCACCGCGGAGCCTCCTGCAACGTTTAGCTCATGCTCCGTTAACACTTTGTAGTTGGATACTTTCTCTTTTAGCTCCGGTGATAATGCTTCATACAAATCACGTGCTGCCTGCGTATCAGCAACAAAGGTTTTACTTGAGCTTCTCACCGAATTAATGGCATCCATTACTGTATAAAGCTCCTTTAACTCACCTGTAAGTAATTCCGCATTTTCTAATAAATTGCGGTCTACTACCGATAATTTATCATAGGCCTTTTGAGCAGATTTAAATTTTGAAAGGAAGCTTCTAGCATTAGATGGATCTAATTTTAAAATATCACTATCTAATTTTAATACAGGCTTTACCGCGCGCTCTCGTGCAAATAAGTCCTTCGCGTTCAGTACAATCGCTTGCTTCGAACGTTCTAGCTGATCGTACGCCTCACGTGCTGCTTTTAATTTTGTGATGTAATTTTCAGCAGTTGGCACAGCCTCGTTAATGAGCGCCATTACCTTTTCAGCCAATCCGATGCTTGCCTCTGCTTCATCGAGCTTGGCAATATTGTGCACAAGCGCCTTTTCATCATTACTTAGCGCCTCATATTGCTCACGTAATGCTTTCACATCGGATTCAAATGTTTTACTTGTTGTTCGTAGTTTATCGATGCTTGTAATTAGGGTTGCTGCCTTTAGGACATTCCCGAGCTTGTCATAATTATAGACATGAGCCTTTTGCGTTGTCGTCAATCTTTGATAAGCCTTCTCAGCAGATGTTACTTTTGAAGTAAATCGTTTGTCCGAACTAGCCGGTAGCTGCTCGATTAAGTTAATGACCTTTAACGAAGCCGTATAATCCTTTTCAAACGCCTTTAACTCGTTTGCTTTGGTCATCATACTTTTTATAGTCGAATCTAATTGTTTATATTCCTCTGACAGCTGCTTAAGTGCTGTCATAAAGCTTTCGCCTGATTTCGAAGTGAGCTCTGCAATTTGCTGGTCCATACGATCTGCCGTTGCGATGCTCATTGCGAATTGATCCAGCTTTGGTCCGTATACCTTTAATAGCTGCTTCTTGGCAATTAGCACTGGATCATCATTTGGATTTTCAGTCCCGCTATCCGAATCAATTGTTACCCCTGCAGTTAAGGTTGCGAATGTACTTTTTGCTTTTTCATACTCTTCACGGAAGCTTTTGTTCGTAACACGTAATGCATCAATGTCTTGCATTAATTGCGCAATCGCTAAATAGCCCTCTAGTACCGCATAGTTCGACACTGATTCCTTTAATGCCGCAGTCGTCAATTTATCGTAAGCCGCCTTTGCTGTTGTTACCTTTTTGGCAAAATCATTCGCAGTTGGATCGATTGCTTTAATTTGCGTCACGACTGTTAAAGCTGCTTTATAGTTACTTTCTAGATCAGTTAATTGTTTCACATTAGATACGAATTTTTTAGCCTCTGCAGACAATGCATTATATTTTTCACGCGCAGTCGCTAATTTGACCAAGTCCATATCCGATGCTAACTCTTTTATTAAGTCCTCTACTTCCTTAATGCCTACTAGCTCCTGCTCTAGGTTTTGAATATATTCTTCTAAAAACGTTTTTAGATGGGGTAAATTTAAGTTATCCGTTCCAGACAAGTCATTGGCATTTGCGGTCAACTTTCCATCAAAGGTAGCTAATTTATCCTTTGCTTCATTCAGCGTTTTTTCTACACGCGCTGAATCTGCATTAAGCTCTAGAATCGTTTTTGCAATACCAGCAAATTCATTTAATGCATATAAACGCGCTTTGTTTGTCACAAGCTCTTTTGAATCTACCCCATCTGGAATCGAAGCAAGCTTGATCTTATCTAATTCAATTGATAGATTTGTTATAGTATCATTAAATTTCTTGACTGTGCTAACCTTCGTTGCTTCAATCGCTGTTCCCCATGTAGCAAATGCCGTTGTGGAAATTCCGTCAATCTTTTCGATTAATCTTGGTGCCGCTGCAATCGTTTGATCCCAAGAAACTATTAAATCGCGCTGTGCCTTTGATAAATAATTGCGCTGAGTCGTTGATAATGCCTTGTAATCCTTAATGATGATTTCGATTTTACTCAATGCATCAGCAGAAGTCTCAATTTCAGCAATTCCTTTTTCTATATCCACTACTGTTTGTAAAGATGCCTTGAAATCCGTTAACTTGGCATAATTTATAATAAATTTTTGATAATCCGCGCTACCTAAATTGTTGTAGCTTGTTTCGATAGCACCAATTTCTTCTACTAGCTTTGTGCCAGTATCTTTTTTGATGAGTATCTCATCAATACTTTTCCTAATCGTATGCGTCGCAACAATATTGTCATATTGCTTTTTGACCTCTTCTGTGAGTGCCGCCTTTTCTTGCTCAGTCAATACATTATATGCAGTCTTTACTTTATTTACGGCTGTACTTAAAGCTGATGTGGTGCTAGGTGGTGTGGATTTTAAAAATGTATCCTGTGCTTTTAGGAAGTTCTCGACATTTACATTCGTTGAGGGTGTTTCTTCCGCTGCTACTGGTGTTACCTGTGCGACAACTGCCGGCGTAATAAGAAAGCCTGCCATTAACCCAATTTTCTTATTCTTTTTCATGCTATCACCCTTCTCTATTTAAATATGCTTTATGTTTATAGTTCTTTAACTATTATCGGTAAAATTATATAGGAGTTTAGTTGTAGAATTGTAAATTTCTAATATAGGGCAATACTATCTAATTTTTAGATTTTCAGTTGAGATAGTTTATTGAAGAAATGTCACTGCGAAATTTGATTTATTAAGGGGTTTCGCAAATTCCTGCCCTAAAGCCGCAAATAAAACCTAAACATCGCAAATATCGGCGCATGCCTATATTACATAAACTACACATCCTGCAACACTACCTAGAAAATCAAAGAGATGAAAAAGAGATGTTAAAAGTTCAATCCTCTTTTAACACCCCTTCAAAAATACAATATTTCGTTAATTATCTTGCATAGTAGTCAACGATTCCCTGATAAATTGAATCGGCGAAAATCTCTACATATTTGTCGTCGATTAATTTTGCGTGATCCTGATCATTTTTGATAAAGCCTAATTCTACTAATACAGCGGGAATGGTTAAGCCCTTGATCACTTTAAAATCAGCGCGTTTAACGCCACGATCCTTCATGCTTGCGTTTTTCACAATATAATTATTGATATTTGTTGCCAATACTTGATCTTCTTTTTCATTGACGTTTGACGAAACGCTATAGTAGGTTTCTGTTCCGCTGGCTGCTTTATTTTCAGCGCTGTTCACGTGAATACTTACGAACATCTCACCGTATTTACTTTTCGCAAATTGAATACGCTCGTCTAGAGATGGATAAGTGTCATCCATACGTGTCATTTGCACAATCGCCCCATCGGCAGCTAGCTTTTCTTTCACTAAAGTTGTTACTTTTAATACAATGGCTTTTTCTGTTGTTGAGCCATTTACAGCCCCTACATCTTTACCACCATGCCCCGCATCGAGCACGATAATACGATTCGCCACGGCGCTCTCCTCCGTGTTTTTTAAGCGGATAAAGCGTTTTTCAATGAAGCCACTAACCCCATTATGCGAGACTTTGACCCATGCCCCATCAATCGATTGAACATTGACAACCGTTCCACGACTAATTTTTGCTAATGATTTCGAATTGGCATCCTTGTTTTCACGAATCGTTAAATCATTAATTGTAGCAATCCCAACTGTAGCCGACTGCTCATCTATTGGTCCTTTGCTGCTTTCATCCGAATTAGGTGTTGTATTTTCATCTGTATTCGGTGTTTCCTCCGGTGCTACATTTTCTTCAGTATTTGGTGTTTCTTGTGGTGTTGAATTTTCTTTAGCTTGCTCCTGCTCTAGCTGCTCAGCCGTTTTTGTAAATTCCTTTGCCACGAAAGCCGTTTTTCCGTTATAGGCAATTTTCAACCAAAAACCTTGATCCTCGTAAACAGACAGCTCTTTCCCTGTATTTTCTTTCCCAACAATATTGGATGCGTTGGTGCTTGTTGCAGTCGAACGAATATTTAATCCATCCACCGCAACAAATACTTTACCAATAATCTTTGCAGGTTCTGGATTTGTAATAGATACACCTTGTACCGGCAATTTTAAGCGGTATGTATCAGATGCTGCACGCGCTACAAAGGATGAAAACTGCGCTCTCGTAACCGGTTCATTGGCACTATATTTTGTGGAATTATGAGTACCGCTCGTAATCCCGTTGTAGTAAATAGCCGAAATGTATTTATAGTACGGATTGCTCTTAGAAATATCTGTAAAAGGTATTGTTAAATCGGCTGTTTGCTCTACATTTAAATCAAACGCTAATGACAGTACCTTACTCATTTCTGTACGAGTTAGTGGTATTTTCGGTTCAAATTTGCCTGGAGAATACTCACTGAAATAGCCAAGTTGCACCGCTCGCTCCACATAGCCTGATAATGCGGCATTCTTTTTCACATCAATATCAGTGAATGAAGATTTCTCTACGACTAATGGTGTTTTGCCTGTTGCCACGATAACCATTTTCGCTGCTTGTCCACGTGTTACCTGTTCAGTTGGCTTAAATACACGCTTTCCATTTTCGAAGGAGCCTTCTAATACCCCCGAATTCACGAGGTACATAATTTCTCCATATGCTGGATTTTTTGAAGTTACATCTGTAAATGAGATGGTTGCTGCTTGTGCCTTTGATTGTTGATTGGTAAAAAAGGAAATCATAAAAATGATAAACAGCAAGCTGATTTTTTTAAAGTGCACGGCTGTAGTCCTCCCTCAGCTAATAATTAACTCTTATTTTATCAAATAGTGAGCTATAATTCACTAGTTTTGGATAGTTTATACTTTTATACTAGATATTTTACCAAATTTATATTTTTGCCAAGAAAAAAGCTATGCAATCTGGACTAAGTGTCTCATTGCATAGCTTGCTTTTTCTTTTATTCGATACGGCTTTAGGGAGCGCATGGGGGGATTCGCAAATATATTTTAAAAGTCGCAAATAAACTTTGAAAATCGCAAATATATCCTAAAATTCGCAAATAAACTCAAAAACTCACAAATATAATCTGAATTTCGCAAATAAACCCAGAAATTGGCACATATCGATCTCCCTACTGCACGTATCACATCGCGCCGCATGGACTCACTCGCTTTACGCTACTTATTTCTGCAAAATCTTTGATAGGAATGTTGCAAATTCGGCACGCGTGATGCTGTTATTTGGTTTAAAGGTATTATCCGGATAGCCACCTGTTAATTGATTTGAATAGACCGTCGCAATGGCGTCATAGGCCCAGTGCGAGCTTGGCACATCCTTGAATGGTAATTGCGCTGTGCCTGATAGATTGTAGGCACGCTTTAAGATTGTCGCCATTTCGGCACGTGTTAGCTTGCCATCTGGACTGAACTTACTTGCTTCACGACCTGTTAATATACCTTTTTCTGATACTGCCGCAATCGCCCCGTACGCAAAGTGATTCGCCTTCACATCATCAAAGGCCACCTTATTCGTAGATGAAATACCTAGTGCACGTGCAATTATTGTAGCTGCCTCTGCGCGAGAAATCGTGCTTTCTGGCTTGAATGTTCCGTTTGGATAACCTTTGACTAATTCATTGGTATTTAAATATTCAATCGTTGAGCTTGCCCAGTGCGATAATTTTAAGTCCGTATATAATGGCTCCTTATAGTCGTCCTTATAAACAGCCTGTAATTGATCGAAGTAAAGCACGCCTTTATTTTTATTTGAATCATTCGGCTCTGTTACATAAATACGATCGAACTTTATCGGTAATGCTAATGTTTGCGGGACCTCAGCCGTAACATATTTCCAACCTGACCAATCGAGCTTCCCTTGCTGTGTGAAATCAAGGGTATGCTTTTGTCCACTGCCATCAATAATCGAACCGCGCAACCAATGCTTCGCCGCATCACCATACACCCAAACACCGATTTGCTTCGGTAAGCCTTGCATCGTAATTGGTGATTTTGCTACAGCATATGCCGCTTTTGTACCTGATTCTGCCGTTGTGAAATCATAGTTAAGCTTTAAGGATGACTGACCTTCGCGGAACGGTTCAGCCTTAGAAGCATTGACAATTGATGCCGTCGCTTTTGCTGTGTTAACCGTCCAATTTGAAGTCACGTCAAATGAATCTACCACTTCCACCGCTTCTGGCGCTTTTGTTACCTTTATAGCAAACTCGGAACGTATGCCATTATAAATAGCAATAATTTTGCCGGTGCCCACTTTTGTCGCTGTAAAGCTTGATCCATTGAATGTACCGATACCGCCTTCAACGGACCACTTCACCTGATCCTTTTGAATTGTAGCGGGGTTTAAAAATTCATCATAGGCTAATGACACATCTGCTGTTGCGGTTGTTTCGATTGTCATAGAGCTTGGAAGACCCGTAATTGAAAAGGCCTTTACTGTTCCTGCAGGCGCGTTATTAATAACTTGAAGCGTTGCAGAAACTCGGCGCTCGCTGCCATCAGAGGGCTGGTTCACAAGGGAAGGCGCCTCTTGACCTGGTGTACGCGCAACCATTGTTGTAGAACCGCCACCGTCTAGGTTGATCGCGTATTTTGCCCCTTTTGAAATTAAGTAAGAGGCTAAATCTGTTAAAGACGTACCATTACTATAGCCGCTTTGACGTCCATCCACTGTTACTAAAAATACCTTTTTCCCTGTAGCATCTACTGCTACTGCTGTACGGTCGCTGCGTGTTTTGACAAATGACGAATCAGTTGGCATCGAAATATTGACTTGGCCATCCTTCACTAATAGTGGACCCGCCGCTAAAATGAATTTCGCATTTTTCCATTTATCATCAATATTTAAATCGACTTGAATCGGTGCCCCTACTTCAAGTGTTGCCTTTAATTGCTCTGCTGTTGCTTTGTCTTGAATGGAGATGACAAATCCATCCGCTGGTACGGCAGTGTCACCTGATTGCCCGTATTCTGTCACACTTTCGACTGTCCCTGAAATGGAATCGCCAAAGCTCAATGACTTCGTGCTTTTCGAAGCGCCTGTCACGACAATTTCAAGACCCCAGTTATTCGTGCCTGTTGAAGCCTTATCAGCCGTATAGAGCACCGTTGTCCCTGCGACACGCTCTGTATTAATGCGGTCTATCTTAATTTTTTGACCTGCCGCCGTAAAGGATAAATCCGTTGTATAATAATCGGCAATTGCCTGACCCGAAGCCGTTACGCCAAATGCTACCGGCTGCTGTGTCGGGCTGTTTGCGTTTTCACCTAAAATACCATAATTGACGATGACATTATCATTCACTAATAAATTTGCTGGTAAACCATTGCCTAAAAAATAAGATGCGTTTGTTGCACCTACTACTCGATGGCCTTCATAATTATGTATTTTCGCAATGGCAGAAGTTGTTTTTAGGGAATTGATTGGATCGGGTATTCCCACTTCTAATGAGGTGTAGGGGTTGTTTAAATCGATATTCAAAAAGTTGACAACCTCTTTTGTCTCTGCTGATTGATATTGCTCTTGTATATACTCTACACCCGGTGAAATGGTTGTTGTTTTATTCGTTACTTTTTTGTCAAATGCTGCTTCACTATCTGCTACAAAAAACGTAGCCTGTGCAGCAACTACTGCCACAGCAGCGGTCACTATTTTTTTGTTCACAAATCTCTCTCCATTTCTATTACAGTCTATCTCTCAAAAGGATAACATACTATTATCGTGAATGGCGGATTTTCAATAAATTGAAATATACGTTATAGAAAATTAATATTTCGAGTGTACTAGCTTTATAACAAGAAAAAAGCAGATAAGGAACGCTCCCTATCTGCCTTTTCACTTTATCTCGCATTAAGAGACAGTAAGATACCAATTTCTAACTGTCCCTAAAAGCCCGATTGGTGATAGCTAATGCTAGTTGGGGAATAATCCCCCAACTAGCAAAGTTTCACTTTATCTTGTTTCAACATAAATCGCGACTGGTAAATTACTACCGCCTGCGTGAATGATTTCTAAATTGATGACATCCTTCGCTTTTTTCGAACGGTGTACAGGTAATTGTACATATTCTTCACCTGGCTTTAATGTCGGGATTAAATATGTTCGTCCATTCATTTTCACCGCACCACTATATACGCCACCGCGTCCTGTTATTTTCACAAGGATATATTTCATTTTGCCAGAATCATTGACAATTGGAATATCGACTTTATAAGACATGCCAAAATGTCCTGGGTTGCCAACTGTGCCATTCATTTTGTCTAATGAATTTTCATCCGTTAAGAAATGGTCAGTTTTCCCGTTTGAAATATTATAGCCCACCTGCTCGCTATCAACTGTATAGGCTGGTAAAGTTACCTTTAATGCCGAGCTTGGCCATACGCCACGTGGATGTGCTGCATATTTATTAATAGGGACAACTGGCGAATGAATCGTTTCTAGCTTTGGCTCATCATCTAAGCTAAGTACTGTTCGAATTGTATAATTCACTGCAGCGCCTGATACGGAGCGGATATCAAAATCATGGGTAAATCCGAGTAAATAATTTTTACCAAGATCATAGGTTTGGATAATTTTCGTTTCACCCGGTGCAATGGTCATCTTGCTTTCCTTTGCATCACGTAATGTATCGGTTAATACCGCATCTGATAAAGGTAAGCCTACATCAAATGTACTCCAGCTATTACTTGTTGTTTGTGAGATCCCTTTTGAGTTCGTCACTTGAATCTCAGAAGATGATGTGTTTTGAATCGTAATCCCGATTTTAGCGCGACCGTCTAGTTTGTTAATATGCCAACCATAGACACGGTGCTCTTTTGTCGCGGTAACACCTTGCACATGATTTTCCGCTAATGTTTCATTAGCATTTGTAATAATTGACGGAATTAACTCTTCTGGGTTATCACTGACCATTAACTCACGATTGCCATCTAATGCTGCATTTTCAACTAATTGCGGTACATTTAAAGACCCATAGGATTTCTCTAAAAAGTCACTTGTTAGTATGTAGTCATACAACGAAATATAGATAGTTTTATCTTCTTGTACATAGCGTAAGGAACCACCATTTTTAAATGAATCTACAATGAATTTCACCGGTACATACATTTCACTATATTGAATAAATGGCTTCTCGCTTCCTGAATAGAGCTCACCATTAACATAAATTCGATTGCTGTTGTCTGTGAAGCTAAAAGTTAATCCTGAAATCGTTAAATCAAAGCTTGTTTCATCTACCCACTGGCTAAAGCTATCCTGTAAATAATCACTGAAATAACTTGCCGGGATATACATGCGTCCGTCTTTTGTAATTGGTGACAGTTCCATTTCGATACGCTGATTGTTCATATATAAAATATGCTTTACTTCAGGTACGACTGGCACCTCTGGAACTTCCTCTTCTGGACTTTCATCATCTGGTGCTTCGTTTAAAATTACTTCTACTACTTTACTTTCTTGATCCCAATAAACTTGTCCGTCTGAATTTTCACTGACAAAGCGCATTGGAATATACGTACGATCTTTGTAAATCATTGGGGCAACGAGTAATTGCGCATTCATGCC
This sequence comes from Solibacillus sp. FSL R7-0668, assembly GCF_038006205.1. Classification (NCBI taxonomy): domain Bacteria; kingdom Bacillati; phylum Bacillota; class Bacilli; order Caryophanales; family Caryophanaceae; genus Solibacillus; species Solibacillus sp. FSL R7-0668. Next base: position 652,965 of record NZ_JBBOUU010000001.1, on the reverse strand, counting down.
ATTTACTTTTGCCGTTTTTGAATCAATCGTCAATTCAACAATTTGACCATTACGCTCACTTGTCGCTATTTTATCTATCTGATTCCAACTTACCCCTGCGCCAATTGCTTCATAAAAACCACGCATCGGTAAAAGAATTGTCCCATTATTATTTAAAATAGGATCTTGGAAGGAAATATATTCTCCGTTAATAATTACTGTCACTTTTTGCTCAACTAAATTCTTATTTTTTTCTGCGGCATAGCTTGGACTTCCATAGAACAAACTCATTGCCAATACTGCCGTAAACAGTACAGCAAGATATTTTTTCATCTTTACACCCCTCACACTTTTCAAGTCTTTCACTATGATAACACACAGTTTTGCTTAGATGGGAATAAATCCTATGTAATATTCGTAAAAATTTTGGGTTTTATTGGTATTTCCATTAAGGTATGCAATGTTTCTTGATTGGAGATTGAGAATGATTTAAGTTTCACTAGGATTAATTGAACATTCGCAAATATATTAAGAAGGTCATAAATAAACTCAAAATACCGCACGTTTTTTGCATAAATTCGCACAGTAATAGGGAAAAATAGCACGTATTCTTTACAGTAGCTCATGGCTGAATTAAAAGTATTCTCCCTTATAACGTGAATCAAAGCTAATTCCAGGATATTAACCAAAAATTATGGTGATGGGTCTTGAACACTGATGCCTTAGAGAAAATATAACTATTCTTTCTAAGCAAAAAGCTTGCCGGAGAATAACCTCCGACAAGCTTTTTAGCAAAGATATAGATTGCACTTTGTTTCAGTTAGTGCAGCATTGTATTAATACTATTACTTAGTTGCAGTAAGAGCAGCACCTTTGTTAATTACGTTTCCATTAAGGTCTACTAATTGTAAATTAGAATCTGCTAATTCAACTGTAATTGTTTGAGCAGTGTTATAAGAATCAATGCTTAATACAATTTTATTACTATTCGCACTGTTAGCTACTACATCGTGCGCTACTGTAGCACCATTAACTTTTACTACAAAGTCGTCTTTTAATCCAGCTGCTACTGAAGTACCAACAGCAGTTAATGTTTCATTGAATGTTAATTCAATTTGGTTTGCCGAATCAGTAGCTACTGCACCACCATTTAATAATTTTGCAGTTTTTAATTCTGGAGCTTTGTTATCTTTTAAAGTGATAGTTTTCACTAATTGTAAAGTTGAAGCAGTTGGAGCTGAATCATTTAAACGTACTGCTTTACCTGCCTTTGTAGTTAAATCTTTAGATACAGCAAATTTGTAATCTGCATCCGTTGAAACTACAAATGTAGATGGTAATGTAATTTGAACTTTGTTTTTAGTTCCAACAAATCCAATTGTAGTGCCAGCTGGTAATGCTGCATTGTCTAATGAATAATTAGCTGCATTTAATGCTGTTTCAGTCATTTCTTCACCGAAGTTAACAGTAATCACGTTGTTGCCAGAAACTAAAGTATTAGAAGCTACAATAGCACTTTCAGATAATTCAAGAACACCAGCAGCCGAAGCATCTTTTGTTACAAAAGTTGTAGTTGCAGCGTTTTTATTATTTGAACCGTCCTTTACAACTCCAGCAGGTAAAATAATTTCGTATGTGCCTTGTTTATTTGCATGGTCAGCAATCGTTAATACTAAATTTTCACCCGATACTGTTACAGCAGCAGTTTGTAAAATACCGTCTGGATCTTTGACAGATACGCTAGCTACTGAAGCTGTAGTAACTGCTTCAGTAAATGGTACTGTAATTACAGTTGCATTACCTAATGCAGCAATTGTATTTAAGTTAGCTGACTTAACAGCTGGAACATTAGCATCTTTTGATAAAGTTACTGAACCCGTAGAAGTAGTACCAACTAAGTTAGCAGTATCTTTGAACGCAGAAACTTCATAAGAAACAACCGCTTGAGTTACACCAGTTGGGAATAATTCGTTACCAGCAATATCATTAATTTTTACAGTCCAAGTTTTTGAAGTAACAGAACTTGTATCGTTTGTTGTTGTTGCTGTGTATACAGTTGAACCTTTTGTAACTTTAACAGTTGGTTTTGTTACAGCTTCATTGAATTCAATAGTAAATTCATTTGAAGTTGTTTCACTTGCAGTTACTTTAGAAACAGTTGGCGCTGTTACATCTTTAGAAATAGTAAAAGTACCTGTTAAAGTGCTTGCTTCTTTACCTGCTTTGTTTTCTAAACCTACGATTGAAACAGAGTGATTACCTTCCGTTAAGTTGGCAGGAGCCGATAAAGTTGCTTTATAAGTGTACGTACCTGCATCAGTAGCTACTGCTGTGAATGCGTTTGAAGGAATTGATACACCATCAACTTTAACAATGGCCTTAGCAAAGCTTACTTCTTCTTTAAATGTTACTTGTAATTCTCCACCAACATACTCAACCTTTGCTAAAGATGGTGCAGCAGCTTCTGTTGCAGTAAAAGTCGTCTCAAATTTAGCTAATTTAGCATATTTTTTGTCAACAACGTTTTGGACTGTAACATTATAAACTACAGCTGGTGTTAAAACATTTGTTAAACGTACGATTGCAGATTTACCATCTTCTTGTAATTCAACATCAGCAACGGCATTTGTAGTAACTGTGAATGGCGCTTTCGTTTCAACAGTATAATTACCTGCAGCGATTGCTGAATCTTTATTAACTTCTTTATTGTATTTTACTAAAATTTCAGTCGCATTAAGTTGTGTTACTGACTCTACAGCTAATACTTTTGCATCTTCTTCTGCTTTTGCGATGACAGCTTTAGTAGTTTCGATAGCCTTTTTAGCAGCAGCGATTGCTTCGTTAACTTTAGCAGCTTGCTCTTCAGTTACTACTTCTTTAGCAGCTTCTAATGCAGTTTCTAATGCAACAATTGCAGTTTCAGCAGATGTTACTTCAGCTTTCGCAGCTTCAATTTCTTCTACTTTTACTTCAGTATTTAATGCTTTTACAGCTTCGTCTAAAGCTTTAGTTGCTTCTTCAACAGCAGCTACTAATTCAGCTGAGTTATCTGTTGCAGCATCGATTGCACGAGTTAACATTACAGCGAACTCTTGACGAGTGATTGAATCGTTAGCAGCTAATTTGTCGCCTTTACCGTTAATAACGCCGTTTGCTACAGCAGTTGAAAGGTAAGCCTCAGACCATTTACCTGCTACAGTTTTAGCGTCAGCGAATTGTGATAAGTCCGCTTCACCTTCAAAACCATAAGCTTCAACGATCATTTTTGCAGCTTGTGCACGAGTTAATTTGCCGTTTGGAGCAAATTCAGTAGGTGTCATACCGTTTACGATACCAGCGTTTGCTACTGCAACTACATATTCTTGGAACCATTGACCATCTTTAACGTCAGTGAAGTTTTCAGTACCCTTAGTATCTAAATCTAAAGCAACTGTGAACATTTTTGCAGCTTGTGCACGAGTTACATCACCTGTTGGGTTGAATGAACCATCTGGGTTACCTGTAATTACTTCTTTAGCTGATAAAGCTTCTACAGCATCCTTAGCCCAAGATGCAATTTTACCCGCATCTGTGAATTCAGCAGCTGAAGCTACTGGTACGATTGCTGATGCTACTAATGCAGCAGTTGCAGCTGTCGCAAAGAATTTACGACCTGTATTTTGTTTTGACATTATATTTCCTCCTAAGACGTAGATTTTGCTTCAATACATAATTGAAGCAAAACAATAAAATTCACCATAATTATTCTTTTTTCACTATGTATTCCAAAAGAAAATGGCTGTTGCTTACGCTAACGAATTATTTTTAACAAATTTCTCTGCTCAACAATTCTATTTAATTATAACATACATTTAATAAAGTACTAACTATTAATGTTACGTTTTTATTAATATTCCATTACAAATGTTAGAAAAAAGTTAGTAATGATGTTATTTTAATACAAACTAAGGGTATAGAAGGTATTAATTACTGATAATTGTATTTATTCCAGACAATTGTTTTTTATTAAAAATCCATTATATATTATCTAAAAATAAGATATTCATCTTTTTTTTCGGCACTCTCTCTTATTTACAAAATAAAAACACACGAAAAAATTCAAATGAAAGAATTTTTCGTGTGCCTTGATTTAATTTGAACTTGTCACGGCGGTAATACGAACAGAAATTCCATGCTGTTACTTCTTACTTCCTAATACGTTTACGATAAAAATAATACGACACTGCAAAAACACTTATTACTAGTAGCGCTCCACCTAATAACGGCCACCAACTTTTCGTCGGTTCAGGTTCCGCTTCAAATTGTGCCGATGCTTCCTTCTTTGTTTCTGTTATTTCTATTACTTGTGCTTCTTCAGTTTGCTGTGCTTTTTGCTCTGCAGATAGCTTTTGAATAACATCCAAAGAATTTTCATACACACCAAATTGATCAACATTTAAATAATTTAGCGAATCTACCGTATCGATATAGACGAATTTCACATCCGATTCAAAAGGCAATCTTTTTAAGAGTACATATCCTTGCCCTACTTTATTCCCTGCAATAAGCATGCTTTCATTTGTAGGTGAAACCTTCATCTCTATAGGCATTTCATAATCCGTGTAATTCAGTGCAATATAGCCATTTTCTAATGTTTCGATTGCTACTAACTGACGATAAATGTATGTTTTAGTTTGAGTTTCTTCTATTATATTTGCTACATAGCTTTCCTCGGTCATCAAATACCCTGTATCGTTCGTCAACTCATTAAAATCGTCTGGCTTCATTTTCACACCGTAAAAATCGTAAATTAGTTGATCGATGGGAGCTCGTTCATATGTAGTAGTCGTTTCATTATTCGTTATGAGTAACTGTGTTGAATCGAAGCCTGTCATACCGTTTGCAATTCCGCGCTGTACCGCTTTAAAATACGTCAGCATATTTCGATCAAGCTTACTTTTGTACGGAATTTCTAAATCAACGGATTGATCAAGTAGATACTGAATTTTATCTAGCTCCGATTGTTCCGAATCCAATTGCTTTTCTGGTAGAGCTGCCTCAGCTAAATCCAATAATTCCTTCTTCATGCGATTGCTATCAAATTGAAAGCGTTCATTTAACGTAGCAGATTTATATTGATCATCGTAAATTACTTTCACCACTTTTGATTTTTCATAAGTTGAAAATAAGTCATGATAGTCCTGCTGCATTAATGTATTAGTTTTCCCACCCTTTGACAAAGCATAATTTTCTAAGTAAATCGATTCGTCATACTCATTTTTTAGCTCGGCACCATAATAATCCTTCGAGGCAACTTGCTCATAGGTAAACGTTTGCTCATCCACAGCGCCCGCTCCTGCCCCCAATATAAAATACGACTTTATATAATTATTCGCCGTGATTTCATAACTTTCTTTCCCTGCACTTGCCTCAAAATAGTCTGTTTTGGCTTGATTGTTTAATTGCTTAAGCTTGTATTTTTCCTCATCATTTGTTTGAGCATGATGGTATAGGTAATAGTTGTCGCCATTTTTTAAAACGGTTAAGCCGCTTTTACTATTTTTCTGATAAATCAATTGTTTACCACTATATATGTATTCCTCGTACACACCTTTCGATGGATTTGAATCTCGAATGATATAAAGATCCTCGATGCCATCCTGTGTAAAGTCCGCTACCAATCCGTATATAATTGGATCTAATTTTGTAAGTTGCTGATAATAGCTTGCATAAATAGACAGCAAATCAGCAGTAAAAGGCGCAATGGTTTCGCTCGGTACCCATCCTAACCGACCTTTGTAATCGACTTTCACCCAATTATCTTGTTGGCGCACAAATTTCACCCGCGCACCCTTAGATAATTTCGCTACAATCATTCCTTTTTCATCTGCACTTGCTGTCATGGATACACCATTTGTCGTTGTTACGATGTATTGCTGTACTTCCTCCTGCGCCATGGCAAACGGATTTGGCAATAGCACAGTAAAAAGTAACACACTTAACATCATTTTTAAAAATTTCATAAGCTTCCTCATCTCACATCATTGTTCTAGTTTTATCTTACCAAATGATTGGTAGAGAAAGTGAGACATAATCGAAAACTTTTACCCGATTACTTCACTAATAGTCCGACTGCAATATCGCGGCCTGGTGGGGTGATGTATTTGCCCTGTGCATAAAGACCACTTGATGCACCACCGTCTGAATTCATCGCATCCACTGCGCCTAATTGCTTCATTGCCGAAGCCAACTGCTGCACAGTTGCCCCTGAAGTTGTCACGAAAATAAGCTGACGATTTGGCAAAATCCCAATCGCACTTCTCGCACCCGGTGAGCTTAAAATTTTATGACTTGAAAAGCCTTCTGCAATCGGGTCAACCGTTACCGAGCCATTCGTTACTAAACTCGGTCCTACTTGAATGGCTTCTTGTACATTGCCCTCTTCAAAAAGCTTCATAAATTTGTCGCCTGGTAATATGCCGACATTGCCATCTTTCAGTACATAAAACACCGAGAATTTAGTGTCAAATACCTTTACACGTTCGCCGTTCATCACTAAGCCGTTGTACACGGTGCGATAGCTCGAATTCGAATAAGCATCGAAGTAATTTCCGTTAATAGCAACCTGTGCATGATGCTTTTTGGCGATGGCAGCTAACGAACCAACCGAACCTAATTTGTCATTCGCAAGCTCCACATGTACCGATGTATTCGGCGCTAGTAAATTCACCGAAACGACATTCAGCGTTAGCTTTTTCCCACCCGCGTTGACGGTTTTCTTAGTCACCGCTACTTTTGGCTTGCTCAAAACCTGCTCTGGGTAAACCGAAACCTGATATGTATTTTCCCCAACCTGATAGGAAACTTCCTTTTTCGCTTGATTCCAATTCATCGGTGTATCAAATAAAAAGGCCACCTCACGTACAGGAACATATACCGCGCCTTGAATCATCTTTGGCTGTGTATCCATTTGGCGAATGAATTGACCCGCACTTTTAATCTTTTTACTTCCCAGCGTTAGCTTGTACTTATTGTCGATTGTCACGACTTTACTCGCATTATCCCAATCAACCGTCACCGAAAACGTATCCGCAATCATACGCAGTGGGACAAGTGTTCGGTTGGAGCCGTCTTCTACAACACCGTAGGAACTGGCATATGTACTTGGTGTGTGTAGGCTAAAGCTCATAAGTAACAGGAATAATGCTGTAAGAATTATTTTCTTCATTTACTAAACTCCTTCAAATTTCCAAAATAGTCTATACGCTTTATATCGGTTTGTACAGGGAATTTCAAACAGCACGGAGCTAATTTAAATAGACTCTATATTTTTTAACCAAATTTAAAAAACAGAACATTGTAAATGAATACATGTTCTGTTTTTTTACTTGTCATTTCTTTGATCATTTCTTATAGCGATATTATTGATTCAATCGCTGTAGCAATGCCGTTTTTAATTCGGATTGCGGTAGCCGTTGGATTTCGAATTTCGCCTGTGTGTAATGATTTTTAGTTTTTGATTTTTCATAGCGCTCGAGCTTTGTTATTGCTGGTTTGGCTAAAGATAAAAGCCCCTCCTGTAAACGTGCCTCTAACTGTGCTTTTTCAGGTACTTTAGGTACTTGAGCTAATGCTTCATTTGCATTCTTATAAGTCATGTTTGACGGGCTGCGTTCAAACGTCTTTAGCAATTTTTCAGCATTCTTACTTGCTGCTACTACCGCCGTCTCTATTTGCTTAAATTTTTCAGCTTTAAAACTAGCATCACGGACGTGTTTCAAGCTATTTGTTAACTCTGTATATTGCTGTTCTGTGGGCGTATTTAGAAACGCTTGTACGTTGGACTCAATTAGTTGGCGCTCTTTATCATTTTTGGCTACTAATTGTTCTGTTTGCGTATTTAGCTGAAATTTGGGCATACCAAATCCGTACCATTCATCGTAGCCTAATGAGCCTAAATCATTCGCATAAAGCTTTAAACCTTCATAAAGCGCATCTCCATTTAAAAATGGAAATTGCTCCATCATAAGTGCTAATACCCCAGTAATATGTGGAGCCGATAAGGAAGTACCTTGATAGGTTGCATATTGCCCATTTAAAAATGTACTGTAAATTTCTTCACCTGGTGCAGCAAAATCATTAAACGGACCTGTACTACTGAATGATGAACGTTGAAGGCTTTTTCCTACAGCCGACACCGCAATCACTTCTTCGTGACGTGCCGGGTAAATCATTGTATTTTCTGTGCCTTGATCATTTCCCTCATTGCCACTAGCAGCAATAATTACAATCCCTGCTTGCTTGGCACGCTTGATTGCTTCATGGAGTGCCTCACTATACTCTATATCGCCAAAGCTTAAATTGATAATATCCATGTTTTCTTTAATTGCCCAATCGATCCCTGCAACAACTGTTTCCACATCGCCAAAGCCATCATCCCCAATTGCTTTGACCGCATAAATTGCTACGTTTGGTGCAATTCCAGCCACCCCAAAATCATTATGCTGGGCAGCAATAATGCCTGCAATATGAGTGCCATGTCCATGCATATCTTGATAGTTATCCCCTACAAATGATATACCACCTGCAATCTTTAAATCCGTATGACTAGCAATACCCGAATCAATAATTGCTACTTTTACCCCTTGTCCAGTAATGCCCGCCTCCCAAGCAATTGGTACATCAATCGTCTTCAAGTTCCAAAGATCCTTCTCAGCTGAATTGACGGTTGCTATTTTAAATGGAGTTTGAGACTTTAGCGCATATCTTTGATTTTCCTCCATAAAAGAATACACGCCTAAATCATTCAATATTTGTAAATTTGGTATCGAGATATTGATGGACAACATATCTAACGTCTCATAGTCATATAACACCTCTGATGCTAGTTGCTCTATTTGCCTCTTATCTTCTTCTGACCGATACTGAATCATAATCGATTCTTGCGTTTGCGCATAGGTGTGTGTGCTAAACATTAGACCTATTAGGATTATTGGTAATAAGAATGAAAAAAACTTTCGCTTCACTTTGACACTCCTCACTTAATACACTATTTCCCATTATTTTAACATAAAATAGCTATTTGTACTGACCGAATAGTAAATAAATAGAACCATTGCCAATCAACTTTATTCCTATAACCGCCTATTTTGGGGAAATATGATTTATCACTGAGTTCTGGGGTTGTTTTTCACAATTATTTATAGATAGGCGGTATGAATGAGTACTTTACGTGGAAATATGCTCGATATTTGATTTTTATGCTCGATTCCAAGTGATTTGTGCTCGAATTTTTATTTTTATGCTCGTTTTTGGGAACTTTATGCTCGGTTTTTGAAATTTACGCTCGATTAACCTTATTTTACCAATACCTTCAGTATAAACGTACCAATAAAATATTTTTTGAAACGAACTGAATGCACAAAGGAGTGGATCTGTATGTCATCCCCAACTTATGGTGATGAGCCAGATATATAATATTTTAATTATCTTTTTCATACCTATTGTCCGTACAAAAAATCCGAGGGCATTATAGAGTTTGTCTAAAAATAAAGCCGCAAGCAAGATTTTTCTCGCTTACGACTTCGTTTACGCTAATATAGTCAGGTTTAATTGTGTACCCAATGTAGTATCTTTTCTATTCTATTTCAGGATTTGTATCTTGTTCTGGTTTATCCTCTGGAAATTCCGGTTCTAAATCTGGTCCCGATTCTGGATTTGGATCTGGATTCGTTTCTTCCACTGATGGTTCCGGCTCTTGGTTTGGCTCTGGACTTGGCTCTTCCACTGATGGTCCCGGCTCTTGGTTTGGATCTGGATTCGTTTCTTCCACTGGCGGTCCCGATTCTGGATTTGGCTCTGAATTCGGCTCTTCCACTGGTGGTCCCGGCTCTGGGTTTGGTTCTGGACTCGGCTCTTCCACTGGTGGTCCCGGCTCTGGGTTTGGTTCTGGACTCGATGTATCTGGTATTGGTGCGGGTTCCGGAATAGCAGGTAATCTTGAATTAACCGGAGGCACTGTCAGCTTAACTGGAATCACGTTGCTTGCTTCATTCCTCACCTCGTTACCATAAAGTGTCGTTAAGCCATTTACCGTAATGATTGGTGTCTTAGACAAATCAAGTTGGAAACCTTCATGCAGTTTGATTATAATTGTTTTTTTATCTACAGACAGCTCAAAACTATTTAGCTTCGAATCTAGTGGCACACCATTAATCATAATCTTGGATAAATCAACAGAATTCGCATTGACACCCACTGTTAAAGTCAAATGTAGCTGGTTTCCTGCTAAAAAGTCAGCTCCAGATACTTCGATAGGTTTAGAAGCTTCAACTGATCTGGCAGCTTCAAAACCAGCAGTAGCAAGTAACTCACGATTCGCATTGCTTTTCCCGCCAAATGTCCCGTTCTGGGAATTCCTCAATAAATTTAGATTTAGAGCTTGCTGAACATAGCCGGCTGCCCAATCGGAGACAGTACTATCGTTAACTTTTGGCGTTTCTTGAGCTTCCCCTTGCTTACCTAATGCTCGAACTAGAAATGTAGCTAATTGTTCTTTCGTCACTTTTCCGGCTGGATCAAATCTTCCTTCCCCCACACCATCCGTTATGCCTGCCGCTCTAATCGCCTCAATATAAGGCAGCGCATAGTGTTCTGTAGTGACATCTCGGAATGATGAATTAATAGGGACATTGTTAACAGGCAAACCAACAATAAGCGCTGCTACCTTTGCAAATTGAGCTCGATTCATTTCATCTTTCAATCCAAATCTATTATCGGATACACCGTCAAAAATCCCCGCACTAATCATTGCATCAAACTTTGCCTTTGTTGCTGCATCTAAGTCTTTTAAATCGGTAAAATCGGCTGCTGATTTGGCCCAGCTCACATTAGCTCCGATTGACGATGCCGATAACAAACCTATAGTGAGTACTGTAACCAAGATGTAGAATTTTATTTTCATTACTGAATACCACCTTCCTTTATAAAGTTAATTTTTTATAATTTTAACAGATAATAAAGTAGTTTCCACTCTTCTAACAACAGATACCGAATTATTTTTTCCTTTATTATGTTTAGTCCGTTACACCTGCTTCAATTGACTATTAACCGCATTTAAACGCTTGGCAAAATCCGCAAGTGTCGCTGTAAATTGACCTACGACTATTGGGTTTGCACCTTCTTGTTTTAAATAATCCACGCTCTGCACGAAGGAATCATAATTCAATTTTGCGCCGTCATATGCTTTTTGTGTTACTGCACTCTCTGCTGCTTCAATCTCCGCTCGCACACCCTCGATTCGATTTACAATATTTACCGCACGTTCTACAAAGTCCATACGCTTTCGTAAAGCATCTTTTTCTAATCCATCTGGCAATTCACTCACTAAGCTACTTGCCGCTGCATAATTTTCATGCGTACTATTCTGTTCAGCATGTAATACCGCTGCCTCTGCTAGGGCAAATTCATTTGGGATACTTGCCTCAATTGTTGCTAAACGCTTGGCAAAATCCGCAAGTGTCGCTGTAAATTGACCTGCAACCGTTTCATTTGCGCCTTCTTGTTTTAAATAATCCACACTCTGCACGAAGGAATCATAATTCGATTTTGCTGTGTCATACGTTTCTTGTGTTACTGCGCTTTCTGCTGCTTCAATCTCCGCTCGCACACCCTCGATTCGATTCACAATATTTACCGCACGTTCGGTAAATTCCACTCGCTTTTGTAAGGCATCTTTTTCTAATCCATTTGGTAATTCACTCACTAAGCTACTTGCTGCTGCATAATTTTCTTGTGTACTATTCTGTTCAGCTTGTAATACTGCTGCCTCTGCTAGGGCAAATTCATTTGGGATACTTGCCTCAATTGTTGCTAAGCGCTTGGCAAAATCCGCAAGTGTCGCTGTAAATTGAACTACAACTATTGGATTTGCGCCTTCTTGTTTTAAATCATCAACGCTCTCCACGAAAGAGTCATAATCCGATTTTGCTGTATTATACGCTTCTTGTGTTATGGCACTTTCTGCTGCTTCAATCGATGTTCGCACACCCTCAATTTGATTTACAATATTTACCGCACGTTCTACAAAATCCATACGTTTTTGTAAGACCGCCTTTAGTGGGCTCTCTGGCAGATTCCATACTAAATTACTTGCAGCTTTATAGTTTTCATGTAGACTACTTTGTTCAGCTTTGAACACGGCCGCTTCCGCTGTAATGAATGGATCTTGTGGAGGAATTGGTGGCAAAATTGGCGGTAGAACTGGTGGTGGTACGATACTTCCCCCGTTTTGATCGCCTATGTCATCTGGATTACTAACTGGTGGTATCACAGGAGGTGGTAAAATGGCATTCCCCCCAATAATGGTGTTCATTACTTGAGACAGAACATCAGCATAATTCGATACAACCTGAGCTGCATTTGAGCCTTCCGGAAGGTTTAGAGATGTAATTTGAGCACCAGAGCCTAGAAACAGATGTGTTGCTGGATTATTAATCTCTAAAGCATTTACAATTCCCGTTACCATTAACGCTACTTCAATTGCTGTATTTATAATAACTTGTTCAATATTTGCATCGCCTACTAATTCTAAATCAATCGTTGAATCAACTGTAAGGACTGTAAGCGTACCATTAAACCCAAAGTAAGCGACTGATGCTGAAATAACAACTTGTGCAATTGGCTGATCCGCATCCATTGATACACCATTACGATCTATTACTACATCTCCACCTACATCTGTCCCATTCATTTGTAAGTTGAGATCGCTGTCTCCCTGTGCAAATAAATTATTTGTAGAAGCCACCGCTCCCGTTAATTGCTTATCAACAATAAGATTTTTTGCAATTTTGACCTGATCAAATGCAACAGAGCTCATTGCTGCTGTTGTAATAACTGCATCTCCTGCTACTTGTAGATTTTTCACTACGATATGATCTGCATTGATCGTTAATGCGCCAACTTCTAATTGCTTTGCATCTAATACAAATGGTGCTTCTTCTGTACCTGCATGATTTAATGCTAAATGCGAAACGTTTGTAACAACGCCATTTTCAATACTCACAGTAAGCGTTGCATTCGCCAACGCCTGTTGATTTTCTTCGGTAAATAGCGCCTTTAAACTTGGATCAATGGCATATTGTTTCCCGTTAATTGCTACAGAATCTCCCGAATACTCAGATACCTTAAAGGTTACGGTTTCATTTACGGCTGATTGGCTTAATAATAGCTTTTCCACACGTTTGACCATTACGACAAACTGCGAGCGCGTTAGATTTGCCGCCCCATCAAATACTGTAGCTGTTTTACCAGTCGTAATTCCTAACTCATATAAAGCGGCAATGTCTCCCTTATAAGCCTCCGGAACATCTGTAAATGGTAGGGCTTCTGCATTTTGTGCCTTTAAATTGAGAGCCGTCGCAATAATTTTGGCTAAATGATTACGCTGAATCATCATCCCTTCTCGGAACGTGCCATCCTCAAAGCCATCTAGAATTCCAGCCTGCTTTAATGCAGCAATTGCTCCGTAATACGGATGTGTCGCTGCTATATCCTGAAAATTCGGATCAACAACATTTTTTGTATCGAGCATTAATATATTCGCCAAAACTTTGGCCGCTTGTCCACGCGTGATGCCTTGCTCTGGCTTGAATGTCCCATCTGGGTAACCCTGGATAACTCCACGCGCTGAAAGTTCCATTACCGCTTCATAATAATATTTTTCAGGTGACACATCCGAATAGGTTTGTACACCAGCTGCTGCGACTGGCGCTGCAATAGTTGCCGTCATCATCGCTACTGCCGAAGCCGCACGATAATAGTTCATTTTTCTTTTTTTCATACTTAATTCCCCCAACAAAATATTTTCATCACTTCAATTTAACTTGCAAAGGTTAAATTTAGGTTAAAAAATATGAAAAACTAAAAAAAACAAAAGCACTGCAGAATTTTCATTCCACAATGCTTTTGGTAAAGTTACTAATACCTTATTCAGTTAGCGACTTTTTCAGTTTATTTACTACCTGCTGCGCTGCTTCTAGACTTGTTTGCTTTACACCTACATAAAACTTACATTTTGGTTCGGTTCCTGAAGGGCGTACCGTTACCCAAGAGCCGTCCTCTAAAATGAATTTCAAAACATTTTCTTTTGGCAGCTTTATAGCTTCGGTTGTACCATCATTCATTGTTGCTGTGCTTGATAAATAATCCTCAACACGCACGACCGCAATCCCCGCAAACGCTGTTGGTGGATTTATACGGTAGTCATTTAAAATAGCGGCCATTTGCTCTTGACCGTCTTTGCCTTCAAACGTCTTTGAAATTAACGCTTCTTGATAATAACCGAATTGCTCATAGAGTCCTTCCAATGCTTGCAAGAGCGTTTTTTGCTCAGTTGCATAATACGCGGCCATTTCTGCTACTTTTAAAGCCACTTGCACTGCATCCTTATCGCGCGCAAAGGTTTCGATTAAATAGCCGTAGCTTTCTTCATAGCCAAAGATATATGTATGAGATCCCGTTGCCTCGAATTCGGCAATCTTTTCAGCAATATATTTGAAGCCCGTTAATGTATTCACTGTTTCAACACCAAATTGAGCAGCAATTGCTGTTCCAAGCTCAGACGTTACAATTGTCTTTAACAGCGTACCATTTGTTGGTAATGTACCATTTACTTGCTTTGTTTTTAAAAGATAATGGAGCAATAATGCACCTAATTGATTACCTGTTAATAGCTCATAGTTATCCCCATTACGCACAGCAACCCCTAAACGGTCGGCATCTGGGTCTGTTGCTAATAATAAATCGGCACCAACCTGCTTCCCTAATGCAATGGCCATCGAAAAGGCAATTGCTTCCTCTGGATTGGGATAGGCAACTGTTGGGAATGCACCATCTTGCAGTGCTTGCTCTTTGACAATATGCACCTCTTTAAAGCCAAATTGTTTCAAGCCTTCTACAACAGGCACTAAGCCCGCACCATGCAACGGTGTATACACAAGCTTCATATTATAATCAATCGCAGCGTTCGTTTTTAATGTCAATAACTGCGCCATAAACTTTTGATCTAGGTCTTCTAAAATCCATTGAAGTAAGTTCATTTTCTCAAGCTGTTCTGTTTCAGCCACAGTAATGTTAAAAATATCGTCAATTTCATTCATATGCTGGATAATCGCATTGGCACCAGCCGGAACAAGCTGTGCCCCGTCCTCACCATACACTTTAAAGCCATTGTATTGCTTCGGATTATGGCTCGCTGTAATGACAACACCCGCAAAGGCTTTTAACTCACGAACTGTAAACGATAGCTGAGGTGTGGGACGCGCTTCTTTATATACATAGGCTTTAATGTGATGCACCCCTAATACACGCGCTGTTTCCACTGCAAATTCATATGAAAAATGACGCGTATCATAGGCAATCACTACACCGCGCAGCTTAGCCTCTTCACCGTGTGATGCAATATAACGTGCCAAACCTTCCGCCACACGACGAATCGTATAAATATTCATACGGTTCGTTCCTGCGCCAAGTATACCGCGCATGCCACCTGTACCGAATGATACATATTGATAAAAACGGTCTTCCATTGCTTTTTCGTCCTGTGCTATAGAAGAAAGGTCCTCTGCTAAATATTGTGGTAAATCTTGTTGTTGCCATTTGTTAAATAACGGTAAACTCATTTTTATTCTCCTTTAAAAGCTCTAGCATTTTACGTTTATAGGCCTCTACACCTGGCTGATCAAATGGATTGACCCCTAGTAAACAAGCACTCATTGCGCAAGCTTTCATGAAGAAATAGATTAAATAGCCTAAATGATATTCATCCAGCTTTGGCAGTTCTAATTGAATAACTGGAACGCCACCCTCTGCATGGGCAAGAGCCGTCCCTTGTTTGGAAATCGCATTAATTTCATTGAAAGTACGATGCGATAAATAATTCAAGCCATCTTCATCACGCGCATCAAATGGCACTTGTAAATCGCCTTCGATTTCATGGAAATGAAGTAAGGTTTCAAACATAATCGGGCTACCTTCTTGAATGAATTGACCAATAGCATGGAGGTCTGTCGAAAAGTTGACAGTAGAAGGATATAAACCCTTTTGCTCCTTGCCTTCACTTTCCCCAAATAATTGCTTCCACCATTCGTGGAATTTATTTAAACCCGGCTCAAAGGATGCTAAAAGCTCAATTTTATAGCCTTGCTCGTATAGCATATGGCGCATCACCGCGTATTTATAAGCATCATTATTCGCTAAATCTGAATCCGCCAATTCTTGCGCCGCATGTGTTGCCCCAGCCATTAATGCGCGGATCTCTACCCCAGCGACCGCAACGGGCAATAAGCCCACTGGTGTCAGTACCGAGTAACGACCACCTACATCATTGGGAATGACAAATTGACGATAATTCGCCTTATCTGCAATCCCTTTTAAAATCCCCTTTTCCGCATCCGTTGTTACAATAATACGCTCTGCTGCCTTTTCACCATAGCGCTGCTCCATATATTGACGCATGACACGGAAAGCAAGCGCTGGTTCCATCGTGCCACCTGATTTTGAAATGACATTGACATAGACTTGTTTTTTGTCTAAATACGCTAGTAGCTCTTTAATATAGGCCCCACTCATATTTAAGCCGGCATACACTACTTCAATGCCATCCTCAGCCAAACCAAAGTAAGGCTTCAATGCCTCCTGGATCGCACGCGCTCCTAGGAATGAACCGCCTACACCAACTACAACAAGAACATCTGCACATGCGCGAATTTCCGATGCCACCTGATCAATTTGATTTAATAAGCTAGATTGATCGTTTAGAGGCGTATCCATCCAGCCTGTTAAATCATATTGAGGTAATACATGGTGAATATCTTGCACTTGATTTTTATATTTTAAAATGTCACTGTCTTCTAAAGAGCAATT
Organism: Solibacillus sp. FSL R7-0668; assembly: GCF_038006205.1. Lineage (NCBI taxonomy): Bacteria > Bacillati > Bacillota > Bacilli > Caryophanales > Caryophanaceae > Solibacillus > Solibacillus sp. FSL R7-0668. The sequence goes on along the minus strand of NZ_JBBOUU010000001.1, from coordinate 636,084 downwards.
TAATAATGTTGTTTTTACGATTTCTTTAAGCACTATAACACCCTCGCTTTATAAGGCAATTTTTATAAGTCTATTATGACATATATAGTAAAAGAAAACCAACTCGAACCTGTCAAGTTGGTTGTTTAATAACTTCATTTGGAGTGCCAATTCCATGCACTTTTAATAATACCTTCAATATCAATTTGTGCTTTCCATCCTAATTCAGTATAAATTTTTTCAGCATTGGCAACTAGTTTTGCTGGATCGCCTGCCCGTCTCTCTGCATATGTCACATTAGCACGCTTTTCTGTAATACGCTCACATGTCTCAATAATCTCTTTTACAGAAAAACCATTGCCATTCCCTAAATTGTAAGTTGCTGTTTTTATAGTGCCGTGTAGCAAGCCTCTTAAAGCCAATAAATGAGCTTTTGCTAAATCTGTTACATGAATATAATCACGAATACAAGTACCATCGGGTGTATCGTAGTCTGTTCCAAAGACTGAAATAGACTCTCTTTGACCTAATAAATGTTGAAGAATAATCGGTATAAGATGCGTTTCTGGACTATGACTTTCACCAATCTCAGCAGTTTCGTAAGCACCTGCCGCATTAAAATAACGCAGTACAACATAATTCATTTGATAACTCTGAGCAAAATCGGCAAGCATTTGCTCAATCATTAATTTAGAACGGCCATATGGGTTGATTGGTAAAGTCGGTATCTGTTCATCAATTACATCTACGATTGGCATACCATATGTAGCTGCTGTAGAAGAGAATACAAAATTATTGACATTCCTTTCTTGCATAATTTTCAACAAATTCAATGTTGCTGCTACGTTGTTTTCATAGTATTTCATTGGATCAAGTACAGATTCTCCAACTAAACTGAAGGCTGCAAAATGTAATACTGCATCGATTTTAAATGTATCAAAAACATGTTGAACAGTAACCTTATCTCCCAAATCCCCCTCCACAAAATTAGCCTTTGAATCTATTGCCCAAAGATGACCTGTGCTTAAGTTATCAAGCACAACAACATCATGCGTTTTGACAAGTTCTTTAACAAAATGGCTACCAATATAACCAGCTCCGCCAACTACTAAAATCATATGATTTCACCACTTAACTGTTTAGCCTTTTTCAAAATTAACTCTTTGACACCTTCACTTAAGTCATCTCGATCTAGTGCAAAATCAATCGTCGTTTCTATAAAGCCTAGTTGCTCGCCCACATCATAACGGCGTCCTTCAAATTCGTAGGCAAACACTCGCTGAATACTGTTTAAAGATTCAATTGCATCGGTAAGTTGAATTTCGCCACCTTTGCCTTTTTTCTTTTCATCTAAAAAGCGGAAAATTTCAGGTGTTAATACATAACGACCAATAATAGCATAATTTGAAGGTGCATCTTCTAATGCTGGTTTTTCTACAAATTGCGTTACTTGCATTAAACGTTCTTCGGTGTTTATAGGATCAATCACCCCATAACGATGTACATCCTCATCGGGTACTTCCTGAACACCAATTACACTAGAATATGTATTATCATATTGTGTCATTAATTGAGCTAAGCAAGGTGTTTCACTCTTCACAACGTCATCACCTAAAAGTACGGCAAATGGCTCATCACCAATAAATTTACGCGCACACCAAATAGCATGGCCTAGTCCTAATGGCTCTTTTTGACGAATATAGTGAATTTCTACATTTGCTGATTCTTGCACTTTTTCAAGCATTTCTAGCTTACCTTTTTCAATTAAATTCGTCTCTAACTCCATTGCATTGTCAAAATGGTCTTCGATTGCACGTTTTCCCTTACCAGTTACAATAATAATATCTTCTATACCAGATGCAATTGCTTCTTCAACGATGTATTGAATTGTTGGTTTATCTACTATTGGAAGCATCTCTTTTGGCATTGCTTTTGTTGCTGGGAGAAAGCGTGTCCCTAAGCCTGCAGCAGGGATAATCGCTTTACGGATTTTTTTCATCAGGTACCTCCATTTTAAAATAAAACTTTTAACTAAACATTTGACGGAAGTTTCATCAATTATAATATATTTAAAATGATATTGATTACTCGCTCTTGTTCCTCAACTGTCATTTTCGAATCTGAAGGTAGACAGATTCCTGTGGCAAATAATTCTTCGCTCACAACGGTTTCTTTTGAATGTGCATAGAACTTACATCCTTCAAATAAAGGCTGCATATGCAAGGGTTTCCATACCGGACGAGAATCAATATTTGCTTCATCTAATATTTCCATTAATGCGTACGGTGCGATTTTAATTTTTGAAGGGTCTAACGTCATTGTTGACAACCAACGATTTGAAAATGTATTTTCTAGCTCAGGCATCATTTCGATACCGTCAATCCCAGAAAAAGCCGCTTCATAGCGTTCAAAAATTGCACGTTTTTGCGCAACTCGTTCTGCTATTACTTCTAACTGACCACGTCCAATACCAGCAATAATATTACTCATACGATAATTATAGCCTACCACACTATGTTGATAATGTTTTGCTGCATCACGTGCTTGTGTTGCTAAAAAACGTGAGCGGGCAATCAATTCCTCATCATCAGATACAAGCATTCCGCCACCAGAAGTAGTAATAATTTTATTACCATTGAATGAATAAATACCGAGTTTTCCAAATGTCCCACTTTTCTTTCCTTTATATAAAGATCCTAAAGACTCCGCAGCATCTTCAATAATGGGCACATCGTATTGTTCACATAGTGCCAAAATCTCATCCATGCGTGCACTTTGTCCATATAAATTTACGACAATGACAGCTTTGGGCAACTTTCCTTCAGTAGCAGCTTCCTCCAAAGCTTGTTTTAATGCTTGTGGGGACATATTCCATGTAGTTGGCTCTGAATCTATGAAAACAGGTTTTGCTCCTAAATAAAGAATTGGATTAGCACTTGCAATAAACGTCAGTGTCGAGCAAAATACTTCATCCCCTGTTTTAATACCTAATAAATCTAACGCTAAGTGAATTGCTCCTGTCCCTGAGCTAGTAGCGGATGCTGCTTTGATTCCAACAAATTGTGCTATCTCCGATTCAAATCCATTTACATTTGCTCCTAACGGGGCAATCCAGTTTGTATCAAATGCCTCTTGTATGTATTTTTGTTCTGTTCCTCCCATGTGAGGAGATGATAAATGGATACGATTTGTCATACTAAATTTCCTTCTCTCAATAGATTTATTCATGAAATTTTATTGGTTTAGCTGGAGCACCTACCGCTGTACAACAAGCAGGTAAATTCTTAACAACTACAGCACCCGCTCCTACAATTGTTCCTTCGCCTATAGTAATACCTTGGATAATAGTTGCGTTTGTACCGAAATCTACACATTCTTCAAATACAACATTTCCTGATATGGATGAGTTTGGTAATATTGTTGAATAATTTTTTATATGCACATCATGTCCGATAGTGCAATTCAAATTAACAATAACAAAATTATTCAGTTGAATATTCGTTGTTAAAATACTCCCTTCACAAATGATATTGCCCTGACCTAGTTCATTAAATCGAGAAATTTTAACAGTTGGGTGAATTAAGTTCGGATAATTTATATTTGTATACTTTTGTAGTTTATTAATGATTGATTTTTTTACTTTAGGCGCACCTATCCCCAGTGCTACACAGACATTTTGTTTGTTTTCTAACCATTCATCTCCACCAAGTACTTTTAAATCATTGATTATTAAACCATGATTTTTTTCATCGTCATCTATAAACCCCAGAACTTTCCACTCTGATTGAACTTCATTAATCTGTTCGATTAAATGAGCTACCTCTCTCGCAAATCCTCCTGACCCATATATAACAATTTCTTTCATGCTTTCTCCTCCTGTGTCCCTGTAAACCTCGACATAGTCGCCTGGCCTTCAGCACTAATACCTTCACTAACAAACACTTTTTTTACTGTTAAAAGTAATATTTTCAAATCCAGCCACAGCGACTGATTTTCTATATACCACACATCATACTCAAATTTCTGTTCCCACGAAATCGCATTACGTCCATTTACTTGTGCCCAGCCCGTAATTCCCGGACGAACATTATGTCTACGAGCTTGTCGTTTATTATATAGTGGTAAATATTCTACCAAAAGAGGACGAGGACCCACAAAACTCATTTCCCCTTTTAAAACATTCCATAGCTGCGGTAACTCATCTAAGCTAAGTTTTCTAAGTGTTTCTCCAAATTTCGTTAGCCTAACAGTATCTGGTAGTAACTTTCCCTGCTCATCGCGTTCGTCTGTCATTGTACGAAATTTGTATACATAAAAGACCCTACCATTTATTCCTGGACGGGGTTGTTTAAACATTGCTGGAGAGTCTAATTTTAATAAAACAAGCACCCATACAAAAAAAATTATAGGACTTAAAACTACAATTAGAAAAAAGCTCACCAATAAATCAATTAATCTTTTCACTTATTAATCAAGCCCTTCCTTAAAATTACACTTTCTAAATTAGTTATCTTTAAAAACTAAAACTTTATCTAATGTTAAAATTTTAAATTTTCTTTACATACTATATAGGTTGAATTAAATAGTTTAACACCTTGTTCGTCTCAAATCACTGAAGATAGCTAAATTACGGATTTCTCATATTATAGAAAATGTTAGATTCATACGTTCAACTTATATATCATTTTTTAAAATTCCACAATAAATATCGCCCATGACCCTTAATACACTTTCAATACTATAATCTTGAATTTTCAACTTTGCTTTCTCACCATATTTTTTTCTTAATTCCTCATTTCCAATCAATTCAATCATACAATTCGAAAGTTTCGCATTATTTCCCAAATCAACTAAAACTCCAGTTTCCTTATCATCTACTAAATCAGCTGAACCTCGTATGTTTGTGCATATAATTGGTTTACTTACTGCCATACCTTCCATTAAGCAACGCGGTAACCCCTCTTGTTTAGATACAAGTGTAATAATATCTGAAGCACTTATTATTTTAGGCACGTCAGTTCTATACCCTAGTAAATGTATATTAGTTAATTCATGAGTCTGAATAAATGTTCTAATTTCCCCTTCATCCGGCCCTTTACCTACCAAAATAAGTTGAGCATTTGGCATTTTAGAAATAATAGTGTGCCAATTTTCAAGTAAAAAACTTTGATTTTTTCTAGTACTTAATTCAGCTATACATGTTACCAGAACGGAATCCTCGCTTAATTTTAACTCTGTCTTTAAGTAGTTATTCTCAGCATTATCTTCCTCAATAAATTCATTTAAATCCACTCCTACACCATTTACAAAAAACAAATTCTTATTTTTCTTGAAGCCCAATTTCTCTCCTAATAGAAAGTCTTCATTATTCATTACGATAAGTACATCTGTCCATTTTGCAGCAAGTTTTTCAGCTGGAAAAAAAGTTAGCCAATTTTTTATACTCGCACCTTTGAAAAAATGAAATCCATGTGCAGTATATATAACTTTGCCCTGTTTAGCATTATTAGCTGCATATCTAGTTAGAAAAGATGCAGTTGGTGTATGTACGTGAATTAAATCGAAATAATGGATAGAAAATAATTCATTCAATTGTTTTAGGGCATTCATATTTTTTTTAGAAAATGGTAATCGATCAAAATCAATATCATGGCATATTACACCTATTTTTTCCAATTCTATTTTTTTTCCTAAGCTTTCATTCCCTATAGCATGCACTTCATATCCACGCTCTTGAAACCATTTCATAAATGGTTTATGAAATGCAGTTAAATGTTGATAAACAGATGCACCAAACAAAATTTTTTTCATACTTTATTCCTCACCTTGACTTAATAAACACATAATAGTTAAACTCTGCCTATAAATACTAAAATATAGAAAAAAAAGCTATCGATTTTACTTTGACGATAAAATCTATTCTTTAAGATGAAATTAATTTTAGATAGTATACTTTTTCGCTCATTACAAAAGGAGCTTATTATTTCTAATTGTTCACCAGTTAGTTCTTTTTGATATAGTTCATATAACTCTTGAGCCTGTTTTTTTAATAATCCTTTGTTTTTTCCATTCATAAAATGCTTTAATTTTCTTAAATATTGATGATATATACCATTCCCTATTCCAACAACATTAGAGCTATGCTGTCTATAATCAATATAAGAGTTAGCATCGTATACAACTTTCCCTTGTAATAAAGCTATCATATATATCCACCAATCATGCATAATAATATTTTTGTAATTTATTTCTTTACAAATGATTTCTTGTCTACATTTTTTATTAATGACAACAGTACATCCCGTTGCCATATTTTCAACTAAAGCATTTTCCAGCTTTAATGATCTTTTAGGTTCTTTAGAAAATGATAAAAAGTTGAGTTTTTCATCGACAACTCTTGTTTTTGAACAATAAAGAAGTGGCATATATTGGTCTTTATGTTCTTCTAATTTTTTTACTGCAGCTATTAATTTTTCTTCTCTCCAAAAGTCATCTTGATCACAAAAAGCAAAGTAATCTGCATCTGTATCTGCATCCCTCAATAATTCAAAAAAACTTGCAACGACCCCTATATTCTCACCTCTTATTACCTTAATATTATTATATTTTTGTGCATAATTCTCTAAAATTCTAATCGTATTATCTCTCGATCCATCATCACGGACTAAAATATTTAAATCTATATCTATCTGATTCATCAAACTATCTAGTTGTTCTTGCAAGTATAGCTCACCATTATATGTTGATAATAAAACTTGCACTTTTTTCATAATCTCTCACCTTTTTTTGATAATATTATATAACTTTTCGTAATTACTAACCAAATGAAAAACACAGGGGAAATAAGTAATGGATTTGTACCTGCTGCAATAAATAGCATCAACAATCCAACTGCAATTTTCTTTCCTTCAAAATCAATTTTACTTGCCTCATATATTAAATTTAAGATATACAACAAAAATATGCAAAAATATAATATACCGAATTGTCGGATTAAGTTAAAATGACTTACTTCTATATTTACCACTTCTGCTTGAGCCCCAATGCTATAAAAGGAACTGCCTAATCCCATACCGAATAAAAAAGTAAAGGGTGTAGCAAAAATTTCTTTTAATGCTGATTGTATATGTCCTATTTTAGTAGAGCTTGAATTCGAATAAATGTTTAACTTTGAAAAAAGTAAATCTGCAATACCCATATTTAACATTGAAAAAGTTAAAATACCTATAACTATAGAATAAATAACATATCTTAATTTTAATTTTATTTTCAAAGAAAAAATCATATTTAGTAAGGTTATTAACAATATACCTATCATTACAAACAAAACTACTCCAGTAGATAATGTCATAATACATGCTATTATAGAAATTATAAAATTGAATTTACTTCTTTTTATTAAAATTAATGTAAATGGAATCAGTAATAAACTCCAAACATAATAGACATTCGGCAAAAATAGTCCTATTTGATTTCCTAAAGGGTTAATTCCGATATACCCCATATTAAAAGTATTAGTAATTGAATTAATTGAATAAATTACACTATCCATCCCTATTATATGTAATGTATATATACCCAAAAAAGTAAATATTATTCCACAAGCACTTACTATTGCTATTTTTTCTATTGATTTCAATAACATATCTTTATTTTTTAAATTTGTTGCTAGTAATAATGAAAAAAATGTAATAAATGCTGTAACTTGAGGGATTTGATTACTTAAAGGGATTTTTAAAAACAATGTAGAATAACCAATTAATAACAAAGGACATATAAAAAAAATATAAAATTCTATAAGATAGGTAGATAAATTTATTTTAATTTTAAAACAAAGGAATAAGAAAATTATACTTAAAATTAAGATAGCAAATGCTAAATTTTTTAGTCCTATTCCTCCACCCATATCAATTATCAATAAAAATATAAATATAAACCATGTACCTTTAATAAATTCATCTTTTTTTAACTGAATATTTAACACTAATCCACCTTTTTCCGTTAATTATCTTTTTTTATACTGTTTTAAAAAATAATTGCCTACCAAACAGCTATATGATAGTGCTAGCAAAACAATAAAAGTATGCATTTCTCCTATAAACACATACTTTACCTCTAGCCTAGTTATTCTGTGGTGGCATTATTATTCTCCATAACAATCTTTACAATCGCTTTCATAAAGTATTATTAATCTGTTTAGTTTTGGTAATGAATTAAATAAAAAAACTTATTTAACTTCGGCCTCCCTAACAGATACTAAAATCAAACATAGTCCTTTTCATAAAAAAATTATTTTTTAAACCTATATAGGTTGAATTTAATATTTTAACACCTTATTCGTCTCAAATCACTGAAGATAGCTAAATTACGGATTTCTCTTATTATAGAAAATGTTAGATTCATATGTTCAACTTATATATTTGTTTAATAATTGAGTTAATTTTATAATTCTCGTCCCTTCGATATCAAGGGTTTCAATCAATTAAAAACGAGAACCTCCCCAAATTCGGTATAATGGCAGCGACTAAACAAACTTAATCGAATAAAGTGATGCCTCGTGACTATTGTAAAACAAATTTGCCTTTTTGACATCCAACATTTATTTGAAATGGAAGGTTCGTACCAATTTGATGCAATTTTCTCCACGTTCGATGTATAATCAATCTTTCAACTCTTTTCAAAAAAGACGCTATAAGGTACTTCGTGTGAATGTAACTAAGGTGCGATGATTCAATCATTAATTATTCGTATAGTCGAACGAATCCCAACAATAAAAGATTTTATTAAGCATTTAGTCAACGTTCCTTTATTCCATCTGGATTGTGGGTTTCTTATCTCAGATTCGGTTCCTTCTAAGGCGACCTATTTTCGTATAATCCGTGTAATGAGTCAGTCTAATGTACTTGATATAATACAGGATGAACTGATTAAAACTTCATTTTTAGACGGTTTTCTTTGTGGTGCGCACCTTGCCCATCTATGTCAATCACTTCGAATTGCGTGACGCAACGTAACCTTTTGGGAAATAAGATGCCCAGCCATCGAAAAATCGTGGACGTAAAACAAAAGAAGGACAAGCAGCTTAGCTCGCAGAACAAATAGAAGCCGAAGTAAATTTAACAACCTATGAAAAGAATTTTGAAGCGCAGTTGTCGATTTCAGCTGAAACACTTTGGCAAGACAAATCGATTGAGCAAAATTGAGGCATCAAGAAAAATAGTGTTGGTAAAAATACGTTTTAGTACGGCTTTTCGTTGATACAGCTAGTTGTATCAACGAAAAACCAGTATATTGTAGATTGTCCCATGTCCTCAAGTAATCTATCTGACAGTAAAGTGGCGATTCCGTTAATAAAAAAGATCTCTACAGTCCTACCAAAACAATTTACAGTAGCACTATTTGATACAGGTTATGATTACGAACCAATCTATAAACAAGCCTTGGGGCAAATATATCGGATTCGATGAAAAATACCAAACACTCAAATTCTCACGTCCAATGGAATGTGACACGTGTCCATTATGAAAGGATTCATTTTGTAAAAAGGTGGTAAAAATCAGATATTTGGAAATACATATATTCAACACATTACTTAGAATTATGGAAAAAATATAAAGAACGTACCGCAGTAAAACGCGGCAGTACCTAATTAAAACCGTATTTCCAATTATACAACATCCGCTATCGAATAGGTAAAAAAGCAAAACTGTACTTTAATCTTGTGACGCTTATTTATTATGCCTGCGAATTGAGTGTTGATCGAATGAACACCTAATTATTATAAAGCGGTATAATTTTTAGAAACGAAGTTTTTGATAGTGGCACAGTCTAAATTTTCAAAAATGATTTCTGAAATTGATTCAACTGTAAAACTTAAAGTTTTCTATTGATTATCATCCATATAGGCTGTATTTATAATTTAGAATATAGTATAACATTTAAACATAGATTTTTTATTATGCATGCCTATTCCCAAAGTGGTTTATTACTAAAAACAAATTATTTCTATAAAAATAGTGTAGTTTTAGTTTCTATAAGTTCCAGACTGTATATTCTTCCACCATTCTTTTTTATTTATATACCACTCTATAGTCTCAATAATACCCGTATCAAATGTATACTTTGGCTTCCAACCAAGTTCAGTTTCTAATTTCTTTGGGTCAATTGCATAACGGCGATCGTGTCCTAGACGATCATCTACATATTTAATTAAATCCTTCGACACTTTTAAATAATCTACAATTAAATGCACTATATCATTATTAGTTCTTTCATTATGACCACCTACATTATAAACTTCGCCTGATTTACCTTTATGAATAACTAAATCAATTGCAGCACAGTGATCTTTTACATGTAACCAGTCACGTACGTTTTTCCCATCTCCGTAAATCGGTAACTCTTTACCTTCAAGTGCATTCGTCACCATTAATGGAATAAGCTTTTCTGGGAAGTGATATGGTCCATAGTTGTTTGAACAACGTGTAATATTTACATTCATACCAAACGTTTCAGCATAAGCAAGCACTAACATATCGGCTCCAGCTTTACTTGCTGAATATGGACTATTCGGTGCCAAAGGCGTTGTCTCTGTAAAATAACCTGTTTCACCTAAACTACCATATACCTCATCAGTCGATACTTGTACATATTTTTCAATGTTATTTGCTTTGGCAACATCCAATAAATTTTGTGTGCCTAGTACATTCGTTTTTACAAAGACACCTGGATCTGTAATACTACGGTCTACGTGAGACTCAGCAGCGAAGTTTACAATGACATCAACTTTATTTGACTTCACCAAATAATCCACAAGCTCATAATTTCCTATATCACCTTGTACAAATGTATAATTAGAATTTGCATTAACGTCAGTTAGATTATCTAGATTCCCTGCATATGTAAGTAAATCTAAATTAATAATTTTATAATTTTTATATTTATCAAGCATATAATGAACGAAGTTACTACCGATGAAGCCCGCGCCACCAGTTACTAAAATTGTTTTAGCCATTTAAATTAATCTCCTTTAAATATCGATTTAATGCATCTTGCCAAGGAGGCAATAAATGAAATTCAGATGCTAGCTTATCTTTTCTCATCCTTGAATTTTCAGGTCTTTTTGCTTTTGTAGGATATTCAGATGTAGTGATTGCATTCACAGTTACATCTTTTCTTGCTTGCTTAAATATCTCGGTTGCAAATTCTGCCCAGCTACAAAAACCTTCATTAGACGCATGGTATATCCCGTATTTATTTGTTTGTACCATTTCAATTAATAGTTTTGCTAAATCGACAGTATAGGTAGGTGAGCCAATTTGATCGCCTACGACATTTAGCTCTTTTCTACTTTCCGAAAGTTTCAGCATCGTTTTCACAAAATTATTGCCATTCTTCCCGAAAACCCAAGAAATTCGAACGATAAAGTAGTTTTCAAGTGTTTCTTGTACAATTTGTTCACCGAGTAGTTTTGTTGTCCCATAATAACCAATCGGATTTGTCGAATCTACTTCAGAAAAAGCAGCTTTACCTTGTCCATCAAATACATAATCTGTACTAATATAAGCAAACTTTGCATTTACCTTTTTAGCTACTTGCGCTAAATACTTTGCTCCATTAACATTTACAGCATAGCATTGTTCTGTTTCATCTTCCGCTAAATCTACAGCTGTATAAGCAGCACAATGGATGATTGCATCTGGTTTTAATTTTGTAACATAGTTTTCTACATCTGTTTCTTTCGTAATATCCAATTCTTTAGACGATGCTCCGAACATTTCAAAACCATTAGCTAACCCAGCTTTCATCACATCATATCCCAATTGACCACTAATACCTGTTACAAAGATTTTCATTTTGCTTCACCATAATCAAAATTATTTTCCATTTTAGCAAAAGAAACTGCATCTTCATCCTTTTTAGATAAAACAGGGATAGCTGAAATTTGCCAGTCTATATTCAGTGTAGAATCATCCCATTTTACACTTCTATCACATTCTGCCGAGTAATATTCGTCAACTTTATATTGCACTTCACTGTTTTCTTCTAATGTATAGAAGCCATGTAAAAAGCCCTTTGGTACTAATAATTGTTTTTTATTTTCTGCTGTTAACTCAAAGGCCTCCCATTTTCCAAATGTAGGTGAGCCTTTTCTAATATCCACAATTACATCTAATATTGCGCCTCTCGTACAACGAACAAGCTTTGTTTGTGCTTTTGGTTCAAGTTGATAATGTAACCCACGTAAAGTACCTTTTGTTTCTGATAAAGAATGGTTGTCCTGTACAAACTCAATATCAATACCTAACTTTTTAAACGTTTCTTTATTGTACGATTCCATGAAAAAGCCACGACGATCACCAAAAACAGTTGGTTCAATAATGTAAGTATCTTGTAATGTTGTTTTAATTTTTTTCATAGTACCTCCAAAAGTCAAAAATTATTTTCTAAATAAATCTGAAAAAATCGTTTTTTTACCATTAAAAAAAGTAGAATAATTTTTTAAATTATATTTTTTATCAAATAAAAACTTCATAATCAATTGTCCTAAACGAAAAACTCGATTATTAAACAAAGCATTTCTAGATTCTAAAAACTCTAATCTTTCAATAAGATAAGATACTTCCTTTTCTGAACAATAATTTTTACGGACATATTGTATTAAAAAAGAATTTTTAGTTATATGTTTTTCTAAATCTCTACTAGATTTCAATAGGTTAGTTAATTGCAATTTTTTCACACCAATTTGATTACTAGCATGTTGTCTATACGCTATTAAAGGTTTGTTTAATGGTTTAAATTCCTTATTTTTAATAATAGCATTCCATAGCAACCATTCATCGTGAACAAAGTCTTTTGAAAAGGGAATACTTTCAAAATACAATTCTTTTTTTATAGCCATAGTAGCCCCTGTAGCTATACTTCTTTTACAAAGATATCCAATTCTTCCTTGCCTATCTGTAGGGAATCTCAATGGATCAAAACTCAAATTGCCCCATAACATTCCAGGAAGAGGCTGTAAATTATCGTCAACTAATGTTGCGTCCGTAAATAATATTTGTAAATTAGGATTCTTATTAAATTCTTTTAAAGTCGTTTCTATTTTATTTTCTATCCAGTAATCATCTTGATCAGCCAAATAAATGATATCGCCGTCGCATAAACCAATACATTTTTCGAAATTTTTTATATAACCTAAATTTTCTTGATTTATATAAATTTTTATAGGAATATTCGATTTGTTTTTTAATTTTTCTAATAATAAAACAGTAGAATCTGTAGACTGGTCATCGCATATAATAATCTCATTAGGTAAAATAGTTTGATTAAAAATACTCTCTAATTGTTCCTCGATAAACCTTTCACCATTATAGGTACATAAAGCAATTGAAATTTTCCACATTCGTTTCACCTACAATTTATATATCGGCTGCATACCATTTGCTAATTTAATTAAATATTGCCCATACTGATTTTTTTTCAAAGGCTCTGCTAATGCTAATAATTGTTCTTTTGTAATATAACCTTTTACATAAGCAATTTCTTCTAAACAAGCGATTTTTAAGCTTTGACGCTTTTCTACTGTTTCAATAAACTGTGATGCCTCAAGCAACGATTCATGCGTTCCTGAATCAAACCAAGAGAATCCTCTCCCTAAAATTTCTACATGTAATTCATTTTGCTCTAGATACACCTTATTTACATCTGTGATTTCAAGTTCGCCACGCACAGAAGGTTGGATATTTTTTGCAATATCTACAACTCGGTTATCATAAAAATATAGACCTGTTACAGCATAGTTTGATTTTGGTTGTACGGGTTTTTCTTCAATTGACTTTGCTACACCATTTTCATCAAATTCAACTACGCCAAAGCGTTCTGGATCATTTACATAATAACCGAATACCGTCGCTCCAGATTCGCGATTAGCTGCATTTTCTAATCTTTGAGTTAGACCATGTCCATAATATAAATTATCCCCTAAAATTAATGCAACTGAATCTGTACCTATAAATTTTTCACCAATAATAAAAGCTTGAGCTAGCCCATCAGGGGAAGGCTGCACTGCGTACTGTAATTGAATACCTAAATTCGAACCATCACCTAATAACTGGTCGTACCTTGGTAAATCCTCAGGTGTAGAAATAATAAGAATATCTTTAATTCCTGCTAACATTAATACCGATAGTGGGTAATAAATCATCGGTTTATCATATACTGGTAATAATTGTTTTGATACTACTTTTGTTAATGGGTAGAGGCGTGTACCACTACCACCTGCTAATATAATTCCTTTCATAAAACAACAGCTCCTTAAAATCGAATATTAATTAACTTCATTTTCATTAACGCTAGCAATGAGGTTGTATAGACTAATAATGCACCTAGTGAGATTAAAATTATCCCAGCAATACTTTTTACTATACCTTCTTCTAAGTTTATATTAAATAAACCAACAAATAGCAACATCAGCGCGCTACAGCAGCTAATCAGCAAAATTTCTTTCAAATTCCATTTCCATTTAATATTTCTAATTGAATAAACATATACTAATAAACAATAAAGAGAAAAGGCAATCATATTACCATATGCTGCACCCATATATGAATAATATTTAATCAAGAATATATTTAATAATAAGCTTGTCAAGCAACTAGCTATAGCGAAATATAACATTACCTTTGTTTTATTTATGATTTCCATTCCTTTATGACCAACCATAGCTAAATTCCACAAAAATATTCCTAACATTACTATTGTAATTAAATCACTCGCAACTACATATTGCTCGCCTAGAAATAAATAGGCGATTTCCTTCCGAAATTTATGTACTAATACAATAATCGGTAGTCCTACGATGAAAAAGATTGTTGTAAATTTACTAATCAATTGCTCTATTTTTTTCTTCTGCTCTATTACATTTACTCCAAGCTTCATTAATAATGGATGTATAACGATCGTTAATGGTGCAAAGACTAATGCAAGCGCTGCTGAAATAATCGAATAATTTCCAGCATATAAACCTACTGCTTTACTACCATGAAAATACTCTATTAACAATCTATCTGCCACATCTATAATTGATATTGATAAAAACCAACCTAACATAGGTAAACCATATGTTAGCATTGTTTTCAAAAATTGTTTTGTTGAAGTAGTTGACTTTTTCTTTATCATATATTTTTTCATTTTCGGTAGTATAAATACTATATAACTAATAGAGATAACTAGTAACACATTTATTAAGTTAATATTTGACATAGCCAATAGTCCAATCCCTACTAACCTTAGTAAACTAGACATGAAAATACGTTTAGCATATTTCCCCGATTGTAGGTCAGATTGTAATATTACTTGCTCAATCGTAAAAATAGACTGTACTAAAATAATCAGTACACAAAAAATATATAAAGTTACATTCACAAACAATGTATTACAAGCTATCAATAACAACAATACAACTATCCCTATAATAAAAAACATATTTATTATTACATCTAGATGTAAGTTAAACTCATTTTTAAGATTACTCTCAATGTACTTTGGTCTATAAAATAAAATAGATTGCATCAGCCATTGTGTAAAAATGGTTACTGAAAAAGTAATAAGAGTTGTAATTAATACATACTCACCGTAGAGTTCAACTGTGAAGTTCCTAGTTAAAATCATGATAATAATCAAATTAATAATCGCAGGTGCAATTTGGGCAGGCAGATAGTGCATAAGTTGTTCTATAATTTTTTTAAAATCCATCACTTTATACCACTTAAACTTACTTTATTATTTGCCATATCAATCATTTCATTTTTCAATCGTTCTCCTGATAAACCACTGATTTTTTGTAAAAAGTTCTCTAAATGCACTGGCTCTATTGAATTAGCTTTCCCTATGTGAATCTTTGGAAAAATATGTTCACTTTGAATTTCCTCTGGATTTAACAATTCCTCATACATTTTTTCGCCGGGGCGAATTCCAGAATACTCTATTCCTATTTCTTCGATAGTATATCCTGAGAGTTTGATAAGATTTTCTGCTAATTCAACAATTTTGACTGGCTCTCCCATATCAAGTACGAATACTTCTCCACCCTTAGCTAGAGTTCCTGCTTGTAACACCAATCTACTCGCCTCAGGTATAGTCATAAAATATCTTGTCATATCTGGATGCGTTACTGTTACTGGACCACCTGCTGCAATTTGTGCCTTAAATCGAGGTACTACAGAGCCGCGTGAACCAAGAACATTACCAAAACGAACTGCTGCAAATTTAGTAGTACTATGCATAGCTAAATCTTGAATAATCATTTCTGCTACACGCTTCGTAGCTCCCATTACATTTGGCGGATTAACTGCTTTATCTGTAGAAATCATCACAAAATTACTGACATCATATTCACGGGCTGCTTCAGCAATATTTTTCGTACCAAATACATTATTTTTCACAGCTTCTGTTGGATTATATTCCATTAAAGGAACATGCTTATGTGCAGCCGCATGATAAATTACATCTGGGCGATATTCATTCACTATCTCAAAAATTCGTTCTCTATCCTGTACATCTGCAATAATCGGGATAATTTCTATATTACTCTTAAATTTTTCCGTCAATTCCATATGAATTGTATAAATCGAATTTTCCCCATGTCCAAGCAACAACAGCTTTTTCGGTTGAAACTTCATCACTTGACGACAAATTTCAGAACCAATCGAGCCACCAGCACCAGTCACTAAAATTACTTTGTCCGTTAACTTTTCTGAAATTGCAATCATGTCTAGTTTTACTTCCTCGCGCCCAAGTAAATCATTAATATCTACTTCTCGCATTTCATTTACAGCCACTTTTCCGGTCATAACATCTTCAATTTTCGGCATAATTTTGACCTTAGTATTTGTCTTTACGCAAATATCATAAATCGTTTTAATACCTACTTTATTTAAAGAAGGGATAGCAATAATAATTTCGTCGATTTGTTTTTTTTCAACTAGCCTTTCAATATCTGCTGTATTTCCCCATACGGTAAGTCCCATAATATTCAAATTTTTCTTATTCAAATCATCATCGACAAATCCCACAGCCTGAATATCGTTTCCACTTGCATTTTGTAAATTTTTCGCAAGCATTGATCCACCCTGTCCTGCACCAACTATTAATACACGTTTCAAATTATTTGGACTTTTAAATGACTCCTTATCATTTAAAAGTCGCAATAAAAATCTAGAACCGCCAATCATAATAATATGTAACATCCAAGTTACTACCATGACACGAAAATAAATATCATTATTAATTAATTGTTGGAGTAAACTAGCAGCTACAACTGAAATTGTCACTGCATAAGCAATTGTCAGCAGTTCACGAACAGAGGCAACGCTCCACATCCGTGTATATAGCTGGTAAAAATAAGCAGCAATATGATGACTTACTAATAAAGTAATTGCACTAAGTACAATTACTTTATCTGAATAGGCATTTAATGTTGGGTGAAGTAGCCAATAGCTCATAAAGATTGCCGAAAGAACAATGAATGAGTCCACGAAAAAAAATGTCATATATCTAATTTTATATCCCATTACTCATTACCTCTTTCTATTTTGCTACCGCGGAATTTTTCCAGTAAGCACGGGAAAATACTAACCCAATCCCAATCATTAAACCTAAAACTAAACCAATTGCTAAATTTAAAGCTTTATTTGGGGAAGAAGGTTCTTCAGCTATTGTTGGGTCAATAATTACTCGAATAAATGGATCAGCTTTAAAGCTATCTATGCCCGTTTTTACAGATTGATACTTTGCTAACACTGAATGATATTCTGTCGATTTTGTATCAATTTGCGCCTTTAATTGTAGTAATTCATTTTGAATCGGCCCTGTAACATTAGCTAGTGCGTTTGTTTGACTTTCCGTTAAGTTAAGAACAAATTGAGATGAGGCAATCGTTTGTAAAATAAGTACCTCTGGTAAATTATTTTTTGTCACTACATCATTATAGCTCGTCATTAATTGTTCGATTTCACCTGATATGCTAGTCGATTCCTTTAAATAGGTTTGCTCTAGCTGATTTAATGTTTCTTTTATTGAAACCGAAACTTCAGTTTTCGTTTTTTCCATCAATAAATGTAAATGCTTTTGAGCTTCCTCAGGAGATGAACCTAAATATTTCAATTCCACTAAATCTGTGTCCTGCTGATTTGCTATCGTTAAATTTTCCTTAACAAAATCATTAACACCGTTTTCTTTAAAATATTTCTTGTTTTGTTCGACATTTTGCATACGCTGCATATAAATATTCGGTGTGAACTCGGTCATAACATAGTTCGACATAATACCTGCGTCCTGCACACCACCCGAAACCTGTACAACCGCTTTAGATTCATATTCTTCATCTAAAACAAACCAGCTCACAATGCCAGCGCATAGCATCGCAATAATTGTACACACGGCAATAAGCCACTTCCCCTTTAAAACAATTTCAATGATTTCACGTAATTCAATTGTTTCTTCCATTTACAGCATTCTCCTGACTTTTAATAACTTGTTGTGCAAATAATATTCCAATTAAAACAAAGGTGAACCCAGAGCTAGCTGGCAATGAATCATTGAACATGGACTGTGAGAAATAGGCCAATATAGTAAGCGCTAAAACCAATTCAGCCCACGCTTTTTTTATGATTGCTCTGAAAGCTGCTATACCTGTAGCGACCACTAGCATAACTAAAGCTACTAAACCAAAAATACCGAAGCCATATAAAACTCCGACAAATTGATTATGGGGTTTATCGGTAATCGTATTTTCATCCTTCATCCCTGAACGTGCATCCAGACTATAGTGTGGGAAATTATAAATTAACGTATCATTTCCGTAGCCTAAAATAGCGCGATTTCCTACTAAGTCTAATGTCTTATCCCAAATATAAGTTCGTCCTGATCCTGCTGCCGTTGCTCGCTCTGGTAACACTGGCAACTCTAACACTTCTTTGCTCGCATGTGCTACATTCGTTGTATTGAGTAAGGCTGTTACCTCTTCCATATATGGATTTTTCTCTGTAAAGAAGCCGAACGACTCAGTCCATACACGATAATCTTTTTCTGCTAACACATGGAATACTGGTGCTGCAATTAGGAAGAATATAGCTAGTGAGACTACAGCCTGTCCTTTTTTCTTAGTCAATAATGCAGCAACCAATATTACAGCCCCCACTACAAGCACCGTTAAAAAACCACTCGTAGAAACCGACATAAACATAACGATAATCGCAGCACTTGCCGTCACGGCACCGACAATATTGTCGACCCACTTTTGCGATGTCACCGCCCATGCTAAATACATCACCGTCATCATCGCAAACATCCCACTCATATAGTTCCATTGGTTCAATGTCCCTACTAAAGCAGAGCCTTCTGAAATGCTCGAGCCCTCTGGCAACATTATAGAAACTAAGCTTTGTGCCCAAGCGTTTTGTAACAAATCCTTACCATAAAAGTTCATAGTAATTATGTATAAATTAATATAAACAAATGGCATCATTGTGTACACAATGTACTTAATTACATTCTTTGGATATTCGATATTCATCGCAATAAATAGTAGCGCTACATAACAAAGCCAACTAATTGCACCGTCTGAATGGTTGTATTGACCATTTAAAGCGATTGAGGTATTTGGAGAGGCGATTGTTGATACTACAATGGCTACTACAAATACACCAAGGACATAGTTTAAATAGGTTTTTCGAATTGTGCCACCCATGAAGAAAATTTTTCCCAAGAATAATGCCGACACAAATAATGTTACGATTAGTAGCATAAGCGCTTTATAATGAGTAAATAAATCGCCCTTTATACCAGAGGATAATACATCTACATTGGAAATAAGTGGACTAATCACTTCCTGCACGTTGGCCATTACGATTAGTGGCATGAAGCCAATTAATACTAGTAACGAGTAGAAAATCCATTGATCCATTTTTTTGCGGGATTCGCTATTTTCCCTTTCATCGCTTACCGCATCTCTTTGGTTAAGCTCTTCATAAAATGAAGCCATTTCACTTTCACTTCCTTATTGCATATTCTCAATTTGAGTTAATAATTCTGTCACCTGTTCCTGATAGGCTGGGTATGATTCAGGTGCCCAACCCCATTCACGGCATTTTTCTAATACTACTTTTGCATCTGTATAACGCTCTGCAAAGTATAGGCTTTCCGCAAATTGAAGCATAAACATTGGATCCTCCACCTTATGAGGATTAAGGTCTAATGTTTTTTGGAGCAAAATCGTACCTTGCTTAAATTCTTGATTTTGCATCGCTATTAATCCTCCGAGATAATTGGCCGCCTCAGATTGTGGCTTTCTTTTTAAAACCTCCGTTATTAAAACAGATGCATCTTGATAATTTTGTTCATTATAATTGGCATAGGCTTGCTGGTAAATTATATTATTCGTCTGAAATTCCTCATCTTGAAGGCCTCCAAGAATTTTAGCCGTCAAAACTCCAACTATTACAAAACATACAACTCCTAGTAATATGTATTTTCTTGTCGATTCCGATAACTGCATTGTTCACAATCCTTTATGTATTGAATTTTGAATAACGGTCTAATTATACACTATTCTTCCTTTCGATTCCTCCTATTTCCCAATTTATTATTAGTTCCTTGTGAAATTTAGTAATTTAATATCTTTGTAAACCTCTGCACCAGCTACAAACAATTCTACTATCCGAGATTCACTTCTGCGTGATTATGATTTATTTCGGTTTGGGGCAGTAGTTCGTACTATTGTCCAATTACGTAATAAAATTTTTTAAATCCAAAAGTAAAAGCACCCCCATTTTTTATTTAGGGGCGCTTGCGTATCTAACCTAGAATTCCAATAGTTTCTTGCCCTCTTTTTAAATAATTATCTAAGGGTAATTTTTCTATAATCATATTAATCTCGATTTCTTTAGTACTCCAACTAAGCGTTGCGAATTTTTCGTTATATAGCTGCGCTGCCGAAATTTTTTCATCGGCAGATTCATCTCTACCAATATACATTAATGTTTGCACAAATTTAACATCATCAAAATTTAACGATTCTAAATATGCCCGGAGTTTAGTCTCTTTAGCTTTAATCAATTTTGCTTCATCTGTTTTATTAAATTCAATAAATTCTTTGGAGGCAAGATTAACTATTCCACTAGGTGTATATTTTTCATAAGTCACACGCCTATCTTTCGCTAACTTAGTTACATCTTCAACTATTTTCATATTTGGTTTTGTAAATACAGTCATTGAAACCCCTCCCCTTTAACCTACTAAATTCGACAAAAGAAAGACTTTACCTCTATTAAGTTTTGCTTTTTGATAGAATGTATGGTTACTATGCATTTTGAGATTAACCTACACCCAGCAAGCAATTCCAACTATTCACGATAAAATCATAAAACGCACTCACGGAAGTAAGTGCGTTTTGAGACAAATCATTATTTTGATTAGATTTGACTTAAGAATGTTTTTTATTGCTCTAAATTGAAGAATGTTGTTTCGAATTCTATTGTTGTAATCTCGCCGTTTATCCGCTTAACATTTGCAATTTCTACTTTATAATGATCCCCATGCTCGTATTCAATATATTTCGATTCAGAATCCTCCGCTCCTACATTTTCTGGGCGGAAAATAATTGTGTATGGTAAATAACCAAAGTTGCTCGTACTAATATTGAAGTAGCCATCTGCTTTACTTTGATTAAAATGCCACTTTTTATTGTCCTTTAATCGAGTTACTGTAATGTTAATTTCCTTTGCAACTTTCACATCATACAGTTCTGGATTTAATGAAAATGACCATGGATAAATTGCTTCGAAATAATTTGTAGGTGTAGCTGTTTTAGCTGGCCAGGAAATGTACTCATAATCTAAATCGCTATTTTTATACATATTATCCTGAATTACTTTCATTGCTGAACCATTTGTACGCCAGTCCTCTTCTGACCCAGTTACTAAACCAAAGCCCACCTCTTTTAATTTTGGTGATAGAATCCAAAGTCGATGACCAACTCGACCAATATTTGAAGCACTTCCATCATTCATATAACCATAAATAATACTGTCGACGATACTATTACGTCCTTTTGATAAATTACTCTTCGATGCACCTTTATAGGCCAGATCATATAAATCCTTTTCCATATTTGACGGTTGACTCGGAGAATGTGAGAGACTCGGATTTATAGCACTAATAAGCGCTGCCGCTTGGGCTTCTTTATTATAGTTATCATTTAATTGAATATTTGCCGGTAACCCCGCTATATAACGCATTAAATTGGTTGTGTTTAATGCATCCGTTAGCACACCTTTTTGCAATTCACCCATATCATACGGCGATTGCAAAGAGGGCTTCTTCACATAAGTTTTACCTGTATAAACGGGCTTCAACTGCTCATATTGTTCTTTAATATCCCCGATACGTACAAGTGCAGTTGGATTTTCTATCTTAAAGTACTCTGTTGTAAAATCAATTTGAAGCCAAAGTGGGTTTTTCACATTTAATTCTTGCACATGTAAGCTATATTCCGTGCCATATTTATACGGTTGCTTCGGCTTAATAATAAACTCATTCTTAATTTTTTCTACAATTACTCCCTGTTGTTCGCCCTCACTATCCACTAATGCTACTGCAAGATCCTTTAGCGTTACTTTTTTCGATTTAACAGGAATTATCCACTCTTTATGTATACTTACATCTGTAAATTTTTGAACCTCTTGTACTTCTTCAGCCTTCGCATGTGGAATTACAACCATAACAGCGCTCAGAATAAATACTACACATAGCCAAATTTTCTTCATTTTCTCACCCCATTAAGTTTTAAATAAATTGAATTTAACAATCTAATATCGCATAAAACAATCCCCCCAAAAGTCAGGTAATTTGCTAGGGCATTCAATTTATATAACATTACAATACATCTTTTTTAATTTTTTGTAAATATTTCCACACAATACAACCGACATACATATAAACGTAAATTTCTTAAAATGTTCGATTTTCTAGCGGATTTGTATTGTGATATAGGAGCGGGCCATATAAGTTATAGCATATTCATTTAAGTAATATTCCTATTTCAGAGTATAAATATTTTTATACTACAAAATTATCGTTACTTTTCTATGAGCCTCAATACTTTTCCGCCATTTTTCTTTCTATTTAAGTACATAATTAAAATATCAAGAGGAAAAATATCATCCAATTTCATTAAATCAATTCAAAGGAATCATTTTAAATTAGTTGATGAAATATACATCCATTATTATCTATAATTAATTAAAAATGGATAAGGTGATTAGATGATTTTTATTTTGACAGATTCTTATGATATACATGCAGATCTAGTAATTAAAAATTTAGTAGATTCATCAATTGACTACTTCCGATTCAACTTAGATACTTCAGCGTTAAAAAATTCAAAGATTTCTTTCAAAAATGGGGTTTGGCATATACAACAAAATTCGCACTTAATTACGTCAAATGATATCGATGTTGTTTGGGCAAGAAGGGGGTTTGTTGAGTTAACTTTGGAAGAACTAAACGACAATTCTACAGGTTTTCAAATATGGAAAAACGAGTGGAATAAAACGTTAAATGGCTTTTACTCTACTTTAAAAAATAAGAAATGGCTCAATAAACTCGATAAAGCCTATAAAGGGGAAAATAAATACTTACAAATGGAGATTGCTGAGCATGTTGGTTTCAATCTTCCCCCAATATTAATTTCAAACGAAAAAAATGAATTATTATCTTTTGTTGAAAAACATGAAACAGTAGTTTTTAAAATGATGGCACAAGATTTTTATCAATCCGATAAAGGTATTTACGAAGGGTTGTACGTTAATATTATTAATTCGATGGATATTATTGAAAAATTTAATACTGTCGGAGAAAATCCAATAGTACTTCAAAAATACATACCTAAGAGCTTTGAAGTTAGATATACGGTTGTGGGCTGCGAACATTTTGTATGCAAAATAGATTCACAAAAGTCAAATAAAGCCAATGTAGATTGGAGAAGATACGACATACCAAATACCCCTCATATTCCGATCAATCCACCTAAGGAAATAAAGGATAAAGTTAATCAATTGCTTTCTATATTTGATTTAAATTATGGCGCGTTAGATTTTATTGTGACACCTAATAATGAGTGGTATTTTCTCGAAATAAATTGCTTCGGACAGTGGTTATGGATTGAAGACTTAACTGGATTAGAAATTTCTAAAGAGATTTCTAAATGGTTAATTACCAATGTAAAGGAGGTGAATAGAACATGAAAGTTTTCGCACTAAATTATTTAGAAGTCCCAACATCTGATAAGCAAAAGCTAGATAACAATTGGTCTTGGACTCCTAATAACCCTAATGCTACGGATATTTATGCATCTGGAAAATCTACATCTTCACGTGAATCAACTTATGCTGCAGAAAAAGATAGCCGTTCTGATAGTGACAGACCAAATGAAGGTATGCATATTGCTTAGATTTCAACAAACAAGGATAACTTAATAACGTTATCCTTGTTTGTTTTGGTATTTTACCACTGCATGAGACTTAAGAGCCATCTCTATTAAGAATAGCTGTCATGAACATCGGCGTGCAGGGGTATCATTGGCGCCTTACACCGATTTACTCGTCTTATCACCGTGGAAAAAGCGAAGTGGTATCTTTTCCACTTGGTATGTCCATACCAAAAACGAAGACACGGCTTCATATAAACAATGACGGTGACGATCACTCGTATCATCATTAATCTGATTTGGTTTTAGCCCTTCACGTACGGGCTTTTCTAAATCGATTTGTGCTGTCAACAATCCAAGATGCATCAGCACTTGACGACCCCTCAAAATATTGGGCACAATGAACGGACCAACATCACTCGAACGTGATTGACATTGGGTATCTATGGGATGTTGATTTGCATAAAAATAGGATCCTCTCTCTAATAAAAATAGAGTTTGAGAAGCAGCCAAAAAAGTACTTTTATTTTTATACGAAAGGGGGCTGAATGTAAGTTACATACGATTGGATTCAAATGGTCGATAAAGTAATAGTGATTTTGGGGAATCACAAATATCCCGCGCTAACCTGCAAATAAAATTAAAATACCGCGCATTTCCTCGCCTCCAAACTGGGTGTAACTGGAAATTCGCACGTATTTTCAAAATATCGCACACAAATGGTCGAAAATCGCACGTAATTTGAAAATATCGCACGCATTTCTCATAAAACCGCACATAAACTCCGAAATATCGCACGAATCCTCACCTCGGCCCCAGCAGCACCAGGCTCCCCCATCAAGTATATCGATAAAACCCTTGTCCTGTCTTCCGGCCATAATGCCCTGCACGGACTAGCTTTTTCAGTGATTGGGGAATGCGATATTTCGAATCACCCGTTTCATGTAGCAGCGTTTCCTGTACATACAATAGGGTATCTAAGCCAATCATATCCGCAAGCTTTAATGGACCAATCGGCTGATTTGTGCCTAAAACCATCCCTTTGTCGATATCCTCCGCAGTGGCGATTCCTTCATCTAAAACAAAAATCGCCTCACTAATCATGGGGATAAGAATACGATTGACTACAAATAATGGCGCGTCTGCCACCGTAATGCTTTCCTTCCCAATGCGCGTTGCTAGCTGTTGGACAAATGCGACCGTCTCTTCCGAAGTTGCCGCCCCTCGAATAACCTCAATAAGCTTCATAACTGGTACTGGGTTGAAGAAATGCATCCCGCATACACGATCCGGGCGTGAAGTGGCAGCTGCGATTTCCGTAATCGAGTAACTAGACGTATTCGAGGCAAAAATCGTCTTTGGCTCACAAATTCCGTCTAGCTCTTTGAAAATCGCCTTTTTCATTTCCATATTTTCAATAATGGCTTCGACAATCAAATCCGCATCTGCTAAGACATCCTTACCCGTAGTAAACTGGATTCGTTGAAGAATTTCATCTCCTTCCTGCGTACTCTCCTGTTTTTTCAACACTCGTTCAATATTGACGGCAATCACTTCACGTGCGCTTACTAATGCCTTCTCATTAAGATCACTCAGTATGACTTGATATCCTGCCATAGCAAATGTTTGGGCAATGCCATTTCCCATAATGCCTGAACCGATCACACCTATCTTCAATTTCGCTCACCTGCTTTCGTAAAAATGCATCCATTCCTTGTTCAGTTTGTGTGGATTCCTTCTGTAAAAGGGAATCATTGCGGCGTATCGCTATAAATATTATTCGTTCCTTACTACACTTGACTCATACGCTCAGATTCTCTTTCGGTCCCAATGTATGCTTCAGCACTTTACCGGAAGCGTTTCGCGGTAATTCATTTAGGAATTCGACTTCCATTGGTACCTTATATTTCGCGAGCTGTGTTGCGCAATAGTCCATGATTTGAGCGGCCGTCAATGCTTTTCCTTCCTTCAAAACGACATATGCTTTTGGCACTTCTCCATACACTGGATGCGGCACACCAACAACTGCAGCTTCTAGTAATTCAGGGATTTGATATAATACTTCTTCCACTTCAACCGGATAGACATTTTCTCCGCCTCGGATGAGCATGTCTTTTTTGCGGTCGACAATATACAGCAGCCCATCCTCATCAAATCGCCCTAAATCACCTGAGTAGAGCCAACCGTCTTTAATGGCGCGGGCTGTTTCTTCTTCATTTTTCAAATAGCCCTTCATCACTTGAGCACCTTTGACAACGATTTCGCCCACTTGCCCAGTAGGTAGTGAATTTCCATATTCATCGACTACTCGTACTTCTGTTTGTGGAAGTGGTTCACCAACTGAGCCGATTTTGCTCAGTGCATGATGATCTTTTAATGAAGATGCGCCAGGTGCATTTTCCGTTTGGCCGTATAAGTTTTGTACTTTAATCGTTGGGAAGGTTTCTTTTAATTTCTTCAAAATTTCGTAAGGCATTGGTGCTGCCCCGTAGCCAAACAAGCGCAATGTTGGTAGCTCAATTTCCTTAATATGTGGCAAGTTCAACAAAATCGTATACATCGCTGGCACACCAAAAAACATCGTCGGCTGTGTATTTTGCAAAAGTGCTAATGTACCGTCTGTAGTAAACGCCTCTTCAATAATGATCGTGCCCCCTTTATACGTGACAGGGACGACAAATACATGCGCTGCTGCACAATGGAATAATGGCGTGGATACAAGCATACGGTCATTTCCCGTAATATCCATAACCTCCGACCATATTTCACCGGCCGCTAAAATATTTCGATGTGTCAGCATCACCCCTTTAGGCTTGCCGGTTGTTCCAGATGTGTACATAATGACGGATGTATCCTGTTCGTCTAATGAAACCGGTGTAAAGTGGAGGGTTTCGTCTTCAAGAATTTTGCCAAGCTGATCTTCTCCACCGATTGCTAGCTTTTCACGGAAAACATGCTCCGTTTCGTTAATGATGTCTTCAAGACGGACATCATAGATAAGGGACTTCGCTTCTGAATGATTAAAAATGTATGCTACCTCTGGGCCCGCAAGCTTCGTATTAACCGGCATAACAGAAAAACCGCCTAATTGTAAGCCGAAATAGCACACTAAAAAGATGTCGGTATTTAACGAATACAATGCAACGATATCGCCCTTTTTATAGCCATTCGCTTGAAAATATGCCGCAACGCGTTTGGCCTTTTCGTAAAACGCTTCATAGGTCCATTCACGTCCGTTATAGGATGTAAACACTTTGTTCGGTTGACTCTTAGCGTAATTTCCCAATAATTCCGGTAGTAACATATTAATCTCCCCTTTATTTGAGTAATTTCATAATGGCGTCAGCAAAATGCTGCTTGAGCTCGTCCTTCGCCATTCTTCCATCTGGGTTATACCATTGTTGAATCCAGTTCATCGCACCGAGTATCATCATTCGAACAATAATCGGCTCTTTTACATGAAATTCACCGGATATGACGCCTTTTTCAATCGCTTGATCAAATAAACCAGCGTAGTGCTTTCGTAATTTCAGCACGGGTTCGATTTGTTCAGGGTTAAACATTTGCTTCGGTTCAATGATCAAGTTAAACGTTTCCTTTTCATCTACCGCATAATTGATATGTGTACCAATCATTTTTCGCATGATTTCTTCCGCCGTTCCCTCCCCCCGTAAATCCTCCTCCAGCTCTTCTGTTGCCTGAGCAAGCACAAGCTTATGACATTGGTACAATAAATCGCTTTTATTATTAAAGTAATAATACAAAGAGCCCTTGGTCATCATTAGTTCTGCGGCAATCTCTTCCATTGTTGCACCGTCATAGCCTCTCCGATTAACAATCGTAATGGCGGATAATAAAATTTGTTCTTTCTTCTTTAGGATTTTCTTCTCAGAGAGTTTCATATAGACCTCCTACGACAGTATTTTTTTCGCGATAATGCTTTTCATAATTTCCGTTGTCCCTGCATAAATGGATGTCACCGAAATGTCGCGATATCTTCGGGCAATTTCGTATTCCTCCATATAGCCATAGCCCCCGTGAAGCTGAAGGCATTCTGCTGCGACGCGCTTGGCCATTTCACTAATCCACCACTTTGCCATCGAAACCTCTTTGACAATATCTTCACCGTGCATATGTTTTTCAGTCAATGTATTGACATAGTTTCTTCCCATATCGATTTCTGTGGCCATCTCTGCTAGCTTAAACTGAGTATTTTGGAAATCCGCAATTCGACTTCCAAAAGCCTTCCGTTCCTTCACATAATCAATCGTTAATTGCAGCATGACCTCTGCCTCTATTTGAACTTGAAGTGCTACGACAAGTCGCTCTTGCTGCAGCTTTTCCATTAAGTAATAAAAGCCTTTTCCTTCTTCACCAAGCAGGTTTTCGGCAGGTACTTTGACATCCTCGAAAATTAGCTCTGCCGTATCCCCCGAATGCATGCCGATTTTATTTAGCTTTTTCCCCCGCGTGAATCCCGGCATGCCATTTTCAACTATGAGTAAGCTAATCCCACGATACGCGGGCTGTGCATGGGGATCAGTTTTACAAACAACAATGACATAATCTGCATGATTGCCATTTGTAATAAAGGTTTTTTCCCCATTTAAAATATAATGATCCCCCTCTTTGCGCGCAGTCGTCTTAATGCCTGCCAAGTCCGATCCTGCACCAGGCTCTGTCATCGCAATAGCCGAAATATATTCACCCGTCACACTTTTTGGTAGCCATTTTTGCTTTTGCTGCGCTGTCCCATACGCCTCTATGTAAGGGCTTACAATATCCGAATGCAAGCAGATGCCACTAGCTAAACCAACCCCGACCCTTTCCAATTCCTCCGTCAAAATCATCGAGTACGAGAAATCCAACCCTAAGCCACCATATTGCTCCTCTACCCACGGAAGTAAAAAACCATTCTCCCCTAGCTTCAGCCAAAAATCGCGCGGAATATTGCGCTCCTCTTCCCATTTTTCGTAATACGGGTACGCCTCTTTTCGAAGCATTTTCTGCAGCGCCTCCCGAAACATCTCATGTTCATTTGTTAAAAAATTAGCTTTCATCCCTATTTCCACTCCTTTATGCACTTAATCTATTTTCTGTTAATTCTGAATTATTTTTTATTCTATCTAACTATTTTTGGGAATGCAACACTTTTTTTAAACCGCGTTCAAAATTTAATTTATGTTTAAATTTTGGGGAATATGCATTGGGGATGGGTGAGGTAGGTTTATTAGAACATTGGCTGCGTTTATTAGAACAAACGCGAGATATATTAGAACATTTCACCACTTTATTAGATAAAATGCCATACTTATTAGAACAAATGACCGTTATATTAGAAAATCAGGACAATCTACCGCCATTCACTCACCCGCATAAAGTCATTCAAAATAAAAAAGTTCCATGCAAGATTGCGCTCGCATAGAACTTCCTAGGTGTAGGTTATTTTTACGATACAAACTGTACTTCATTCTTTAAATAATCCCACACTTTTTCAATGTGATCGATTGGAAAAATTCGTTTCTTTCTTTCATTCCAGTTTCGTACAGACTGTATCACGTAGTATTTATCATGTGCTCTAGTTGGATTTTCTTTCAGAATCCACCCAACTGTCGACAACAATTCTAAATCATACGGCGTTTCAAAGCCATACATTAAATCAGCTACCTGCTGTAAATCATTCACCGCTTTATCGTTGTTTGCTATAAATTGCTCCGCTTCTTCTGCAGCACCATTTAATAGGTAAATTTCCGCTCCTTGAGTTCGATCACCATAACCTCGAATATAATGCCCTTCCATTGCCTGAAGCACATGATTCAAACCTTCTGCGTAAGGGCCAAAGCGATTTTTTTCAAATTGAAGTTTTGGTAATGCTCCGACTTCATGCAAAAAATAGGCAATCTTTTGAACCTCTAATAATGACATCCGATAACCAGGTCCAGCATACCGAGTCATAGCTGCTAATAACAGCGCTCTTCCCAATGTCATTTTCGGTTTCTTTGTTCGAATAACCATTTGATCCAATGGAGGGGCACCAGTTGGTTCATATAAATGAACCTCTACGTCTAATGATTGAAAAGCATCCAAAATTATTGGGCGTACTACATGCCAATCCAGTCCTCCATTTCCACATCCAAGTGGAGGCAGCGCGATCGACTTAATATTTAATTGCTGAACAACTCTTACTAAATCTTTTAAGCCTTCCTCTACAAAACTTAATTTTGATGGGTTGCGCCAATGTTCCTTTGTAGGAAAGTTAATGACATACTTAGGTGCAGCTAACCCTACTACTTCTACCACATGCATTTCTCCAACTCGTACAAGCCCTTTTTTACA
Source organism: Solibacillus sp. FSL R7-0668 (assembly GCF_038006205.1). Lineage (NCBI taxonomy): Bacteria > Bacillati > Bacillota > Bacilli > Caryophanales > Caryophanaceae > Solibacillus > Solibacillus sp. FSL R7-0668. The sequence continues at coordinate 605,285 of NZ_JBBOUU010000001.1, read as the reverse complement.
ATCTTTTTCATACTGCTTAAAGACATCCGGAAAAGCTTGCTTAAATTGAAGTGCAATGCCTTTGCCCATGACACCAATTGTATTTACTGTATTCACATATGCTTCCGCTGAATCTTCAAGTAAATTACCTGTTACCCATTGAATCATTTCATCCACCTCCCTTAGAAGTAAAATGACTTTCGAACAGCTACTGGTAAGGATATATCTGCCTCTTGTAACATTTCCTCTACCTTACGCTTCGCTGAATTGCTATACACAGCAAATCCTAGACAAGCTGACAAAGGAATTTCATTGTATACTAAAAATTCTGCCTGACGTCTTGCTTTTCTATTCGGGTCATCATCTGTGTCTGCCCATTGTGAAGCTTTCATCAGTTCCCAATCAATTTTATTCAAATCTGATAATTGTGTATAAAAATTCGTAAGTCTTCGAATCGCATGGGCATCTGTAAAAACGAATGAAGAACAATGTTATTGAATCATTTCTTTATTCGTCATAAAATATACAATGTCATTTTGCGGAATTTGTTGCATGCATAAGACATATAACATGGGCGAACGCGGTGCAAAATAGAATGGCACATACTCATGTAAGCTGCCAGCAACACCAATCGGTATTTTTGTACGTTCCCTACGTGTTTGTACATCTTGATTGGCAACATCTTTATACGAAATAGCATGTTTTCTAACAAGTGCATGGGACCATAAACTACCTTGATGGAGAATCGACTGTAAATTATTAATATGTGTTAAATGATACAGTAGTATATTTTCCGACAACCTCACCACCTCATTCATAATCTGTTAAGCTTATTTTAACATACCTTTTTTATAACGAGAAGCTGACTGTTATGACCTCAAATAAAACACTTAATTTCGCAAATAAACTCAGAAAACCACAGCAACCCGCCATTCACTCCCCGCCTATCAAGATCATGGACCCAGGCAAAATATAAAAAGCCCCATGCAAGACTGCGCTCACATAGGACTCTGCTCTTCATTGTATTATCTCGGGTATTTAATGTACTTCGCTGAGTATCTGCTATTACCAGAGAATATCGCCAATAAATTTTTATCATAACTATTAATTACATTACCTGTGATTTCAATGTTTCGGTATTGATACCAAATATCTTCCATAATAAGATTTACAAATTTTGAGTAATCTGCATCCGATAAATTATGCCAATTATTGTAGGCGGTATTGTATCTTAAGTCTGTTTCTATAGTAACATTAATACCATATCTATCTTCTTTCAGCGTCGTATAGAATTCCATGCCATTCCAATATTGGTAATTACGATTTAATTGGTACTCTAAATTTTTTAGATTCGTATTCGTATTCGAAGTTTTCTCTAATTCTGCAATTCTAGCATCTTTTGCTTTAATCGCATTTTCTAATTCAAGAATTTTAGCGTCTTTTGTTTTACCTAAATTTTCTAGCTCAGTAACTTTAGTATCTTTGGTTTTAATTAAACCCTCTAACTCAGAAATTTTAGCATCCTTTGTTTTAATAAATCTTTCTAAATTGGCAATTTCATTTTTCGCCACATCAGGATTTACAATATCTGTAATAAATATAGATTTAGTTGGTCCTTCCCAAAGTACATTTTTGTTAAGTACAGTTGACAAAGAACGTACAGGTAAATAAGTAGTTCCACCGATAATGATTGGCCCAATATCGCCAGACACCAAATTACCATTGTTTAAAATTTTAACTTGTGGGTTAACTTCAACTCTTTTCGTTACTTCTGCAGCATCAGATACACCCGTTTGTGAAAATAATAAAAGACCAGCAACAATTGTTGAAGCAAAACCTTTACCAAATTTTCCAAATAATTCATTATCCATATTTTGTCACTCCAATTCTACTTTATTAGTTATATTATACACTCGATTTGGAGTATTTGGTATATTTTGTATCATTTAAATGTAGAAAATTTCAATTTCATCAAATTGTTATTAATCTCCTTCATTATTTGTGCACTCAGTGTAGGTATTCGTTGTAAATTACAATGAGACATTTTCAATCAATTGAACTGCTTTTATCACGTTAAAAAGGATAGCCGCGCATTCCTAGCGAATACACGGCTATCTCTTACCTAAACTACTACTGATTCTTAAAGTCGTTCGATAAAATAGAGCATATGTAAGAAATTTATACAGATACATTATTGTTTACCCCCAGTGCAGATTATCTTTACGCAGAGTAATTGCCGAATCTATGGTTTGGCAATTACAACAAAAAAGAAGCCCCTCACAAGATTGCTCTTACGAAGGACTTCTCTCCAACATCACCCAATATATTTTTATGAATTATAGTGAATTGTTTATGCAACCGGTGCACAATATTAGCAATTAAGTTCAAAAAGCCGCAAGCAAGATATGCATCTCACTTACGGCTTTATTTTTGTTAACTCACTACATACATTTTCATGAATCGTAGAGAATTCCCAAAAATATTTGTGCATCAGATACACTGTATTCTATTCAATTGAATTATTTGAATAGTGCGTTTAAAATTCTTTCAATGAAAGATTCTTTTGTAATACTAGTTGTTGTGCCATTTTCAGTAAATGCAATAGTGCCATCAGGATTTAAAGTAGCAGATGAACCACTAGTTAATACTGCGTTTGCGTCTTTAGCTGTTACAGATGCCGCAGCTTGTGTTGTTGTTGCAGTTGGTTGTGTTGTTGTTGCTGTATTATCAGTAGTTGTTGTTACTACGATTGCCGTTGGAGCAGCTGTCTTTGATGTTACATCTGCTGCTAATGCTGGAGCAGCAATCGCAGATGTAACTAATGCTGCTGAAAATACTGTAGCAACAAATTTATTTTTCTTTGCCATTTCTATACACCTCATATATTTTATTTGTTTAATTTAACCATAAGTCAGGATCGAGTTAGCACTAAAATTAAGTTACTAACTCGATAATAACTATTATTGTTTAGCTACTAAAATCGTGCCTAATGCTACTGCTGTATCATAATCTGCTTTTGGTACCAAAACATTATAAACAGTTTGACCTGTTGCTAATTGTTTAGATGCAAGGTTATAATCTACGCCATTTACGATAACTTTATAAGCTGAAGCACCTGTTACACTTGAAATAGGCAATGCAACTAAAACTTCATTTGTAGGAAGGTTTGTAGCAGTATATCCAGCAATTGAAGTTGCTGGTGCACTAGCTGTTGATAAATTCGTTACGCTAAATACTTGCGTGTAAGCTTGTGTAGCAACCTCTTGGCCATTAGTTCCCGTTAAGGCTTTGTTTCCACCTACTGCATTATTTTTCGCATACTCGAAGTAAACTGTAGAATTAACAGGGAATGTAGTATTATCAAACTCAATTTTTAATACATTTCCATTTGCACTACCTGATACATCACGTTTACCAGAAACGTATGCTGTTGTTGTCGCAACATTTGTTGCTGATAAGCGGAAATCACCAGCTTCTAAAGTTGCTTTATCGATTGCTTTATCAAAACGCAATTCTAATGTATCAACAGCACCATTATTATCCGTATCAGATACAACTGCATATGTCACTACCGGTGCAGGAACTGCTGCTGGAGCAGTATAATCTTTGTTACCAATAGCTTGTTTAGTAGAACTGTTATCTTTATTGTATAAACGAACTTCTTTACCAGTTGTGTTTGTGTAGTCAACGCCTGTACCATCTAGTTTAGCACCATTAGATTTAGCTGCGTTCACTTGAACTTCATCATTAATTGATAATAAGTTTTCGAACTGATCAGCACCTGTTAAAGCATTATCTGCACCAGTGAAGCTTACATCACCTAAACGTAAAGTACTGAAATCTGTTGCTTGTTCAGCTGTTTTAGGTGCAATTGTAGCGCCTTTGTAGTAATAATGTTTAACAGTTCCAGTACCTTGCTCTTTAATTACAAGACGACCAAAAGTAGTAGGATTTTCTGTAGACCAATCTGAACGTTCAAAGCGGTTTAGATCACGTAATTCATAACCAATTACTGTACCAGTAACTGTAGCAGTATTATCTTCAATTAATGTTGATTTAATATAATCCGCTACTTTAGCATCATATGTGTACGTGTTATTGTTGTTTCGAATATCACCAGTAACCTGTTTACGTACAGTTGTTACGTTAGCTGACACTGATAATTGACCATTGTCATTAGGAGCAACAACTTTTAATAACGCATCATTTGTTGTTGAGTACTCTGCTAATTCAGTCGTTGTTGTAATTGTAGTATTTGAAACATTTGTGTTTGTGTTCGTATATTGGTTACGTAAACCTGGTGCGATACCGTGAATTGTTACAGTTGTATTTGGTTCTAATTTTACCGCACTACCATTTGTAAATGGTTGAGTTTGAGTTTGACCATTATACGTAATTGTTAATCCTTGGTAAGCATTACCTGCAGCATCAACTAATTGTGGATTAATTGTTTGAATAGAATTAGATGTATTCGTAATAGTGTAAGTCGCATTACGTACACCTGCAGTTTCAGAAACATTGCCGCTTTGGTTATTTAAAGAAGCTTTCCAAGTCATAGTATCGCCGTTAATAAACGCACCAGCAGAAGCTGTGTTTAATGTATATGCTGGAGCTACTACAACAGATTTTAAGAATGTTACTGTTGGCCCTACTGCATTTGGCTCACCATCTTCTAATTTATCGTTACCAACTGCTGCATTGTTACCAGCAGTGTTTAAGTCAATCCATGCTAATGGAGTAGCTTTTGAATTGTCTACTGCAGATTTTAGGGAAACAGTTGCTTCACCTTTATCATCTGTGATTACTGATACTACACCATTTGTAGTATAAGGACCATTGTCAGAAGAAGCGATTTGTGCAGGTGTGTTGTTAGTTAATGTAGAATCTTGGTTTTGTTGGATTGCTACTTTAATTGTTGCACCTTTGTATGGAATTGGATTACCATCTTTATCTTTTTTATCAGTGTTTACTTTTAATTTGTAGCTAATTGGGTTTTCTTGACCATGTTCATTACTTAACGCAGCTACGAAATCAGCAGTACGTTCAAATGTAATTGTATATGGTGATTGAACACCTTGGAATTTAGTTGCACCAGCTTCTACTTGTAATTCAGTTGCATCAAAACGATTGTTTGTGTTTGCATCAGCAAATACTACAGGTGTAGTATTAGTGTTTTTACCTGTTAAAATAAATGTTGCTTCACCTAAAGAGTTTGTTACAACTTGGAATGCTTCTTCACGGTTAGTACCAGCAGTAGCAGTTGTATCTTGGTATGGTGTTACATATGTGCCGTTATCTTTACGGATACTAGCAGAAGAATCATTAGTTTTTGATCCATCGATATCATTTAAGTTTTCTTTAAATGTTACATTTAATTTAGCGTTTTGTACTGGAGCACCAGTAGTTGGGTCTTTGTATACTACTTTGTAAACGCGATTAGCACCATTATCAACAGTTTTTGCATCAGCATCTACTGTTAAGATTTGCTCTTTACCCCAGTAAACTTTAGCGTAACCAAGTAAGCTTGGAGCGCCCGTAGGGTAAACAGTTACGTTATCAACACCAGCTACACCGTATTGAGTGTAAGAATAAGTTGCAACACCGTCAGTACCAGCAGTTACTTCTACTTTTTTGTTTTCGTTTAATGAGTTACCAGTTGCTTGTACGTTGAATGTTACTTGAGCACCAGGAGTTGTAGTTGCTTTAAGCGTAACTTGAGCACCTACTTTAGATTGTACAGAAGTTGTTTCTACTTTAATAGAAGTAGGGATTACAGCACCGATACCTTTGAATGAACCGATTGCTTCACCATTTACTGCTACTTTGTAGTCTACATCAGCAGTTTGAGCAGAAGTTGTTAATACAACTACTTTAGAGTTTGTTTGTTTAACAACAGCATTTGTAACCTCTAAACCTTCGATAGCGAAGTCTAATGCTTTGATATCTAAAACTTCTTCAGTGAAAGTTACTTCAACTGTTGTGTTGTTGATTGCTTTTACTGAACCAGATACTTCTTCTGTACCTTCAACGCCTTCTGTACGGTAGTACATTAAAGCGAAGTCTTGACGAGTGATAGATGCGTTTGGCTTTAAGTTGCCATTGTCGTCACCTTTCATTACGCCGTTCTCTACTGCGATAGATAAAGCTTCTTCAGCCCATGATTTTACGCTAGCACTGTCTTTGAATGTTGAAAGATCAGCAGAACCTTCTAAACCGAAAGCATCAACAAGGATGATTGCCGCTTCAGAACGAGTTAAGTTAGCTGATGGGTTAAATTTGCCAGCGCCTTGACCTTGGAAAATTCCGTTAGCTACTGCAGCATCGATTGCATTGTAATACCAAGCAGATTTTTTCACGTCTGTGAAGCTAGTAGAACCAGAACCTTCTAATTCTAAAGCGTTCGCTAAGATTGTCGCTGCTTCAGCACGAGTGATTGCACTCTTAGGGTTGAAGTTACCTTTTTGGTCCCCTTTAATAACTCCACGATCGTTTAAATCTTGTACCGCTTCTTGAGCGTATGATGAAATTGAATTGAAGTCATTAATTTGAGCAGCAGATGCTACTGGTACGATTGCAGATGCTACTAATGCAGCAGTTGCAGTTGTCGCAAAAAACTTACGACCTTTGTTTGATTTTGCCATTTATTCTTTTCCTCCTAAATTTTCCGGTTTACCTACCCAGAAATAACACGCAGTGCGATGAGCTATCTCTTGTGGCTAAGTAAGGGATTTTTTTAGTAAATGAGCACAAATTGGCACAAGTGCAACAATTTGGCACATCTAATTACTTCAATAATATACCATCTATTATTTTAGAAAACAAGGATATATTTCTACTCTTTAATTATTCCACATTACAAAATTGTGAAACATAATAATATATCCTACTAAACCTAAAAATGGCATATTCAAAACCTATTATACCTTATGGTGGAAATGTTTGCATTATTCGTTTTCAATTTTTAGGTGAATTATGGTTTATTTACACTATTTCGTAACATAAAACACCATAATACGGCAAAAAATTAACAAAATTACCAATATGAAATCCTATTATTCTGAATGTTTACAAAATCCAATTACTAACATTAAAGGTTAATTACTTTAAAATAGCATCAGATATCCATCGCTTATTTGCTATTTTTAGTAATATAAGTGTCAATTTTGTAATGCAAATGTAATGTAAAAACTTCCTGTAAACCCGCTTATTTTCAATATTTTTTCCCATTTGTCTGGTTAAGAGAACCTTCCTCTCCATTTCTCGTCAAAGGATGCAGCCCCCCTTGTCATTTCTCCTGGGATATATTTTTTCCATGTAGTATTTGTGGTATGATAAGGGGCAGTTAATGGTATATAAATAAGAAAGGTTGTCAAAAAAATATGAGACATGTAAAGATTATGGGCGTTCCCTTTTTACATATCGATCAGCAAGGCTTTGTGGATTTACTTGTCCAAAGCGCTGATCAAAAGGAAAAGACCTTTGTCATTACGGCGAATCCGGAAATTGTCATGCGGGCTAGTGAGGATGCCACACTTAACCAGTATATTAATGAAGCAACGTATATATGCGCAGATGGAATTGGCGTTGTGAAGGCGGCTTCGATTTTAGGTGAGGACTTACCGGGGCGAGTGACGGGCTACGATACAATGGTCGAGCTTTTAAAAATCGGGCAAAAAAAGCATTACAAAATTTATTTGCTTGGCGCTCAAAAGGAAACAATCGAAAAAACAGCGGCCAATATCGGGCGGGATTATCCAAATGTTGAGGTCGTTGGCTATCATGATGGGTTCTTTGATTGGGACAACAATACAATTGCCGAGGAGGCCGCAGCGCTACAGCCTGATTTTATCTTTGTTGCGCTTGGTGTGCCGCGCCAGGAAAAATGGATTTCGGAAAATATGGACAAGTTCTCGCACGGTGTCTTTATGGGAATCGGTGGCTCGTTTGATGTCATTGCCGGTACTGTAAAGCGCGCACCAGTATTTTGGCAAAAGCTCAATTTAGAATGGCTTTATCGCCTCCTAAAACAGCCGAGTCGATGGAAGCGTGCACTTGTACTACCACAATTCGCATTAAAGGTATTTGCGTTGAAGCTAAAAGGACAAGGTAAAAAGCAATGAGCCAATCCACATTAGTGAAAAGCACGCTCATTTTAACAATCGCGACCTTACTCTCCAAAATTTTGGGCAGTATTTTCCGTGTGCCGCTGCAAAATATCGCGGGTGATGAGGTGCTCGGTATTTTCAGCCTTGTCTACCCTGTCTATATGGTGGCACTGTATTTATCGGTAGCGGGAATTCCACTTGCGATTTCCAAGCTCATCGCCGAGGCCAATACGCGAGGGAATGCTTGGCAGGTCAAAAAGATTTATCTCACTGCCAGTATATTAGCTATTTGCTTTGGGCTCTTTAGCTTTACGCTCATTTTTAGCTTCTCGCATGTTTTAGCAGATTGGCTTGGTGGGCCTTCTACACGCTTTGCCCTTATTATTGTGGCATTGACATTATTAGTCGCCCCTTATATGGCGGTCTATCGCGGATTTTTCCAGGGCTATGATGATATGCGCCCGACTGCGATGTCACAAGTGTTAGAGCAGCTGATCCGCGCTGTGCTCATTATTGTGGCGGCATATGTCCTTGTGCAAATGGAGCTGTCTACGGAAATCATTGCCGGCGGGGTCATGATTGGCTCTGTACTCGGGGCACTGGCTTCCTTAATTTATTTACGCTTCAAATATCAGCGTTCTTCATTAAAGGTCGCTTCAGCTGAAAAATATCAAGCGAGTGACTTTTCAAAATGGAGTGGCACGATTTTAAAAATTTCGATTCCGATTGCGATTGGTTCGGTTACGATGGCCTTATTCAACTTTGTCGATTCGTTTACCGCTACCTATGCCTTAAAGCAAATCGGGATTTCTGCACAGCAGGAAATTAACTATCTTTACGGGCTTTATGGTCGTGGGGTGACATTAGTTCAAATTACTACAGTATTTGCGTCGTCTATTATTCTACCGCTCGTACCGCTCATTACAAAAAAACTGGCGCAAAACGATGTCGCGGGTACACGCTCGGTCATCGAGCAAACGTATCGCATGACGCATCTTATTACATGGCCAGCTGCAATGGGCTTACTAGCATTAACATTACCATTGAACCTTGCGCTGTATACCAATATTGAAGGTAGCGCCATGCTTGCCATTATTAATGCGAGTGCCGTATTTACCTCATTGACTCTTGTCAGTACGGGGATTTTACAAGGCATGAACCTGGCTAAGCTTGCTGCCTCGATTATTTTGATCGGTGTGGGGCTCAAAATTGTCCTGAATATCGTTTTGATTCAGCAATTTGGCTTAGAGGGGGCTGCGTGGTCTACATTAGTGGTGTATGCAGTCGTATTCCTTGTGAACACAGTCTTTATTTTACGTAAAATTCGCTTTTCGGCTTTCAATGCCACAACGTTAAAAATTATACTTTCTTCTATTATAATGGCGCTTATCGTAGGGCTTCCTACTTTGTGGCTTGATGTCGCAAACTTTGGGCGTATGCTCGCGCTCGGCTATGTGTTCGTCGCAATGGCGATTGGTGGCGCTGTGTACTTTGCCCTTCTTTGGGTGCTTCGTGCCATTCATCCAGAAGATTTAAAACGCATCCCTGTTCTTGGGAAAAAAATACAGATTAAAGAAAGAAACGGGGGCAATCGTACTTCTATGAAAAATAAACGCATATGGCTATGGGCAGCCATTCTGATATTATTGCTAGCAGGCTCCATTGGCTTAATCAATCGCTGGAATGCCGAGCAGAGCAATCATAGCTATGAGGTCATTATTCCATATGAGGAAATTCTAACGCTATCTATGGAAAGTGAGCTCTCTGTAGACGAGATTTTATCAGACTTGAAGGATGCCGGTTTAACAACGGTTAGTTTAAGTCCTCTGAGCTTAAAAGATTTACAAACGCAAAATGTGCTATCCGTCTTTGAAGAAGATGAGTTAGCTACGATGCTACGCTTCACGCCTTATCGTGATGAAGTAGACATCAAAAAAACAGGCTTCTATATTTCGATTCCTGAAAATGAGCATCACCAAGCGCTCATTACGGATACAATGAACGTTGAAAAAACGTTGATTGGTGACGAGCCCTTCTACTTCCTAGCCAGCTCCAATGAATTCTATGATTTGGATACACCGATTGGCTATGATGAACAAGCACTGCAAACAATTGCGCAGCACAATTTACAGCATGTTTTCCGCGTAACAAATGCCGAAACCGCTGAAGTAAACGGTAAAATTGTTGCCCAATTAGTCGACCTAAAAAGTGATTCGACATCTGGCTTACTTGGGATGGGTGAAGAATCGGTCGGATTTGGTCAAACCGCTCAACCAAAATTCGTCAAGGCTTTACAGGAGGCTGGCTATTTCTTCTACTTAATCGAAGGCAATCAGCTAAAGGGTGAGCAAACGGTTGCGCGTCAAACGGATTATAATCTTGTCCGCCTACACAGTATCGATATTAACCGTCAGCCAGCACTTACAAAGCAGGTCATGGTGGAGCGTACAGTGCGTGCGATTAAAGAACGTAATATTAAATCGATTTTCTACCATGTGAAAACGAAAGGTGATGTGGAGGAAAATCTAGAACTAGCAACAGATTACTTAATGGCTATTCAAAAGGCCGTTCCATCATCGTTCACGCTAGGTAAGCCATCTGTACTTGAGCCTGTAACGATTCCGGCTTGGTCAACGGCGCTTATTTTACTAGCAGGCATTTTATTTACGTACCTGATGTTTAGTATTATCAAATGCCATCCGCTACGTTTAGTCGTGACAGCAGGGATGATTTTACTCGCTGCGGCCTACTTCCTATTAGACCGCCTACTATTCATTCAAGCCTTTGCGCTAATCATCGCGGTCTTAACGCCAATTTATGCAGTCATGTCGACAGCAAAAGGCTCTCGTAAAATTCGTAACATCCTTGTGCAATACGTAAAAGCGGTGGCGATTAGTGCGGTTGGGATTGCCATTGTTGTTGGTTTACTAAATGGGAATCCTTTCTTAACTGGTATTGAAGCATTCCGTGGCGTGAAGTTGGTGTATGTCATTCCGATTGCTGGGGTCATTGTCCTCGTCATTATGCAAATGTACAATATTTTCGATAATGGCTATAAACATGCCCTTACACGTACGGTGAAGCTTGTGAATATGGAGGTTCGCTACTGGCATCTTCTATTATTCGTCGTCATTGCGGCGATTGGTGTGTTTTACATCACGCGTACGGGCAACGCGGGTACAGCAAGTGCGCTTGAGCTCGCGATTCGTCAATGGTTAGAAGATACACTGTATGTTCGTCCACGTACGAAGGAATTTTTAATTGGCTTCCCATTCTTTGTTTTAGCACTTTATGTAATGGGCATTAACAAAAAGCTTGGTAGCATTTTATTAATACCTGGTGTCATTGGCTTCTTATCAATTATGAATACCTTTACACACCTACACATTCCATTAGACGTTTCGATATTACGTACGCTTTATAGTATCGTATTCGGCTTTGTTGTTGGGTTAGTATTTATTGGGGTTTATATTGTTTTAGCGAAAATTGTGAAAAAAGCTATCGCGAGGTGGTCATAATGCATATCGTTCTTTCTGGCTATTTCGGCTTTGACAATGTAGGCGACGAGGCGATTTTACTATCGATCGTCACTTCCCTACGTAAGCTAGAGCCTGCTGTTGAATTAACGGTGCTATCGAATAATCCCGAGCACACTGCTACCACTTATGGTGTCAAAGCGGTGAATCGTTGGAAAATTAAGGACATATCGGCAGTCTTAAAGCGTGCAGATGGCTTGATCAGTGGAGGGGGGAGCTTACTTCAGGACCAAACGAGCATGAAGTCGATCCCTTACTACTGCGCTATTATGCAAATTGCCAAGTTTCATAAAAAGCCTGTCTTCGTCTATGCACAAGGGATGGGGCCCATCAATCAATCGCTTAGTAAGTGGCTGACGAAATTTACGTTAAACAAGGTCAACCAAATTACGCTACGTGATGAGGCCTCTCGCCAGCTTTTAACTACTATCGGTGTCAATAAGCCGATGTCGATTGTCCCTGACCCGGTGATTGGCTTGAATGCTGCGGCGTTCAAAAGCAGCTGGCTCGACTATCAAGCATTTGAGGGTGGCTATATTGCGGTCAGTGTGCGCGATTGGCCCTCTGATGTGGACTTTAAACAAAAAATTGTCGATGGCTTGGCATTACTCGCACAAGCTGGTCAGCGCATTGTCTTCATCCCGATGCATGATGAGCATGATGAAAAAGCTTCGTTCCAGCTGGCACAAATGATGGCTGAACCAAGCCTTGTCGCTCCGGGTAACTTATCAATCGAAGAAAAAATTGCGATTATCGGTCACGCGGATATATTGATCGGGATGCGCCTGCATTCATTAATCTTTGCTGCGATTCAAACAACACCGTTCATCGCGATTTCCTATGATCCTAAAATCGATGCCTTTGCCGATATTGCCAACCAGCCGACAATCGGTCATGTCGAGCAGGATGATTGGACCGGCAAGGACTTATTCAAGCAAGCAGAGCAAATGCTAGCAGAGCGTGAATCCATCGAAGCCGCATTACGTGCGCAAATAATCGTCCTACATGAGCAAGCCGAGCAAACCGCGCAATTGGCGTTGAATCTGTTTAAAGGTAAGTAATTGGGATTGGATTTTAAATTGAGTTATGTGGACTCCCCGAACTTTTCGTTTTTTGATGAAGAGTTTGTGGGGGTTTTTTGATTTGATTGGAGTGTCCTCAGGTGCGGTGGAGTGCTGCGGAAATTGTTGATTTTGGGGATTCGCAAATATAATCTAAATTTCACAAATAAATTTCCGGCACCAGCAGAGCACGAGAGTCCAGCAACACACAGCACCGTCAGTACATTCAATTCGCATATCCTCTAATGCAACTGAACGTAAAAAAACCACTGGCGTTATTTCGATACGTCAGTGGGTGTTAATTAGGGGCGTGGTCAGTCATGATGCTGCATAGCCCCCTGTGAATTTTGCCTTTTCTACCATCAAATCATGAAATAATGCTTCATTTCGAGATTCTAGGGCGTTATCGATTAGGCGTGATAAATTTTCCTCTACTAATCCGCGCACAATGCCCTCCACTTCCTCGTCAAATTGATAAAGCGGTTCGACTTGGGATGGCTTGATTTGTGTGGATACATTTTCAATAATCGGCGTTAAATACTCATGCACGTTGGATACTAATAATAACTGATAAAGTGGCAGTCGCACAAATCGGTTTCCACGCTGGAAGACAAATACTTCCGATAAATTCTCGACCTGCATCGTATTTAAGTCCACAATCATTTCCTTGCCTTCAATCGGGATGAAATGAAAAATTTCCTCATCCTTTGTAATTGAAAAATATTGATAAGCAAATACTAAGCGTAATTTTGAATCAGATAATTTCGTATAAAATGGCTTCATAAATTGCACTTGGATCATATAAATTCCTCCTTAGGTGTTCTTTTATTTCACTTGCTTCACTTTAGTCAAAAGACCTAACTTGAAGCTCTCGTTTATTATATTTACCCGAACCGAGCGTACTATTCATACTCGATTCATGATTTTTCTATTTACAATTAGTTTCCCCATACTTTTAACATTTCAAACTTCCAATTCATGTAACTATTTAAGAATTGAAGCGCGAGTTAAATAGGGGATATATGGGAAACCGAACATATATTTCGTAATTCGAGCATAAAATAAAAATTTCGAACACATACCTCAAAAACCCAGCATAACCCACACATAACACATTCAAAAATCCCCTCGCCCCATCCGAATCGAGCAAGTTTCACTTTATGGCAATTCATATTATAATGAAGGGAACGACTTTTTTAGATAGGAGGACATCTATTATGAGTTCAAGCTTTTCTGATGTTGCTCATTCACATAAAGAATTTATTGAAAAAACGTTACAGCGCTTTGAAGAACAGCTCCACCCTTCAGCGAATGAGGATGCCGAGCTTGTGACGCGCGCGATGTTTTCCGTGCGTAATCAAGCCATCAAGCTGCGTAGCTACTCAGCGTTTACCCAACTGTTAGTATGCCAAATTCAAGATGTTCGCACGACAGAGGTAACGGTTTCTTTTACCCAGCAGCAAATTAGCTGTACATGCCCGCAAAGAAAGCTATGTCGCCATCAGCTGGCCGTGATTTTTAAGCTATCGCAATATTTCATTTCACTACAGGATTGGCTTGCAAAATGGCGCGCGAAAAAAACGGTGCAGCTGCATACCCTTGCCTCTGAACGGAGTCCGGAAAGCTGGCAGCGTATGGCGGATGAGGTGCTCAACTATACCTTCAAAGAGCAGCGCCCCATTGATTGCTTCTTTATTTCATCGTTGCTTGAAAATGCCCGCTCAAAATTACAGCGGCAGCGCCCATTTGAACAAGAGTGGCAGCAGTTATTTGATTTGTATATGGAAGTCGCGTTGATGAAGCGGCTCTTGCAGCATGCCATGAAAACCGGAATGGCCATGAACACGAATTATATCAATTATTATTTAGAAAATGCGCTTAATCGTATGGGTGTTGCGATTGAACATATTAGCAAAACGACGCGTCTTTTTGCTGCTGAACCCTTTTTTGATGCACTCCAGCTTATGGTACGCGATATTTTACTGCTGGAAAAAGAAGCCGCTCATTTCCGACTTGCGCTTTACTTACAATTTTGGACGAAGCTATTCACCGAGCAAAAGCGTTTAACCGCAGAGCTGGCTATTTTAGAAAAAACAAATGCGCCAGTGGACATTGATTTATCTGTTGTAAAAGCGCTGTTTTATATCATATTACGCGCCAGCACACCGCTAGAACGAATATTACAAGAGATGTCGTTAGAAAATGTAGAAAGCTTTATTGATGTTGCCCAGCAAAGTCTCGAAAAGGGCTATTTAGCTGAGGCGTCCATGATTTTGAAGCAGGCGATTCCATTTTTACAGTCCTTTATTCAAGAGCAACTATCCCCAGTTCGTCGCCAACAATACACGCGGAAGCTCGTTGTCCTGTACGAGCAAATTGAGTTAACGGAAGCCGAAGAGCTTTCGCTGTATACGGCCTTTGGGAAATATGGAATTGAAGCATTTGCCGATTACTTACTACGTCTGGGCCGCTATCGTGAATGGGTGGCATTGCATCAGCTCTACCCTACCTCTATTGCTTACTTAGAGCAAAGTGGCTTAAAGATTGTTGTGGCGCATGCTCCAGAAGTCGCATTGCCACTTTATCATTATTATGCGATGGAGGAGATTAATCAGAAATCGCGTTATAATTACAAGCAGGCGGTTCGTATTTGGCGTGCTATGAAATCTGCGGCTAAAAAAGCAGGCAAGCTCGATTACTTCGAAAGCTATATCAACGCTATCCAGCAGCAATTCAAGCGATTGCGTGCACTACAAGAAGAAATTACAAAAAGCAATTTAATTGTTTCATAATATGAATGCTATTACTTGGAGGTGAACTTGCGTAAAGCAAGCTAGCTATGCAAACTTTACTCAATACAAAATTACCGTTTATTAAAATGATGCGCATCAAGCTAGCCACAGTACGTCCGGGGCTTTTTCGCATGACCGCCTACAATAAGGACGATTTAATTTTGCCGACCTCAAGCTGGGTACCAACCTTATTTTTTAATGTTGAGCATACTTTATATGGATTAAATATGCCTTCCGAGGAGCGAGACTTACTGATTGATGCGGCGGATTTATTAGATGTCCTATCTCCGCGCTATCGCCATCCTTTTTTAGATTTTGCGGCGCTCAATAGCGAAACGACGCAGCTATTTCATGAGCTCCAAACGATCCTGCCTTTATGGTCTAATCCAACGGTATGGCAGCAGGCAACTATTTCAGAGGAGGGCTTTCACTTTGAGCAGGAATTATTGCAGCACGCTATGCAACAAAAGCTTGCGAATGCCGGACTATCAAAGGAAGACTCCCTTGCGCTCATTCCGTACTTTTTAAACGGCGGCTGGCCTCTACAAGCAACGCACACCTTTGATGGTGTGAAAATCGCGCTACGTCTAAGTGAACCCGAGGAAAATGAAGAAAACTGGCTATTAGAAACGGTTTTAATCAGCCCTTCCTCTGCCAAGCACTGGACACCCGCTACGACCAAACGAAAACTCCCGATTCATGCGGCCTTACCGAAAAAATGGGAGTCTATTGCACCCCAAATTGAAAAAACGCAGCAGCAAATATTGGAGCTATTGCTAATCAATGGAGAGGTGAATCAATTCATTCGCTTCCCATTGACGGATGCTGCTGTACGTGAATTTTTGCGCCATGATTTAGCGAAACTTCAGGCAATTGGCTTTGAAGTTATTTTGCCTGCATGGTTGAAGGATCTAAAGCAATCTAAGCTGCGTGTTCGCGTTAGTGCAGGGAATCAATCTACGCGTAGTGTTGCAGGGTTGGATGATATATTAACGTTTAAATGGCAATTCTCGATGAATGGTGAAGAGGTTTCTGCTGAGCAATTCAAACGGTTAGTTGAGGAAAAACGAGAATTTGTCCGAATCGGCAATCAATGGTTCCGAATCGATGAACAATGGCTGACAGAAATGAAAGAATTAATGGAGCAGGCGGATGAAGAAAACTGGACGGTAAAGGATTTATTATTCCGCGAGCTTCCAGAAACATTGACCGCGCCAATTGATGAGGACGCGGAAGATGCCGAGCGCGATGATCCGCTCTTTGCCTTTGAAATGCAGCAATCACTGGCCGCCTATATCGAGCAGCTTCAGCATAAAAAAGGCTTACCCCCAATTACTGTGCCATCTAAGCTACATGCTGAGCTTCGTCCCTATCAGCATGAGGGCTTTGAATGGCTGACATTTATGCGCGAACAACAATTTGGCGCTTGTCTTGCGGACGATATGGGCTTAGGGAAAACGATTCAGCTCATTACGTATATTTTACACACAGTTCAAAACTTGCAAGTACAAGAGCCTACCTTAATTGTCTGTCCAACCTCTGTTGTGGGGAACTGGCAAAAGGAGATGACGCGCTTTGCACCAGATTTAGAGGTATATACGCATTATGGCCCCCGCCGCTTAAAGGGGGATGACTTAACAAGCTATGTACAAACGCAGCGCCCACATGTGATTTTATCGACTTATGGTACCGTTACCCAGGATGCAGAGGATTTAAAGCTCCTGCAATGGTCAACAATTGCACTTGATGAAGCACAAAATATCAAAAATATGCAGACGATGCAGTCCCGCGCGATTCGAAAGCTGAATGGAACGCACCATATCGCCTTAACCGGCACACCTGTTGAAAACCGCCTTTCTGAATTATGGGCTATTTTTGATTTTATTCATAAGGGCTATTTAGGGAGCTTCGGGAAGTTTTCTGAGCAATATATTATCCCGATTGAACGCGATGAATCCGAAGCACATAAACGCGTATTACGTACAAAAATCAGCCCGTTTTTACTGCGCCGTTCTAAACGTGATCCAGAGCTTCAATTAAATTTACCTGAAAAGCAGGAATCTCATGAGTTCTGTGCCTTAACAACCGAGCAGGCCGCGCTCTATGAAGGCTATATTCAAGATACCCTTGCCAGCCTAGAGCAATTATCTGGCTTTGAAAAAAAGGGGCGCATCTTAAAAATGCTTGGAAAGCTCAAGCAATTATGTAATCACCCTGCTCTTTATTTAAAGGAGCCATTTGATGACGCGCAGACGATGATGAATCGTTCGGTGAAGCTCAAACGCCTACTTGAGATGACAAAGGAAATAATTGATAATGGCGACCAATGCTTAATTTTTACCCAATATATTGGCATGGGCAATTTAATCCAGCATTGCCTGCAGGAGCTATACGATACCGATGCACCATTTTTAACAGGAAGTACCTCAAAAGATCAGCGTGACCATTTAGTAGAGGCTTTTCAAGCGGGGGAATTTCCAGTATTTCTTTTATCACTTAAGGCTGGTGGTACGGGGCTTAACTTAACTGCGGCTACACATGTACTGCATGCCGATCGTTGGTGGAACCCGGCTGTTGAAAACCAAGCAACAGACCGCGCGTATCGTATCGGACAAACTCAATTTGTACAGGTGCATAAATTCGTAACAATTGGAACTATTGAGGAAAAAATAGATAAAATGATCACGATGAAGTCTGCGCTGTCCGAGGATTTAATTCAATCAAGTAAATGGCTGACTGAGCTTGATGATCACGAACTCATGGATTTACTTGTCCTCGATACAGCAACGATCAAATAATAGATGGAGTCTACTTTACGCCTTGAAGTAGACTCTGTTTTTTGCTTACTTTAACAACTGAATTGGAATAGAATGAATGCTACTGTGCGGTCTTACAGTAGGCTTGTCCACTGTAGCAACAAGCTTTCGAGAACAAGCTATAATGTTTTGACGAGCTCACTTTCTTGCTCTGGTAATACAAAGTTTTCTGGAATTGCTGGTGTCTCTGTCGCGTTTGTAACAGGCTTCAATGCATAAAAGCGAATTTCCTCAGCCACAACATCGGTTGTATACACCTTTTGATTTTCGCGATTGGTATAAGAGCCTGTTTGTAAGCGACCCTTCACGCCAATCAATGAGCCTTTCCCGCAATATTTAATCAGCTGTTCCGCCAACCTTCCCCATGCAATACATCGCACAAAGTCTGCTTCATTGACCCCTTCGCTATTTTTATACTGACGATTGATTGCTACGGTGAATGTTGTTTGGACATGCCCTTCTGATAATTGACGGAGGCTCAAATCCTTTGTCGTGCGTCCGACAATTCCAACATGATTCATCGACTTCCCTCCTTCCCTAATAAAGTAACTACATCATAATCAATTATTTGAATTTTCACAAAGTACCAAAATGACATTTTCGTCTCATTTGCTAAGTCAAATTGTCTTTTTGAGATTATTGGATTTTTATACTATTTGAACAAATTAAGTAGGCTTAACGATTCGAAAGCTTTATTAGTGTAGCGAATTTTGACAGTTTCGCAGATCGAATATGTTATACTTTATGTACAGATACATTCGGAAAGGGGCTGATTGTTTGAAAACGTTTAAAATGCTATCGCTAGAATTACAGTTAGACGGCGTATTCCAAAAAATACCGCTAACAGACGGCATCATTATCAACCAAGAAAATAGCCACCAGCTTTGGGTCATTGAAGCCTTTATAACTTCTGACTACAAGGAACAATTTGATGCGCTCATTTCATCAGGTACTATGCTGGATGCACGCGTCATTATTTCATTACCCGACAATGAACCCGCGCCATTTTCCATTATTACACATTCCTTAACTCCTATTGCCGACCATATTTCGGTACTGTTTAAAGGGCGCTTGAAGGCACAGCGCAAAAAATATGCCGAACAACTCTTATCTCAATTATTGGAGCAGGGCTTACGAAACGAAGAGCTACTTGTCGCTTTTGAGCAAGGCATGCGCGACCGCCCCTCACTCAAGGAACGCAATGAACGTTTAGAAAATACACAGATTAATAAATAGCGTGAAAATAGGGCTAAAACGATAGATTGGGGTTGACCTAATTAAGTTATGATTGGCGTGTGTGACTATAATCAGAATGAGTTGGTGTTAACTGGAATTCCGCGTGAAATATGACCGGATTGGTCTATGATCGAGTTTTTGGTTTTATGCTCGGTTTCACGTGATTTGTGATCGGATTTTTAGTTTTATGCTCGTTTTCGGGAACTTTATGCTCGAATTTTAGTTTTTATGCTCGGTTTCAACACTTTCATGCTCGATTAACCACATTTTCCCTTTATTCTCCATCTAAAATTGTCCACGCCGAAGCACTCTTCCTAATTAAGTTTAATGGAACATCACTAAATACCCTAATTTATGGCAATTCGCACGTATTTTAAAAAAATCGCACGAAAATTGAAAATATCGCACGCATTTTACATAAATTCGCACAGTAACACGGAAAAATCGCACATATCCACAGCTATCTCAGCCTTCCCAGCTCTGGAGCACTACATTAAAACAAATAAAAAAAGGAAACCCGTAGGTAGTGACCCCTTAAAGTTAGAGTTTTTATTATGCAGCTAATTGGCTGGCATGCGTTCGATATTGTATCGGACTCATGCCGGCCAGTTTTTGTTTAATACGCTCGTTGTTATAGTAGTGAATATATTTTTCAATTTTCTTTTTTAACACGTCATATGAAACTAATTCTTCTCCGTAATACATTTCTTGTTTGAGTAAGCCAAAGAAGTTCTCCATTGCCGCATTATCTGCACATGTTGCTTTACGAGACATGCTTTGGAAAATCTTGTTCTGCTTTAATGCTTTGACCCATTTTTTGTGTTGATAGTGCCAACCTTGATCGGAATGGATGGTTGTTCGATATTCTGCACGTTCTTGAATGATTGGAAGAGCTTGTTTCAAAGAATCTAGCACAAAATCGAGTGTCGGTCGTTTAGACATACTAAATCCAATAATCTCGCCGTTATATAAATCCATAATTGGGCTCAAATACAATTTTTCATCATTTGTACATTTGAATTCTGTTACGTCGGTTACCACTTTTTGAAGGGCATAAGGGGTATTGAAACGGCGATTCAAACGATTTTTCGCCACTTTTCCAACCGTGCCTTTATACGATTTATAGCGTGATTTGCGGACGAACTTCTCACACTTCAAATTCATTTCCTGCATGAGACGCTGAACTTTTTTATGATTAATTGTGTACCCTTTCCCTTTCAATTCCGCATGAATACGACGATAGCCATATCGACCTTCATGTTTCTTAAACGCC
This sequence comes from Solibacillus sp. FSL R7-0668, assembly GCF_038006205.1. NCBI lineage: Bacteria > Bacillati > Bacillota > Bacilli > Caryophanales > Caryophanaceae > Solibacillus > Solibacillus sp. FSL R7-0668. Next base: position 584,487 of record NZ_JBBOUU010000001.1, on the reverse strand, counting down.
TCTAAGATTAACCTTTTCCAGTCTTTATCTGAATCGGCCTGATGCATTTGCTTGATGTGATAATGATACGTCGCTGCTGGAATATCCACGCGTACAAGGACATCTTTTAATCGGAATCCTTCTGTTTTAAGTTCAAAGGCAATCGCTGCTTGTGCTTTTCGAGGAAGGCATTCGGATTCTCTCGAAAAGCCTTCAACTTTTTTAAGTACGCAACCTCTAGACGAAGCAGTTCATTTTCGCGTTCTAACTGCTCCTCACGTGACATTTCTTTTTCCTGCTTAGTTGAAATTGATTTTGGTTTTTTAGACATAGACGGGCGCCCCTTCACTTTTTCTAGCAGGCCCTCTATTCCTTGTTTTTGGAATATACTGTTCCAATTAGCGATTAAACTCGGGTTGTTCATCTTAAATTGAATCGCCGTATCTTGATAAGAAGCACCTGTTTGTTTCATAAAGTGTAATACATCTACTTTGAAATGAACAGAATAGACTTCATTTTTGCTTTTTCGTTGTAAACCCTCTTTTCCATAAGCTTTATAGGCAGTTACCCATCGTTCAATCACAGACTTAGATGGAATTGAATATTTTTTCGCTAACAACTGAAACCCCAATGGTCCTTTTAAATACTCCTTCACAATCTGTAACTTGAATTCATCGCTATATTTTGACATAGAAAAACACCCCAAAAGTTAGTTTTTTAACTCTAACTTTTGGGGTGCAGCACCGTAACGCATACGGATTTCCTTTTTTTCATTAATGATTGTCCACTTTGTCTTGATCTTTGCGGTCTTTATTGTCCTCGATGATGTCTTCCTGATTGACAGATGGCGCGCCTGGTGCGGTTACCCCATTTTCACCATTCGGATTACTTGAACCGTTTGGAAGCGTTCCATTATCAATCGTACTTTCGTTGACGTTCCCGTTATTTGGGTGATTTGGATCCACGGTATCGATCGTATCATCAATGGCATCTCGTGTATCGTCCATCACATCGTTAACACCACGCTCCACATCCTCTACCGGCGTTGTGGCATCACGCTCGGCTGTGTTCCAGTTACAGCCTGCTAAAAGAAAAAGCGATAATGCACTGACCATCACTGCTATTGTACGCATAAAAAAATCCCTCCTTTCGCTTAGAAGCTCGATTAACAATCACCATAAGTGATCATCAATAGAGTGCCCGGGAAAAGAAGGATCTATCCAACCTATAATTGGGTTTATTTTAATTTATCTTTTAACAGCTGCTCCACATAAGCTGCCTCAGCCTTGCAATCAAATTGATAGTCCGTGCCTAGCTGCTTTTGTAGCTTATCAATTTCTTTCTTTTGCTTTTCAGTTGGCGCTTCAGTTAAAATTTTGTTAATAACCTCGTCCATTTTTTTGGCAATTTCTTCATGGAATTCTGCGCTTAATAATACCTCTGTAGGTATTTTATCGATCCAAGCTGCATTTTCCTTGAAGTATTTTTGCCAGCTTACCATATAGTCTTCCATCGAAAACTTATCTTCATCCCAACTAATACTTGCTAAATACGCTTCAAACGACGTCGAGATTGATCGTGTAATACTAATTTTTACGCCTGAAGACAATTGTTTATACATCTCTTTTAAAACCTCCTACGTTTAAAGCCGAACTTTGCTTGTTTTCATTCATTCTATTTATATTTTGACAATTATATACGGTTATGATTAATCGACTGCCAAAAGGGGAAATATTCACTTCAACCTATATATTCTATAATTTTTGCGCTATAATTGCAAATCGCTACATTACGGCTGTTCGGGTCCAATGGCAAATAAAATTTCACATTCACAAGCGAGCTCACCATCTACAGTAGCAATGGCCTTTCCTTTGCCCATTTGACCGCGTAATTTTAAAAATTCTACTTCTAGCTTTAGCTGATCGCCCGGCACGACTTGACGTTTAAAGCGGCAATTATCGATGCCCGTTAAAAATACAAGACGTCCTTTATAAGCAGGCGTGTTTAGTAATGCTACGCCACCTACCTGCGCTAATGCCTCGACAATTAGCACGCCTGGCATAACAGGGTATCCCGGAAAATGCCCATTGAAAAATTGCTCGTTAATTGACACATTTTTTAAACCGATCGCTCTCTTCCCTTCTTCAATCTCTAAAATTCGATCGACTAATAGAAATGGATAACGATGCGGTAAAATCGCTTGAATTTGCTCTGCATTTAACATAAAATTTCCCCCTTTGTGTTTGTTTCATACATAATCCTTATGTAAAAAATTCGGATAAACAATGTGTAACAGGCTGTAGAAAATTGCCCTTTCCTACAGCCATGCTGATGAACCATTTATGTCCCTTTTAACAGGCGCAAAAGGATTGCACAAAATAACCTTCGTGACAATCCCTTTACTGTTTTCCACTCATAATATCAAGTAAATGTTGCCACGTGCTCCATTTTAATGTGTCCGCAGCATCACCATCGCCAATCACACTGTAGCCAATGATTAGGCCGATTGCAGCAGTGGCAACAAAAAGCACCGCTATTAAAATAATGCGTAGCCAAATGGGGATGAGACGAAGCTGAACCCAGCGGACTGGCTGATCGTTCGTTGGCTCCGGATGCGGCTGTTGTGTCTCTTGTTGTTTTCTGAAGCTACGTCTCGTCTTTTTTATCGTCGGCTGCTCTGCTTTTTGTTCAAACTCATTTGTCATAATTATTTCTCCCTTACAATGCCCCTTAACGAATTCCGTTAATTAAGCCAAGCATCTGATCTGCAATTGTTACTGCACGCGTATTGAATTGATAAGAGCGCTGTGCCTGAATTAAATTGGTCATTTCCTTTGATAAATCCACATTGGACATTTCAAGCGCACCTTTTTGGATGCCTACTTGACGATTTGCGCCTTGTAAATCGGTTAAAATCTCAGCCTCTGTATAACCAAGCTCGTCCAGATTTTCTGGTAATCCAATGTATGTACCACCTTGTAGGTTTTCCATTACTTGCGGCTTTTGCAACGATGTCACGGCTAATTGAAAGCGCTGTGGCTGGCCGTTTGCATAATTTACGACTAATGTACCATCCGAATCCATCGTAAACTGTGTCGCGTTGTCTGGGAACGTAATGGCTTGACCATTAACGTCTGAAACTTGATAGCCATCACTATTGACAAGCGTTACAATACCAGGCTCTGTTGGCGATACATAAAAGCTCCCGTTACGTGTATAGGCTGTACGTGTTTCGCCTGCATCATTTGTCATTAGAACATTAAAGTATTGATTTTTAGTCGTTAATGCAAAGTCTAAGTCGCGGTCTGTTACTTGAATGGAGCCCTGTGTCTGATTGGATTGAATTTGACCGATTTGCGCGCCTACACCATAGCGAATGCCGACTGGTGTTTGTCGCACTGTTTTGTCGTATTCATCGTTATTAAACTGTTGATACAGCATTTCAGTAAAGTTAGCTTGTTGTGCCTTATAACCATGGGTATTACTATTGGCAATATTTGAACTAATCGTATCTAATTGATTTTGGATTTGTGACAGCGTATTTGTTGCTGTAATCATTGTACGTAGCATTTGATGACTACCTCCTTATTATACGTAAATTCGCCTATGAATGAAAATATTTCACTGTGCGAAACGAATTTACACACGTCCGATTTCGTTTACGGCTTTATCCATACTTTTATCGTATGCTTGCAATACTTTTTGATTGGCTTCAAAAGCACGATAGCTTGTTAGTAAATCCGTCATCGCTTTTGCTGCATCCACGTTAGAGCCTTCTAAGTATTGCTGCTGCATCGAAAATTGTACGCCCGCTTGTCCGTAAGCTGAAGGTAGGGCCTCACCCTCTAACGTATCGTAAAGACCGTTACCGCGCTTTACTAAAACGTCTGGATTTGCTGAAAATGCTACCCCTAAAGTACCCACCTGTGCATTGTTTTCATCGAAAATTGCCCCTGTGGAGTCAATGCGAATATTATCATTTGCAAACTGCATGCGGTTGCCATTTGCATCAAGTACGAATAGTCCCATTGGATTCACTAGATTCCCTGCGCCATCTAATGTGAAATTCCCGTTACGCGTATAGCTTTCTGTACCGTTTTCGTTTTCTAAACGGAAGAAAATTTGGCCGGCATTTCCTGAAGCGGCATCTGTTGGGATTTGACTATTAATTAGTGCTACGTCCGTCGTGAGCCCTGTAGAATAGATTTGTCCCTGTGCTTGATCTGGCATTGTTTCTTGTAAATATACCCCTGCATTGAGCGCGCCAATTGTATCGAGTTTTTTTAATGCAAAACCCTTTTCTGTTGGGATATTTGTGGAGCCTACAGCTGACATCAGCATGTCTGGAAATGAACGAATCGTTGTTTGGTCTGATTTGAAACCTGGTGTATTCGCATTCGCCATATTATTTGTTAGAATTTCTGTTTTACGTTGTTGTGCAACCATTCCTGTCGCTACTGTATAAAACCCTTTAAACATTCGCTTCACCTCAAATTTCCGTCATATTGAATATATATCGATAAAAGTCCCTGGATTGTTAGGTATCGAGTCGAAGTCCGTTATTTATTACTTACTGCTCGGTCAATATTGTCTAACATAATGCCTGTTCCAACAGCTACACAGTTCATCGGATTTTCTGCGATGAATACGGGTACTTTTAATTCTTCAATTAGTAATTGGTCGATGCCATGTAATAACGCACCTCCACCTGTTAAAATAACACCGCGGTCGATAATGTCTGCTGATAATTCTGGCGGTGTTTTTTCAAGTACATTTTTCGCTGCCTGTACGATCATGCTTACCGATTCGCGCAATGCATGTTCAATTTCTTGGGAGTGAATCTCGATTGTACGTGGTAAGCCGGTTACCATATCACGTCCACGGATTTCCATCGCTTCTTTACGGCTCGTAGGGAATACCGTACCAATCGTTGTTTTAATATCTTCTGCTGTACGTTCTCCGATTAATAGCTTGTATTCTTTCTTTATGTATTGCAGAATGTCATTGTCGAATACGTCGCCCGCGATTTTAATGGATTCGCTCGTCACGATATCGCCCATTGATAATACAGCTACATCTGTTGTACCGCCACCGATATCCACGACCATATTACCGCTTGGTTGGAAAATATCCATACCTGCCCCAATTGCTGCAACTTTTGGCTCTTCTTCTAAATAAACCTTTTTGCCGCCTGATTTTTCAGCTGCTTCACGAATCGCTTTTTGCTCAACCGATGTAATATTTGTCGGACAGCAAATTAAAATGCGCGGTTTTGACATAAATCCTTTTAATTCTAGCTTATTGATAAAATGTCTTAGCATGGCTTCGGTTACATCAAAATCTGCAATGACGCCATCCTTTAACGGACGAATGGCTACGATATTGCCTGGTGTACGCCCTACCATTTGACGTGCCTCTTCACCTACAGCAAGCACTTTACCGCTCTTTTTATCAATCGCCACGACTGAAGGTTCATTTAAAACAATCCCCTTCCCCTTCAAGTGAATTAACACATTTGCAGTACCTAAATCTATCCCAATATCTTTAGAAAACATGTTTATTTTAAGCTCCTTCCACCGATTTCAACATTTGTACGTTTCATAATTCTCTTTATCTAGCTTATTTTATCATATACAATACGTAATTTACATCTAAATTTATGGCAGAGAATTTCCTTTATTTTGGGATTTCAAGGGATTTTGGACTGAAAACAAAAATGTCTAGTGAGATGATTACTCGCTAGACATTGCTTGGGTTTGTATTGGCTTCGTTAACCATTTTTTGCGTGTTGCTTCTCCGCCTCGTAAATGTCGAATCGATTTATTGTACGCTAGCATGTCTTGGACTTGTTTAGCAAGCGGTTCATTCACCTGTACAAGTCTTTCTGTTAAATCCTTATGCACCGTACTTTTCGAAAATCCTGTTTTACTGGCAAGAGCACGCACCGTTCCACCTGTCTCCACAAACAGCTCACCTAATCGAACGCAACGCTGCCGAATATGCTCGTGCACGTTCTCTTCCTCTCTATAAAATGTATGAAGAGTGTTTAGTTCTTATTGGTTCACCTTATGTGTCAACGTTTCGGTTTATTCGGATTTGTTTTTACATTTAGAAGGATAAATATTTGCGTGGGTTAATTAACACGCCTTCTTCTAGCACTTCAAAATGTAAATGAACGCCGGCTTGTGGGTTCCATTCATTTTCTTGCGATTTCGCAATGACTTCCCCTTGTGCTACTTTATCGCCTTCTTTTACTGAAATATCCGCAACTGAGCTATATTGTGTTTCCATGCCATTTGGATGTTTAATCGTAATTTGATTCCCTTTAAAAACGTCCATTTTGACTTTTGTGACCTCTCCGCTCATTGCCGCTAGTACTTCAAACGGTTCGCTATTAATGGCGATAGAGACGCCTGTAGATGTCGTAAACACTTGATTAAATACTAAGAGTCCTTTTTCTCGTGTTGCTTCGTCTGCAGTGACATCATAAAATTCCTGTACAATGCTTGCTTCATTGAACAATTCTTCTTTAAATGGATATTTTAATGTTTCTAGCTTCGTTGCAGTTGGCAAAATCGTTTGCTCATTTGTTTTCGGCTGACCTTCAAGTGCAACCTGATCTTGCTTACTGTTGTACAGGGCATTGTAACTCAAGATAACACCAACAATCATTAATGCAATACTGCTATAAACGACCGGCCAAAACCACGGTCTCTCCATAACTGGTTTTCGAGAAGGCTTTCGTTTAACTTCTCCCATAATCATCACCTCAAGTAAGAGTGTAGACAGGAAGTTCAGAAGTTAAACATTATTTTTGACAATAATCAAAAGTTTGTACGGCTGTATTCGGATAATAATGCGCCAAAATTTCCTGTGCCTTTGTTCCACCTTGTGCCAGCGTATTTGCCCCCTCCTGACTCATACCGACACCATGCCCATAGCCAAGAGTTGTCAGCGTAACTCCCTTTGGCGTGGACTTCCATGTAAAGTAGGTTGCGCGTAATTGTAATAATTCTCGCATTTCACGCCCTGTCCACGTTTTATTTGCAATTGTAAGAGATTGCACACGGCCAGAGCTATTAGCACGAACCTTGGCATTTTTGTATTGTGCCACTGTGAAATTTTGATGGAGCAGCTTGTTTAATTCCTTGTACGTATACGTCGTGACTGTTGCTTCAAGTGCTTCTGGCGATGTAACTGACTGTAAATAAGGAATGACGCTATTGCTATAGTTTTCGGCGGATTCGGTTTTTTGGAAAGAAGATGCATGGAACATCGCTGTAATTAGTTGCCCCTCATAAGTCAGCACCTGATGCTTTGTTTGCTCGACCGCTTGTTGCACCTTTTGTTCATTTTGAGCAAAGGCCGCCTTCCATCTTTCTTCGCGTAAATCCTTATCATGAAAAACTTGATGGGCAGTAGTTGCGGAGATGGGGGTTTGTCCATTATTCGTTTGCTTCAATACATACGTCCTAGAAGCAATTGCCTGTGCTTTTAATGCCTCTTCATGAAAACTCGCTGGCATTTCTCCGGCTAGCACCCCTACTAAATATTCTTCTAACGGAATCGTAGTATCATTGATTTTGATGAGTATTTGACATTCATCTTTCTCTTTTTCTACTGTGGAAATGGATTGCTTTGTCTCATTTTTTTTCATAAAAACGGGCGTCAGGAATAAGCTAATTACTATCAACAGGAGAATGATTTTTTTCATGTGACAATGTATGATTTTTGCCCAAAGATATGCATCACAACCTAAAAGATTCTATAGAAAAATATTCTCTCCTAACCTTTGACATTAATAAAAAAGCAACTAATTACTCGGCATTTTACACGAGCAACTAGCTGCTAATTATGTTCGTTAATCGTTAGACAGTGATGACTTGTTCTTCTGCTACTTCTTCTGTATCGACACGCTCAATCGTTGCACCTAAAGCGGCTAATTTCTTATGGAAATCTACGTAGCCACGGTCTAAGTGATGTAATTTAGTCACACGTGTCACACCTTCAGAAACTAAGCCTGTTAAAATAAGCGCTGCCGCTGCACGTAAATCCGTCGCTGCAACTTCTGCACCTTGTAAATTCTTTTCGCCTTCAATAAAGACCGAACGCCCTTCAATTTTAGCGTCTGCGTTCATACGACGGAATTCCTCGACATGCATGAAGCGATTTTCAAATACTGTTTCAGTAATGATACTTGTGCCCTTAGCCGTTAACATTAATGCCATCATCTGTGATTGCATATCTGTCGGGAAGCCTGGGTGTGGCATTGTCTTAATATCCACAGCCTTTAATGGATCATTGGCACGAACACGCAGCCCTTCACCTTCTTCGATGATTTCAACACCCATTTCGCGCATTTTCGCAATGAGTGCGGTCAAATGTTCTGGTACAGCATTCTCGATGAAAACATCTCCGCGTGTAATTGCCGCGGCCACCATAAATGTCCCCGCCTCAATACGGTCTGGAATTATATAATGCTCGCAACCTTTTAATTCTCTTACACCTTCAATTCGAATCGTGTCTGTACCCGCACCGACCACGCGACCACCCATCGCATTGATAAAGTTTGCTAAATCCACAATTTCAGGCTCTTTTGCTGCATTTTCAATCACTGTTGTACCTTTTGCTAAAGCGGCTGCAGTCATAATATTTTCAGTCGCCCCAACGCTCGGGAAATCTAAATAAATTTCTGCGCCCTTTAATTCGTCCATTACCTTCGCTTCAACATAGCCATGACCAAATGAAATTTTAGCACCCATCGCTTCGAAGCCCTTTAAGTGAAGTTCAATTGGACGTGAACCGATAGCACATCCACCTGGTAATGCTACGCGTGCATATCCATTACGCGCTAATAAAGAACCCATTACTAAAATTGAGGCACGCATTTTGCTCACAAACTCGAATTGTGCTTCACTAGAAAGCTTCATTGACGTATCGATAATCATTTCATTTGCTTCGACATTATATGCTACTTTTGCGTTTAGGCTTTTCAAAACTTCGCTAATTGTACTGACATCTGCTAAGTTTGGTACATCTTTTATAATATTTTTATCTTTAGAAGCTAATAGAGACGCAGCTAAAATTGGTAAAACGGCATTTTTCGCACCTTCAACACGAACATTGCCTTTTAGCATTTGACCCCCAGTAACAATAATTCTTTCCACAATTCGTCCCTCCGAATTCGATTCTCATATAATTAATAAATGAATAAGTTCAATTAATTTTCTTCATTTGACTGTTATTTACACACTAAGACATACTACAAAAATTATGGTACCTAATCAAGCACCCAAATCACTATTTTAAGCTACTTTCGTTAAAATAGCTATAAATATATAATACGCAGTACAAGTATTTATTGTGAATCATGAGAAATCCAAATTACACGTGAAAATAGCGCAAAGCAATGTCCTTTTCCGACGACGATTTTTATAAAAATGAAGTGCTCCCTTCCAACACTAAAAATAATTACCCAAAATCGATAAATTTACAAACGTATCCTTTTTCCTAGAGAATCTTTATTTCTTGTAGGGAAAAACAAGATATTATTGCCCCCTACAAGAAATAAAATATCCTACTAAACTCCCTTCATTACTGGAAAATATACACGATTAATTGAGACCAATTCAAGAAATTCAAAAAGAAATCTGCTACCGTTGATCCGATGACGATACTCAAAAAGACGTAAAATAGCTGAATTTGAAAGGTTTTCCCCTTTTTAAACAGCTGTTCAATACGGAGTCCTTGTATGGCATACAAAGCCATACCAATAAAAATGATATAGGCAAGAATATTCATTAGTGCTTGTTGCCCTGTTTGTGCGAGTATATCCAATCCCTTTCTCCTCCTTTTAAAACAGCATTTAAAAAAAGCGGACAGATTGCTCTGCCCACTTTGATATCAAATTAGATATTACCCTCATGAACGTTGATACGATTCAACGCACGTTTTAATGCTAAATCAGCACGTTGGAAATCGATGTCATCTTGTTTCTTTTGAAGGCGACCTTCAGCACGAGCTAAAGCTTCTTTAGCACGAGCTAAATCGATTGAAGAAGCCACTTCTGCAGAAGGAGCTAAAATCGAAATTTTATCAGGACGAACTTCAATGAAACCGCCGCTAATTGCTGCAACCTCAGTAGTGCCATCTGCTTTTTTAAGCTTCACTGCACCGATTGTAAGTGGCGCTACCATAGGAATATGACCTGCTAATACACCAATTTCACCTGAAGTTGTTTTAGCGATTACCATCGATACTTCAGAATCGTATACTGGGCCGTCGGGAGTGACAATATTGACTGTAACTGTCTTCATATTTTTTCCTCCTCGTCAGCTAATTAAACTTGTACGCCCATTTCTTTCGCTTTTGCTACTACGTCATCAATAGAACCAACTAGACGGAAAGCATCTTCTGGTAAGTGATCCCATTTGCCATCAAGGATTTCCTTGAATGAACGAACAGTTTCTTTAACAGGTACATAAGAACCTTTTTGACCAGTGAATTGCTCCGCTACGTGGAAGTTTTGAGATAAGAAGAACTGAATACGACGAGCGCGTTCTACAGTTTGTTTATCTTCATCAGATAACTCATCCATACCTAAGATGGCGATGATATCTTGTAACTCACGGTAACGTTGGATTGTACGTTGAACGTTAGTTGCAATTGCGTAGTGCTCTGGACCTACGATTTCTGGTGATAATGCACGAGAAGTCGAAGCTAATGGGTCAACCGCAGGGTAGATACCCATTTCAGATAATTTACGCTCAAGGTTTGTTGTAGCATCTAAGTGAGCGAATGTTGTAGCTGGAGCCGGGTCAGTATAGTCATCGGCTGGTACGTAAATCGCTTGGATAGAAGTTACAGAACCTTTAGTCGTAGATGTGATACGCTCTTGTAATTTACCCATTTCAGTAGCAAGTGTTGGTTGGTAACCTACCGCAGAAGGCATACGACCTAATAGGGCAGAAACCTCAGAACCTGCTTGTGTGAAACGGAAGATGTTGTCGATGAATAAAAGTACGTCTGCACCTTGCTCATCACGGAAGAATTCAGCCATTGTTAAACCAGTTAAAGCTACGCGCATACGTGCTCCAGGTGGCTCATTCATTTGTCCGAATACCATCGCTGTTTGTTTGATTACGCCTGAATCTGTCATCTCGAAGAATAAGTCGTTACCCTCACGAGTACGCTCACCTACACCTGCGAATACAGAGATACCAGCGTGCTCTTGTGCGATATTGTTGATTAATTCTTGGATTAATACTGTTTTACCTACACCGGCACCACCGAATAGACCGATTTTACCACCTTTGATGTAAGGTGCTAATAAGTCTACTACTTTGATACCTGTTTCAAGGATTTCTACAGTAGTTGATAATTCATCAAATTTTGGAGCTTCGCGGTGAATTGAATCACGACGAACTTCAGCAGGAATCTCTTCGCCTAAGTCGATAACTTCACCAAGTACGTTGAATACACGACCTAATGTAGCTTCACCAACTGGTACTGAGATTGGTGCTCCTGAGTTTGTTACTTCTGCTCCACGTTGTAAACCGTCAGTAGATGACATGGCAATCGTACGAACAGAATCGTCACCTAAGTGAAGCGCTACTTCTAATGCAAGAGTAGTTGGCTCTTCGTTAGGACGTTCGATTGTAACTGTTAATGCGTTATAAATTGCTGGTAATTCACCATTAGCAAACTTTACGTCTACTACTGGACCCATTACCTGAAGAACGTGTCCTTTGTTCATTACTGTGTACCCTCCTATCGTATTCTTATACGACGTTGGTGTGTGCGCCTATTCTAAGGCAGCAGCTCCACCAACGATTTCTGTAATTTCTTGTGTAATCGCCGCTTGACGTGCACGGTTGTATTGTAGAGAAAGGTCTGCAATAAGATCGTTTGCATTGTCTGTAGCGTTTTTCATTGCTGTCATACGCGCTGAATGTTCACTCGCTTTTCCGTCTAAAATCGCGCCGTAAATTAAGCTTTCCGCATATTGAGGTAATAATACTTCAAGAATTGCTTCGCCTGATGGCTCGAATTCATATGCAGCATTGCTTGTTGACGGTGCAATATCAGTTAAAGGAAGAACTTTTTTCACAGTCACTTCGTTAGCGATTGCTGATACGAAGTGATTGTAGTACATATAAAGTTCATCATACGTACCTTCAGTGAACATACCAACAGCATTACGTGCGATTTCTTTAATATCCGCAAATGTCGGTTGGTCTGGTAGAGCAACTACATCTGCGATAACATTGTGTCCACGCTTTACAAAGTAATCACGAACAACACGACCTACTGCTAATACTACATACTCATCTTTAGACTTATGACGTGAGTTAATTGTATTTTGAACTTCACGTAAAATGCTTGAGTTGTAAGCACCTGCTAAACCACGGTCGGAACCAATTACTAAGTAAGCTGTTTTCTTAACAGGACGAACAGTTAACATTGGATGCCCACTGTCTTTTGTACCTGCTGCGATTGCGCCTACTACGTCTTGGATTTTTTCCATGTATGGTACGTAAGCTTTAGCATTCATCTCTGCACGACGTAACTTTGAAGAAGAAACCATCTGCATCGCTTTCGTAATTTGCTTCGTAGACTTTGTAGAGTTAATACGACCTTTAATTTCGCGTAAGTTTACCACTGGTATTTCACCACCTTTTGATTTTTATCAAGTTCTTAAAAGAGGTTCAGCCTTTCACGTGCATCATCATGACACGCGTGAAAAACTGTCCAATTCTTACTCAGATTTAGCGAAAGTTTTTTTGAATGCGTTGATTGCTTCGATATACTCAGCATCTGGAGCAAGTTCTTTAGTAGTACGAACGTGATCTAAAACGTTTGTGTGGTTTGAATCTAACCAGCTTAAGAATTCGTTTTCGAAACGAACGATATCTTGTACCGGAATATCATCTAAGTGACCTTTAGTTAATGCATAAAGGATCGCTACTTGCTTTTCAACTTTAAGTGGTTTGTTTAAGTCTTGTTTTAAAACTTCAACTGTACGTTTACCACGCTCTAATTTTTTAAGTGTGATTGCGTCTAAGTCAGAACCGAATTGAGCGAATGACTCTAATTCACGGAATGCTGCTAAGTCAAGACGTAATGTACCAGCTACTTTTTTCATCGCTTTGATTTGAGCAGAACCACCTACACGTGATACTGATAAACCGGCGTTGATTGCTGGACGTACACCAGAGTTGAATAAGTCAGATTGTAAGAAGATCTGACCATCTGTAATTGAAATTACGTTTGTTGGGATATATGCAGAGATATCGCCCGCTTGCGTTTCAACGAATGGAAGCGCCGTAATTGAACCGTTTTTGTAAGTTTCGTTTAACTTCGCTGCACGCTCTAATAAACGTGAGTGTAAGTAGAATACGTCACCAGGGTAAGCTTCACGACCTGGAGGACGACGTAATAATAATGAAAGTTCACGGTAAGCTGATGCTTGTTTAGATAAGTCATCATACACGATTAATACGTGTTTACCATCTAACATGAACTCTTCGGCCATAGATACACCAGCAAATGGTGCTAAGTATAGTAATGGCGCTGGTTGTGAAGCAGATGCAGTTACAACGATTGTGTAATCTAAAGCACCGTGCTTACGTAATGTTTCAACCGTACCACGTACAGTTGATTCTTTTTGACCAATTGCAACGTAGATACAAATCATATCTTCGCCTTGTTGGTTTAAGATTGTATCGATTGCTACAGATGTTTTACCAACTTGACGGTCACCGATGATTAACTCACGTTGACCACGACCGATTGGAACTAAAGCATCAATCGCTTTGATCCCTGTTTGTAATGGTTCATGTACTGATTTACGAGCCATTACACCGAAAGCTGGACTTTCGATTGGACGGCTAGTAGTTGTGTTGATTGGACCTAATCCATCCACTGGCATACCAAGTGGGTTTACAACACGTCCAATTAACGCTTCCCCAGTTGGAACTTGCATAATACGACCTGTACGACGAACTTCATCGCCTTCTTTGATGCCTAGGTAGTCCCCTAAAATTACGATACCAACGTTACCTTCTTCTAGGTTTTGTGCCATACCCATAACACCGTTTGAGAACTCTAAAAGCTCTCCAGCCATGGCGTTGTCGAGGCCATGAGCACGAGCGATACCGTCACCAACAGTGATAACTGTACCTACTTCGCTTACTTTTAATTCCGATTGATAACCTTCAATCTGCTGTTTAATCAGACTGCTGATTTCTTCAGCTTTGATGCCCATGTATGTTCACCTCTCACATTTCTTAAGATTTAGCCAACTAATACTTTTTTTAAGTCCTCTAGCTTAGATACTACAGTGCTGTCGAAAATATAGTTGCCGATTTGAACGCGTACGCCACCGATTAGTGACGCATCGATAATGTTTGTAATATTTAATGTTTCTTTTCCCACTAATTTACCGAAAGCAGCAGAAATTTCTGCGCGCTCTTGTTCAGTTAATTCGCGAGTAGAGAATACGTTTGCATTGGCAGAGCCTTGAGCAGCAGCTGCTAATGCTTGGAACTGTTCAGCTACAGCCGATAATTCGTTTAAACGTTTCTTTTCGATTAAGAATTGAATCATGTTAACAACGATTGGCTGTGCACCAGTTAAGATTTGAGCAATAAGCTCTTTTTTGCGGTCAGCTGAGATTTTTGGAGCCGATAATAATGCCATAAACTCATCGTTTGAAGCGATTACTTCTTTGATCTCTTTTAAATCTGCACCTACTTCAGAAAGTATGTTTTGCTGAGACGCTAATTCGAAAATTGCTTGAGCATAGCGATTTGCTACAGTCGATTGACTCATTTCGCTTCGCCTGCCTTCGCAATCGTTTCTTTAATTAATGCGCTATTGTCTGCTTCAGAAATTTCTTTTCCAAGAACTTTAGACGCAGCAAGAACTGATAATGAAACCACTTCTTCGCGTACCGCAGCAATTGCTTTTTCTTTTTCTGCTTCGATATCACGAACTGCAGATTCTTTTAGACGGTTAGCTTCAGCGCGTGCAGCTGACACGATTTCTTCGCGAGTTGCTTCGCCTTGCTTTTTCGCGCCCTCAACGATAGATTGCGCTTCAGTGCGAGCTTCTTTAAGAAGGCTCTTTTGTTCTTCTAATAGTGCTTGCGTTTCTTTCTTAGCTTTTTCAGCAGCATCAATACCGCTTGCCACTAATTCTTCACGCTCGCGCATGATACCCATTAAAGGACCCCAAGCGAACTTTTTAAGAAGTGCCATTAAACCTAAGAAAATTACTAATGTAGCGATAGCATCACCTAAGTTGATGTTGTTAGCGCCTGCACCTAGTACAAGATAGTCTAAAACCACGATTGTTTCACTCCCTTCAAGAGCTTGAATAGAAATCTATATTTGTAATACTTTTACTTTCATGCTAAAAAACTCAAATAAGGACAAGCCTTATTCATACAAAAGCAATGGCGAAGGGGGGCTTTAAAAAGTCTTCTTCGCCACTGGGAAGTAATCTTTTTGCAAAGATTATTTGTTCATTACGATGAATGCTACTACTACTGCGATGATCGGTAATGCTTCTACTAATGCAACCCCGATGAACATAACTGTTTGAAGTGCGCCACGTGCTTCTGGTTGACGAGCGATACCTTCTACTGTTTTAGAAACGATTAAACCGTTACCAATACCTGCACCTAATGCTGCTAAACCGATTGCGATTGCTGCTGCTAATAAACCTACTGAACCTACCATTTTGAAATATCCTCCTTGGATTTGTAATTTTTTGGGTTCAAATTACCACACTACGTTGAATGTGGAAATTTATAATTAATGGTCTGAACTCACTTTGTGAGCCATGTATACCATCGTTAACATAGTGAAAATGAAAGCTTGGATAAACCCGATGAAAATCGAGAATCCCATCCATGCCATCGTCGGAACGATTGCACCGATGAAGCCAAAAATAGATGCGCCTGCTAATCCCCCTAGTAAACCTAGTAAGATTTCACCGGCATAAATGTTACCGTAAAGACGTAAACCAAGTGTTAACGTATTGGCAAACTCTTCAATAACCTTTAATGGGAACATGAATGACATTGGTTGGAAAAATGTTTTTGCATAACCACCTGTACCCTGCATTTTCACACCGTAGTACTGAGTTAAGATTAAAACCATTGATGCTAATGTCATCGTTACAACCGGATCGGCTGTTGGTGATTTCCACCATAAATCATGTCCGACAACGATACCACCTAATGGTAAACCAAGTAAGTTTGATACCGCGATAAACATAATTAATGTAATCCCTAGAATGTGGAAGCGACCACCTGTTTTCCAGTCCATGTTACTCTTGATAATCCCCTTCACGAAATCCATAATCCATTCCATGAAGTTTTGCATACCAGTTGGTTTCAACGCAAGTTTACGTGTCGAAACTACTGCGATTATGAACACGATAACTGCTGATACAAGTAGTGTTAATACTGTACCTAAATTGAATGTAAGCGTCATAAAGCCTAAATCCAAGTCTAATTCTGGAGCTGTATGATTCATTTCTGCATTCACCTCTCTTTCAATTGCACATTAATGGCTCTTATCCTGATGTACAATTCTTTCTATTACTAAAAAGACATACGGAATCATAAGCCCAATGACCGTGCTTATTAAGTGAAAATATTGTGGCAACGATATTGCGATTGCGACTGCGGCAACACCTGATCCGAAACGTAATGCCGTACCAATAGATGGTGTTTTTGTCCCCTCACTTATGGAACGGTCAAATTTTTCCATACGTCGAACTAATATCCAAAAGTTATACGTACCAAAGAACGCACCTAGGGCAATACCAGCAAATATTGAATCATACGGCGAAAATCCCCAGCCTAACGCACAAATAGCAAGCAAAAAAAAGAACGCCTTCTTCTGCATTGCGAACATGTGATGCAAATTTAGCATTGGCAATTAATCTCCTGAAACATTTTTCGAGTAAAGAAAGCGTTCATCGACCATTAAGTGAATCTAAACTGTAGTGAATGCACTACAAAACCAGAGTCCGTTACAAGTACTAAACAATTTTAACTATGGACGTACTCCCCAATGTTACTATTCATTCCATACTTCTAAATGACTCATAATCTTGTGGACGTTTAATCCAGACGCATAAAACGTTGCAAATTGACAAGTTGATTTTCAAATGCCAATCTAGTAGAAACTTGATATAACAAGTGTTTCAACGTCTTCAGACTAGACGAAACCCTTATCATTCTTACCCTTTGTAAGCATACAATAGGGGGTTTTTGATGTCAATTGCTAATGGTGAAAAACTTCACACACTTAAACTCCTTGTCAAATTGTTGACAAATTTGTGTATAGTTATGCATATTTTCAAACTCTATTTTTTCACTAACACCTTTTTTCGCTAGTTCATACTTTTTTTCTGTTTTGCTCATATTAAAAGATGAAAGAAAAAAATTTTTTGCTTCTTTTTTGCGATTTTAGCTATTGACATTATGATTTTTTAAAATTCTCTGCTTTTTTTCTTAAAAAACATACTTTCAACAAATTCGATTGCTTTTGAGAGAAGTTTAACTACTCTGTTTTTCACAAAAATTGTTAAACTTCTCATGGATTTCACAAAGTTTTCAGAAAAAGTTCAATCTCGTTTCATAGAATCGATTGCAACTAGAGCTTTGCATAGTTCATTAAGGCTTTCACAATTCGCTCAGAGGCAAATCCATCACCATACGGATTTGAGGCATGTGCCATTTTATCGTATGCTGCTTGATCCGTTAGTAATTCTTTTGCCATTGTGTAGATAACTTCTTCATCTGTCCCCGCAAGCTTTAATGTACCAGCTGCAATGCCTTCTGGACGCTCTGTTGTGTCACGTAACACAAGTACGGGCTTACCTAGAGATGGTGCTTCTTCTTGTACCCCACCTGAATCCGTTAAAATCATATACGAGCGCGCTGCGAAATTATGGAAATCGAATACTTCTAACGGCTCGATTAAATGCACGCGTGGGTTGTCGCCTAAAATTTCATTGGCCACTTCACGTACAGCTGGGTTCATATGCACTGGATAAACAACTTGTACATCCTCATGCTCGGCCAGTAAGCGCATAATGGCACGGAACATATTGCGCATTGGCTCCCCTAAGTTTTCACGGCGGTGTGCTGTTAATAAAATCATACGGTCCGACCCCATTTTTTCTAGCACGGGGTGTGTATAGTGTTCACTAACTGTCGTTTTCAATGCATCGATTGCCGTATTCCCTGTTACAAAAATGGCTTCTGCCGGCTTATTTTCTTTTAATAGGTTTTCGCGTGATTGCTCTGTTGGTGAAAAATGTAGGTCTGCCATCACACCTGTTAATTGACGGTTCATTTCCTCTGGGTATGGCGAATATTTTTGACCTGTGCGTAAACCTGCTTCTACGTGACCTATTGCGATTTGGTTATAAAATGCGGCTAGGCTTCCTACAAATGTTGTCGCTGTATCGCCATGTACAAGTACTATATCAGGTTTTGCCTCTTTCATAACACGGTCTAAGCCAATTAATGCATTTGTCGCTACATCCACTAATGTTTGGCGATCCTTCATAATATTTAAATCATAGTCGGGTGTAATTTTGAATGTTTCTAGCACTTGGTCCAGCATTTGGCGGTGCTGTGCGGTTACGGTAACGATCGATTCAATTTGTTGTGGATGTTTTTGAAGTTCTAATACAAGTGGGGCCATTTTAATTGCCTCTGGGCGCGTACCGAAGATGGTCATTACTTTATATTTGTTCGTCATGATAGAGCTCCTTTTGAGTATATTCTATAAAAAACGCCCGCAAATAACTTCACGGGCGTTTTTTTCTACTTATTTTGTGCCGAATAAACGGTCACCAGCGTCACCTAAGCCAGGTACGATATAACCGTGATCATTTAATTTTTCATCTAGAGATGCGATGTAAATATCTACATCAGGGTGCTTTGCTTGGATTTCTGCTACACCCTCTGGAGCAGCGATAAGGCACATGAATTTAATGCTTTTTGCGCCACGTTTTTTTAGTGAGTTGATCGCTTCTACTGCTGAGCCACCTGTTGCTAGCATTGGGTCAACGATGATGAAATCACGCTCTTCCACATCTGCTGGAAGCTTCGCATAATATTCAACTGGCTTTAATGTGGCTGGATCACGATAAAGACCAATATGACCTACTTTTGCAGCAGGAATTAATTTTAATACGCCATCTACCATCCCGATACCTGCGCGTAAAATTGGTACAATTGCAATTTTCTTACCTGACAGAATTTTTGCTTTTGCTTTTGTTACAGGTGTTTCTACTTCAATTTCTTCTAATGGTAAATCGCGTGTAATTTCGAAAGCCATTAACGTTGCGACTTCGTCAACTAACTCACGGAATTCCTTTGTACCTGTTTCTTTATCTCGAATATAAGTTAACTTATGTTGAATTAATGGGTGGTCAAATACGTATACTTTGCTCACGTTGACATCTCCTAACTGTTATTTATCTAAATTAGTATAACAGAAAAGGATATCATCGAAAACTATTCACCGGATGTTTTTTAAATGGTTATTGAATTTACCAAATTTGTTTTCGTTTTAGCCGTTCTTCATCGATACACTTCTCGGCCTCTTCAATGGGCAATGGCTTTGAATAGTAATAGCCTTGAATGCCGTCACAGCTAATAGCTTTTAGTATATCCCGCTGCTCCTTTGTTTCCACACCTTCAGCAATGACATCCATCTCCAATGTATGTGCGATTTCAATAATGGCCTTCACAATGGTTTGCGTTGCAAGCTCATCCAATTTCATCACAAAGCTACGATCAATTTTTAATTCGTTGAACGAAAATTTTTGCAAATAACTTAACGAAGAATAGCCAATACCAAAGTCATCAATGCTTGTATAGACCCCCATATTCCGCAATTTGTTAATAATTTTTCTTGCTCTTTCTGAATCAAATAATCCCATATTTTCAGTTACTTCAATAATTAAAGTTTTTGGGTCGGCATAATAAGTATGCAGAAGACGCTGCAAATTTTGAATAAATAACGGATGGTAAAAATGCTCCGGTGAAATATTTACTGCTACTGGCACAATTCGTTTTCCTTCGTATTGACGCTGTTGGTGCCACATCAATACTTTTTCAATAATTTGTAGCTCTAAATTTTTGATAAGCCCTGCATTTTCAGCGATAGGAATAAATTCAGCTGGCGAAATAAAGCCAAGCTCAGGTGAATACCAGCGTGCTAATGCCTCCATACTGATAATTTTTTCATTATGTAATGCAAATTTAGGTTGGAAATGTATATCGATTTCCCCATTATAAATCGCATTTTTTAAATGGTTAAGCACAAATAATTCCCGTTCTAATACAGCATCATTTCGTGCTGTATAAAATTCCGTATGTGAGCCATGTACACCCTTTGCTTTTGTTAAAGCGTACTCGGCAAAGCGAATCGCATCATGATTTGCAATTCGCGAATTAAATGGTGCAATCCCTACCTTTAAAGAAATATGTATAGGCTGATCGTCAATTGTAAACGACGCGTTCATTTCATCGCTAATTGTTGTTTTTCTTTTAACCAGATGCTTAAAATCAACCGGCGAAAACATGATTAATGCAGAGCTGGTAAAGCGCGCGACTTCACTATTATCACTAGTTGAGGCCTGCTTTAAACATTCTCCTATATGCCTTAATAAGCGTTCTCCAACCGGTCGACCGTAGAGCTCTACAATTTTTGAAAATTCACCAGGCTCTATTATTTTTATAACGCCGACTTTATTTTCATTTTTATAATGACTTAGCATCGTAATAAACTTTTTATAACTTGGTAAATTAGTTGTCGTATCAGTTGTTTGTAGTATTTCAATTTGACGCTCATACATTGAAAGTTTTTCGAGCAATTGAATGCACTGCTCTAGTTTACGAGTTAAAACGCTCAGTAAGCGCTCCCCTATCCTGATTCCCTTGAAATAAATAATAAAGTAGCCAATCACTTCATGGGACATCGTATACACCGGGATAAAATAGCTATTTTCGCAAAGCTCAGATTTTGCAATACGCCATGTTTTACTATGTAGGGACAACTCCGATAAGATCGACCAATTTAACCGCTTATATTTGGTCATTAGTTGATGATGATAGTTCATTTCCTGTTGCGAAATATTCGGAGTCTCTTGTTCAGGAAAACGTTGCGACCTTATGAACTGCAATGGTTGCTGCTTTAAGTATGTAAATGTTGAATATGTATTAAATCGAAAATCTATTGCTGTGCAGATTTGTTGAATTTTATATTGAATCGGGCCTTCTTGTAGGACAATCGCATTTATTTTGTTTGTAAATGTTAAGTGTTGTTGCAAATTTTTATAAGTTTTGTCGGTTAACGTTTCAAAGATATTTATGCTCGTCTTTTCCATAGTGCCTCCGTCGATAGTTGGTATTCTTAATCTGTTACTTTTGTACTTAGTCTTTTCTATCATAATAGAGGACCTATTTACTTTTCAACTAATTTTACCTACTTTTCTTCATATAGTATCTTTTTCAATTAGTAACCATAATTTAAAAAAATTCCAAAAGAGAAAAGGGCCTTAAAATTCCGAACAGCGGAATAAAGGACCCTTTCTATTTTACCTATAATTATGCGTATAATGGATATTTTGCTGTTAATGCATCGACACGCTTACGAGCTTCTTCTTTAACCGCAGCGTCTTCTGGATTTTTAAGTACTAATGCAATAATTTTACCTACTTCGATTGCATCTTCTTCTTTGAAACCACGAGACGTGATCGCAGCTGTACCAACACGAACACCTGATGTTACGAATGGCTTTTCCGTATCGTAAGGAATTGTGTTTTTGTTTGTTGTAATGGCTACTTCATCCAGTACATGCTCTGCTACTTTACCAGTTAAGCCTAAAGATTTTACGTTTAATAATAATAAGTGGTTATCTGTACCGCCTGATACGATTTCAACGCCTTCATCTTGTAAGCTTTTTGCAAGTGCTACTGCGTTTGCTTTAATTTGTTTTGCATAGTCTTTAAATTCTGGTTGTAATGCTTCGCCAAATGCGACTGCTTTTGCAGCGATTACGTGCATTAATGGACCACCTTGAATACCTGGGAATACTGATTTATTTAATTCTTTTTCCCATTTTGCATCATTTGTTAAAATCATACCACCACGTGGGCCACGTAATGTTTTGTGAGTCGTTGTTGTCACAAAATCTGCATATGGTACTGGGTTCATGTGTTCACCAGCAGCTACTAAACCTGCGATGTGCGCCATATCTACCATGAAGTATGCCCCCACTTCATCCGCGATCTCACGGAATTTTGCGAAGTCGATTGCACGTGGGTATGCCGAAGCACCTGCAACGATTAATTTTGGTTTTGATTCTAATGCTTTTTGACGAACATCTTCATAGTCGATTACGTTTGTATCAGCTGTTACACCGTACTCCACGAAGTTATATAAAATACCAGAGAAGTTTACTGGAGAACCATGTGTTAAGTGACCACCATGTGAAAGGTTCATACCAAGTACTGTATCACCTGGTTGTAAAATTGTATGATACACTGCCATGTTCGCTTGTGCACCTGAGTGAGGCTGTACGTTTACATAAGCTGCACCGAATAATTCTTTTGCACGGTCGCGCGCAATATCTTCTACTACGTCTACATGTTCACAGCCACCATAGTAGCGTTTGCCTGGGTAGCCTTCAGCGTATTTGTTTGTAAGGTATGAGCCTTGTGCTTCCATTACCGCTTCTGATACGAAGTTTTCTGATGCGATTAATTCGATGTTTGTGTTTTGACGTTTTTTCTCCAATAAAATTGCGTCTAAGATTGCCTTGTCTTGTCCTGCTAATTTTTCAAATGCCATTTGTCTAAATCCTCCTAAATTTTGTTCCGAATGGACTTCGGAGTTTCCAATTCAAAATGATAATCCTATAACGTGGTGACGTTACTTGTATTGCGCACGTTCGCCGCCAATTAGCTTTGGACGTGTTGTAGCTAGTGTAATGACTGCCTCTCCTACACATTTAATTGATGTACGAATAGGTACGGCCACATGCTTTAAATGCATGCCGATTAGTGTTTGACCAATATCAATCCCCGCATGTGCTTGAATGGCCTCCACAACAACCGGCTCGTGCATTTGTGTATAGGCATAAGCCGACATGGAGCCACCTGCAGTTCGTACAGGGACGACTGAAACAGGCTCTAAATGGTACTTTTTAGCGGCTGCTGCTTCTAATGTTAACGCACGGTTAATATGCTCGCAGCCTTGGAAAACTAAATACATCTTATGCTTGTGCGCAAAGTTGGAAAATTCCGTATAAAGCATTTGCGCAACATCGAGTGCACCGGCTGTTCCGATTTTTTCGCCGATGATTTCGGACGTAGAACAGCCGACAACAAATAGCTGCCCCTCCGTAAACTTCACTTGCTGCTCGAATTCATGTAAGGCACTGGCCAACTGTTTTTGAACATCACGTAAGTTTGTCATGTGATCACCTATTGCTGTAGGTCTTCAATTTCAGAAATTTTTTCAACACGGCGGATATGACGTCCACCTTCGAATTCTGCATGTAACCAAGTCGTCACGATTTCACGTGCTAAACCCGGGCCAATCACGCGCTCACCCATCGCTAAAATGTTTGAGTCATTATGATTACGTGTCGCTTTTGCAGAAAATGTATCGTGTACTAATGCACAGCGAATACCTTTGAATTTGTTGGCAGCAATCGAAATACCAATCCCTGTTCCGCAAATTAAAATCCCTTTGTCAAACTCACCTGAAGCCACACGCTCCGCAACAGGGCGTGCATAATCTGGGTAGTCCACTGAGTCGTTTGATTGTGGTCCAAAGTCTTCGTAGCTGATTGCTAATTCATCTAATAATGCCATAATTTCTTTACGTAAATTATTGCCGCCATGGTCTGAAGAAATGGCAATTTTCATAGAGGGTTTCCTCCCTAAACTAGTTTTACTTTTATTTTCATCAACAGTGTACCATTTATTACACCAGATTGACACGTATTTTCCATAATGATTTTGATTTTCCGGCATAAAACACGAATATTTACGTCTACAAAGGCATAATCATTAGTTTTTTCGGTAGATTTGAGTAGGTTTCCCCAATCAATATACGTAAAAATGTTATTATAGACTATTTTTTGTATTATCAGATTAATTACACGAAACGCGTTGTTCTTTGTGAATATGTAATGGATATTTGCGACTTTAGGATTTTAATTGCGAAATCATGGGGATATTTGCGTTTTTTCTATATATTTGCAAATCCATAAAAATCTCCGTTACTTCATAGAAAAAGCACTACGCCCATTTTTAAGCATAATGCTTTTTAGAAATATAGGTACGCCGAAATCAATTAGTTACGATCAAATTGTTGAATCATTTTGTATAGCTCAGCTGATTGTTGTTGTAAATCGTTTGCTAATGCCTCCACTTGTTTGATTGCGAAGGACTGTTCATTGGAAGCCGCGCTCACTTCTTGTGCACTCGCCGACGTCTGCTCTGCAATAGCCGCTACCTCTTGAGATTGGCGTGACGTGTGTTCAATATTATGCATTTGTCGACCTACCAGTTGAGAAATTTGTACAACATCATCCGCCATTTCATGCACGGCCTTTGACATACCTTCTACGGCTGAGGTTGTTTCAGATACTCGTGAAGATTCAGATACAGCAAATGTAACCTGCTCATTCATTTGTGCTACGACTACATTGACATTTTGTTGCATCGTTTGCACTAATGTCGTAATCCCCTTCACCGCATTGGCGCTTTCATCGGCCAAGCCACGCACTTCTTCTGCAACAACTGCAAAGCCTTTTCCATGTTCGCCAGCTCGTGCCGCTTCGATTGAGGCATTCAAGGCAAGCAAGTTCGTTTGCCCTGCAATATCTCCCACTAAACCTATAATATGCTCGATTTGCCCTGCATTTTTTTCAAGCTCTCGAATATTGATTAACGCATTTTCATTATCAGCAGCAATTTTCTGAATACTTAATACAACCCCATGGATAGCCGCTGTTGTCGAAGTAAGTTCGTCTATAATTTCCTTGGAACGATTTGCTGATTCAACCGCCTTGGAATTCACTTCTGTTGCCAATTCACGAACTTCCTCAATTGCTTCTGCTGTTTCCTGAATGGCCATAGCCGAAGATTCAGCACCCGATGAAATTTGCCCGATATTGCTTGAAATGGCTGCTGCATTTTTTGCGACTGAGCTACTTTGCTTAGATAAGTCTTCAATCGTCGCATCTGTAGACTTGTAGTTGTCCTCGATGCCGCTAACCATTTTGCGTAAATTCTCGACCATTGCCTGAAATGCTTCACCAACGCTTCGAATTTCATCATTTGTTTTTGGCATTTCGACATCCTTACCAATCTTGCCTTCTGCTACTAGATTAGCACTATTTTCTAAGCGCTGTAATGGACGCACAAGAATTAAGCTAAATACCGCTGCTAGTATGCACGACCAAATTATCCCTAGTGCGTATGTAATAATTTGGAATATTATTGGATTTGTTTGTTCAAAAAACATTGGATGGATAAACTCGATAAAAAGAAAGCTTGTTGTATACGTGATTAATGCCAAAATCCCTACAAATAAGACAAGCTTACGACGTAGTGTAAATAGTTTTTTGTTTGTTTCCATATTAATGATGTTCCTCCAAACGTATTTTTGACTCTAGTCTTGCGATTGCTTCCTCTAATTGTTCGTATGTTCGTTCATAAACGGCTACATTACCACCATAAGGATCTTGAATATCACAGCTCCCCAGTCCTACGTATTCATTTAATGTAAAGGTTTTATGTTCAACCTGATCTACTAATTGTAATACGAGTTCTTTATGGGCCGAGGTCATTGTCAAAATTAAATCTGCCCACTGTGCATCCTCCTCGTTAAATATTGCGGAAGAATGATTATGTTTAATATTTTTTTGATTTAACACCTGCTGTGCTTGACTGGACATCGCACTACCAGGATGTGCATAAACCCCTGCCGAGCGCACCTCTACATTCGGAAGCTGTTTACTCATTAAAATTGCGGTCGCCATTGGACTTCTACAAGTATTTCCGGTACAAATAAAAATGATTTTCATCTACAATCAGTCCTCAAATTAATAGTAAAATACTCATAATAATTAATGCTAATCCCGCCAACTTTTTTAGCAGGCCATTATTTAAAATGGTACTTTTTTGCGCTACAAGGAGTGCAATATACGAAAAAATTAACGTCGAAATGCCCGCACTCAATATAAAAGCGATTTTCTCTAATTTTAGCATACCAAAAGATAGACTTACTGAAAAGGTATCAATGCTCGCAAATATTGCGATAATAGGTAAAGTTTTTGCTGGAAAATCTTCATTTTTTCTCGAAAGCAGTAATTGGAGCCCGATAAAAAATAATAGCAACACGGAAATACTATTCGACCATTGCAAAAATATATTGGCAAGCCACTGCCCGAAGTAAAAACCAATTAACGGAAATACCATATGTAAACAGGCTGTCCAACTGGCGAGCAGCCACTTATATTTTACATTGTTTGCGACTAAATACAGCGCCACTACATCAAATGACATTAATATGCCTGCTACAATTTCCTGCATACTAGCCTTCTTTCATCCGTTTTTATTACGACAAAAAATCCATTCCTCTTATACGGTATGCGTCTACCTTTTCAATTACGCCTACAAGCACGGTTGTCCAAAAATTTTTTGTGGATTATCAAGAAGTCAAAAACTATCCACAGTGTGAATAATTCTAAATTCCTTCAACACAAAAAAATCCACATTCTACACATCTCTCGTGTAAAACATGGATTCCTTTATCGTTGATACCATTTGCCACCCGCCGCTTTTTCGAGGCGATTCATAATGGCTGTACCAACACCTTTTCGTTCCGTTACCGTTGCCAAAATAATTGTGGCGTTTGTTTTGTCGCAGGCACGTAAGGCATCATACAATGTCGCACTCATTTGCTCTAGCTCATGCTCATCTCCAAATGAGAAAAAATAATCTGCTTTTACATTAGCGAAATTTTGAGGGGCAAGTAGGGCTACTGTGTGCTGTTGCTGCTGTAGCTCCTCTAGCGCGCACTCAATTTGCTGTTTGTCCTGCGCTATTAAATAAACAGGTGCGTTGGGAGCATAGTGCGTATATTTCATGCCTGGTGCTTTTGGTGTGGATTCGATTTTTTGCTGTTCGAAGTTTGGCTCTAATACTGGCCCTATCACTTGCTCCAGCATTTCTTTTGTCACACCACCCGGGCGTAAAATGACTGGCTGCGCTAAAGTCACATCAAGCACAGTGGATTCCACACCGATTCCCGTCATCCCACCATCTAAAATACATGGTATAAGCCCTTGTAAATCTTCCCATACATGCATTGCCTTCGTAGGACTTGGTTTGCCGCTACGATTGGCGCTCGGTGCAGCTAATGGTTTTTTCAATGTTTGTAATAATCGAAGTGCGACAGGATGATTCGGCATTCGAAGCCCTACCGTTTGCATACCCGGCGTCACACTTGCTGCCAATACATTTGGCTTTACCTTCATCACTAATGTTAACGGGCCCGGCCAAAATGCTTCCATACATTTCTTTGCTATTTCCGGGATATCCACAACATAGCGCGCTACTTCTTCCATTGTTCCGATGTGGACAATTAGTGGATTATCTGAAGGACGACCTTTCGCAGCAAATATTTTTTTTACTGCCTGCTCGTCCGTTGCTACTGCGCCTAAGCCATAAACCGTTTCAGTAGGAAAAGCTACCACTTCCCCGCTGTTGAACCAATTTACGGCCTGTGTATAATTTTCTGAATTATCCACAAATTCATCCACAGTTAATAATAAGGTCTCCATTTTTTGTGCTCCTTTCTAAAACTTTTCTATGATCTATCCACAAATTATTAACTATTCACATTTTTTGTGGGTAATTTTCTGAAATTTGTGGATTCTTTTTATTATTCTTTTTATGCCACCATTCGTTCAAATAAAATGACGGTCGTTCACTTTTAGCCTGCTCTTTCGGTGTGCAAAGCGTTGGAAATACGGCACAAAACCAATTTTCACCGCGCCCTTGTCCGATAATCACGTTCACCGAATAATAATGGTTCTGTGGATAAAACGCACCGAATTGCCATTTTGGTGGCACTAAGTTATCCCCAATTTCATAGCGTAATTGTAATTGTGGGTAATTTTTTTGGATTTCTTGAACAATTCTCTCCATCACTTTGTTATCCACAGTTGTCTCACCTGAACGTTCCAGTAAATATTGAAGATTATCCACAACCTGCATTTTAATAAGCTGATCCGACTCTGATGAACTATTAGCAATCACGCGCACCTTCATTTCACTATTTAGCTGCTCCCGTTCAGCCTGCACATTATCTACCATTGTTGGAATGATAATAAATGCACTATATAAAATAAAGGTCATTGTGAGCAACTTCAAGCTAGCAATCCACCATTGTGTCTTTTTTATAATCTCGTAATCATGTAACATATTCTCTCCCCCTTGCAACACATTGTTTGCAAGAATAGAAGACTTTATTCAATTATTTCACAAAATATTATACGATCTTTGCCATTAATATCTTTTACAATTGAAACCTTTGCTTGTGGGAAATGCTCACGGAAGTAATTGGCGACGGTCTCTCCCTGTGTATATCCGATTTCTAAACCAATCAGACCCGGTGTATTCATAAGCGGGGGTAATTGCTCAGCCAATTTTCGATATAAAATAAGCCCATCCTCTTCCGCAAACAACGCGCTATGCGGCTCATGCTCCACTACCACATCAGACATGGACGGCATATCATCAAACGCGATATACGGCGGGTTGGATAACACAACATCCCATTTTTGATGGGCGATTGGCGCTGTTAAATCGCCTTCAGCAAATATAAGCTCGGCCTGTAGGTTCTCCGCATTTTTTCGCGCCGTATTTAATGCGGCAGTTGAAAGATCCGTAGCGGTAACGTCTAAATCTGGCCATTCTTTTTTCATTGTAATAGCTATTGCACCACTACCTGTCCCAATATCAGCTAGCGTTAACTTTTGCGTATGGAATAATTTTCGCATACGTTCGATTGTGCCAACAATTAATTCCTCTGTTTCAGGTCGGGGAATTAATACCGATTCATCTACCTCGAATATGCGCCCATAAAATTCCTCAACACCGGTAATATACTGTACAGGGCGTCCCTTGACATGTGCTTCGATAGCATTCGTAAATTGTTGCACTTGCGCTTCTGAAATGGCATCATGCATTTTCATCATGAGGCCAGAATAATTCGTTTGCACTACATGCTGTAAAAGCAATCTTGCAGCATTACCTTCGCGACCATTGGCTTCTAAATAAGAAGAAGCCCAATGAAGGGCCTCAAAAATTGTTTTATGCATTTTCGTTTAAGTTCGCTAAGCGTGTTGCTTGCTCATCTAAAATAAGTGCATCGATAATCTCATCCAGCTTACCTTCAACAATTTGGTCTAATTTTTGAATCGTTAAACCAATTCGGTGATCAGTTACACGGTTTTGTGGATAGTTGTAAGTACGGATACGCTCAGAACGGTCGCCTGTTCCGACTGCTGACTTACGCGTAGAATCGATTTCTGCTTGCGCCTCAGCACGATGTAAGTCTGCTACACGCGCTACTAAAATTTTCATTGCTTTTTCACGGTTTTTAATTTGTGAACGCTCATCTTGCATCGACACGACAACCCCTGTTGGTAAGTGGGTCATACGTACGGCTGACATCGTTGTATTTACTGACTGCCCACCTGCACCAGATGATGCAAATGTGTCTACGCGAATATCTTTTTCATGGATTTCTACTTCTTCCACATGCACCTCTGGTAAACATGCTACTGTCGCTGTAGACGTGTGAATACGGCCTTGTGACTCTGTAGCTGGCACACGTTGTACACGGTGCGCGCCATTTTCATATTTGAATTTCGAATAAGCACCTTGTCCGTTAATCATAAAGATAACCTCTTTGTAGCCGCCAGCTGGGTTTGGCGTCGCTTCCATGACATCAATTTTCCAGCCTTGTGCTTCTGCATAGCGTGTATACATACGGAATAAATCGCCCGCGAAAATATTCGCTTCGTCACCACCTGCTGCACCACGAACCTCCATAATTACGTTTTTCGAATCATTCGGGTCTTTGGGAATTAATAAAATACGTAGACGGTCCTCTAACTCTGGAATTTGCTTGTTTAAATCGTTAAACTCTTCCTTCATCATGTCTAGCATTTCTGCATCTTTTTCCATATCCATTAGCTCGCGCGTATCCGCTAACTGTTCTTTTACCGATTTGTATTCGCGGTATACATCTACCATTTCTTGAATATCCGATTGTTCCTTAGAAT
This sequence comes from Solibacillus sp. FSL R7-0668, assembly GCF_038006205.1. NCBI lineage: Bacteria > Bacillati > Bacillota > Bacilli > Caryophanales > Caryophanaceae > Solibacillus > Solibacillus sp. FSL R7-0668. The sequence goes on along the minus strand of NZ_JBBOUU010000001.1, from coordinate 554,095 downwards.
ACTCACGTAATTTATTCGAATCACTAACGACATCCGGGTCACTTAGTAATTCATTTAATCTTTCGTAACGGTCTTCAACCGCCTGTAAACGATCAAACATCTATTTTCACCTCTAGAGATATTTTTCTTTATATAAAATCAATTTTCCACTTAACTCTTTGTAAAATGTACCTATACTAGTATAAAGAAATTTTAGCCTTGTTGCTACTTATATTTCTTTAGATTTTATAAGGGTGGGTTTGTATGACATTGACGGCATACCGGGTAATAACGATCATTCCCCCCAATTTGAATTTGGTCACCTGTACGGACCGGTTTTTTGTTTTCATCGACACGTAAGTTCATCGTCGCTTTTTTGTGGCAGAACCAGCAAATCGTTTTCATTTCCTCAATTTTGTCCGCATAAATCATCATATAGCGGCTGCCTTCAAAAAGTTCGTTTTGGAAATCGTTTTTTAAGCCAAAGCCCATTACTGGAATATTTAACTCATCCACAATTTGCGTTAATTGCAGGACATGCTCCTTTGTTAAAAACTGCACTTCATCGACTAACACACAGTATAATTTTTCGTCATGCTGCTTTACAATGTCATATAAATTGGTATCTTCAAATACCGCAATGGCTGGTCGACGTAATCCGATACGACTCGAAACTGTCCCCACTTCATCCCGTGTATCAATCCCTGATGTAAAAATTAAGACCGCTTTTTGTTGCTCTTCATAATTGTGTGCGACTTTTAAAATTTCAATCGACTTTCCGCTATTCATTGCGCCGTGCTTATAAAATAATTGTGCCACTTTTAATACCCCATTTCGTACATTGCCTCTTGATTATTGCTCCCATTCCATCAAGAAAAAACCTTGAGCATGAATCTCAAGGTCAACTTTTTCACTTCTTTTATCTTAGCTAGTTTTCATTCATTCGTCTATTGTGAATCATGCATACTTTTTAAATAATTTAGTATGTTGCCTTTGAATATGTATAATTTGTCGGTATGAATTCTAATATCTTCTCATTTTCTTCTAATAAGGGTCGCCTTCGTTCTAATATCCTACCTTTTTATTCTAATAAGTATCATTTCGTGGAACATGAAAAAACCCACCTCCACAAATGTGGAAATGGGCGACGATATTACTTGATACCGTATTTTTTGTTGAATTTATCAACACGACCGTCAGCAGAAGCGAACTTTTGACGACCTGTGTAGAATGGGTGACATTCGTTACAGAACTCGACAACGATCTTTTCTTTTACTGAACCAGTTTCAAATGTGTTACCGCAAGAGCAAGTTACTGTTGCAGTTTTGTAATCTGGGTGGATACCTTGTTTCATATTCGTTTTCTCCTCTCGCCCTGAACCATCTGGAACAGAGTATTTTCGTACTGCACCTTACATAGCCCGAATATATCACTGCTAAGCAATGTTTGAGGTCAGCTATATATGTGCACGATACATACCTAGACAATTATATCACTATTTTTTTATTTTGCAATATTTTTTAACATACTTTGAATATGTCTGTGTTACACTAATTGTAAAATAGTACTCAAAATACTAAAGGAGCTCTCTATGCCACTTGAACACTTACTAATTATCATCGCAACCTACGTTATTCCCATTGCATTCTTACTTATCATGGGCACGGATATACTTTTAAGAAATCATCGCAATAAAGAGCATATTCTAATCGCTTGTCTATCCTTTACATATCTTTTCATGTTTTTAGAGGAGCTTGTTCGAAATTTAGCCAGTATTGAATACAGTCCGCTTCTTTCCTCTGCTTGGTTTAGTTCTATGGGGTTGCTCACACTAAGCTTCACCATACATTATGTTATGTATATTTCAAAACTAACTGAAAAATTACCTAAATGGTTAAATCCATCTATCTTTTATGCACCTTTAATTTTGGTCGTCTTTAATCTACTTTCCGGCGCCCAATTACTTTCTACGCAGTCTTTTGAAAAAGTAGGGATTTGGAATGCACCTATTTATAATGCCAACTATTATTTCACTTTAATAGGAAGCATTGTTACTATATTCATTTCCTTAATTCCTTTATTTATCATGCGCAATAAAGGCTCTGCGGAACAGCAATCGCTCTATAAAACCTTAATAAAGATGTTTATTATACTAGCGATTTTAGATGTTGTATTTGGCTTCATTAAGTTTCCTGATTTTATACCGCCTTATCCATACTTATATGTAGGTATTATCTTTTGCTTTATGCTCCGTCAAATTATGAAGAAATCCGATTATCTGCATAATTTCGATAAGCGCTATGAAAAATTATTTTTCATGAATCCCGATGCTATTATTTTATTAGATTCAAAGTTAAAAGTTCGTGAAATTAATCCAGTTACACAAAAATTTATTGAACAACATCATATCCAACTTAAGGATGTATATACTTTATTAGCACCAACCATTCAAAAAAAGATACGTAATGCTGAGTCTATACGTGATTTCGAATTCGTATTAAAGTTTGATGAAGTTGAATATGATTTACTTCTAAATATTGACCAAGTAATAATTGAGTTTGAACAACATATCATTCTTCTCATACGGGATATTACAGCCATTAAGGAACAGCAACGCGAAATCAAATTTTTAGCCTATCATGATCCACTGACAAAATTACCGAATCGACGTTATTTTTTCGAGGAGCTACAAAATATTTTAGCTAATGCATATATCGAGGAAGATGTCATCGCCATTTACTTAATGGATATTAATAATTTAAAAATGCTCAATGACTTCCGTGGACATGAGGCTGGAGACCAATCCATTATGATGCTAGGCACGGTGCTTATGGAGCTTGTAGAAGACTTCGGTATTGCAGCACGTCTTGGTGGCGACGAATTTATCGTAGCCTTAAATGAAACGAAAAGTGGCTATCATACCGATGACTTTATTCAGCATGTACAAACGGCATTTCATGAGCAAGTCGCCTGCTTTGACAACATCCCTGTTGGAACGAGTATTGGCTATAGCTGTTATCCATCTGATAGTACTTCGATTGATACACTTGTTTCTTTAGCAGACCAATCTATGTATGAAATGAAAAAGCTAAAAAAGGTTCACTATCGTTAACCAGTTAAATACGAAAACGCCTAAACTTTTATAAAATTATAAAAGTTTAGGCGTTTTTAATAGCTATTTTTTATCCTTTACAGCAGCCCTTTACCGTTCGTTGCTTTTTTCATATCGGCATCAAGCTTTGCAAAAAATTCTTCATTTGATTTTGTGGGACGTAATTTGCGTAAAAACTTCTCCGCAAAGTCTGAAGAGTCACTGAAGGTTTTACGAATGGCCCATAATTTATCAAGCTGATCTTTTGGAATAAGCAGCTCTTCCTTACGTGTACCTGAGCGACGAATATCAAGCGCAGGGAAAATACGACGTTCTGCTAAATTACGGTCTAAGTGAAGCTCCAAGTTACCTGTACCTTTAAATTCTTCGTAAATGACTTCATCCATACGGCTACCTGTATCTACTAGTGCTGTCGCTAAAATCGTTAAGCTACCGCCATCTTCAATATTACGCGCCGAACCGAAGAATCGTTTTGGACGATGGAATGCAGCTGGGTCAATCCCACCTGATAATGTACGTCCACTTGGCGGAATAACTAAGTTGTAGGCACGTGCAAGACGTGTAATCGAATCCATTAATATGATGACATCGCGCTTATGCTCTACTAAACGACGCGCGCGCTCCAATACCATTTCCGCAACTTTCACATGATTTTCAGGCACTTGGTCAAATGTCGATGAAACAACATCAGCTTTTACCGAACGTTCAATATCTGTTACCTCTTCTGGGCGCTCGTCAATTAATAATACAATCAACTCTGCTTCAGGATAATTCGTTGTAATTGAATTCGCAATTTCTTTTAATAAAGATGTTTTCCCCGCTTTTGGAGGCGCTACGATTAAACCACGTTGACCAAAACCAACTGGCGCTACTAAATCCATAATACGCGTTGAAAGATTGCTAGATGTAGTTTCTAATTTCATATGACGATCTGGGTAAAGTGGTGTTAAAGCAGGGAAATGGACACGCTCTTTTGCAACTTCAGGATCCTCCCCATTTACGGCATCTACTTGTAATAAGCCGTAGTAACGCTCATTTTCTTTCGGCGGGCGCACTTTCCCTGAAACTTTATCCCCGTTTCGTAAATCAAAACGGCGAATTTGTGAAGCTGAAATATAAATATCTTCCTTTGATGGCGAATAGTTGATTGGACGTAAGAAACCGAAACCATCTGTAGGAATAATTTCTAGTACGCCTTCCATGAAAAAGAAGCCCTCTTGTTCAGAACGAGATTTTAAAATTGCAAAAATCAGTTCCTTTTTATTTAGTTTACTCGCATTTGTTAACTTGTATTGCTTTGCCAAAGCATATAATTCTTTTAACGTCATGCTTTCTAATTGAGCAATTGTTAATGCTGTCATAATATTTCTCCAGTCTCTTTATAGTTTCGGTTTGTGGGTAATAACATATGAATGTGTGAGCTTAAGGGTTTAGTAGAAGAAGTGTATTTACTTTATTTGAAAGATGCCCGGCAAAAAGTCACCGGGCATTCATTATATACTAGCGTAAAGGTTGTGAAAATAGTTTTTTCTTCACAATACAAGCGGTTGGATGCCTGCTTACTGAAGTTAAAGATTATTTCTCTTTTGAACGTTATTTTTGACTGTATTTTGGCTTTTTCTCAATACTGTGACGTCCTTCGATAAAGCGCACTGTACCTGTTTTTGCACGCATAACAACTGAATGCGTTAATGCATATGAACCTTTGTATTGAACACCGCGTAATAGCTCTGAGTCTGTTACTGCTGTCGCCGCGAAAATAGCGTCATCACCTTTTACTAAGTCATTCATCATTAATACTTTGTTGACATCGATGCCCATTTTTTTGCAACGTTCTAATTGTTCTTCATCTTCGGGTACTAATTTCGCTTGGAAGTCGCCCCCTAAACATTTTAATGCTACAGCCGAGATGACACCCTCTGGAGCACCACCTGTACCGAACATAATATCGATACCTGTTTCATCGAATGCTGTATTAATTGCAGCACCTACATCGCCATCTTGGATAAATTTAATACGCGCACCTGCTTCACGAATTTCGTCAACAATTGCTTGGTGACGTGGACGATCAAGTAATGTCGCCACTACGTCTGAAATGTCTTTATTTTTCGCCTTTGCTACTTGTAATAAGTTATATGTTACAGATGCGTTAATATCGACTTTACCTGCTGCTTCTGGGCCAACTGCGATTTTTTCCATATACATATCTGGTGCATTTAAAAGATTACCTCGGTCTGCAATTGCAAGTACCGTAATCGCACCATTTGTACCTTTTGCTACGATATTAGTACCTTCTAATGGATCGACTGCAATATCAACTTCCGGTCCGCCGTTACGAAGTCCTAATTCTTCACCGATGTAAAGCATTGGCGCTTCATCCATTTCACCTTCACCAATTACAACTGTCGCATGCATTGGGATTGTATCAAACATAACACGCATCGCTGTTGTCGCTGCGTCGTCTGCTTCGTTCTTAAGTCCGCGCCCCATCCATTTTGCTGATGCAATTGCTGCTGCTTCTGTTACACGAACTACTTCCATTGATAAACTACGTTCCATTTTCTATTTGCCTCCTGATTGTTCGGTTAAAACCGAAACTGTCTTACACTATTTTACGCCTTATTATTTGTATTTACCATAATTGATTCTTTTCGAATATTTGCCCCAAGTGCGCAAAGCTTTCCGATTAGCTCGCTATAACCACGTTCTATATGATAAATGTCGTGAATTTCTGTTTCACCCTTTGCAATTAAACCTGCTAAAACAAGTGCAGCACCTGCTCTAAGGTCAGTTGCTGTAACTGTCGAGCCTTCTAAAGCGGACGGACCTTGAATAATGGCTGTACTGCCTTCTACTCGCGCTTTTGCATTCATGCGACGCAATTCGTCAATATGTTTAAAGCGAGCTGAATAAATGGTATCCGTCACTTTTGATGTACCTTCTGCTTGAGTCATTAGCACCGATAAAGGCTGCTGAATGTCTGTCGGGAAACCTGGATAAACAAGCGTTTTCACATCAACTGCACGGAAATTATCCTGCTTTGGAATGTAAATACTTTCTTCGTTTTCCTCGATTTTAATGCCCATTTCACGCAGCTTTGCCGTTACTGCCTCTAAATGCAATGGAATAACATTATCAACTAACACCCCATCGCCAATTGCAGCAGCCATAATCATAAAGGTTGCCGCTTCAATACGGTCAGGAATAATCGTATGATTCGTGCCTTTGAGCTCATCGACGCCTTCTATACGAATAACACTTGTTCCCGCCCCTTTAATATTGGCACCCATATTCGTCAATAGCGTGGCTACATCAATGATTTCTGGTTCTTTTGCTGCGTTTTCGATAACCGTCTTCCCTTTGGCACGTACTGCTGCCAACATAATGTTGATTGTCGCACCTACACTTGCAACATCTAAATAAATTTTCGCACCGATTAATTCATCCGCACGTAAATAAATCGCACCGTGCTCATTTGTTACCTTTGCGCCCAACGCCTCGAAGCCTTTAATATGCTGATCGATTGGTCGCGGTCCTAAAAAACAGCCACCAGGTAACCCAATTACGGCCTTTTTAAAACGGCCTAGCATCGCACCCATCATATAATACGAAGCGCGCAGCTTTTTTACATTGCCATTTGGTAAAGGCATTGCAATCATTTTTGTTGGATCAATCGTCATGATGCCATTTTCGAACGACACTTTACCGCCAATTTCTTCCAATAATGCTTTTAACGTCCATGCATCAGAAATTTCAGGAATTCCGCCAATCGTTACGGAAGAACCTGCCAAAATTGATGCAGGAATTAAAGCGACCGCACTATTTTTAGCGCCGCTTACAGTTACTTTACCTTGTAGACGATTTCCGCCCTTAATTTTATAAACATCCATTTTGAGTTCTCCCTTACTTTACAATTGAGCAATTACACATCCGCTTTTAAAGGTTACATATATTATTTCCCTTCTCGCTTTGCCCAATCCGCTAAAAATCCCTCAATTCCTTTGTCTGTTAATGGATGTTTGAACAATTGTTGTAATACTTTAAATGGTGTTGTTGCAATATGCGCACCTGCTAAAGCTGCTGCTTGAATATGCTGTGGATGACGAATCGATGCCGCAATAATTTCAGTCTCAATACCGTGAATCGCAAACATTTCCGCAATTGTTGAAATTAATTCTGAACCATCTTGACCAATATCATCTAAACGACCGATAAATGGCGATACATAAGTTGCACCTGCACGAGCTGCCATTAATGCTTGGTTTGCAGAAAAAATTAATGTTACGTTTGTTTTAATCCCTTTATTTGCAAAATGACGGCAAGCTTGTAAACCTGCAGGTGTCATTGGTAACTTCACTGTAATATTTGGGTGAATCGCTGCGAGCTCTTCTCCTTCTCGAATCATACCTTCCGCGTCTAGAGAAATTACTTCTCCAGAAACTGAACCATTTACTAATTCTGCGATTTCACGTAAACGATCATGGAAGTTAACGCCTGATTCTTTTGCTACTAATGATGGGTTTGTTGTTACACCTGATAAAATACCCCAATTATAGGCTTCTTTGATTTCCTCAAAGTTCGCTGTATCGATAAAAAATTTCATGAATGAGCTCCTCCAAAATAAATTCTCTTATAATGCACAAAATGCATCCCGCTCTATTGTGAACGAGATGCTTAAGTAGAAAACAAATGTTCACAAAGAAGGGTCTGTCCGGAAAAGCTGTGGCAGAACATCCCTTCTTCGTTGAATCCATCATAAATTACGCTTTTTGAGAGCTACCAAATTCGCGCATTTTACCGATTACCGTTGCTTTAATCGCTTCACGAGCTGGGCCTAAGAATTTACGTGGATCGTAAGTTTTCTTATCGTTATCTAAAAATTCACGGATAACCTTTGTAGCCGCGATTTGATTTTCTGTGTTTACGTTAATTTTTGCTGTACCTAAAGAAATTGAGCGTTGGATATCCTTTGTTGGAATACCAGTACCGCCATGTAATACTAAAGGTAAATCTGTTAATGTCGAGATTTCTTCCATTTCAGCGAAGCCTAAGTTTGGTTCGCCTTTGTATGGACCATGTACAGAGCCAAGTGCAGGAGCTAAACAATCAATGGCTGTTGCTTCTACTAATGCTTTACATTCTTGTGGATTGGCATACATAATACCACCAATTACACCGTCTTCTTCCCCACCAACTGTACCTAATTCTGCTTCTACAGATACATTTCTAGCATGTGCATATGCTACAACTTCTTTTGTAATCGCTACGTTCTCATCAAATGCGTGGTGAGATGCATCAATCATTACCGAAGTGAAACCAGCATCAATCGCTTCTTTACATTTTTCAAAGCTTGATCCATGGTCTAAATGAATCGCGACTGGAACTGTAATTTTGTATGATTCCATTAATCCTTCAACAATTTTCACAACTGTAAAGAAACCACCCATATATTTACCCGCGCCTTCAGAAACGCCTAAAATAACTGGTGATTTTTCTTCTTCTGCTGCTTGTAAAATTGCTTGTGTCCATTCTAAATTATTAATATTGAATTGACCTACCGCATAACCTTCTGCCTTTGCTTTTATTAACATTTCTTTCATTGAAACTAATGCCATTATTAAAATCCTCCCCGAAGATAAATAGATAATTTACGACTAGTAAAGCATTTCGTGTATCCTATGCTTTTGAAGTTCTGTGTTTTTTGACAGAAATCATTAATAATTAAAAGATGAAACGCCAAAAAACATTCAGGTTAATCATAACAAAAACAGACAGTATGCGCTACTGCCTGCCGACTTGTTTTTCATTATATTTTTTCTGGAACCGCTAATATTTTTCCGACTTCATCACGCACTTCAAAAATATTAAATGGCTTTGTAAAATATTTGTTTACACCCAGTTCCGTCGCGCTATCAATCATATGTTGCTCAACATAGGCTGTCATCATAATAACGGGCAGATTAGGCTGCTTCCTTTTTAAACGCGCTAAAATTTCAAGACCATCCATTCCTGGAATTTTCATATCTAATAATACACAATCTAGTGTGACTGTTTCTGCTATTTTTAATGCATCAAATCCATTTGCCGCTAAATGTGTGTGAAAGCCTTCTTTTTTAAATACTTCATTCAGCAACAGTCGAATACCTGGCTGATCATCTACAATTAAAATTTCCTTCAAAGCCATCCTCCTCTTGAATTTGGTTTGTAAGTTATATTTCCACTATTAACAGTTGATTTCCTTCTTTTATAAACCACTATTTGACCATCTTTGCTTTTTTGTACCTTCAATTTTATAATAGTTTTGAGGTGGAATCATGTCAAAAATATTAACAACTCAATTAACAGGGCTTTTTCAGCGTATCGAGCAATCCGAAGAAGAAGCGATTGAAGAAACAGCACGACTACTTGCTCAAGCTGCTATTGGTCAGGGAACGGTGTACTTTGCTACATTTGGCGAAATGGAAGCTATCGCCATTCAAGCCGCGCAAGGTGTACAGCCTTTTACAAAATTTTCGCGCTATCATGGTTCAGTAGAGCTCTCCCCCGCAGATCGTGTCATTATTTTCGCTCGACAGGCAAATGATGCACAAGCAATCCAATTAGCAAAGAAACTACATGCTGATTTTATTCCATTTGCTGCAGTAGCAAGCGAAATGGCCTCAGATGACAATGAATTAAGCAATTTAGCGTATACGTATATTTCATTAAAAATGCGTGGTGGCATCTTACCACACCCAACAAAGCTTGGCGAGCGCATTGTTTTCCCACATATAATGGCTGCCTTGTACATTTATGAAGCAATCAAAATGGAATTTGATGAAATGGTCATGGATGATGAAGATGAGGACGATTTCGAAAGCACTTCACCATTTGCATAAAGTATAAAGGGAATGTCCGATGTATAAACGGACATTCCCTTTCTATTTTACATTATTTACGGTTAGTAAACGCCGCGCCTATAAACTCACGGAATAGAGGTTGTGGACGTTGTGGGCGTGAAATTAATTCTGGGTGGAATTGTCCAGCCACGAAGAATTTCTTCTCTGGTAACTCAATGATTTCAACTAATTTGCCATCTGGAGAAAGACCTGAGAATACCATACCTGCCGCTTCCATTGCTTCGCGGAATTCGTTATTGAACTCATAACGATGGCGGTGACGTTCATACACTAATGCTTCACCGTTATATGCTGCGCGTGCAACGGAGCCTTCTTTTAATTTACATGGATATAAACCAAGACGTAATGTTCCACCAAGATCCGTACTTTCTGATTGTTCTGGTAAGAAGTCAATAATTGGGTATTTCGTATCTTTGTTTAGTTCTGTAGAATGCGCACCTTCTAAGCCCATTACATTACGTGCGAATTCAACTGTAGCCATTTGCATACCTAAACAAATACCGAAGAATGGTACATCCTTTTCACGTGCATAGCGAATCGCTTCGATTTTACCTTCAACACCACGATCGCCAAAGCCACCTGGTACTAAAATCCCATCCGCTTGACCAAGTAATTCGTCAGCATTTTCTGCTGTTATTTCCTCAGCGTTTACCCAGTCAATTTCGATATCTGAATTGTACACATAGCCAGCGTGTTTAAGCGCCTCTACTACTGAGATATAGGCATCTTGTAGCTCCACATATTTCCCAACTAAGGCGATACGAGTTTTGTGCTCTAAATGTTTTACTAGATGTACAAGCTCTTTCCAGTCTTCCATATCTGCTTGTGGCGCTTTAATGCCGAAGTGGTCAAGAACGATTTGATCAAAGCCTTGTGCATGTAAGTTTAATGGAACTTCATATAGGTGCTCTGCATCACGGGATTCGATAATGTCTGATGAACGAACATCACAGAATAACGCGATTTTTTCTTTCATATCTTGTGGTACAGGTTGCTCTGTACGTAATACGATAATATTTGGTTGAATCCCTAATGAACGTAGCTCTTTGACAGAGTGCTGTGTTGGCTTTGTTTTCATTTCACCAGCAGCTGCGATATATGGCATTAGCGTACAGTGAATATACATTACATTTTCATGCCCTAAGTCACGACGCATTTGACGAATTGCTTCTAAGAAAGATAGTGATTCGAAGTCACCTACCGTACCACCGATTTCTGTAATCACGACATCGGCAGAAGTTTCGCGACCTGCACGTTGCACGCGGTCTTTAATTTCGTTTGTTACATGAGGAATTACTTGGACTGTACCACCGTTATAATCACCACGGCGCTCTTTGTTCAATACAGATTGGTAAACCTTACCAGAAGTTACTGTTGAATGTTTCCCAAGATTGATGTCGATGAAACGCTCATAGTGTCCTAAATCTAAGTCTGCCTCTGCCCCATCATCTGTTACGAAAACTTCCCCGTGCTGATACGGGCTCATCGTACCTGGGTCGATGTTTAAATAAGGGTCAAACTTTTGGATTGTTACTTCTAATCCACGATTTTTTAATAAGCGTCCTAAAGATGCTGCTACGATTCCTTTACCAAGTGATGAAACGACGCCACCTGTTACGAAAATATACTTTGTCATTGCTAATTCCTCCTCGTTGCTAAACAAATTAGAAAAACATTCGTTGCTCCCAGTGCAAATGAATGTTTTTCTAAAAAGTGTCCTATTTGAAAAGCGCAGTACATACCATTTGCCTGAAATGCTGTCTTTTCTTATGTGGATTTCGTTAAAAAAATATACTTTCAACCCACGAAAAAATAAAAAAACGCTCCACCTGCATATTGCTTGCAGGGGGAGCGTATTACTTATACGGTCATTCTCCTCTTTAAAGGAGCCCAAGTAAAAGATTATACGGAAGTGAATTAGAAGTCAAGTACTTTAAACAAAAAACTATCGTGCTTATTTTAAATCTTCTTCTAACTCTTCTTCATCCTCTACTTCCTCTTCATCATCGTCTTCGATAATAAAGCCATCCTCTTCTTCGTCAATTAATTCTTCGTCGATATCTGCATCGATGTCTTCAATATCTTCTTCAACGAAATCAATATCTTCTTCTGCATCGTCTTCTGCATCATCTTCGCCGTCTACGAACTCATCGTAGTCTTCCTCAAATAATACATCTTCTTCCTCTAGTTCAACTAAATCCTCATCTTCTTCATCAACAGCTTTTGCTTTCTTTTTACGCGTTTTGATTGTTGGTGCTGTTTCTTCTTCGATTGTTTCTACTTTGTACCATTCACGTAAGCCCCAGCCATTTTCTTGATTTAATAAGAAACGACCTTCTACGTTTAAATCTGTGTAGAATTGTACTAAACGTGACTTTAAGTCCTCATTTGAAATACCATTTAATTTTTGAATCTCTTTTAATAAATCATTTAAAGGCATTGCTTGTTTTTTATCTTCTAAAATTGCGTATGCTAAGTCGATTAATGACTCTTCTGCTAATTGTTCATCTGTCATACCACGAAAGTTCAAATCGTGCACGTCCTTTCCTTTATCACATATCTATTAATGAATTGTGCCTAGGCGTAATTGCGGTCGAATCCGCCAAAGACCTTATCTTCCTTGAATCAGAATCTGAATTCAGATTGAATAAAGATAAGCATAATACCCATTATATACAATCATGCTCCTACTATGCTAGCTTCATTTCTTGTTTTTTAAATTTGTTGCTTTTTTATAAGCTACGTAAAACAAGATTAATGATAACAGAAGCAAGGGGATTGCAGCTAGTTGTTTATTATATAAAAAGAAGGTCGCCAATAGGCAAGCTAAAATCAAAATGTAATGTGAATATTGTCGCAACGTGCCGCACCTTCTCTCTAAATAGTTGTTTATGCTATCTAGTATAACGAAATTTTTTACAAACGTGGAATTTCAAGTCGCAATTTTTGCATTTTTTTGAGAAATCTTCATTTTAGAAGCTATTTTAATTACTAAAGTAGCTAGTTTTACCTACATATTTCGGCGATATTGTCCGCCTACTTCATAAAGGGCATTCGTAATTTGTCCTAGGCTGGCTACTTTGACTGTTTCCATTAGCTGCTCAAAAATATTGCCGTTTGTTTTGGCTACTTGCTTTAGTTGCTCGATAGCCGCTTCACTCGTTGCCTTGTGACGTGCCTGGAAGCTTTGTAAATTCGTAATTTGTAAATCCTTTTCTTCTGTAGAGGCACGCGCGATTTCCATATTATCTATCGCTTCATCTGATGGTGGATTTGGATTCAAGTACGTATTTACGCCGATAATCGGTAGCTCACCTGAATGCTTCAAATGCTCATAGTACATCGATTCCTCTTGAATTTTACCGCGTTGATATTGCGTTTCCATCGCACCTAACACACCGCCACGATCATTGATACGGTCGAATTCCTCTAATACCGCTTGCTCTACTAATTGCGTTAGCTCCTCAATAATGAACGCCCCTTGTAGTGGATTTTCATTTTTTGATAAGCCATGCTCCTTTGTAATAATCATTTGGATGGCCATGGCACGTCGTACAGATTCCTCTGTTGGTGTTGTGATGGCTTCATCATAGGCATTTGTATGCAATGAATTACAGTTGTCCTGCAATGCCATTAATGCCTGTAGTGTTGTACGAATATCATTAAAATCAATTTCCTGTGCGTGCAAGCTTCGACCCGATGTTTGGATATGGTACTTCAGCTTTTGTGAGCGCTCATTCGCACCGTATTTGTCACGCATCACCACTGCCCAAATGCGACGAGCAACGCGACCAATTACTGTGTACTCTGGATCTAAGCCGTTTGAGAAGAAGAAACTTAAATTCGGCGCAAAATCATCGATATTCATGCCACGACTCAAGTAATATTCCACGTACGTAAAGCCATTTGCCAATGTAAATGCTAATTGTGAGATTGGATTGGCACCCGCTTCTGCAATATGGTAGCCCGAAATCGAAACCGAATAATAATTTCGTACTTTATGGTCAATGAAATATTGCTGAATATCGCCCATCATACGCAGTGCAAATTCCGTTGAAAAGATACACGTATTTTGGCCTTGGTCTTCTTTTAAAATATCTGCCTGCACTGTACCGCGCACCACTTGTAGTGTTTTCTCACGTGTTTCAGTAAATTCCTCTACCGTTAATGTACGCCCAAGCTCCTGCTCCCGTTTTTGTATTTGCTGATCGATGGCTGTATTCATAAACATCGCTAAAATAATCGGCGCTGGACCATTAATCGTCATAGAAACAGATGTTGACGGTGCACATAAATCAAAGCCGGCATACAGCTTTTTCATATCATCTAATGTACAAATGCTTACACCTGACTCTCCCACCTTCCCGTAAATATCCGGTCTTGTGTGTGGGTCCTCCCCATATAGAGTTACCGAGTCAAATGCTGTAGATAGTCGCTTCGCATCATCGTCCTTTGATAAATAGTGGAAGCGTTTATTCGTTCGCTCCGGTGTGCCTTCCCCCGCAAATTGACGTTTTGGGTCTTCTCCTTCACGCTTGAATGGGAATACGCCCGCTGTATACGGAAACTCGCCTGGTACATTTTCTTTATAGACCCAGCGTAAAATATCTCCGTAATCTTTAAAGTTCGGCAATGCCACTTTCGGAATTTTTAAGCCAGACAAGGATTCCGTACGTAAAATTGTTTTAATTTCTTTATCGCGTACTTTTGTAATAAGTTCATCACCCGCGTAGGCCTCTTTTAGTGCATACCAATTGTTTAAAATGCGTTTGGATTCAGCTGTTAATTCATTTTGCACACCTTCCATTAACGCATCCAATGAAGCAATTAAGGCTGTTTCAGATGGCGCTAATTGTGCTTTTGTTCCTTCTAATTGGTACCATTTTGTTGCGAATTCAGCTTGCTGTTCAGCTTGCTTATGGTAATTGCGCACTGCTTCTGATATTTCACGTAAATAATAGCGACGATCTGTTGGGATGACGACGTTTTGCTTTTGTGTTTTTACAAATTGCTCATATGATGTTTGCCAATAAAAGCCAAATTTTTCATTAATTTTGCCAATAAGTGCCGCGAATAATGAATTTGTTCCTAAATCATTAAATTGTGAGGCGATTGTGCCAAACACCGGCATAGTGTCGATTGATTCCTCAAATAACTCACGCGAACGCTGGTATTGCTTTTGCACTTGTCTTAGCGCATCTTCAGAACCCTTTCGTTCGAATTTATTGATCGCAATTAAGTCGGCATAATCAATCATATCGATTTTTTCGAGCTGCGTTGGCGCTCCGAACTCGCTCGTCATCACATACATAGATAGATCGGTGTACTTCGTAATTTCTGCGTCCCCTTGACCGATACCACTTGTTTCAACAACGATTAAGTCAAATCCTGCAACACGCACGACATCGAGCACATCACCAATCGAATTCGATAATTCTGTGCGGGAGCCGCGCGTTGCCAAACTTCGCATATAGACACGATTATTAAAGATGGCGTTCATACGAATTCGGTCGCCAAGTAAGGCCCCACCTGTTTTTTGCTTTGTAGGGTCGACTGATAAAATCGCGATTTTCTTATCTGGGAACTCCTGTAGGAAGCGACGAATCAATTCATCTGTTAATGAAGATTTCCCTGCGCCACCTGTTCCGGTAATGCCGAGAATCGGTGTGTTTTTCGACTTTTTACGTGCCAGTTCCAACATGGCTTCAATTTCATCATCCTGACCATTTTCAGCAGCTGTAATTAAATTCGCTAAAATTTCAGGTGTTTCTGTTGTTACCTTTTCGAGCAACGCACTGTAATTCCCTTTTAATGTTGAAAAATCCGCACCTTCAATTTTTTTATTAACCATGCCCTGCAATCCTAATTGACGACCATCTTCCGGAGAAAAAATGCCCGCAATTCCATATTCATGGAGCTCATTAATTTCGCGTGGTAAAATAACACCCCCACCACCGCCGAAAATTTTAATATGTGGTGCGCCTTTTTCGCGTAATAGGTCATACATATATTTGAAGTACTCCATATGCCCACCTTGATACGAAGAAATCCCCACTCCTTGCGCATCTTCTTGAATCGCGGCATTTACCACCTCTTCCACAGAGCGATTATGCCCCAAATGGATGACTTCCACGCCACTTGCTTGTAAAATACGGCGCATAATATTAATGGATGCATCGTGCCCATCAAAAAGGCTGGATGCCGTAACAAAACGAACGTGATTTTTTGGCTTATATACTTCGATTTTCCCCATAATTTTCTACCCCTTTGTGATGTAATGAAACAAGAAAATCTGCCATATAAAGCTGGTGTTTTTTCACGCTCCACTTGGCAGATTTCTAAGTATTATCCAAACTTCAAAATGCCTTGTAATAACATTGTTGTTTGTAATTTAATATATTGTTCTATTGTATAGCGCTTTTGCAATGCCCATTTACGAAACGCCCAGCTTTGACCTTGAATAACAATTTGGTTGGCCGCTAAATAAATCGCGTTGTCATCCAAATTTAAGCTACCTGCTTCGACACAGCCCTTTAACATGCGCTCAAAAATGGCAACCATTTCAAATTCCTTATCTAAAATGTAGTGCATGGCCTCTTTTGGCAGTGACTTCGTTTCCTGATACATAATCGTAAATTCTTCTGGCATTTTGTCGATTAGTAAATAATATTGACGAATCGCCTCTTCTAGTGCTGTAAGCGTGCCCGTGTCAGCTGGAAATTGCGATAAGCATTTCGTAACTTCATTGAAAATATTGTCACACACTAAAAACAGCACATCTTCCTTCGTTCGAATATACTCGTATAACGTACCAATGCTAAAACCTGCTGCTTTGGCGAGCTCACGTGTTGTTGCGCGGTGAAAGCCCTTTTCTTTAAAAAGCTTCACACCGGCATCTACAATTTGTTGGCGTCGTTCAATAATTTTGTTTTCATCTTTTATTGACGATTCTACATGCAGCTTATCTTTGTTTGTCATACATTATTTCGTAATCATACGCGAAATTACAAGGCGTTGAATTTCTTGTGTACCTTCGTAAATTTGCGTAATTTTTGCATCACGCATATAGCGCTCTACTGGGTAGTCCTTTGTATAGCCGTAGCCACCAAATACTTGAACCGCTTCTGTCGTTACCTTCATCGCTGTATCCCCCGCAAGCAGCTTTGCCATAGCTGATGCCTTTCCATATGGTAAATCATTTGATTCTAACCATGCTGCTTGATATGTCAATAAACGAGAAGCTTCAATTTCTGTTGCCATATCCGCTAATTTAAACGATACGCCTTGGTTTGCCGTAATTGGTTTACCGAATTGGACACGCTCTTTCGCATAGTCTACTGCTGCATCAAGTGCACCTTGCGCGATTCCAACGGCTTGAGCGGCGATTCCATTACGACCTCCGTCTAATGTTTTCATCGCGATAATGAAGCCCTGGCCCTCTTCACCAAGTACGTTTTCTTTTGGTACACGGCAATTGTCGAAAATAATTTCTGTTGTCGGTGATGAACGAATACCCAGTTTCTTTTCCTTTTTCCCAACAGAGAAGCCTGGCGTATCCGCTTCTACGATGAATGCCGTCGTTCCATTTTTCGCATCCGGGTCTGTTACCGCGAATACAACATAAATATCTGCAACGCCACCGTTTGTAATAAAGATTTTCGAGCCATTTATCACGTAATCATCGCCATCTTTAACCGCATACGTTTTCATACCGCCCGCATCAGATCCTGAGCCTGGCTCTGTTAGACCATATGCACCGATTTTTTTCCCTTCTGCCATTGGACGTAGGTATTTTTGCTTTTGCTCTTCGTTACCAAATTTAAAAATTGGCCAGCCCGCTAGTGATGTATGCGCAGATAATGTTACCCCTGTCGATGCACAAACACGTGATAATTCTTCTACTGCGATACAGTATGCTAAGTAATCAAAGCCTGCGCCGCCGTATTCTTCTGGCCACGGAATACCTGTTAAACCAAGCTCCGCCATCTTGTCGAAAATGCCGCGGTCAAACTCCTCATGTTCATCACGGTGTTCTGCTGTTGGTGCTACTTCATTTAGTGCAAAATCGCGAATCATATCGCGTAATTGTTGATGTTCTTCAGATAATTGAAAGTTCATTTCTCATAACCCCTTTTGTATTTGTTATATTTACATCATCCGAGCACATGCTTACTTATGACAATGCGCTGGATTTCGCTTGTTCCTTCGTAAATTTGTGTTACTTTGGCATCGCGGAAATAGCGCTCTACTGGGTAATCCTCGGTGTAGCCATACCCCCCAAAAATTTGTACCGCTTCAATTGCTGTATCCATAGCCGTTTGTGAGGCGAATAATTTTGCCATGGACGCTTCTTTGCCACATGGGTACCCTTCGCTTCGTAAATGGGCTGCGCGATAAACGAGTAGCTTGGCGGCCTCTACTGCGGTTGCCATGTCGGCTAACTTAAAGCCCACTGCCTGTTGCTGAGCAATTGGCTTTCCGAACTGCACGCGCTGTTTGGCATAATCTGTTGCTGCTTCAAGCGCTGCCTCTGCAATGCCTAAGCTTTGTGCCGCAATACCGATACGTCCTACATCTAAGTTAGCCATGGCGATTTTAAAGCCCTGACCTTCTTCTCCTAGCCGATTTTCAGCCGGGATTCGCATATTTTCAAACGTTAATTGCACTGTACGCGAGCCGTGTAGCCCCATCTTTTTCTCATCTTTCCCGATAATAAAGCCCGCTGTGTCCTTTTCCACAATAAATGCGGAAATACCACGCGTCCCCGCTTCAGGATCTGTTGAAGCAAACACGATGTAAACGTCTGCCTCACCACCATTTGTAATAAACACCTTCGAGCCGTCCAAAACATAGTCATCACCATCACGGACAGCACGTGTCTTTAATGAGCCCGCATCACTACCCGCACTCGGCTCTGTTAAACAAAAGGCACCGATTAATTCACCATTCGCAAGCTTTGGTACGTACAACTGCTTTTGATCATCATTTCCGAAATACAAAATAGGATTTGTTCCAACCGATGTATGTACGGATAAAATAACGCCCATAACGGCACTGACCTTCGATAGCTCGTGAATCGCAATGATATATGAAGTAAAATCCATTTCTGCGCCACCATATTCTGCAGGTGCTGTAATGCCCATCAAGCCAAGCTCACCCATTTTTTTTAGCAAATGGCGTGGAAAATGGCCTTGCTCCATCTGTTCCACAAATGGGGCAATTTCGGTTTGGGCAAAATCACGCACCATATTACGCATCATGAGCTGTTCATCGGTAAATTGTAGGTTCATACGTGCACACCTCAGCTTTCGTATACATAGAAGCCACGTCCGGATTTTTTTCCTAACCAGCCTGCTGCTACATATTTACGTAATAACGGGCATGGGCGGTACTTACTATCTCCAAGCCCCTCATGTAAAATCTCCATGATTGATAAGCATGTATCTAAGCCAATAAAATCTGCTAATGTTAATGGCCCCATTGGATGATTCATCCCCAGCTTCATGACACTATCGATAGCTTCCTTCGTTGCAACCCCTTCATATAACGCATAGATCGCTTCGTTGATCATCGGCAATAAAATTCGATTTGAAATGAAGCCCGGGAAGTCGTTTACTTCAACACCTGTTTTCCCTAAACGCGTTGTCATTGTAGCCACCGCTTCATAAACCTCATCCGCTGTCGCTAAGCCCCGAATAATTTCAACTAGCTGCATGACAGGCACTGGATTCATAAAGTGCATCCCAATTACTTTTTCAGGACGATTGGTCACGGCTGCAATTTCTGTAATAGGTAAGCTAGATGTATTTGTCGCTAAAATTGCGTGTGCTGGCGCAATAGTATCAAGCTGCTTAAAAATGGACTGTTTAATTTCCATATTTTCAACGGCTGCCTCAATAACGATGTCTACATGTTTGGCATCATCAATTGACGTGGATTTCGTAATACGTGCGAGGATTTGTGATTTCTCTTCTTCTGTTTTTCGCCCTTTTTCCACATCACGCGCCAAATTTTTCGTAATTGTCGCGAAGCCACGCTCAAAAAATTCGTCTTTTACATCGTTTAAAATGACTGTAAAACCAGCCTGAGCACATACTTGAGCAATTCCTGAACCCATTTGCCCCGCGCCAATAACCATCACTTTTTCAATGTTCATTCCTTCATCCCCTTAATATCATACTTCGATTAATACCGCATCACCTTGACCGCCACCTGAACAAATTGCCGCAATTCCTAAGCCCCCACCGCGACGCTTCAGCTCGTAGGCAAGCGTTAAAATAATGCGTGCCCCACTTGCACCAATTGGATGACCAAGTGCTACCGCGCCACCGTTGACATTTACTTTTTCTGCATCTAGCCCTGCAATTTGATTGCTTACAAGTGCGACTGCAGCAAAGGCTTCGTTAATTTCAATTAAATCAATTTCCTCAATTGACTTCCCTGCTTTCTTCAGGAGCTCATTAATGACAAGCCCCGGTGTTTGTGGGAAATCCTCTGGTGCAACGCCCACTTCCGCATGACCTACAATTGTTGCGAGTACGGGACGATTTTCTTGCTTAGCCTTTTCTTCGTTCATTAACACTAGCGCACAGGCTCCGTCATTAACGCCTGGTGCATTTCCTGCTGTAATCGTACCGTCTTGACTAAAGGCAGACTTTAGTTTTGCAAGCGTTTCCATCGTTGTGCCTACTCGTGGTGCTTCATCTTGTGCAACGGTGATTGGCTCTCCTTTACGCTGTGGAATTTCGACTGCCACGATTTCTTCAGCAAATTTTCCTTCTGCGATTGCCGCTAAAGCCTTCTCATGACTACGAACCGCCCATGCGTCTTGCGCTTCACGAGAGATCGTGAATTTGTCGGCAGTACCGTTTCCGTAAATGCCCATATGTACTTGTTTCGGATGGAATGCACAGGACAAGCCATCATAAATCATGCCATCTACTAAGCTCGCATCCCCCATGCGTAAGCCAAAGCGCCCTTTCGGCATATAGTACGGTGCATTGGACATGGATTCCATGCCCCCAGCAACAATTACCTCTTCGTCCCCTAAACGGATAAGCTGATCGGCTAATGTTACACTGCGCATACCTGATGCACATACTTTATTAATCGTTTCTGTTTTTACAGCCCATGGAATACCAGCCTTCGTCGCTGCTTGGCGAGATGGAATTTGCCCTTGCCCCGCCTGTAAAACGGTTCCGATAATGACTTCTCCTACTTCTTCTGCCGCTACATTTGCCTTAGACAAAGCAGCTTTTATGGCAACACCACCTAAATCACTGGCTGTTAATGTGCTTAATGCACCGCCAAATTTACCAAATGGCGTTCTTGCCCCATCTAAAATGACTGTTCTCGACAATCCATACACCCCTTTGTTTGAATAATCGAACTATCGTTCCAGAAATTCCCTTTGATTTACATTCGACTGAACGCTCGCTCAATTTGATTTCTAAAAAAATGAGAGTAACAAAGACTCTCATTTTTTAACTAATTTTATTGTATTAAATCCTTCATTATTTCGCAACAAAATTATTCGAATATACAGAAATTAATAGTTTATGCTCATTAAACCTTGTTTTCCTCGTTCGATGATTATTTTTCTGTTTCCTCAGCTTTTTGAGTATCTTCTACAGTCGCTACTACTTCAGAAGCTACTTCTAGTTGAACAGCTGTCACGGCTTCTTCTTCTACATCCGATGCAACTTCCACTTCTTCTACTGGTACTGCTTGAGGTGTACCGAATACCGCGCGCTCTAATAACTCTGCGATATCGTATGTGCCTACTGTATCCTCTACTTCCTTCGCCTTCGTACCATCTGAAAGCATCGTTAAGCAGTATGGACAGCCTGAAGAAATTACCGAAGCCTGTGTCGCAATCGCTTGTTCTGTACGTGCGACATTAATACGATTCCCTACATGCTCTTCCATCCACATTAAGCCACCACCAGCGCCACAGCACATGCCTTCTTCACGGTTACGTGCCATTTCTACAAGCTTTACACCTGGGATGCCTTTTAAAAGTTCGCGTGGCGGGTCGTATACATCATTGTAACGGCCTAAGTAGCAAGAATCATGGAATACGATTGTTTCATCCACACGGTGATCCATTGTCAATCGTCCTTGCTGCACTAAATCATATAATAATTCAGTATGATGCAGCACCTCGCCCTTCCAGCCGAAATCCTGGTATTCATTTTTGAAAATATTATAGGCATGTGGATCGATTGTTACGATTTTTTTGACATTATTTTTCTCGAACTCTGCAATATTTTCCCCAGCAATTTCTTGGAATAGGAATTCATTACCTAAGCGACGTGGTGTATCCCCCGAGTTCTTCTCCTTGTTGCCTAAAATCGCAAATTTCACGCCAGCTTGATTCATTAAACGCGCAAAGGCTAATGCAATTTTTTGTGAACGATTGTCGAATGAGCCCATCGAGCCTACCCAGAATAAATACTCCATTTCTTCGCCTGATTTTTTCAGCTCTTTTACTGTTGGAATATGCACTTTTTCATCTAGCTCGCGCCAGTTTTCTTTTTCTTTACGGTTTAAGCCCCATGGATTGCCTTGACGCTCGATATTTGTCATCGCGCGCTGTGCATCCGGGTTAACCTTTCCTTCTGTCATCGTTAAATAACGACGTAAATCAATAATTTTATCGACATGCTCATTCATAACTGGGCATTGGTCTTCACAGTTACGACATGTTGTACAAGCCCAAATTTCTTCTTCTGTAATGACATCCCCAATTAATGATGGACTGTAAATATTTTCGATCACCGCACCTTCAGCACCTGCAGCCATTGCTAGCTGATTGCCTTGTGTGTTGCTAAAGAATTGGAATGGTACCCAAGGCTTTTGCTTTGTTTCCACCGCACCTGTGAATGTTAAATGATCACGTAGTTTAACGATTAAGTCCATTGGTGACAGCATTTTTCCTGTCCCTGTCGCTGGACACATATTCGTACAGCGCCCACACTCTACGCAAGAATATAAATCCAACATTTGCTTTTGTGTGAAGTCCTGAATTTTCCCTACGCCCAGTGGTGGCATACTTTCTTCATCTTCAGCTTCTTCTAATGCCGCAAAGTCAATTGGACGTAATGTACCGATACGCTCTTGACGGTTGAAGTAAACGTTTAAAATCGACGTAATTAAGTGGAAGTGCTTGCCTTGTGGAATGTACACAAGGAATGCTAATAATGCCAGTAAGTGCGCCCACCACATGATGAAGAACCCTGCTGCCGCAATTGTTGGGCTCATCCACTGGAATGCCCACGCAATCGCAGACGCAACTGGCTCAGAACCTGCTAAGCCGTGATCTTGCCAAATTAAATAAAAGCCATTGCCAAACAATGTCGCAAACATTAAAACAGATAAGAATAAATACACTAAACCATTTTTAAAGCCTTGTTTTAAACGGACCAGCTTTTCTAAATAACGACGGTAAAATGCCACCGCTACCGCAATTAAAATGGTTAAAACAACAAGCTCCTGTGTAAATGTAAACATTGGATATAAGCCACCCAAAGGAATGTGAGAGCCTGGTGCTAACCCCTTCCAAATCAAATCAATCGCACCGAGCTGTACCATCAAGAATCCATAGAAAAACAGTACGTGTACAAGACCCATCTTTTTGTCTTTCAATAATTTCGATTGGCCAAATACCTTTTCGACAATATCATTAATACGCTGTGACATTTTAATATTGAATTCTTCTTTACGACCTAATTGTACATAGGCGTAGCGTGTTTTTAAGAGATATGCGAATAAGCCAAGCGCATATGCCAACACAGCAATAAATGCAATCCAGTTAATAATTAAAAATGTATTCATCCTTTTCCCCCCTAGAAAACTGAAAGCTAAACCCCTTTGTTATTTTTCACTAATAACAATCTCTATTTCCATATTAATCTATAAATCCATTGTAATTATGAATGAGCATTCAGTCAACAAAATTCGTCATTAATTCTGAAAATTAAATGAATACACAAAAAATGCTAGCTCGACAATTTTCATTGTTTAAGCTAGCATTTTTACATTATTTAAATACGTTGGCGCTACGAATATACTCGACATCCGGAATATCTAAGCGATGGTTGACAACACGTGCCGCCGCGAATAAATAATCCGATAAACGGTTTAAATATTTTTGGACAACCGGTGAGACGTCTTCAATTTCCTTCATTAAGGACACCGTTTGACGTTCGGCTCGACGCGCTACCGTACGTGCAATATGAAGCGTTGCTGCTGCGGGTGCACCACCTGGCAAAATAAAACGCTGTAGCGCTGGTGCCTCTTCTGAAAGCACATCAATTCGCTCTTCTAAAATCGTAATTGGCTCCTCTTTCAGCTTATAATGACGCTCTTTCATGACATTCGCTAAATCGCCGCCACCATCGAATAACTCATGCTGAATGGCTGTTAAATCTTTGATAAGGTCTTCAAATTTCTCCTGATTTAGCTCTGAAACGGCTTTTCCGATAAAGGAATTCAGTTCATCAATTGTCCCATATGCCTCGACGCGTAAATGATCTTTGTCAACACGACCCCCGATTATGCTTGTTTTCCCCGTGTCCCCTTGCTTTGTGTATAATTTCATCGCACTCACCCTTCCCTTTCACTCATGTTCAATGAATTGCTGATACTTTTTTATTGCCGCTATCGTCGTTTCGAAAACACCGCGCCCGATTAATTTACCGATTTCTGTAATAGGTCCTGCATAGGGTAGCTCTTGCCCTTGCTGTGTTGCTGCAATCAGTATGCTATCTGTCGCGGTACTCGTTGCAATCGTACCTGTCACGGCATCTTTAATTTGCTGATCCGCGAGTGCCTTTGTTTTTGCTTCCGTTGCGGTAATCATCGCTTGAATAAAGGCTTCATCTGTTAGCTTACCATTAATGACTACCCATGTATTAATCGTTCCAGCATGCGGCTCTTCATCGCGTAAATAAGTCTTCGTCACATCGACACTATTGCCAACACCCGCTGTTACCATAATGATTACTTCTAAATCATGCTGTGTAAACGACTGAATTTCCACACATTTTGTGGCTACAGCGGTCAGCATCACAACCGTACTCGTCGGCGCAAAATGATTAGCTACTAAAAAGTTAACCGTCTCTTCTTCTACACTGTATATATCATAGTCTGGCGCAATCGAACGATTTAAAAATGTATCATACCAGCCTATTCCTGCATTATGCACTGCTGATGAAATGACCTTTAATGGTGCATTTGCTTTTAATTGAATATATGCGTTCGTAATTGTAAAATTCGCTACTTGAATTCGCGCTTCCTCAC
The DNA here is from genome assembly GCF_038006205.1 of Solibacillus sp. FSL R7-0668. Classification (NCBI taxonomy): domain Bacteria; kingdom Bacillati; phylum Bacillota; class Bacilli; order Caryophanales; family Caryophanaceae; genus Solibacillus; species Solibacillus sp. FSL R7-0668. The sequence continues at coordinate 528,802 of NZ_JBBOUU010000001.1, read as the reverse complement.
GCTGTAATTCATTCGTAGGCAGCATTGTAATTTGTGGCTTTGGTACTTCTGGATGTGGATACGTTGCAACTCGCGCCTTATATACATCGGCAATTTGCTGCTGTAAAATGACCTCATGTGGCAAGCCATATGCGCGCACTTCGCCATCTTCTAACAGTAGTAATTCATCACAATATAACGAGGCTAAGTTGATATCGTGGAAAATCGACACAACCGTTAGTCCATGCTGTTCTACTTGCAGACGAATCATATCTAAAATTTGCTTTTGATGCGCGATATCTAGATGATTCGTTGGTTCATCCAGCAGAAGGAGCTCCGAGTTTTGAGCCAGTGCCTGTGCGATAAATACACGTTGCTGCTCGCCGCCAGATAAAAACTCTAAATAATGCTCCTTGTAGCGCGTAACACCGGTGCTTTCCATAGCATGCTGTACCATCTGTTCATCCACATCTGACCAAGTCGAAAAAAAGCCTGTTTGATGGGGGTAACGACCTAGTGAAACCGCATCATAAACACGATTTGAAAATGTACTCGCATTTAATTGTGGGAGCACCGCCATTTTTTTGGCTAGTTGCTTCACATCATAGCTTTTAATCGGCTGATTTTCGATTAATACTTCACCCGTAGTGGGATTAATAATGCCGCTAATCATTTTTAATAATGTCGATTTTCCGCTACCATTCGGACCTAGTATCCCCAAAATTCGACCTTTTTTCACGTGAAACGTCACATTTTTCACAACACTCTTGCCGCTATAGCCACCGCTTAAGTCATTTACCTGTAACATTATGCAACACCCTTTCTACGTTGCTTAAAGAAAATATACGCAAATACTGGTGCACCTATAAAGGACGTAATGACACCTATCGGCAATTCGATTGGCGCGATAATCGTACGCGACACTAAATCACAAATTACGAGCAAACTCGCGCCATTTAAAAACGAAAGGCTGAGCAAATGTCGATGATCTGCACCAATTAAAATACGAATCATATGCGGCACAACTAACCCAACAAAGCCAATCGTTCCTGACGCCGCAACCGCAGCACCCGTCAAAATCGAGCCTCCTGCTAAAATCATATATTTACTACGCTTTACATTGACTCCTAAATATTGCGCGCGCTCCTCACCGTAAACCATTGCATTTAGCTCGCGACGATTCAGCCAAATAATTAATGCGCCAATGATCATAAACGGTATAACCATTCTCACATAGGGCCAGCCACGCATCGACACACTACCAAGTAACCAGCCGATAATTTCACGCAGCTGCTCGCCCGTCAATGCTACCATCAATGAAATACAGGCACCTAAAAATGAACTAAAAATAATTCCAGTTAAAATCAATGTTTCCATTTTCATCGTACGGTCTACTAAACGAGCAAACAGAAGCACGATGACAATTGTTATCGCCGCGCCTAGCATACTAAAGATTGGGAGCGTAAACGAGCCAAGGAATGGAATCGAAATACCTAAAAAAATCGTCATTACAGCCCCAACAGAAGCTCCCGAGGAAACGCCTAGTGTATACGGGTCTGCTAATGGATTTTTCAGCAAACCTTGGAAGGCAGCTCCCGCAATTGCAAGAGACGCACCAATTAATGCCGCTAAAATAACACGTGGCATTCGTATTTTCCAAAGAATGCTGTAGGCAACGGGGTCTGTCGTTTTATCCCACAGAGTAGAGAGCGGAATGTCGACCGAACCAAATGAAATCCCAATCCACATACTCGCTAAAAGTAATCCAATCGATAAAATATAGGCGATTGAATATTTACTGTTCATTAAATACCTCTGGATAAATAGCCTCCGCGATCGATTCAATGCCCTCCACTAGACGTGGACCTTGACGACTTGTCGTATCCGCATCCACTAATTTTACGTTGCTGTTTTTCACCGCAGTCATCTCTGCATAGGCATCATTTGTTGTAAGTTCCTCAATATCATTTTCATACGTCGCTAAAATAACATCTGGGTTACTGCTGACGAATTGCTCAGCGCTATACATTGGCCAGCCTAGTTCGGGTACAGCATTTTCCACATTTAGTACTTCTAACATTTCATTAATAAAGGTATCCTGCCCTGCTGCATAAAGGTCAGGGTCTGTACCAACAACGATAAATACCGACTTTTCTTCTAAGTCTGCCACCTTCACTTCGATTTCTTCAATGTCTTCTTTCATTGAAGCGATAATATCGTTCGCTTCTTGTACCTTATTTGTCAAACGCCCAATTTGCTCAATCGTCGTATATGTTTCTTCAAATGTTTTAGCATCTTTCACAACAAATACCGGAATCCCAACTGCTTCTAGCTGTGCAATCGCTTCTTCATTAAAGCTATACATACCTGATTCATGCGCCAATACTAAATCGGGTTCTAAGGCAATGAGTTGCTCTAAATTAAATTCCATGCCGCCAACCTTTTCCTTCGTTAACGCTTCCTCTGGGTATGTGTCATTGTCAGAAACACCAATAATTTGATCGTTTAAGCCTAAGCCAAATAAGATTTCTGTATTTGATGGAACGAGTGAAATAATACGCTCCGGAGCTTTTTTGATTGTAATATCTTTGCCTAATGCATCCATTTGTGTAATTGGAAATTGGGCTTGCTCTGTTGCCTCGGTAGTTTCATTTTCTTTTACTTTGTCTGCTTCTTCCTCGCCGCATGCTGCTAATGCTACTGTTAATACGGCTACTGAAGAAAGTGCTTGCCATTTTTTCATTGTAAAACTGCCTCCTTGGATTTAGAAAACACATCTACTGTGCTCATTGTTTCATAAGCCCTGATCACCTGTTATTTAGCAAAAAGAAAAAGCCCCACCTCATATGAGAAGGAAGCTTTACGTATGCAAATAAAATTCAACTAACCGGAACTTATCTGCCACATCCTATCCTCGTAGGCGTATCTTTGGGCATTATAAAGGCAGGTCTCCTGGCTTATGCGTTCAAACGTTTAATAGCGCCTTCCCGTATGATACAGTGGCATCATGCTTTAAACTCGCATTTACAGTGGCGGGACCGCATCGGCATTTAACCGATTTCCCTATTACTTCTTATTGTTGAATAAGAACCTTTACAATCGATATGAAATTTATCTTTTATTATAGCGGATAAATTTCGTTTTGTACGCAAACTTATACTTATTTTCAGATAATTCCTCTTAATTCATTAAATATGATACGTGTATTCTTCTGGTAGGACGCGGCGTAGAAATTGCTTTGTGCGGTCTTCTTTTGGCTGCACGAATATTTCATGTGGTGAGCCCTCTTCGATAACATGACCACCATCCATGAAAATTATCCGGTTGGCCACCTCCTTAGCAAATGACATTTCATGTGTCACTACGAGCATTGTTGTCCCTTCTTTTGCGATATCCTTCATCACCGTTAGCACTTCGCCAACCAATTCTGGATCGAGTGCAGAAGTGGGTTCGTCAAATAAAATAATATCTGGATTTAAGGCGACCGCGCGTGCAATACCGACACGCTGCTGTTGGCCTCCTGATAGCTGACTTGGGTAAGCATCATATTTCGCCGATAATCCGACTTTATCGAGCGCTGTTTTCGAAATGTCATAGGCCTGATCCTTTTTCATGCCGCGCCCAATAATTAAACCTTCTGCCACATTTTCAAGCGCAGTTTTATTATTAAACAAATTATAATTTTGAAAGACGAAAGCCGTTTTTTTACGAATAGCCAAAATATCCTTTTTCGAGGCTTTATGTAGATCCACCGCAATTTCATCAAAATGGGCAGTCCCCACATCTGCATGCTCTAAAAAATTTATGCAGCGTAGCAAGGTCGTTTTCCCTGAACCACTCGGCCCTAAAATGACAACTACATCGCCTTTAGCTATCGTTAAATCGACCCCTTTTAACACTTCATTTCCACCAAAAGTTTTATGCACATTTTTTACTTCCAGCATGCTATCCCCTCCCTCTATAAATGTTGATATATCAATGGTTTGCACCGTTTTCGAGTGTCCAAAAAATATTTTTCGACACGTACATCTATCGTTATTTTGTAATTCTTGATTTTTTTTACAAACAGTCCGTACGCTTCGCTATAGGATAAACCAGTAAATGGTAATTATCCCTCTGATCCTGTGCGCTATATCGATGCACTTTTGGATCTCTGCGTTGCTTATGATGACGGACCCTCCCATATCTCTAGGCGTCTGATGCGCGTACATTCCTTCGTTCGGTCTATTCATAAGGCAGAGGCTGGCGATGCTCCCTTAGGGACTCTTTGCGATTCGCACGGTCGAATGGTGGAAATAGTGCCGGCTTCTCCGTGTCATCCTCTTGTTTGTGACTTCTGATGGTGTCGCTTACGCAGCCGTTTGAAGCTGGGTGAAATCGTTCATCATTTGGTCTGGATTAAAATAAATTTTCTTGTTACACAAGGCATGTAAAATCTTCAGTAACTTCCCACACAGGACGACAATCGATTGCTTTTTACGCAGTGGATTGTTGGTGCGTGTGGTGTAATGTTCGTGTAACGCTTTAAACGCTAGATTATGTTGAATCAATGGCATCATGACACGGAATAGGAGGGCGCGAAGTTTGCGTCTTCCACGTTTAGAAATCCGTTTTTGTCCGGTTTGTTTACCTGAAGAGTTTTCACGCAATGTGAGTCCCGCGAGTTTGATTAATTGGCGTGGATGCGTATATTGCGTGAGCGAACCGACTTCTGATAGTAATTCGACAATCGTGACATCGCCGATTCCGGGTACAGATGCTAGGTAGTCATAATCCGTCATTTGTTTCGCTAATTCCGTTAATTGTACAGTCAATTCATCGAGCTGTGCCTGCATTAGTTTCACTTGAGAAAGCAGTGTGGCGATTTCATAACGGGCCATCACCAGTCCTTCCGTCAGTCCAATTGAATGAGGTGCCAGTTCGACTAATTGTTTCGCTTTCGGTAGTTGAGGACTTTTCATCCCGTCTACTTGGCGATAAAGGAAGAGCAGTTCTTCCGGTGTTTTCCCTTGAATATCCATTGGCAGCGGCGTTTTTTCCAGCACCGCATACGCCATTTTTCCAAAATTTTTAAAGACTTGTGTAAACTCTGGGAAGAAACGGTCTAACCAACGAATGATGCGGTTTTGAAGGGCGTTTAAATCCTCTTGAATTTTTGAACGCAACGTCGCACCATTTCGTAATTCCGCTTCCACGCCTTCTAAAAGACGAGGATAGCTAAAGCGTCCATCTCGCATTAGACGGGCGATGACAAGCGCATCTTTTTGGTCATTTTTCGTCTGCAGGTTGTCGTCGAGTTCTTTCGAGCGATTGACGTGCATCGGATTGACCATCACAAACGGAATCCCATAGTGTGTTAAAAACGCCGCTAAGTTCATCCAGTAGTGACCAGTTGGCTCGAAACCAACGAGGATTTCTTGTTTTTCATGTGCCGTTTTTAACGTAAGCAGACGCTCATAAAACGCTTCAAATCCGATACGTGATTGCACGATAGGAAATGATTTTTGGAGCACGCGACCGCGATCATCCACAGCACAAGCGAAGTGCTTATGCTTGGCAATATCGATGCCAATGACTAACGTATTTTCAGAAACTTGATTAATTTTTTCATTCGTATTAAAATTCATTGTTGTAAGTCCTCTCTGTAGATGTGCGAGTCAATTGTCTGGTTGACACTCAAACATCATACGAGAGGGCTTTTTTCTTTTCAAGTCCCTGAAAATTCTTCTAACAGGAATGCTCCTTATACAGTCGCTACCTTATAACGACTTAACCGTTTTTCAGACCATTTAAATAAATATTCTACTGTCATACAAATAAGTAGATAAACAACAAATATATCAAGATAGGCTTCTAAATAGTTGTAGCCTAAATTTGCCTCTACCTTGGCCTTTAACGTAATTTCTTGCAAGGAAATCGCATAGCCAAGCGATGTCGCTTTAATTAAGTTAATCGTTGCTGTGCACAAATTAGGCATCGCGGAAACAAGCGCCTGTGGAATAATGATGCGGCGGTATGCCTGGGCTGTCGTCAAACCTACTGACTGCGCCGCCTCCAGCTGACCTTTTGCAACGGTTTGTAAGGCCGAACGAAATATTTCAATTAAGATGGCTGCCGTATTAAACGAGAAAATAATAAAGGCATACCAGAGTGGATTAATTTCATAAATGGGATAATCAATCTGATACTTTTCAAAAATGCCACTTAGTATTAACGGAATCGTTGCATAGAGCACGAAAATTTGAATAATGACCGGTGTCCCACGAACGAATGAAATATACACTTTTGCGAACTGATTGATTACAGGTACTTCATAAATACGTGCCAGTGCTAGTAAAAAACCAAATGGTACCGCAATAAACAGCGAAACAACGGTTACGAGTAGCGCAACTGGAACGCCACTTAATGCGACAAAAAATGTATCAATTAAAAATGGCCAATTCATAGCGTACCTCCTACGTTGTTTTTATCGTTTGCTTTCCTTTACTAAGCATCTTTTCAAGCACTGCGAAGAGTTTCTCGATGGAAATCGATAACACCCAATAAATGACCGCTAATGCGATATAAATTTCTAATGTATGCGTACCATAATTATTCGCAATAATTAAATTTGCCTTGCCAACAATGTCAATAAAGCCAATTGTATACGCAAGTGCGCCTTCCTGTAATACCGAAATGAGCCCATTGCCGAAGTTTGGCAGTGCCACGACCAATGCTTGCGGGAAAATAATGCGGCGATAGGCTTGAAACGGTGTTAAGCCAACACTGACCGCTGCTTCAAATTGCCCTTTATCAATCGCTAAATAGGAAGAGCGAATGACTTCTGACATCATCGCCGCAAATTGCAGACTAAAGGTCACAACAACAAATACCCCAGTGGATACATCCTGCAAATAAATGCCGAATACCCCTTCTGCAAAAGCAGGAATGCCGTAGTACACTAAAAACAATAAAACAATTGCCGGTGTACAGCGCATAACGGTTGTATACGCATTTGCTAAAGCGCGTAATAATTGGTTATTGCTTAACTTCGCCGCAGCGAGCACGAAGCCGAATAGAGAGCCACCTATCACCGAAAAGGCCACGATATATAAGGTCACCCATAAATAGGGCAATAAATCGGGTAAGGCCGCCCAAATATACGACATATCAAAGTATTTTTCCAATTGCTTCCCCACCTTCATCGATTCGCTTCATCACTTTCAAAAACGCCCGCTACAAGAGCTGTATGAAAAAAGCTACTTAAGCAACCTCCTTAAGCAGCTCCGGCATTTTAGCGATTGACCGAATCTAACACTTCAAATAAATCTTTGCCATAAAATTCTTTGCTGAGCTGTTGGAGCGCATCAGTCTTTTTAATTTCAGCGATGGCTTGATCGTAGGCATCGGCAAATTCCTGCTGCTTTTTATTAAATAGCGGCCATGTTTTAATAACTGCAAATTCGTTATATACCACTTCATCTTTTAAATTATAGTAAGGGCCGCCCTCAGTTAATACTTGCCCGTTGAATGCCCCTTCAATTTGGACACCACCATCCACACGGCCTTCATTTACCCATTGCACGACATCGACTGTAAACTCCTCACCCGCTTGTAGCTTTACTGGGTTATCTGGATTGGCTTCATTGTATTCGGCAATGACCGTATATTGCGCATTATTTGCGGCGATTGGTGCTAATGTGTAACCAGCCTTGGCAAAATCACTTAAGTTTTTAATATGGGCATTTTCTTTTTTCAGCACTAAGCCAGCGCTACTTAAGCCTAAAAACTCTTTCGGGAAAATGTACTTCTGTGTGCGCTCCTCTGTCCAGAACGCATTTTTGACCCCCGCATGATATTTCCCTTGCTCTACTCCAATGAGTAAGTCATCACTTGTTGTTCCTACATAATCGAACTCATATTGTGGTAACGCTTCGTCTACTAATTTCATTACTTCAACGTCATAACCTGTTGGGTTGCCGTTTTCGTCTAAATAAGTCATTGGCTTACTTGCTTGGTCATATGCCACTTTGACAACCGTTACGCCATCCTTTCCTTCTTCTTTTGATGAAGCCGATCCTGATTGTGGCTCATCACCGCAAGCTGTTAACAAAGCTGCAGCAACGATACTAATGGAAGTTAATTTTACGATTTGTTTGAATTTCATACAGATACCTCTTTCTCTTTTAATTGATTTTGAATTGCCGTTTCTGCCAAGCGCTTAATCGTCAAGTCATCCATTGGTGGATTATGCAACCCTGCACGTACATCTCGGTAATAGCGCTGTAATGGATTGGCGCGCTGTAGGCTTTTTGCTCCTACTAAGCGCATTGCCTTGTCTACAACTTCGATTGCAATATTTGTCACCACATGCTTTGCGATATTGACTTCATTAATAATTTCTGATTTTTTCGCTGGGTCCTCATAAAGCGCTGCTACACCGTAAAGCGTAAAGCGCGCATTCGTTAACGCTAAATCCATTTCTCCGATCAGGGTTTGCACATTTGGTAACTCGGCAATTGTTCCTTGAATACTGTTTGGCGAGTGCTCTGTCGCAAATTTCACAGCATAATCCCGCGCAGCCTGTGCAATACCTAAATAGGTTGCTGGAATTAAGAGCAGCCAGCCATTCAATTTAAAACCTGTAGAATAACTAGGGATTTCAACTAAAGAAGAGGATGCGACACGTACATTTTGTAAGACTAAATCATCACTCCCTGTACCGCGCATCGATGCAACATCCCATGTATTTTCGACGGTAACGCCTTGTGCTGTTTTTGGAATTAAGAAAAAGCCAAGCTGATTGTCGTCCTCTATCCAAGCCGAAACTAAAAAATAATCTAAATCCGGCGCACCACTCGTATAATTTTTGCGGCCATTAATCACATAGTCTTCTCCGTCATGCTTGGCGGAAGTTGCTGGTTTTCCACCACGTACTGGGCTTCCCATTGCAAATTCACTTACTGCACGGTTCACAGTGGCTCCATTTTTCACTTGCTCTCCAAACGATGTCAGTGTATCAGACTGCCAATAACGATTTTCAAAGATTTCACCAATATTTTGAATCGACCAGGAAGCCGCTAAGCCGGTGCTACCACAATAGCTTGAAAGTGTTTCATGTAGAAGTATCGCATCGTAAACAGAAAGCCCTTCCCCTCCAAATTCCTTTGGCAATGTTATTTTTGTATAGCCGATTTCACGAAGCTTCTTGAAATTTTCAAACGGAAAAACCGAATCCTCATCAATTTGCTGTGCTCGATCTTTAAAGCTTTGTTCTACCGTTGCTAATTTTGCGAGCCATTGACGCTGCTCATCTGTTTTAATAAATAATTGCTTACTCATACAGCACCATCCAATCCCTAGTTAATAACTAAGTTTTCTTATTGGAATTAATCATACTTTCTGAATATTTAGAAGTCAATAGCTAATTCTAAGTTTTTTTATAGGAATTATTCGTATTATTAGCATATGCTTTTACTCTCAGGGACGTGGGACGTGCGTAGGGGATATTTGCGACTTTTGGATTTTATTTGCGATATTCAGAACTTATTTGCGAAATCGCCGAGATATTAGCGTTTTTCACATATATTTGCGAACACCCAACAAGATCCACAATTTCAATGACACCACTTTTATTTCTTAGAACGCAAAAAAATCCCCCTATTCGCTGCATCATGCAACAAATAGGGGGATTACAATTAGTGATTACATTTTTTCTGGAGCGCTTACGCCAATTAATTTTAATGCGTTCGCTAAAGTTGTTTTAACTGCTGTAATTAATGCAAGACGAGCTTCTGTTAGCTCCTTGTTGTCTTGGTTTAATACTTTTTCAGCATTGTAGAAGCTGTGGAATGCAGCCGCTAATTCCTGAATGTAGTTCGCAATACGGTGTGGTGTACGGTGTTTCGCTGCGTCCGCCACGATTTGTGGGAATGCGCCTACTTTTTTCAGTACATCCTCTTCTTTTTCAGCCGTTAACAGATTTAAGTTTTCAAGTGTTGCCGCATAACCTTGCTCCGCCGCTGAACGTAAGATGGAAGAAATACGTGCATGTGCATATTGTGCGTAATACACTGGGTTTTCGTTTGATTGTGAAACGGCTAAATCTAAATCGAAGTCCATATGAGAGTCGCCCGCTGTTTTTACGAAGAAATAACGTACCGCATCTAAGCCTACTTCTTCTACTAATTCACGCATCGTCACCGCGTTACCTGTACGTTTTGACATTTTGAATTTTTCACCATTTTTATAAAGCTGTACCATTTGGATAATGTCCACTTCTAATGTACCGCGGTCATAGCCAAGTGCTTCAATCGCTGCTTTCATACGTGGGATATAACCGTGGTGGTCTGCTCCCCAAATATTGATTAATTTATTGAAGCCACGTTGTAATTTGTCCTCGTGATAAGCGATATCTGGTGTTAAATAAGTGAATGAGCCATCGTTTTTGATTAATACGCGGTCTTTGTCGTCACCAAATGTTGTCGAACGGAACCAAGTCGCGCCTTCTTCTTCAAAGACATGACCGTTTTCACGTAATTTGTTTAACGCCACATCGATTTTACCGTTTTCGTATAATGAAGTTTCTGAATACCAAACGTCAAATTCTACGCGGAAGTTTTTCAAATCGTTTTGTAATTTGGCTAATTCTAATTGTAAGCCGTGCTGACGGAAGAATTTGAAGCGCTCTTCCTCTGATTTTTCCAAAATGGCTGCACCGAATTCTTCAGCTAGTTTGCCTGCGATTTCGATAATGTCTGAGCCATGATAGCCATCTTCTGGCATGTCAGCGTCCATCCCTAGTGCTTGTTTGTAACGAGCCTCTAAAGAATACGCTAAATTGTTAATTTGGTTACCCGCATCGTTAATATAGTACTCACGTGATACTGCGTAGCCTGCAAAGTCCATTACATTACATAATGAATCCCCTACAGATGCACCACGCGCATGTCCTAAATGTAAGTCACCAGTTGGGTTCGCTGAAACGAACTCTACTTGTACCTTTTCAGCATTTCCTGCATTTGAACGACCGTAGTTTGCCCCTTGCTCGAATGCTGCTTTTACAACACTCGCTAAAAAGTCTTTACGCACGGTAATGTTCATGAAACCTGGACCCGCGATGTCGATTTTCTCAATCTCGGTATCCGCTGTTTCTAAGTTTTCTAAAATGCTTTCTGCGATGGCACGAGGTGGCTTTTTCGCTAATTTTGTTAATTGCATCGCGACGTTTGTTGCGTAGTCACCGTTTGCCTTATCTTTTGGTGTTTCTAAGTGAATGTTTACTTCTGTGCCTGCTTCTACTAGGCCGGCTTTTTCGATTGCTGCTGCAAGTGCCGCTTTAATCGATTGCTGTAATTGTTCTACTGCGTTCATCACTGTACCTCCGTAAATTGAATATCTAATGTGTAACGGCCAACTGAATTGCCGCCTATAATAAGATCATATTGCGTATGAAAACGCCCTGATACTTGTTCATTTTTTTGTACGTCAATTGCTAACTGATGCGTATCTGTAATGATTGGTAAAGAGCCAAATGGACTTTCATAATGACCGTTTTCACGCATGCCAGGAATGAGTGGTAAGCGCATCATGACGCCGCCACTTCGATTGATAAAACCGCGGTTGTCGTTTAATTTAATCGTTGTTTGAATGTGTAATTCTTCCTGAACTTCCTCATAGCGTAAATAGTAACTTTCGCCCTTTTCAATACAGCTACCCTCTAGCCACATTTCATATTGTTCAAGCTCGCCCTCGGTTGGAATGATCGAGGAAACTAGCTTAATTTTGACTGTTTTCCCATTCTCGTTCGCCACAGCAGTCAGCCCCTATACTTGTATTTCTATAACCTTCTTATTATAGGCTACATCTTTCACTTTAAGCAAGATAGAAACATAAATCTTTGTAGTTATTTGCACACACGCAAATTGAATTTCTTCCTATTTTTTTACGTGTCACTTAGAATAGAGGATACCACTATCTACTTAAGAGGTATTAATATGCTTTTAGAATTTATTATTAATTTTTCAATTTTGTTTTGCTTCACTACGTTAATCTATTGGTCATTTATCCATTACGAAGATGTGCCGTTTATTCAAAAATATAAATCGGTGCTCGTTGGGCTTGCGTTTGGGGTTGCGGCATTTATTTTGACCGTCGTCACGGCTCCTTTTGGTAATGGTATTTTTATTCACAATCGCAATATTTTTGTTCTTTTTAGCGGTTTACTTGGTGGGCCAGTTTCGATTTTTATTTCTAGTATTTTGATTTTTATTAGCCGCTCTGCCATATTTTATACTTCCACAATAGCATTTATTATGATGATTAATTTACTTGTTATAACACTCGCAATGGCGTATGCCGCTCATAAATATCCGATGACTTATCGTAATATTGCCTATTACTTTTTTGCTATTACATTTGAGCATTGTTTGCTTTTACTTATTTATTTTGGTATTACATTACAGAGTCTGTACTACACAGTTATCTATTTGCTATTTTCTTCGCTTGCCTTTTATTTACTTCGTATTATTTTGATTCAGCTCGATCATCGACATAAGCAAATTAGGCAAATATACGAATTGAAGCAAATGGATTTGTTAACACAGCTACCGAATCATGTCGCAATAGAACAGCGTCTTAAATGGCTTATGCAAGCAAAGATTCCATTTGAATTGCTGCATTTGGATTTACGAAAATTTAGTACGGTTAACCATCAATATAGTTATGAAGTAGGGGATGCCATTTTTGCCAAAATAGCGAAAACGATTGAACAGCAGCTACCTTCAGAAAGTCATATCGGGCGTATTGATAGCGATGAATTTTATATCATCCTTTTAAACTTGGCACCTGCAGAAGCCATTATGCAGGCAAATCAGATCAATGAGGCCATAAAGAAAATTGTATTTACGCAGGACCCTACCCTTCAAATCACAGCCAATATTGGCATTAGTTCTTCAAACAATTATGCACAATTGCCTTTGCTATTAAACGCGGCATATCGTGCGTTAGATTTCGCTAAAAAACAGCCATCCATCTGGATTTATCACGATAATCAGTTGAAAAATAAGTACAATAAAACGCATGACGATCGGTAAGCATCGTCCTGCGTTTTTATTGTTTTATCGAGTCAAAAGTGGATACGTTGGGATGAGAACTAGCTCTTATATAAATTGCTTCCCCAAAACGAGACGCGTAATCCTATCATTTTTTACACTTGTAACTCCTACACATTTCCACTACACTTGACTATATGTAAAAATATAACAAAAGGAGGATCCATTCATGTTAAAATACGTTGGAATGCTTTTATTAGTAGTTACGCTAATCGTTGTGCCAACAAAAGTTAGTCATGCTTTTTCGGATGTGCCAAATGGAGCATACTATGAAGAGGCCGTAAAATGGGCGGTTGCCGAAAATATTGTATCTGGCTACCCTGACAATACATTCAAGCCAAATAATAAGGTCACATTTAATCATTTTGTGAAAATGTATACAAACACCTATGATTTCAAGAAAAACCAAGCAAATACATACGAGGATTTTTATAAGGTGTTAGCTAATTATGGATTAATATTCAATACTGCTGCGACTTATGGGAATATTACGCGTGGCGATGTGTCGGTACTACTTGCCTATGCAGCGGGAAATGTACCCAATTATGAAGCATACGATGATTTGTCGATTCATTATAAAAACGGTGCCCAATATATGCTCGATACGAAGCTTTCCACAGGACAAATGTCAGGAAAGAATGTAACAAGCATTTACGGTTCTCACAACACATTAACGCGCGGACAGGCTGTGGCGTTTTTATATCGTGCGTCGCAAATGAATTTAGCATCACTGGCAGATTCGGTACGTTTTTTAGCAGAGCCACCAATATTTAAAGAACAGGACCGTGTATTACGTAGCTATGAAATGGGCGATAATATTGTTTATCATGTTATGCACAACGAGGAACCCATCGCCAATTATGAAGTCGTAATAACTTATGACGATACAGTCATCGGTGGCTACAACTCCATACCTGGTGCCGATTTGTTCGGCTATCAAATTGGCAAGCCATCTCCAACAGCTGTTCCCTTAGCACCTACTCATTTTCAAGTAGAGCCACATATTGATAAGCATAAAAATAATGAGGTTCGTGCTGTATCGTATTGGTACAACAATGCTAACTACAAGGATATCGTAGCAAAAGCAACGAAACTTCATACATCAAAGGAAACGGAAAATATAGCACAGCTTTATGCAGATTTAGCCAATGAATTCCGAGCGAAAAATGGTGTCTCTGCTTTAGCAACAAATTCAATTTTAACCATGGCGGCAAAAGGACATAGTGAGGATATGGCAAAGCGTAATTACTTTGATCATCATACACCAGAAGGCCTATCACCCGGAGATCGTATCGATAAATTGGCAACTGGCGTCGATTTTTATTCGTGGGGAGAAAATATTTCGGCAGGCTATAGCTCCATCTTTTCTTCTCATACGGGGCTCATCAATTCTTTAGGGCATCGAAATAATTTATTAAACGAACGCTTTAAAGTAATCGGCTATGGTGTTGGTTACTCAAACGAAAGTGATTACAATGTGTACTATACGACAAAGTTTGGAACGATTTATAACCAATAATTAAACAAGCCTTCTTCAACATCTCCGCTAACTCCTAGCATGTTGAGGAAGGCTTTATTTTTATCTTTATCCAAATAATCTAGTAGGCTCCCCTACTATTTCACCCAGCCAAGAATCATTTCACGAATTAATTTAGCAGCTGTATTGGCTGTTATTTCAGAATGGTCATACACCGGTGCGACTTCTACTAAATCGCAGCCTACAACATTTACCTCTGAACGCGCAATTTCATGAATGGATGCTAGCAGCTCTTTTGGTGTAATTCCGCCCGCATCCACAGTACCGGTACCTGGTGCATGTGCGGGGTCTAACACATCGATATCAATCGTTACATAAACCGGGCGACCCTTTAATGAAGGAAGCACTGCCTTTAACGGCTCGAATACTTCAAATAAGGAAATATGCATGCCATTTTCCTTTGCCCACTGTAGTTCCTCTTTCAAGCCAGAGCGAATGCCAAATGAATACACATTGTTCGGTCCAATAGTATCGGCAATTTTACGGATTGGCGTTGCGTGTGAATACTCTTCTCCCTCATAATCCGTACGTAAATCGGTATGAGCATCAAAATGAATAATCGCTAAGTTTGGATACTTTTCGTAAACAGCCTCCATAACAGGCAATGATACTAAATGCTCGCCACCCATTCCAACGGGCACCTTGCCATCTGCTAATACTTTTCGGACAAATGTTTTAATTTCAGCTAATGATTTTTCTGCATTTCCGAATGGTAACGGAATATCGCCCGCATCAAAAAATGGAACGTCTCCTAATTCACGATCTAAATAGAAGCTATATTCCTCTAATCCAATCGATACTTCACGAATTCGCGCTGGGCCAAAACGCTGCCCCGGACGATAGCTCACTGTCCAATCCATTGGCATGCCGTAAAGCACTGCCTGACAGTCCTCGTAATTTTGATTGCTTTTAATAAACATATTTCCCGCATAAGTTTCGTCAAATCTCATGTATACTCACCAAACCTTCTCTCGTAGTGAAGCTGCCGTTTGCAAATTTTTATAGATAAAGTTTGCATATGTTTCCTTGTATTTGCTCATACTAAATTTAGCATATGAAACTTTAGTTCGCTATTTTCGTATAATTAAGTGCAACCGACATCATTCGACACTTTTTTTGCAGAGTGCTACGAAAAAGTATAGTTGTTTTCACTAAAAGTGCAATAGACTTTATATGATTTTTCATAAATCTTTACTGCTTTTAGCATGCACGTATTTTAACAATAAATGAGGTGGAAAAATTTGAAAAGACAGCAATATCAAAAACAAAAAAATCGTAGAAGATTTGGTAAACGAATTGGTCTTGTTGCGATCGCCTTGCTATGCTTTTTCGCTGTCATCTTCCTTTCATTACGTATATATGCACAGGTCGCTGGTGCGCCACCGCTTACCGTGCCCAAAGCATCCATCTTTTTAGATAGCGATAACAACCAAATCGGGGATTATTTCACCGAGGAGCGCCGCTATTGGACAGCCTATGAGGATATTTCTCCCTATTTAATAGATGCAACAATCGCTGTAGAAGATAAGGACTTTTTACAACATCGTGGCTTCGACTATTCACGTATTGCTGGTGCTGTTTTAGCAGATTTAAAAGCTGGTGACAAGGTTCAAGGCGCTAGTACATTAACACAGCAATACGCGCGTAATCTTTATTTATCGCATGAAAAAACATGGACGCGTAAAATTAACGAAGCGCTTTATGCCTATCGTTTAGAGCTCTTTTATTCGAAGGAGGAAATTTTAGAGGGCTATTTAAATACTGTCTATTACGGACATGGTATGTATGGTGCCGAGGCCGCAAGCCGTTACTTTTTCGGTAAATCGGCAAAGGATTTAACTTTATCTGAAGCGTCCATGCTTGCCGGTGTGCCAAAGGGGCCAACGTATTATTCGCCGCTCAATAATTTAGAGAAGGCGACGAATCGGCAGCAGGTCATTTTACGTTTAATGAATGAGCAAGGGAAAATCACAGACGAAGAAAAATCACATGCTCAAAAAGAACAAGTCGCCTTAAAAAGTGACGAATGGATTGCAACAAAATCCATTGCCCCTTACTTTTTAGATGTCGTCTGGGAAGAGGCTAGTGATATTTTAGCAGAGAAAAACTTAAATATTAGTGAAGGTGGCTGGACGATTCAAACAACATTGAACCAAGCACACCAACGCGCAGCTGAAAAATCAATCGAAAAAAATATGCCGAACAGTGACCTACAAGTCGGCTTTGTAAGTATGGATGCCGATACTGGATTCGTAACGGCTCTTGTCGGTGGTCGTGATTATAGCTCGAGTTCGTTCAATCGCGTCGCACTCGGCAATCGTCAGCCCGGTTCTGCGATCAAGCCTATCTTGTACGCAGCGGCTTTTGAGCAGGGTTATAATCCGATGTCGTTTTTAGATGTAAGTGAAACAACCTTTACGTATGATAGTGGACGTGCTACCTACACACCACAAAATATTAATAAACAATATGCCGAGCACGAATTGTCCATGGCTCAGGCACTCGCAATTTCTGATAATGTCTATGCCGTTAAAACATTAGAGGATATCGGCTATCGCTCATTCCGCGACATGCAAAAACGTTTTGGCTTAGCCTATTCCGACAAGGATAATCCAGCGGTCGCGCTTGGTACAATGGAAAACTCACTTTATGATTTAACAAATGCTTATAATATCATTGCCGCTGGTGGCGAAAAGCGCAATGCAACAACGGTCCTTTCAATTACCGATGCAAAGGGTAAAGTCGTTTACGAATATAAAGCGCCTGAGAAAGAGCAAGTCATTTCAAAAGAAGATGCATCCGTTTTAACGCATATGATGACTGGTATGTTTGACCCGATTTTCAGTGATTACTCGCCTGCAACCGGGCTTTCCCTGCGCTCACGTATGACACATACGTATGCCGCAAAATCAGGTACAACCAATTCAGATCAATGGATGATTGGCTTTACACCAAGCTTAACTGCAGGTGTATGGAATGGCTACGATCAAGGCAAAACCTTATCGGTAAAAGCAGATATGGCTGCCTCTAAACAAGTATGGATTGATTTCATGGAAGCCGCATTAGATGGCAAGTCAAATGAAGCATTTGATATTCCAAAGGGTGTTGCACCTGTAACCGTAGATATTGAAAGTGGCAAGCTTGCAAGCAATGCCTGTAAAAATCAACGGGTCGTTTATTTTAAAACAAAGGATATACCAACAGAAACCTGTACAACATTTGATTTCTTCGATTCGAATTCATGGGATGATTTTTTAGAATCCCCTATGGAGGCGTTCAGAAGTTTTTGGGAATAAATCATCTCCTTTAATTTAGTCATTTGTGGTAGTGGTTCATTCTAGTACGGGCGGGTGGAAATATGTGTGAATCCCCAGTTAGTACCCATTTTTCTTAGCATCGTTTAAGCCCTAGCTTTAAAGGATCAAAAATAAAAAAGCTCTTTCGTCTCCGGTTCTAGTCCGTAAAACGAAAGAGCTTTTCTATTGGGGTCAATGAAAGAATGAGAATCATGGGGCATTCGACTTGGGAAATTACAAATGCCGCATAACCCTCATCACTATTCATTTCCCGCGTGTCCTAGCCTACTATTTTGCAAGCTTTAAATTCAGTTTACTTTCTTTTGGAAGCAGTTTCAACCACGGATTTTCGTTGTGCCCGAAATGTCACATATTGTTCACCGAATGGATTCATTTCCCTAAAAAAGTCATTGACTGCATAAATTCTATTTCCGTCTTGTAGCAATTACTTCAAATGATTGCGCAATTGCTCATCGCTATTAAGCCACATTGCTTCATCATGATTTTTGAGGAAGTCTGCTAATATTTTTTTTGAAGGCTCGTCCATATGCTCGACAATAATTTTACGTTTCATTGATTTATCCATCTTATTGACATGATCTGCTAAAATTTTGTACCCACGACGTTTTTCACGATTTACAACCATCTCACAAGCTGTTACCCCTGCAAAGTAAGCGCCCGATTCTTTATGATCAATCGTTACCCACACAAGCCAGTAATCTTTACCACCCGCTGAATCTTCGCGGTTTGTCGTAAATTTAATTCCACGCTCTACATCACTTTTGGCATGCATTGCGCCGACATCCACAATCGCCGTACCCTCTGCCACATCAATAATAACTGGCGACACATTTTCTAATGAAAGCGAGCCAATTCCAAAGCCCTTATGTCCGTCTGTCGGATCATTTTTTATAATGGTAAAGCCCATTTTTGGTTTTGATTTTTCATCGTTTGCCATTGTAAATACCTCCAAATACGATATTATTATTACTATACACTATATTTTACGTAGGAGGCGACAATATGCCAATCGTTACAATCAAAATGATCGAGGGCCGCACTGACGAACAAAAGCGCGCGCTAGTAGAAGAAGTGACACAAGCCGTATCCAAAACAGTCAACGCACCAGTAGAAAATGTATCCATTATTATCGAAGAAATGTCCAAAAACCATTACGCAACAGCTGGCGTACGCTACAGCGACAAGTAATACCATAGAGTTAGGCAAAGGAGAATCTGAGAAGGTTCTCTTTTTTTGTTTTTATTAGAGATCAATTAGTTTGAAAAATAGGAACTACTTAGATACCGCATTGATAGTCAATAAGAGTTTTGCATTTATACAGATTCGATTAATCTAAAGATTTCATCCCGTAATGATTTCGGGATTCCTTCATCCGCGAAAATTTCCTCTGGGTAATACACTTTATGATCTACCTTAATGTGTCCAGCAATGGCTTCTACGATTTGGCTGCGTTCTGATAATTCACGCTGCTGTCCGTCCTGCATTAACAAGAAAATTGGCTTTTTCGTTCCTTCCACACCTGGACGGTAAAAATCATACGGTAAATCGGATGTCGAATCATGCACTAAATAATAGGCTGGGTCTAATCCTGCCTCCCTAAATAATCGGCGTAGTTCGGAATACACCTCTGGACGCTCAAATGGGTTGAGATTGATATATTGAAAAAGCTTCCGATTGACAAAACGGCGACTTAAGTCACGGAGAATGGCATCGTCTTCATGCTGCCAAAATTGGAAGTAGGCAAGCATTATACTTTCATCCAGCGCAATATAATCCTCTAACGAAACATTATTTTCAAAGAATGACTCAAACGGCTTTGGCTGCACTTTGAATTGGTAGCCTTCTTGCCATAATGCCTTTACTCGTTGCAAAATATGGTTCAAGACGACTTCCGCGCTGCGTGACACCGGATGAAAATAAATTTGCAAATACATTTGATAACGGCTCATAATATAATGCTCCACTGCATGCATCCCACTTTCCTTGATCACTACCCCATTTTCTCGTGGACGCATGACACGCATAATCCGTTCCATATCAAAATGCCCGTAGCTCACGCCTGTATAATACGCATCACGCTGCAAATAATCCATACGGTCGGCATCAATTTGGCTCGAAATTAAGCTCACAACCAAATCATTCGAATATGTCTTTTCAATGACCTGTGCTACCTTTTCAGGGAAATCCGCTGCAACACGGCGCAACACCGCATTTACCTCCGTATCTCCTAGTAAAATTTGACGCGTGAAATATTCATGGTCGGTTTCAAAAACATTTTCAAATGCATGCGAAAATGGCCCGTGCCCTAAATCGTGAAGCAACGCCGCACATAGAACCAGTAAGCGCTCCGAATCATCCCACTCCGGACGTCCTTTAAAGACATCATCAACAATACGGCGTACAATTTCATACACGCCTAGTGAATGGCTAAAGCGGCTATGTTCAGCACCGTGGAATACAAGATAGGTTGTACCAAGCTGCTTAATACGGCGCAAGCGTTGGAATTCACGCGTCTTTACTAAATCCCAAATCACCTGATCGCGCACATGCACATAACGATGCACCGGGTCTTTAAATACCTTTTCTTCTGGCATTTTCATTTGTCCATATGTAGACATCCAAACGACCTCCTTTTAAAGCCTCTTTCCTTCATTATAATGAACTTCGTAGTAAAAAAGAATTGATAGCATACAAAAATCACTAGCCCTATTGCATGACTAGTGATTTAGGTCGTTACTTTTTTAGCTTGTCTAACACCTTTACCATTAACTCCTCTTCAGTTAATGCGGCGACTGGACGGTTGTTTACAAAAGTAAATGTTTTTTTGCGGCCGGGACCACAATATGAATGACAGCCAATTTCAATCGTTGCTTCTGGATCAATCTCTTGTAATTTGGGAATTAACGTCTTTAAATTAACGGCCTGACATTCATCGCAAACATGAAATAAGTTTGCCATAGTGTCAACACCTCTTTCTTATCTAGTATCAATTACGCCTCGACGTAATTGCGTCCAGATTTTTTCAAGTTCACTTGAAAAATCCCTCTAAAAATCTGTGACATCTGCCGGGGCTTAACTTGATTCAGCAGGGGTTTAAACCCCTGCTGAATCAAGTTAACCTAAGAGCTATTGTAGCTTAAATCGCGCACTTCATTCAAGTATTATCCTAGTATTTCCGTCAAAGGTCTGATAGCTGCTACGCTCACGATAATTCTAGCAACAATTTACCATACAGTGAATAAATCTTTCGAGCGTTGGACATGATAGATTTACAACAACTTAAGGGGGATATTTATGACAAAAACAAGACAGGATGCATGGATTGAAGAAAATGACGCATTGCTAGCTGAAGCGGTCATTCGTCATGTGAAGGAAGGTAGTACACAGTTAAATGCATTTGAGGAAGCGGGGGATCTATTAAACCGTACCGCTGCTGCCTGTGGATTTCGTTGGAATGCGGTCGTTCGTCGTATTTACGAGGAGGATTTAGCACAGGCCAAAAAGGAACGTAAAGAGCGGATGCGCCTAATGAATCAAGCAACAAAACGACGTACAACACCACTCTATTTACTACCGTCAAATGAAGAGCAGCCGATGTCGATTCCATTATCTGCACTATCACTCGATATCGTCATTGCCTATTTAGTACGTTTGCAACACAATCATTCTAGCGAACAGGATGTACTAAAATGGCGCAAACTCACAACATTATTAACAGAACAAAAGCAGCAGCTTGAACAGCAATTACAGGCATTACAAAAAGAAAACAAAGCCATTAAAGAAGATTACGAGCAATTTGTTTCCATTATGAACCGCGCAAGACGTCTCGTAGCCTTTGAGGACGAGAGCGAACTTGCAACACCGACCTTTAAAATGGAGAAAAACGGCAATCTCATTACACAATCAGCCATCACAGAAGTAGGCGACGTGCATCCATAGTGCACGTCGTTTTTTTATTTCTTTAGCATGGATTCATTGCGCTTGATAATACGTTGTAAATAATATGTGTATAATTCGTGCTCATTTTCCTGTAAAGGTAGCTCTACTAGCATCCCATTCCATGCCTTAAGCAATTGTCGAATGCGCTCATTGACCTCTTGAACGGTGATAAGCTCTCCTGTTAACTCCTGTAAGGACGCCATCACATGTGGCGTAATAATTGGATAGTGGAATTTCGTTTCTTCTCCTTGTAAGCCCGCAGCATAAAACTCACGAATGAGCTCCGCACGCTTGCTCCCACTGCCCTCTACACATAAGTAAATTTGCACCGCAATGCCATTTTTCATGCGGCGCTGCGAAATACCCGCAAACTTTTTGCCATCGATACTTAAATCATAGGAGCCTGGACAATACGAGCCTACAATTTCATAGGCTTCGATTTTATGGGCTATCTGCGGAAATAAAGCGCGAATAAAATCGACCATCACATCAAATGCCGCATTAATACTAAGCGGCGTTGTTTCATCTCTTACAATGGAGATATTCAATACGCCTGCATCTAATACCACTGCCAGTCCGCCTGAATTGCGAACAATTGGCTCATACCCATTGGCTCGCAGCTGTGCCATCCCCTGGTCAATATGCGGTAAGCGGTGATCTTGTATGCCTAAAACGACCGAACCCTCATGCACCCACGTACGGATAGTAGCATTGGACATTTCCTGCCCGACTAAATGACAGAGGGTATCGTCCATCGCAAAGGATTCTAATGGGGAACGCTGATTTGCGCTAATAGATTGGTCGACAAAGCGCCAAGTTGTTTGCTGTAATCGTTCATTCATATAATTACTCCTAGCTTCACATTTTTCTCACTTTAGCATACCGCAATTCAGAGTCATGTCAAATTGGTGAAATTGTTGATTTTGAAGTGCATAAATGATTTTTTTTACCCGTTTTGTGCTACACTAACTGTGAATCATTTTCAATTACAAGGAGTGTTTACATATGAATGAAGCAGCAATTACGTTAGATGGCTGGTATGCACTACATGATTTCCGCTCAATCGATTGGGCATCTTGGAAGTTAGTTTCTGCCGAGGAACGCGAAGCCGCAACGAAAGAGTTTATCGCATTTTTAGAGGACTTAAATCAAGATACAGGCTCCAACGCTTTCTACTCCATTATTGGGCAAAAAGCAGATTTTATGATCATGACATTACGCGAAACACCTGAAGAATTAGGGGATATTGAAACACGCTTTGCAAAATTAGCGATTGCAGATTTCACGATTCCAACATATTCTTATGTGTCAATCGTAGAATTATCAAACTACCTAGCAGGTAAATCAGACGAAGATCCATATCAAAACCCGCATGTACGTGCGCGTCTGTACCCTGAATTACCAAAATCAAAATATGTTTGCTTCTACCCAATGGACAAAAAACGTGACGGCAATGACAATTGGTATATGCTTTCAATGGAAGAGCGCCGTCAGCTAATGCATGCACACGGACTCATTGGCCGTAGCTATGCAGGCAAAATCAAGCAAATTATCACAGGTTCGGTTGGTTTAGACGATCACGAATGGGGCGTAACATTATTCTCTGATGATATGCTGCAATTCAAAAAAATTGTCTACGAAATGCGCTTTGACGAAGTATCAGCTCGCTATGGTGAGTTCGGTGAGTTCCTTGTGGGGAATTTATTAGACAATGAAAAATTAGAAAAGCTATTAGCGATTTAATTGTAAAAGGGGCTATTTGAAACTATCAAATAGCCCTTTTCATTGGTAAATATACCGTTTTAAAAAGATATACATAAAAAGAACTTGTCCTCTGATGGCACAAGCTCTACTTTCTAATAAGGAGTTTTCAAAATGGTTTCATTTATTCTGTCATTGAAGCGTTTACTTGAAGGGTTATTTCATGCATTTAAGCGTCAAGATTTCTTATCATTATTTGCAACATTATGCTTCATTTTATTATCAGGCACACTTTTCTACCGTGGTGTCGAAAAGTGGTCTTGGTTGGATTCGTTCTATTTCTCATTTATTAGCTTAATTCCGACCTCTGTGACGACTACCTTTACGCCGGTCACAACTTTTGGCAAAATCTTTACGATGATTTATTTAATGGTTGGTGTAGGAATTATGTTTATGATTTTAGTTACGATTGGTCGCTCCATTTTAAAGGTTGAGGACGAGGATTTTTTACGTATGCAACAAAAAAAGAAGCGTGATTGACCACCAGCATTTCGAGCAGCCCTTGAAAAAAGATGAGTTAGAAAATCAACTCATCCTTTCAAGTGTGGTCATCCCGTATTTTTAAAATCATGATAATGGTATTAATGAATAATCCAACGACTATTAATATGATGAGTAAATACCAATGCAGTGGCTCACCGTAAAACGCCGCGATTGCAAATGACAATATCGCACTAATCATCATGCCAACCCATATGCCTAACTTCATCACATTCACTCCCCGAATTTTCATTTACACAAGGCAACATTTCTTTTCATTTTGTACTGTAATTTTACCCAAGTCCTTGAGAGTTTTCACATTAATTTCCTATAGTATATTCATCTTTTGCAAAAGCATACGCCTCATTTTAATTTTGCTAGGTATCTTTCTCATACCGTATTGCATATACTAAACCGAAAACAAGGGACCCCCCTTCGTATGACACCATTTTTGAAAGGACGGATATAGATTTGACTTATTATTGGACATCGCCAATGCCTCAAATGACTCCTTCTGGTATCCCTACGCAATCGACTATGCCAGGCGCTTCATTCCCACGTGAAGAGTCTTATATCGAAAATATTTTACGACTTAACAAAGGAAAACCGGGCACCTTCTATTTTTCGTTTGACAATGCCGTTGCTGGTAGTAATACGCGTACAGTAAGAGGTATGGTAGAAGCAGCTGGGCGCGATCACGTTATTTTACGTGAACTGAAATCAAATCATCGCTTTTTATTCCCAATGATTTATTTTGATTATGCTGAGTTTGATGAAGAGCTAAATTATTTTACTCAATCACCTTAAAAATTTTTGGATTTCAAATGAAGAAAGGGATTGTTCAGAAATTACTTCCGAACAGTCCCTTCTTTCATCAGCGCACCTTAAATTGCTGAATTTCTTGTTGTAAATCTTGTGCATTTCCACTTAGTGTAACCGCTACAGCACTCACCTGTTGCATTGTTGCGGTTTGCTCTTCCACCGCAGCCGCGATCATTTCCAGGTTACCGCTTGATTCGTTAGAGCCGATTGCAATTTCATTGATTGATGCGCTTACTTGCTCGGCACTTGCTGAAAGTTGTTCAGAAGTTGCGGAAATTTCTTCGATTTGTGTGGACATTTTTGTCACTGCTTCGACAATCGAAGTAAATGAGTCCCCAGCCTCTGTAATGATTTCAACGCCATCTCGTACAGATACTAGCGATTCTGATACCGCGCGCTCTACATTTTCCGTATCTGATTTAATTTCAAGCGTTAAATTAACAATGGATGTTGCAGAGGTTTTGGATTGCTCTGCTAATTTGCGCACTTCATCTGCTACAACGGCAAACCCTTTTCCGTGCTCACCCGCGCGTGCTGCTTCAATTGCCGCGTTCAAGGCAAGTAAATTCGTTTGATCTGTAATATCTGTAATGACTTTTGAAATATTATTTATTTCCTCTGTTTGTTGGGCTAGCTTTTGTACTAATTGATTCACCGAGTTAGTAGACGCGCTAATGATGTCCATTTGAGTTTGGGCATTTTGAATGATTGCCCCACCATTTTGTGCCGTTTTCGATGCATCAAGCGAGCTGCCATGTAAAAATTGCGTTGCTTCTGCGATTCGTTGTACACCAGAAGCCGTTTCTTCCATTGCACGCGCACTTTCATTTGAGGCTTGCGCTGAAATATGTGCCGTCTCTGCTGTGTTGCTTACACGCGTTGTAATATCCTCTGTACTTGCCGTAATTTCCTCTGTACTTGCTGAAAGTTCTTGAGCAGAGCCACTTAATTGCTCTGCGTTTACTTGAATATTTTTGATTAAGTGCGATAAATTGGTTTTCATTAAATTAAAGGCTTGTCCAAGCTGACCAATTTCATCTTTTGATTTTACAACTAAATCCTGCTGTGACAAATCACCTGAAGCTACAATATTCGCTCCATTCACAACCAGTTTGAGTGGGCTTGTGATCGTTCTGCGAATATAAAGGATAAAGAAAAAGACAATAGCAATGCTTACTACTAAGGCAATTGCAGCTATCGATTTCGTTAATACGATTGCGTTATCTGTTTGTTTATTAATCTTATCTAATTGCTGCTCTTGATAGTCAACAATTTGCTCTGCCACGCTTAAAATTCCATTGTTTGCTTCTCGTAGCTTTGTGTTAATAAAACCATTTGCTAAGCGATTATCCCCACGTTCAATCGCATCGAGCATATCTAAAGAGCCTCTGTTAAAGTCCTCGTTAAATGCTTTAAGCTGCGCAATATACTCTATCATCGTATCGCTTGACACTAACGTTTCTAAGTGAAGAATTTCTTCCGTTAGTAATGTTTTGTAATACTCAAAGTTTGCGAATGATTCATCCGTACCATCCAATACAACAGCACGTGCATACAGCCCTTGCATCGATAATCCGAAGCGAATTTCATCAGCTGAACGAATTTGAGCAACGCGATTGTCTAAAGCTTCTTCTGTTTTAGCCTCAATATTCCCCAAGCTCACAAAGGTAATCCCTATTGAAATCGCAAACATAGCAATCATTGAATAAAAGGCTATATTTAACTTTGCACCAACACTCATTTATCCATCCCCCTCTTTTTTACTATCCATCCTAAAAATTACATAATCTATAATACTACATCTCCATTATTTTGGCTCGTTAAAAAGTTCCATGTCGCTGCCCCTAAAACTTGGGCTGCTATTAACATTGCCCTTTCATCAAAATCAAATTTAGCGTGATGATGCGGATAAACTGTCTCCCATTCAGGATTTTTAGCACCCGTAAAGAAAAATGTCCCCGGAACATGCTGCATATAATACCCAAAGTCCTCACCAATCATAAACGGCGGACAAACCGTTACCTGCTCTACCGTTGGAATTTGCTCAGCAATCGTTTGAAGGTATTGCGTCTCATTTGTATGATTGATTACCGGTGGGTAGCCATCAAAATAAGCAAACTCATAGTGCGCATGCATTCCTAAACAAGTGGCCTTTAACAGCGTTTCGATTTCTTCTTTAATTTGCTGACGTACGGCTTCATCAAACGCTCTGACCGTTCCTTTAATTTTTACGGTATCTGCAATAACATTAAACGGATTGATGGCCTCAAAATGCCCTACTGTCACAACCGCTGAATGAAGCGGGGCGATTCTGCGCGATACAAGCGTTTGTAATTGCGTGACAAAATGTGCTCCTACGACAATGGCATCTATAGAATGCTGTGGTTCTGCGCCATGCCCTCCCTTGCCTTGAATGACAATTTCAAAGCGATCCGCTGCCGCCATAATTGCCCCATCACGCACTAAAACCTCGCCTAATGGAGTCGGAGCCCATAAATGCGTGCCAAAAATAACATC
This sequence comes from Solibacillus sp. FSL R7-0668, assembly GCF_038006205.1. Taxonomy (NCBI): domain Bacteria; kingdom Bacillati; phylum Bacillota; class Bacilli; order Caryophanales; family Caryophanaceae; genus Solibacillus; species Solibacillus sp. FSL R7-0668. The sequence continues at coordinate 501,359 of NZ_JBBOUU010000001.1, read as the reverse complement.
AACACCTTCTAGACAACCATCCTCTATCATTGCCTTTGCCCCACCTGGTGCGACTTCCTCGGCATGCTGATGAATAAACACAACATTTCCTTCTAAGCACTCATGTATTTCAGTTAATACCTTTGCTAAAACAAGAAGTGATGCCGTATGCCCATCATGACCACAGGCATGCATGACCCCATCGTTTTTCGATTTATATGGAACATCGTTTAATTCTTGTATGGCCAAACCATCAAAATCAGCCCGTAATGCCACGGTTTTTCCAGGACGCCCACTACGTAAAGTCGCAACTACCCCACGTCCGCCTACCTGTTCACGAACTTCTAAACCTAGCTCACGATAGAAGTTGGCAATATATGCAGGTGTGTGTACTTCTTCATGTGAAATTTCCGGATATTCATGTAAATAGCGTCGAATGATAACCATCTCTTCATAATGCTCTTGTAGCTTCATTAATAACTGATTCATTGTCCCCGCTCCTTCAATAAGTTACTTTTTAACTATACAATAAATTCCGATAATTTAGATAAAATGTTTTGATTTTATTACTAATATACTAAAAAAAGCATATACTTCCAATACTAGAAGTATATGCTTACTTTTTATGCTTTTTTTACAGCAGCCAGCATAACCATGACCCAGCCTACTAAAAATAAAACGCCACCAATTGGGGTAATTGCACCTAATACTTTAATCCCTGTTAAAGCCAGTACCATTAAGCTTCCTGAGAAAATAAGAATTCCTAAATTAAAGCAAATCATCGCGATTTTCAATTGCTTTACTTCTCCTAGAATGGAGCGAGCCATTAAAATACCGACTAAGATTAAGGCCGTCGCATGGAACATTTGATATTGTACTGCCGTATTCCAAATACCTGTACCATAATCATCTAAAACATCCTTTAAACCATGTGCTGCAAATGCGCCTAGTGCGACTGCTAAAAAGCCGTGAATCGCACCAGATATAATTGAACCTTTCATTCTCTATACCTCTTTCTCTAGTTAAAAATCAAATAGCGAATCACCGTTTGCATCGTCTTCTTGCAACTTTTGCGACGGAATGGCAACGGGCTGCGTGAAGGCGTTTACGGATGGTGTGATGGGTGTGCTACTAGTGGACTGCTGCTTTTTTGTCGTTTGATCTGCAAGCACCACCTCGCACAGTGCCTTAATCGCCGCAAAACATTCGCGCGCCTGTTGCTCAGAGCTTGCTTGGCGTGCCTCTGCAGTCAGCTTTTCCATTTGCGTTAAAATCGCCTGCTGTGTAATCATCGCCCCGTATCCCCCTGTCTCACCTTTGGCATAAATTTCAAACAATCCATGCCACTCGACTGCCGTACTACTAATGATGGCAGCTGTTTTGTTTTAAAGCCGTATGCCGTGCAACCACGCGGATTGGCTTGATCCCATGTCACACGAAAATGCTGACATTTAAAGCAATCAATTTTCATCAGCTTGCCCTCTCTTTCTTTCCTTACTTTACCATGCTTCAGTCAAAAAGTTTAGCCTGTTTGCTTTGAATACACCAATCAATTGGCTGTTGCCCCAGTGCCACTAAGGCTGCATTTGCTTTGGAATACGGCTTGCTACCAAAAAAGCCGCGATGCGCACTTAGTGGACTTGGATGCGGTGCCTCTAAAATAATATGCTGATTAGAAATTCGTTCGATAATGGCACGCTTACTTTGCGCTGGTTTGCCCCATAATAAGAACACAATCGGCTGTTTGCGCGCAGCTAATTTTTCAATGATGATATCCGTAAATTGTTCCCAGCCTTGTCCTTTATGGGAATTGGCCTCACCTTGACGTACCGTGAGTACCGTATTTAATAGAAGAACGCCTTGTTTTGCCCAATCAAATAATGCTCCGTGATCAGGCATTGGGCAGCCCAAATCGTCCTGTAATTCCTTCATCATATTTTTTAAGGATGGTGGGAGCTTTTGACCCGGCTCAACGGAGAAGCTTAAGCCATGTGCTTGATTCGGTCCATGATACGGATCTTGGCCTAAGAGCACTACTTTGACATCTTTATAATCGGTATAATGCAGCGCGTTTACTATTTGCTCTTTCTTTGGATAGACCGTCGCTGTTTCATATTGCTGCGTTACAAATTGCATTAAATTTTGGTAGTACGTTTCTTGTTGTTGCGATGCCAAAATTTGTCGCCATTCATTTGGTATTTGCTCAATCATTCTTTTCACCTCACATCAAACAGTAGTGAAAATTCGCGCTAAATTCAAGTTCATTTATCTGACCTTTTAGTTTTTATTATTTCTGACCATTTTTATATAGCCAGACAAGCGTTATAATAGAAGCAATTATTTTCGAATATGTATTTAAAGGAGTTTTGACTTATGTTGAAAAAAACGTTAACAATTGCCGGGTCAGATACATCAGGCGGCGCAGGGATGCAAGCAGATTTAAAGGCCTTCCAAGAGCATGGCACATATGGAATGGTTGCACTAACTGTAGTCGTAACAATGGACCCAAAAACATGGAGCCATAGCGTGACACCACTGCCAACTGAATTATTACAAAAGCAAATCGATACGGCCTTATCTACAGGTGTGGATGCGATTAAAACAGGTATGCTTTCTACAGAAGAAATTATTCAAACGGCTTCAAAGGCGATTCAAGCTTCTGGCACGGACAAGGTTGTCATTGACCCAGTTATGATATGTAAAGGCGACGATGAGGTTTTAAATCCTGGTAATACAACAGCGATGATTAACCACCTATTACCTTACGCAACGGTTGTAACACCAAACTTATTTGAAGCTGGTCAATTAGCGGGTACTCGTACACCGAAAACGATTGAAGAAATGCAAGTTGCTGCCGCAAAAATTCATGCATTAGGTGCTAAAAACGTAGTCATCAAGGGCGGTAAAGCGTTGGCACATGAAAAAGCGGTCGATTTATTTTATAATGGTACAGAATTTAAATTATTAGAAACAGAAAAATTTGCTGCGCCTTATAATCACGGGGCTGGCTGTACATTTGCCGCGAGCGTATGTGCAAACTTAGCAAATGGACTTTCGGTTGAAGAATCCGTTATCGAAGCAAAAGAATTCGTTTCGGCGGCAATTCAACATGGTTGGGCGTTAAATCAATTTGTTGGACCTGTTATGCACGGTGCAAAACCTCGTTTCGGTGCACCGGAAGTTACGGTAACAACGATTCCAAGTTATACACAAGCTTAATGACATCACTAAAAAACACATTTTGCGTCAACTGGCGTGAAATGTTGTTTTTTATTTTTAACGAAGAAATCGTGACTTATACGACTTTTTCTTTTCATCAAGCATGAAATTTTACTATACTAGTAGTAACTAGATTCGAAAGGAGAATTAGGATGAAGGAAGTAAATCAAAAAGAGCTCCAAGAATTACTTAATTCTTTCGCGAACAAAGACGTTTATATTCATCTTGAAACAACAAATGGCTCGTATGCAGCCCATTACGACGAAAAATTTTTTAATGCGGGGGCATTTATTCGCAACGTCAAATTAAATTACGAATTAGGGAAGGTTGTTGGCGATGCTCCACACCGTGTTGGCTTAAAATTGCCACATGGCTGGGTATATGCACAGGGCATTACACATTATGAACTGGACGATCAAGGACGCTTATTAATGGCGGGCTTAGACTATACAGGGAAGCTGGCGGTTGCACTAGAAATTAGCGAATTGCCATTTGCTTATTAAGGAGGACTTATTCATGACATTACAACAAGAACGTCACGTATTAGTCGTTTACCCTCACCCAGATGATGAGGCTTTTTCTGTTGCAGGTGTTGTTCGTATGCACCGTAATATGGGGGTACCTGTTACATACGCTTGTTTAACATTAGGTGAAATGGGCCGTAATTTAGGAAATCCGCCAACAGCAACACGTGAATCCCTACCAGAAATTCGCCGTAAAGAGCTAATTGCGGCATGTGCTGCGATGGGTATTGAAGATTTGCGTATGATGGGTCTGCGCGACAAAACAGTTGAATTTGAAGATGATGAAAAAATGGTAAAGCTTGTAGCGGATTTAATCGATGAGCTAAATCCATCATTAATCTATACATTTTTACCGGGCTTTGCCGTGCATCCAGACCATGAAGCAACAGCAAAAGCGGTTGTGGAAGCGGTTCGTCGTATGGCTCCAGAAAAGCGACCACGCATTTTAGCCTGTGCTTTTGCAAATGACACCGTTGAAAAAAATGGTGAGGCACATGTCGTTATTGACATTCGTTCTGTGAAAAACGACAAAGTAAAAGCACTACAGGCCCATGCCTCTCAAACAGGCTGGATGATGCAAGAAACAGCTAAGCGTGTCGATGATGGCGAGGTCATGTCTGATAGCTGGCTAAATGTTGAAAAATTTTACAATATTACATTTGAATCAATTTCATAAATCGATTTTTTCAAGAACTTAGACGAATACAATTTTTTGATTTTCATTTTTAAAAATTATGCAGCTGTGTTTTGTTCATTTAATTGTGCATTCAAACGATCAACGGCTAATTTGCAGGCATTATAAATAAACGTCACCAGATTGAAATGGAGCTTGGCTTTTCTACCTGTTCGATGACGGACATTATTTAATTGAAAATATTCTTTTAAGTAGGCATTCACACGTTCAACAGCTGTACGTTCTTTGTACAGTTTCTCCCATAATGCGGAGCCTCTTGCTGGATACGTATACTTGCGAATATCCGTTTCACACTTGATTTTAAAAACTTTTTGACACAGTGAATCCTCACGTAATGGACACGTTGCACATTCTTTTGGACGTGTAAATTTTAAACACTGATATTTCTCGTCATAGCTGTCGTAACAGTAGCTATGTTCACGTACGCACGTTGGACGGAAATTTTCATCGAAACCCAAGATTTCGGATTCACGACGTTTAACGTATGGAATGACTGCTTTCATGTCTTGATTTAAAATTTGTCGATAGATCGCTTTGTAATCATACCCTGCATCAAATATCGTTGTTGTAAATTGATTTGGCACGACTTCAGCTACCTTTTTTAACAGTGGAATGGCTGCTTTACTATCACTTAAATTACCAGACGACATCAAGCGTGCCACAATGTACTGACTTTTTGTCAAGACAGCTAAATGCCCTTTAAAGCCGAACCAGAACGTGTTTTTACCGTCACTATTTTTCTTGACACCCCACTTGGGTTCGATTGGGATGTCTCGCCAAAGTGTCGATGTTGGAATCGTTAATTGAGCTTCTAATTTCTTTTCATAGGTTGTAAGATTTGCCTCGATTTCTGCTTGTTCAGCGAGCCAGGCTTCATGCTCTTCTTTCGATTTGCGACCACGCTTTTTCGGGATTTTTTCCTTTTTCTCAGATGGTTTTGATGCATCGCGCGCTTCAAAATGTGTCGCGTCAAAAGCGAGATGTTCTTCCTCTAGAAATCCTTCTGTAAAGGCATTTTGGATGAGTTCATCTTGCATTTTATCAAAGACTTCTGATTGGCTAATCACATCGACCATACGTGAATAAGAAGAGTCAGAAGGTACTGAATCAGAAAGTAAAAAGCCGCAATCTAAACGAAAGATAAGATCATTTTTCAGACGCTTGATTAAATCTTTTACCGTTGGAATACGCTCAATAATACGAATCACGAGCGATTGAATCATCGCACTATAGTTTAATTCTCTTGGAGCGCCACGCATTGTCTTTTTACTAAACAGTTGAAAAATCGGCTGTAAATCAAAAGTAGCCAAAATCGCATCAAAACGATGAGAACTTTCCATTTCCATTAATTCATGGATGTCAAATAGACGCATTTGCTTTACAATAGTCATAGGGCATTCACCTCAGGGATAATTTTGGTTTGGTCACTTAAATTATACCAAATTGGGGAGGTGCCCTTTTTTTATTGTTTTGAAACCCATGGGAGACAAGGGGTTGGAATTATGAAATTAACTCATTTAATGATTAATGATGAGAGATGTTTTTGTCACTATGACGAAGCATCTCTTTTTTCTTTCACAATTCAAGTATATGTATTTTCATACATACTCCTTTTAATTAGTAACCTTTTATATTCCTCGTTCAGTTGTCTAGATACCAAGCATTTCCTTTCCTATATTCAGTATCTTATTCATGACAAGTATTCTGAAATGTTAATCTTTATGCAAAACGGTAGACAAGCGCTATTCTAACCTTTTATAGTGTATAAATATTCAACATTATAATTTAATGAGGTTATTATAAATGAAAGCAAAATTTTCTTTTTACACATGGTTTTTATTTTTAGCGATGTCTGCACTCGGTGTTTTCATTTTTATTACACCGCTCAGTACAGAGGATGGCATAAAGGTACCGATCGCATTACTTGCAAATTGGCTAGCTGGCTATGCTGAATCGTATATTCATTGGTTTGCATGGGTTGTCTTTATGATTGCCGCACTTGGTTCAATCGTGATGCATTTTATTCCTCAGCGTGGGCCGCGTAGCGTCTGGGATGCATTATTCCGCGTTCATTGGTTTTGGACAGTGATGCGCGTATTAGCAGTTGTCTTTGCGGGGGCTTATTTATTACAAATTGGACCTGAAAGCTTAACAAGTGCTGATACAACAGGGCTATTAATCGATCCTGCAAGTGGTCTTGTGACATTTATGTTCATTTTGTTCCTATTTGCTGGGCTATTACTTCCGTTATTAACAGACTTCGGTTTGCTTGAGTTTTTCGGTTCGATGATGGTCAAAATTATGCGTCCGCTGTTCAAAATCCCTGGTCGTTCTGCCATTGACTGCTTGGCATCATGGGTCGGTGACGGGACAATCGGTGTGTTACTTACGAGTAAACAATACGAGGAAAAGAACTACACCGCACGTGAAGCCGCTACGATTGCGACAACTTTCTCCGTTGTGTCGATTACATTCTGCTTAGTCGTAGTAGAAACGATTGGTATCGAAGCGTATTTCTTAGAATTTTATGCATCGGTTATTTTCTCTGGCTTGGTGTTGGCATTTATTATGCCACGCATTTATCCGTTAAAGCACAAGGTCGATACGTTCATTGATGGTTCCGAAGCTCTTAACAATCGTGAAGAAGTGCAAAAGGGCTTCAATGTTGTCTCTTATGGTTTACACAATGCTTTATCAAAAGCGAATGCAAACCGTAACTTAGGGAAGATGGTGAAAAACGGGTTCATCAATGTATTGGAAATGTGGTTTGCGGTGACGCCGATTATTATGGCATTCGGTACAATCGCATTAGTATTAGCTGAATTCACAAGCTTCTTCCGCATTTTAGGAATGCCATTTGAGCCTATTTTAGCCTTCCTTCAAATTCCAGAAGCTGGTGAAGCAGCACAAACGATGATCGTTGGGTTTGCGGATATGCTATTGCCTTCGATTTTAGGTGCGGGGATCGAATCAGAAATGACACGTTTCTTCATCGCAACGGTTTCGGTAACGCAATTAATTTATATGTCTGAGGTTGGTGGGCTTATTTTAGGGACAAAGCTTCCATTAAAATTATGGGATTTATTCGTAATTTTCTTAATCCGTACGATTATTTCTATTCCCCTTGTCGCAGCCATTGCGCATTTATTATTCTAAACAAGATCCGCATTTTGTCATTTGCAAAATGCGGATTTTGTTTAGCTATGTACCGTTTCTGTTCTAAACCGCTTTCATTATCACGTTATTGTAAATTTTCTTAATTAACTGAATTTTTACAACATTAATTGTCCGTTTTATGATAAAATAATGTAATCTTTACACAGATGACGGAGGTTACATGGAGATGGAAGTTGCTCAACCTAAAACCATTGCGGTGGAAAACGTATTAATTGCACATCATTTTTTAAAGGATGTTGTTGTACATACGCCACTACAGTTAAATGACTATTTATCAGAAAAATATGGCGCAAAAATTTATTTCAAGCGTGAGGACTTACAGCATGTTCGTTCCTTCAAATTGCGTGGTGCTTACTATAAAATCAAAAAAATTGAAGATGAGGCGCGTGCTTCGGGTGTCGTATGTGCAAGCGCTGGCAACCACGCACAAGGAGTTGCTTATGCCTGTGCCAAGCTCGAAATTAAGGCTACTATTTTTATGCCAAAAACGACGCCAAAGCAAAAAATTGATCAGGTGCGCATGTTTGGACGTAGCTTTGTTGAAATCATCCTCGCTGGCGATACATTTGACGATTCTGCTGAAAGTGCAATTGCTTATTGCGAAGAAAATAATCAGATTTTCATTCACCCATTTGATGATTATGACGTAATGGCCGGTCAAGGTACGGTCGCGGTGGAAATTATGAACGATATCGAGGAGCCGATTGACTATATTTTCGGTAGCATTGGCGGCGGTGGCTTAATGTCGGGTGTGTCCGCTTATGTGAAAAACTTATCACCAACTAGTCAAGTAATTGGTGTGGAACCTGCTGGCGCAATAAGCATGAAATCGGCTTTTGATAATGAAGGTCCGGTTGCACTAAATTCGATTGATAAATTTGTTGATGGAGCTGCGGTGAAATGCGTTGGCAATGATACGTATCAAGTATGTCGTACGTATTTAGACGATATCGTATCTGTACCTGAGGGCAAAGTGTGTACAACCATCTTAGATTTATATAACAAGCATGCGATTATCGCAGAACCTGCTGGCGCATTATCCGTAGCGGCACTTGATTTTTATGCCGAGCAAATTCGTGGAAAATCAGTCGTAGTCATTATTTCTGGAGGCAATAATGACATCGGGCGCATGCAGGAAATTAAGGAACGCTCGTTAATTTACGAAGGGCTGCTCCATTACTACATCGTTAGCTTCCCACAACGTTCAGGTGCACTTCGTCAGTTTTTAACCGAGGTGCTTGGACCAAATGATGATATTACAACCTTTGAATATACGAAGAAAAATAACAAAGAAAGCGGCCCGGCACTTGTCGGCATCGAAATTGGCCACCCGGATGATCACGCTGGTTTAGTGGAGCGTATGCGTGCAAACGGCTTTGAATATAAGGAAGTCAATAAAGACAGTACATTATTTGCGCTACTTGTCTAAGCTTTGTACCCGTTACTTTTATAAGTAGCGGGTATTTTTTTGCAAAAAAATCTCTAGCCTGCCAAAAGACAGCTAGAGATTTTTAAATTATCCTAATAATGCGCGATCCGAGTTCATCTTTTCACCACGGATACTTTCGAACTCTGCCATTAAATCTGGAATCGTTAAATGCGGCTTGCGGTCTTCCTCTACCTTTAAAATGATTTGACCTTTATCCATCATAATTAAACGATTCCCTAAATCTAGCGCTTGCTGCATATTATGCGTTACCATCAGGGTCGTAAGCTTACTTTCTTCCACAAGCTCTTTCGTTAGGTTGGTAATGAGCTCGGCACGCGATGGGTCTAGTGCTGCTGTATGCTCATCTAACAGTAAGATGGACGGCTTTGTGAAGGTTGCCATGAGCAGGCTTAAGGCTTGGCGTTCCCCACCTGATAGCAATCCCACTTTTGCCGACAAACGGTTTTCTAAGTTTAAGTGTAGCTTTTCTAATGATGTTTTGAAAAACTCACGGCGCTTTTTATCGACTCCAAAACGTAAACCACGCTTCGTGTTACGTGAATAGGCAATCGCCAAGTTTTCTTCAACTGTCATAGTTGGTGCTGTACCGGCCATTGGATCTTGGAACACGCGGCCAATATGCACCGCACGCTTATATTCTGGTAAACGAGTTAAATCATTGCCATCAATCATAACGGAACCAAAATCCGGTGTCAGTGCACCAGAAATCATGTTCATCATCGTGGATTTCCCTGCACCGTTACTGCCGATAATCGTTACAAAATCGCCAGGTGCTAAATGTAAGTTAATATTGTCTAAGGCAATTTTTTCGTCTGGTGTACCTTCGTTAAATACTTTGTTGATGCCATCTAATTTAAGCAAGGCCCTTACCTCCCTGCTCTACGTTTGCTTTTTGGGTAGCTAATCGTTCTTCTAAACGACGCGCTTTTCGTTTCTTTTCTTTATACTTGCTGACAATTTGCGGAATGACTAATGCTAAAATAACGATCAATGCCGTAATGAGCTTCATATCCCCAGAATCTAACCATTTTACGCGCAGTGCTAATGCGTAAATAATGCGGTAAATAACAGCACCAGCGATCACCGCAAATGTAATACGGACAATCGATTTTGTACCGAAAATAGCTTCCCCTATAATAACAGAAGCTAAGCCGACTACAATCATCCCAATCCCCAAACCAACATCCGCGAATTTTGTATACTGAGCAATTAATGCGCCTGATAATGCCACCATCGCATTGGATAGCCCTAAGCCTAAAATGATTAGTGAGTCGGTATTGGCAGAGAAGCTACGAATCATGCGCTTATTGTCCCCTGTTGCACGGATGGCAAGACCTACTTCTGTTTTTAAGAACCAGTCTACAATGAACTTAATCATCATCGTTACAATCAGCATTAATACTAAGACGCCCCATGTAGATGGGATGGATTGAACGCCCATTGATTTCAGCATGCTTGATAAGGCGCTATCAATACCAAGCCCCGACCAAAAGTTGCCAAACATTGAGAAAATTGTTTCTGAATTTAATAGTGGAATATTGGGACGAGTGACACCAGAATCCGAGCTTAATCCCATAATGCGCAGATTAATCGAGTACAGCGCAATCATCATTAAAATCCCGGATAATAATGGGTTAATTTTCCCCTTTGTATGTAAAATCCCGGTCATACATCCAGCAATAAATCCAGCAATTGTTGCCACTAATGTTGCGAGTATTGGATTGTAGCCTAGTACGATCATCATCGCGGCTGTCCCTGCCCCCGTTACAAAGCTTCCATCAACGGTTAAATCCGGAAAATCTAGCACGCGGAATGTTAAATACACGCCAAGTGCCATAATTGCATAGATGATCCCTTGCTCCACTGAACCAAACAAAGCTGTAAACATCTCGAATCATCTCCTAATCTTTTCTTTAAATAAGTATTCGCGCCTGAATTGCCAAGCGCGAATGAAAAATTATTTTACTTCTGCTTCCCACTCAGGCTTCACTTTTAAGTCTAAGCTTTCTGCAACTGCTTTATTAATAACTAATTTTAAATTTGCAGGATAAGCAGAAGGAATATCAGCAGGTGTTTTACCTTCTAATAATACTTGTGCTGCCATTTGACCTGCTTCATAACCGATATCGAAGTAGTCGAAACCGTATGCTGCTAAACCACCGCGCTCAACAGAATCTAACTCCCCAACGATTAACGGTAATGTGTTGGTATTTGCTACATCTACTACTGATTCTAATGCCGAAACCACTGTATTATCTGTTACTACGTAGAATGCATCTACTTTACCGATTAATGATTCCGCTGCTTGCTTTACTTCTGAAGAAGCAGATACCGCTGCATCCACGATTGTTACGCCTTCTTTTGCAGCTAATTCTTTTACTGCTGCAATTTGTGCGACTGAGTTTTGCTCGCCCGCGTTATAGATCATTCCAACATTTTTCGCACCTAGTTCTTTTAAGAATGCCACTGTTTTTGGCATTGTTTCTGGGTGTAAATCGATTGTCCCTGTAACGTTTGCGCCTGGTTGCTCCATCGAATCAATTAACTCTGCTCCAATGGCATCTGTTACAGAAGTAAAGATAATCGGAATATCCGCTGTTGCACTTTTTGCCGCCTGTGCTGATGGTGTTGAGTTCGCAAATATTAAATCTACGTTTTCACTTACTAGTTTTTGTGCAATTGTCATATTGTTACTGTTATCACCGTTTGCTGATTCATCAACATACTCGGCTTTAATGCCAGCATCTTCAATAGCCTTTTTAAACCCTTTACTTGCTGCATCTAAAGATGGATGCTCTACAATTTGAGTTGTACCGATTTTAAATGTTTTTGATGCTCCTGTTTCCCCAGCGCCGCCAGTAGAAGAAGTTTCTTTCTCTTCTCCACCACATGCTGCTAATACAAACAGAAGTCCGAATAATACGAATGATAGCTTCAGTAAATTGCGTTTCATTTTGAAATGTCCCCCTATTTCTTCTCTGTCGATTTAAAGCGTCATACTTCATTTAGATAAAGTCTGAATTAAAAATATATTACCCTTTCAAATTCAGATAGTCAATAACATTTGGAATGTTCTGAATTCAATATTCACAATTTAGCAGTCAATTTGTCGTATCTTGCGGCGTAGCATCATGATTCTTCTCTTATTTGTCGATTCCATGAACAAAAAAACGAATGAACGGACTTTGCGCTCATTCGCTGTTTATACTATTTCAATGCATTATGCATGAATACTTTCATTTCTTTACTTAAGTTGCTTAATTCATCGATAACTTCACTAAAATCTTGAATTAATTGTGCCTGTTCGTTTGATGCTGAATTGATTTGCCCCATATTTTGCATTAAATTCGATAAATTTAGGTTAATGCTATGTAGTGATGCTTCAATATTTTCGGTAGCTGTAGATGTTTCAAATGATAATTTGCGGACTTCTTGCGCCACAATATTAAATCCGGCACCATGCTGACCTGCACGCGCAGCCTCAATCGATGCATTTAAGCCAAGTAAGTTCGTTTGACGCGAAATATTTTTAATTAATGATGTGACACCATTTGATTTTTCGGCATCGTCCAATGCTACCTGTGTTTGCTTATTAATCTCTTCGCTCGTCGCGGCAAGCTCTTCCGAATGAGACGCCAGCGTATGCACATTATCTTGTAAATTATGAATAATGCGTGAGATACCATCCATGTACTTTTCTAATTCTTGTTCTTTATCAATCGGTAAACCGAATGCTAATGCCCCGACTACTTGGCCATTTTCACGGATTGGAAATGCAAACGCGTTAATCGCCACACCATACACATCTTCCGAAATAATCACGTCTGCATTTTGTCCATTAAATGCTGTATAGACATTTGTGTCGCTAGCGTTTACTTTTTCTCCGTCCTTATAACCCGAGTCCACGCGCTTACCTTTTAAATATTTCACGATTGTTTCTGTGCTTTTATCGCATACAGCAACAATTGCTTCTTCCTTTAATGCCGCGTGAATATACGGAGCCGACATCGCTAATGCTTCAATAATATTCATGTTATTTCCCCCAAATAGCTCTACAGCTTTTATTCTAAATAGAATCGATTTCCTATTACATACGGAGTGATAAATTCTACTTATTATCCAATAAAATACAAACTTAATCAATCCGTCATTATTGTAATACAACTGTAGCTACTTTTGAATACTGCACGATATAATTATAAAAAAATTTCTACTATTTATATTTGGGGCTATATTTATTTACATTTGCAGACGTTATTGCTATGATTGCAGTTGCTTCACGTGGTTCGTAACCATCCCACGTAAAAAAACTAGGAGGAATTGAATATGAAAGTCAAATTTTTAGCAACAACTGGGATTATTGCGGCGCTTTATATTGCTGTGACAATGCTTGTTGCACCATTCGGATTTACGGAGGTACAATTTCGTATTTCTGAAATGTTTAATCATTTAGTAGCATTTAATCCACGCTTTGCCGGTGGGATTATTTTAGGAGTATTCATCTCCAATATGTTCTCGCCACTTGGCTGGTACGACCTGGTGTTTGGCGTTATTCATTCTGCTGTCACACTTGGTATCTTTATTTTGATTTGCAAATTTGTGAAAAACATTGCTGCACGCCTTATTATTAACTCATTGTTATTTACGTTTACGATGTTCATCATTGCGTTTGAGTTAAACTTAGCATTGGAGTTGCCATTCCTATGGACTTGGTTAACGGTGGCTGCAGGCGAATTCGTTGTACTGATTGTCGGTGCGCCGATTATGTATACATTGAATAAACGACTTGATTTTAAAAAATTAATATAATTATAGATCGTTTCACCAGTTAGTTTGGGCTAGCTGGTTTTTTATTAATTATAATTAAATTTTAGAATTGTTTGACTTTTCGAATTTCAGTGTTAAAATAAGTTTATTCTATTTTGATATTCACGGTAGCAGGTTGTGAGAGCACGACCACCGTTTGAGTTTAGTTTGAGATGAGCATAGTAAATTGTCGAGTAAGAGGAGTAATATTGATACTTTTGCTAAGAGAACGCATGGTTGGTGTGAATGCGTCAAAAGTACAATGTGAATGGGCCTTATGAAAGCTGCTGGCATGAGTCAGCGGACGGTTCCCTGCCGTTATCAGGTTGAGTGGAAGTAAGTTATTTACTTCAATCGAGGTGGCAACGCGGTCTTTTATCGTCCTCAGCAAAAGCGATTCTTTTGCTGGGGACTTTTTTATTTTATTTAAGAGGAGTGTATACAGATGTCCATTAAACAGCGCTTTCGCACGTCAATGAAAAAAGTAAACGGTGATTTACTAACACCTATTTCCATTTTCCAGCGTTTGCAAGGTGAACGAAAATTTTTATTAGAAAGTTCCATGAAATATGAAGGTCACGGGCGCTACTCGTTTATTGGCATCAGTCCTCGAAAAACCTATCGTGGTGAGCAGGAGCAATTAATCGATTTATCGCATTTAACAAATAAACAATATACGTACGAGGGCGAATTGATTGCCCTATTAAAGCAAGTGATGCCACGTGTATCGTCTCATACAGAATACCCGTTCACAGGTGGGGGGATTGGCTATATTGAGGCTGCGCCAAAAGGGCTACCTGCATTACAGTTTCATATTTATGATACGCTCGTCATTTTCGATCATTTAACAGATGAAATTGCCGTGTTTCATACCAATATCGAAGCCGAGCAAAAGGAGCCAAATATCGATGCTTTTATCGACGAGCTATTTGCCAATCCAACAACGAAGGAAACGTCATACACCCTTCATCGTATGGAATCCCTAGCAGAAGGCCAATACCAAGCACAGTTCTCAGGTGATGCATTTGCACTTTACCGTAAGCTACGTGTCGAGCATGCCGCACCTTATATGTACTACTTGGAATTCGATGATTGCACGATTGTTGGGACATCCGAGCACAATTATCTACAGGTTCAGGATGGTGCGCTTTCAGTAACTACTGAAGCGCCATCCATCGAGCGTTTTTGCCAAAGCTCGACCTATACCGCAAATACGGTACAATGCGGTGAACTCAGCCCAACAAGCCACGCGATTGATGTCGTCAAGGCATTGAAGCCAGCGCAAGGGTTAATTGGCTATATCGGCTTTAACGGACAGGTCGATTTCATAACACCTGAAAAGATGATTACCATTACGGGCGACACGGCACAAATTCAATCAAATTTAACTACAGGCGTACCATTCGAAACGCTTTTGAAAGGATGACTTCACAATGACGTTAATTTCATATATTGAACAAATTTCGCGTCAGGAGCATTTAGTGTTTGAGGAAATGCAACAAGCCGCGCAAATCATTTTTAATGAACAAACACCAAAAGAGCAAATCGCCTCGTTTTTATTGGCGATGAATGATAAAGGGGTTACAGCACATGAAGTGGCAGGCCTAGCACATGTAATGAAAT
The DNA here is from genome assembly GCF_038006205.1 of Solibacillus sp. FSL R7-0668. Classification (NCBI taxonomy): domain Bacteria; kingdom Bacillati; phylum Bacillota; class Bacilli; order Caryophanales; family Caryophanaceae; genus Solibacillus; species Solibacillus sp. FSL R7-0668. The sequence goes on along the minus strand of NZ_JBBOUU010000001.1, from coordinate 485,887 downwards.
CCCATGCTGTAGCGGTGGATGCACCTGAAGGTATTTATATCGACAACTGCGGTACAGGCGGCGATGGCTTGCAAAGCTTCAACATTAGTACAACAGCTGCATTCGTTTTAGCAGGTGGTGGCATTTTAGTCGCCAAGCACGGCAATCGTAAAATCTCCAGTGCCTCTGGTAGCTCAGACGTATTAGAGGCACTTGGCATTACATTGCTTCCCAATACTGCACAAACAACAGAGCTTTTAAAATTACATGGCATCGCCTTTTTACACGCACCGAATATGCACCCAAAATTAAAGCGCATTGGTGAGGTTCGCCAAGCACTTGGCAAGCCGACGATTTTTAACTTAGTTGGCCCATTAACTAATCCCGTGCCATTGAAAACACAATTTGTTGGCATTAATCGTCCAAACTTTACGACGGATTATGCGGAAGTGTTGCATATGCTTGGACGTGAACGCGCCATTGTTGTATCTGGCTCACAAGGCATGGATGAAGCGTCACTGGATGGGGAAAATACATTTGTCCTGCTTGATCGAGGCGATATTATTCCCTTTAAATTACGTGCAGAAGATGTCGGCTTAACACCGCAGCCACTTTCAGCCATTCGTGGAGGCACACCCGCTGAAAATGCTGTAATTATGCGCGAGCTTTTAAAAGGAAAGCAAAGCGTTTATTTCGATACGGTCATACTTAATGCCGGCATTGGCTTTTTCGCATATGGCTTAGCCGACACTATGAAGGAAGGCATCGACATGGCAAAGGACAGTATTCTTTCCGGTCGTGCACTCGAAAAGCTTGAAAATGTTGTTGCTTATAGTAAGCAAGTCGTTCAGGAGGAATCAGCAAAATGACGATTTTAAATAAAATTATCGAACAAAAAAAATCAGAATTACCAGGGCTACTTGCACAAACACCAAGCTTTCCAGCCGTGACAAACGTGCGCCCTTCCCTTTATGAAACATTAATGACGAGCAACACCCTACAAGTCATTTCCGAAATGAAGCGCGCCTCTCCTTCTAAAGGAGATATCGCCACACATATTGATCCTGTTGAACAAGCAACACAGTATGAAGTGGCGGGGGCAGCCTGTATTTCGGTCTTAACGGAGCAAGCCTTCTTCAAAGGGAGCTTCCATGATTTAAACGCGGTTGCACAGGCCGTTTCCATCCCTGTTTTGTGTAAGGACTTCATCATTCATGAGGTACAAATTGATTATGCAAAGGCAGCTGGTGCTTCCGTCATTTTACTCATTGTTGCGGCATTAACCGATGAGCAACTACAGGCACTTTATACGTACGCAACAAGCCTCGGTTTAGAGGTGCTTGTAGAAGTGCATGATCCAGAAGAATTACAGCGCGCTGTCCATATTGGTGCGAGGATTATCGGCGTCAATAATCGAAATTTGAAAACCTTTGATGTTTCATTGACGAAAACACGTGAAATTGCACAGCATCTGCCTTCATCCAACATCGCCTTTATTAGCGAAAGCGGGATTTGGAATAAGGAAGATGCCCAGTATGTAGCAAATGCTGGCGCGCGAGCTGTATTAGTTGGCGAATCGCTCATGCGTAGTGGCGATGTCCAAACAGCATTACAAGCACTACAAATCAAACTTTCAACAAAGGTTGGCGAATAAAACATGACAAAAGTGAAAATATGCGGTTTAAAAGAGGCTGAACATATACAAGCAGCTGTTGAAGCGGGCGCGGATTTTATCGGGCTTATGTTTGCACCGAGTAAACGCCGCATTACGATAGAACAAGCAATCGTACTTGCTCAGCATATCCCGCCCAATGTGAAAAAAGTGGGGGTCTTTGTAAATGAAAAGCCCGAAATAATTAAGCAGATTGCCGAGCTAGTTGGACTCGATTTCATTCAATATCATGGGGATGAATCAGCTGAACAAATTGCAGCGATTGGACTGCCTGCTATTAAAGCATTCTCGATTCGCACAAAGGAGGATGTCAAGCGGGCTTCGACTTATACGATTGATTACTACCTATTTGATGCACCAGGCACAGATTTCCGCGGTGGCAGTGGAAATTCCTTTGATTGGACGCTATTAGATGATGTGAATATCCCGTTAGACAAGGTTATTTTAGCCGGTGGTTTAACGGAAGAAAACGTCGGCATTGCAACGATGTTAGTCCAACCCTTTGCAGTCGATGTATCGAGCGGCGTGGAAATTGATGGACGCAAAGACATAGAAAAGATCAAACGCTTTGTGGAATGTGCGAAAGGAGAATTTATTTTATGACAGCAGAAAAAGGACGCTTCGGACAATTCGGTGGTCAGTTTGTTCCCGAAACATTAATGACCCCACTGGCCGAGCTTGAAGCAGCCTATGAACAGGCAAAACATGACCCCGCCTTTCAAGAGGAGCTCGCTTACTATTTAAAGCAATATGTCGGACGCGAAACACCGCTTTATTACGCAGAACGTTTAAGTGCAAAAATGGGTGGTGCAAAAATTTACTTAAAGCGTGAAGACTTAAATCATACAGGTGCTCATAAAATTAATAACGCAATCGGTCAAGCACTCCTTGCTAAACGTATGGGCAAAAAGAAAATAGTCGCAGAAACAGGCGCGGGTCAGCACGGTGTGGCCACAGCAACTGCCTGTGCGCTACTTGATATGGAATGTATCGTCTATATGGGCGCAGAAGATGTACGCCGCCAACAGTTAAATGTATTCCGTATGGAGCTCCTTGGCACAAAGGTCGTAGCGGTCGAAAAAGGCTCGGCCACATTAAAAGACGCTGTAAATGAAGCGTTACGTCACTGGGTTACACATATTGACGATACGCATTATATTTTAGGCTCAGCGCTTGGTCCTCACCCATTCCCGACGATTGTTCGCGATTTCCAGCGTGTCATTGGTGATGAAACACGTGCCCAAATTTTACAGCAAGAAGGTCGTTTACCAGACACCGTCATTGCATGTATCGGTGGTGGGAGTAACGCAATCGGCATGTTCTATCCATTTGTGAACGACAAAGAGGTAGCGCTATACGGCATTGAAGCAGCTGGTGCTGGTGTAGATACCGATCAGCATGCTGCAGCGATTCATGTTGGGAAAACAGGTGTATTACACGGTGCGCTAATGTATTTACTACAGGATGATAATGGCTTCGTACAAGAGGCACATTCGATTTCAGCGGGATTGGATTATCCTGGCGTTGGTCCTGAACACTGTTATTTACATGAAACAGGCCGCGCGAAGTACCCTTCTGTTACGGATAGCCAAGCATTAGAGGGCGTGAAGCTGCTTTGCGAAACTGAAGGTATTTTACCTGCCTTAGAAAGTGCGCATGCCGTCTACTATGCTGCGGAATATGCCAAAACGCGTCCGCAAGATGAGCTGATCGTCGTTTGTCTATCTGGTCGTGGCGATAAGGATGTACACACGTTAATCGAAAAGCTTGGAGGTGACCACGCATGACATTACAAGCACATCTTGAAAACGTCTTAGCAACTGGTGATAAAGCATTTGTGCCCTATATTATGGCGGGCGATGGTGGACTTGCAACATTAAAGCCAACCATTTTAAAGCTACAGAAATTAGGGGTATCTGCCATTGAAGTTGGGATTCCTTTTACAGACCCTGTAGCAGATGGTCCAACAATTGAAAAGGCCGGTGAACGTGCGCTTAGTCACGGTGTCACATTAAAGAAGGTCATCGCACAGCTAACAAGCTTTGTCGATGACATTACGGTACCGCTTGTGATGATGACATACTTAAACCCAATCTTGGCATATGGTATTGATGCTTTCGCGCGAGATGCACGCCTTGCTGGTATTAAGGGCGTCATCGTGCCGGATATGCCCTACGAGGAAAGTGATGTCATTCACCCTGCGTTAAAGCAGCAAAATATCGCGCTTGTTCAACTCGTTTCCTTAACAAGCCCACCTGAACGGGTGAAAAAATTAGCGCGAGCAAGTGAAGGCTTTATTTATGCGGTTACAGTAAACGGCATTACAGGTGAACGCATAAGCTTTGCCTCTCAGCTAGCCGAGCATTTTGCGGCATTAAAAGAGGCAAGCTCGATTCCTGTATTAGCAGGCTTTGGCATTTCAACGCCTGAGCATGTAAAAAGCTTTGGTGAAATTGCAGATGGTGTCATTGTCGGCAGTAAAATTGTCACGGCTATTTTAGAGGATGATTGGTCTACAGTCGAGCAATTAGTAAAAGCGGCGAAAAAAGTAGAGGCAGTTTAAGCTATTTTCCAATTCCTTCATGTGGTATCGTAAACTTATCGAATGGAGGCGTCTACATGAATATTAAGGATTTCTTTGCGGGGTTACTATTTATCGGCGTTGCGGGCTATTTTACGTATGAGCTTGTAACGGATATGTCGTTGTTATTTAAAGATGCAACGACTGTTTGGCAATATTTCGTAGCCTTCTTCCGCGTTGCATTGATTATTTTTCTGTTCAATTTAGGCTTAACCTTTATTAAAAAGTTTTTTGGCGGTCATTCACAGCAAAAGAGCTGATAAGCAAAAACGGGAACGCTCGCATCTGGAGCTGTTCCCGTTTTTCTTTATTCTGTCATGCTTTTTCTAAGTACAAAGCGATTAAAATGTTAGCTGCGGATAAATTTCATGAACACTTTCACGTAGCTTGGCCTTTAAAAACTTACCAACCGATGTCTTTGGGATTTCCTCTAAAAAGACAATATCATCTGGTAGCCACCATTTTGCAAATTGGCCTGCTAGAAACTCCATTAGCTCCTCTTTTCTGACTTCTACATCCTTTTTTAATACGACGCAAGCAAGTGGACGCTCCTGCCATTTTGCATGTGGAATCGCGATAACGGCTGCTTCGAAAATGGCATCATGAGACATTAGGGCATTTTCTAAATCCACCGACGAAATCCACTCGCCCCCTGATTTAATTAAATCCTTTGTGCGATCGGTAATTTTAATGAAGCCCTCTTTTGAACGTACCGCGATATCGCCTGTATATAGCCAGCCGTCTTTGAATGCATCCGCTGTGCGCCCATCATGATAATATTCTGCTGCAATCCATGGTCCACGTAAGCGCAGCTCGCCCATCGTCTCACCGTCCCAAGGTACTTCGCCATGCTCATTGACAATGCTCGATTCAATGCCGGGCACAGTTAGTCCCTGCATTGCACGCGTTTCTAGCTTTTCATCTAATGTCCAGCCATCCATATGTGACAGCTCACGTGACAGGGAAACAATCGGTGACGTTTCGGTCATGCCGTAGACAACAATATAGTTAATGCCAAGCTCTTCGTATTTTTTAATAAGCCCTTTTGGAGATGCCGAGCCCCCACAGAAAATGGCTTGCAAGGAAGACAAATTACGCGCTTTTTTTTCTTGCTCTTGTAAGGCACCTAGCCAAATTGTTGGTACCCCCGCTGTTTTCGTTACCCCGTACGTTTCAATGAAATCTAAAATTAAATCCGGTGTAAATTGTGGCCCGATTAGTACTTGTGTTGCGCCAATGTTTACGCCAGCAAATGGCATTCCCCATGCATTTACGTGGAACATTGGGACGATTGGTAAAATCACGTCACGCTCTGAAATCCCCATCGTATCGACCATTGAAATCGTCATACTATGCAGCACTAACGAACGATGCGTATAGACAACTCCTTTTGGATTCCCTGTCGTCGCACTTGTGTAGCACATACTCGCTGGAGAATTTTCATCTAAATCCTCTGGAAATACAAATGTCTCATCTGCCTCTGCTAATAGCGCCTCATAAGAAAGTGCATTCGGTAATGTCGTTTGCGGTAACTCACCGTCCGCCATAATAATATAGTGCTGCACGGTTTTTAACTCGGCTTGCACCTCTTCAATTAACGGGACTAAATCTTCATCTATTAATAGTATTTTATCTTGTGCATGATTAATAATGTACGTAATATGCTCTGGCGATAAGCGGATGTTCACCATATGTAACACGGCTCCCGCACATGGCACAGCAAAGTAGGCCTCTAAATGGCGGTGCTGATTCCATGCAAATGACGCAATTTTATCTCCGCGCTCCATGCCTAGCTTTGTAAGTGCATGAGCCAGCTGACGCGTACGCTTCACCCACTCACCATATGTTAAACGATGAACCATTTTGTCACTTGTACGTGAAATAATCTCCTTATGTGCATAATATGTCTCTGCGCGTTTTAACATATCCGTTAAAACGAGCGGTGTTTGCATCATCATCTTCCAATTCCCCCTTGTATGAAACGCTCTTGTTATCGACAATCCCCATTTTCGATAACGGCATTTTTATCTCCCACAATATCATTTTAATATAATTTACTGAAAAATGTAAATATTTAGTTTAATAAAACATTATTTGCTTAATCTAAAAAAACACGAGCACAGAATTTTCATCCCTGTGCTCGTGCTGTGATTAGATTAATTTTTGATCTAAACGTACTTTTAGCTTTTCTAGCATATCGGCAGTCATTTTTTCTAAATCATAGCTTGCTTTAAAGCCCCACTCCTGCATTGCTGCTGATGAATCGATTGCGTTTGGCCAGCTGTTTGCAATGGCTTGGCGCACTGGGTCGACCTCATAGTCCATCGTAAACGTTGGCAGATGCTTTTTAATTTCTGCTGCGATTTGTGATGGCTCAAAGCTCATTGCTGAAATATTAAAGGCATTACGGTGAATCAGTTTTGCTGGGTCTGCTTCCATTAAATCAACAATCGCCTGCAGTGCATCGGGCATATACATCATATCCATATATGTTCCTTCTGCAATATAAGATGTGTAGCGCCCATCTGCAATCGCTTTGTAGTAAATATCGACCGCATAATCCGTTGTACCGCCACCTGGAGGGGTTACGTACGAAATTAAGCCTGGGAAACGAACACCACGTGTATCTAAACCAAAGCGTGTGAAATAATAGTCACATAGCAATTCACCAGCTACTTTATTTACCCCATACATCGTTGTTGGGCGCTGCAATGTATCTTGTGGTGTGTTGTCCTTTGGTGTTGATGGACCAAATGCACCGATTGAGCTTGGTGTAAAAAATTGCATCTCGCGTTCACGCGCCACTTCAAGTGCATTCATTAAGCCACCCATATTTAAATTCCATGCGAATACTGGATTTTTTTCTGCTGTTGCTGATAGTAATGCCGCCATGTGAATCATTGTGTCTGCGCCAAAATCATGTGCGAGTGCATGCATGCGCTTGCCATCTGTTACATCCAACACTTCAAATGGTCCCTCAAGCTGATCTATTTTTCTAATATCTGTTGCTAATACATTGTCGACGCCATACGTATGACGTAATTTCTCTACTAATTCTGAACCAATTTGACCTAATGCGCCGGTCACCATAATTTTTTTCACGCTTGATGCCTCCCTATCGTCGAAAAAAGTATTCCAATAAAATATTTAATAACACAAATGTCCTCTGTAAAAACACATTGATTGCCGGACAAAACCTAATATGAAAAGCTTTTTCTCGAATTTATTATATGGTGTTCTTTTATAAAACACAATATCGTAAAAAAAATTCTTTTTCAGTGATACAATTGTACGTCTCAAATATTCGAATTCTGTGTGTTTTCTTACAAATGATGCTATACAAAAAGCGCACCTCACAAGGAGATACGCTGCCGAAACTTTATTTTGTTACCTTTTCATACAACTGTGGACGGCGATCTTCATAAACCGGAATACGCTCTCGCACCTCATCCACCGTTGAAAAATCTACATCGATAATAGCTAGCTCTTCATCTTCCGCGCCTGTCCATAATACTTCACCCCATGGCCCGATAATCATCGACTGTCCGTTGAAATTCTCCACTTTACGTGCAATACGGTTAACCGCTACAACAAAGCACTGATTTTCAATGGCACGTGCCTGTAATAAAATCTTCCAATGATCGATACGCGGTGTTGGCCATTGTGCCGGAACGAACAATACCTTCGCACCGTCTAACGCATGGGAGCGCAGCCATTCTGGGAAACGAATATCATAGCAAATTACCCCGCCCGCTTGTAAGTCACCGAGTGCAAAACGGTTCATCTCATCACCCGCCTGCAAATACAAATGCTCATCCATTAGGCGGAATAAGTGTGCCTTGCTATACTCGCCCACCAATTCGCCGTCACAATTATACGTGTACATCGTATTATAAAACTGCCCATCACGCTTGACCGCCACAGAACCTCCGACAATATGTACGGCTAGCTCTTTTGTTAATTTTGCTAAAAAGGCTTTTGTACGTTCGCCATTTTCATCCGCAAGTTCTTCTAATTTTTCTAGCGCATAGCCCGTGTTCCACATTTCGGGCAGCACAATGACTTCTGCACCCCCAGCAGCCGCCTCGCGAATCCATTTTTCCGCGCGCTCATAGTTTTCATCTACTTTACCAAAGCCTACATTTAATTGAATACAACCGATTTTCATATGTAAACACCGTCCTTTAACAATTTCACTCCACTCTAAATTATCATAATCTTCACTTTACTTAAACCTAGAAAAGTACTAAGATTAATTCACTCTAAACAAAGGGGATGAACAAACAATGGAATTTTCGAAAAAACTACAGCAGCTCCCTCCTCAATTTTTCGCTGCACTTGTCGGTAAGGTCAATGCCGCGCTTGCACAGGGGCGTGATGTCATTAATTTAGGTCAAGGCAATCCCGACCAACCAACGCCTGATCATATTATTGAAGCTTTACAGGTGGCAGCAACGAATCCACAAACGCATAAATACTCGCCATTTCGTGGCATTGCTGAGCTACGTCAAGCAGCAGCGGACTTTTATAAGCGTGAATACAATGTTGACATTGATCCAAATACCGAGGTAGCCATTCTTGGTGGTACAAAGGTCGGGCTTGTGGAATTACCGCTTGCTGTCTTAAATCCTGGTGATTACATGCTGCTTCCTGACCCAGGCTATCCGGATTATTTATCAGGCGTTGCACTTGCGGATGTTCAGTTCGATACACTCCCATTAACGGCGCACAACGACTTTTTACCGGATTATAGTGCGCTGTCTGATGAAGTGAAAACACGTGCGAAATTAATGTATTTAAACTATCCAAATAATCCAACTGGTGGTGTCGCAACGAAAGTGTTTTTTGAAGAAACCGTTCAATTCGCTAAAGATAATCAAATCGCGGTTGCCCATGATTTTGCCTATGGAGCGATTGGCTTTGATGGCAAACGTCCACCAAGCTTTTTACAAGCACCTGGCGCAAAGGAAGTCGGTATTGAATTGTATACATTATCAAAATCCTTCAATATGGCGGGCTGGCGCATCGGCTTTGCGGTTGGCAATGCTAAAATGATTGAAGCGATTAACCTTATTCAGGATCATCTATTTTGCAGTCAATTCCCAGCAGTTCAGCATGCAGCGGCTGCGGCATTAAACGAGGAACAAACATGCGTCGAAAGCCTGCGCGCGCTCTATGAAAGCCGCCGCAATGTACTCGTTGAAGAAGCACAGAAAATTGGCTGGGATATTACCGCACCAAAGGGCTCGTTTTTTGCATGGCTGCCTGTTGCAGACGGCTATACAAGTGAGCAATTTGCTGACCTTTTACTTGAAAAAGCCGATATCGCAGTCGCTGCGGGCAATGGCTTTGGTAAATACGGGGAAGGCTATATTCGAGTGGGGCTGCTCGTTGATGAAGCGCGCTTACGTGAAGCGATGCAGCGGGTTGCTAAATTGGGGCTTTTCGCTGTAAAAGTAAACTAATAAAAGGCTCCGCGCTACACTTAATTGTAGTACGGAGCCTTTTCATGCTGTGATTGCTCAGTGTTTACTGAATAACACCTAATTCACGGCCAACTTTTGCATAAATGGCTAAGGCGTCATCTAGCATTTCCTTTGTATGGGCGGCAGTTGGCATATTGCGGACGCGCCCTGTTCCTTTTGGTACGGTTGGGAACACGATTGATTTTGCATACACGCCTTCTTCGATTAAACGTTTCGAGAATTGCTGTGTTAGCTTCTCGTCACCGATAATGCATGGTGTGATCGGTGTTTCTGAAGCGCCGATATTAAAGCCAAGCTCGTTTAAACCCTTCTTTAAATAATCGCCGTTTTCCCATAATTTGTCGTGAAGCTCTGTTGATTCCATTAACATTTCCACCGCGCGTGTAATGGCAGCCACATCCCCTGGTGGTAAGGCTGTTGAGAATAAGAACGGACGAGAACGAACCTTTAACCAGTCTATTAAGTTTTTCTTACCTGCTACATAGCCACCGACAACACCGATTGCTTTTGATAATGTCCCGATTTGGAAATCAATTTCGTTTTGTAGGCCGAACTGCTTCACTGTCCCTGCGCCCTTGCCTGTTACACCTGAACCATGTGCATCGTCTACATACGTAATTAAATCAAACTCTTTTGCGATTTCCACGATTTCTGGTAGCTTTGCAATGTCGCCATCCATCGAGAACACGCCGTCTGTAATGACCATGACTTTATTGTAAAGGCCTGATTCTGTTGCTTCCTTTGCCTTTGCACGTAAATCATCCATATCAGCATGGGCAAATGGAATAATCTTCGCCTTTGATAAGCGGCAGCCATCAATAATAGACGCATGATTCAATGCATCAGAAAGGATGGCATCGTTTTTGTCCATCACAGCAGAAATTGCCGCCATATTACAGTTAAAGCCTGATTGATAGCTAATGGCTGCCTCTGTACCTTTGAATTTCGCTAATGTTTGTTCTAATTTAATGTGTAAATCTAATGTGCCGTTAATTGTACGTACCGCACCTGCACCAACACCGTATGTTTCGATTGTGTTTTGCGCAATTTTTTTCAGCTCGGCATTGGTTGCTAAGCCTAAATAGTTATTTGATGATAAGTTTATTAGCTTTTTCCCTGCTACTTGAATGATCGGGCCATTCGCACCTTCAACCGGATCAATTTCGTTGTATAAGCCTTGTGCGCGTAAGTCTTGTAAATTTTCATCTAAAAAGGTATTTAATACGTTTGACATGCTCGTTCATCCTTTCGATATTAACATCAGTACTAGTGTAGCATAAGTATTCGTTTTTTTACGTAAGTGGCTCACCCACAATTTGTTCGAGCTTATCTTTAAAGAAAAACAGCGCGGGCTGAATAATATAGCCTGTGCCAAGCGCTAAAATAATGGTTCCCATCCCAACTGGTCCGCCAAGTAGCCAGCCAATGCTTGCCGCAATGACTTCCATTACCATACGACCCGTTTTCACTGAATAGCCCTTGCTCGCGATAATCATCATCACCGTATCCCGTGGCCCTTCACCAAGACTTGCCGCAATATACAGTGCACAGCCAATACTCATGACAAAAAAGCCTGCTACAAAATAAGCGATTTCAAACACAAAGACAGTCGCTTCTGGTAAGAGCCAGTTGAACAAATCAATAAACGAACCGATTAACAGCATATTGAGAATCGTCGCTAATTTGGGCACACGTTTTAAATAAATCGACGTGACGCAAATAATAAATAGTCCTGTTAAAATCGACCACGTGCCAATCGTCAAGCCAAATTGCTTAAACATGCCGATATGAAATACATCCCACGGGCTTGTGCCAATAACATTACCTTTAATCGTCATTGTAATGCCGAGTGCCATCACCATCAGTCCGACAAAAAAGCTTCCCCATTGCCACCATAATTTTTTTGACATACAAACCCTTCTTCCTATTGTGTTACCAGCTGGGCAAATTGTGCATTGGAAGCTTTCGCTAAATCTATTGGTGCGAGCTTCATTTGCATACCAATCTTACCAGCGCTGACAATGATATAATCGAGCGTTTCGGCTGCTTGCTCGATATACGTTGGGAATGGCTTTTTCATCCCAATTGGCGAACAGCCGCCTCGTACATAGCCCGTTAAACCAAGCAGCTCCTTTACCGCAATCATTTCGATCTTTTTCTCTCCGACTACTTTTGCTGCAGCCTTTAAATTGAGCTCGGCTGCAACGGGAATGACGAACACAAAATAGTTCCCCTTTCCAGCAGTAGCGATTAAGGTTTTATACACATGCTCCACCGACTGGCCGATTTTGGTTGCGACCGTCATACCATCTACTGCGGCGCCATCCTCTGATGTATATTCAACGATTTCATGGACAATTTTTTGCTGTTCAATTAATCGAATCGCATTTGTCTTTACATGCTTCTTTGCCAAAACTATCACCTCAGTGTTTTCGTTAAAAAATAGTATAGCACCTTTGTTTGAAATTGGAATCATTCTATTTTGCAGATAAAAAAATCGCTCTAGCATAAAGAGGCTAAAGCGATTTTCCCTTTAGGCAACCTGTGTGAAGGTCGGCTCTGTTACAGAACGGTAGCCGTTATTCACCATTGCCATATGTGAACTATATTTTTGCGATGCGTTGTTAAATGTGCGTTGGAATAAAAGCTTTTCTAAATCCTGTCCGAAAATGGTTTGTTCTTCCGGATTGCGTGCAAAATCCTTTTGGAATTTGTCAGGGATGTCAAAGGTGAAATCTTCATCTGCAAATGGCACTGTTTCGTCTTGTTCTTCCACTACTTCGCCGTATTTATCTGCTCGTACTTGTTGAATTTGCGCTGAAGCACTTGCCGCGACACGTAAGTCTTGCGAAGAGGGCTCTGCTGGTGCTAAGGCCGCTTGACGTATCCTTTCCAGTAGCGCAATCGTTTCATCCGACTCTCCAGTGGTCGCTGGCATTTGAATGGCCACTTCACCACCATTAATAAAGCGCTGATCATCTGGACCAGTTGTATGCGTATACGTAACTGCACCCGTTACCCCTGCACCCGCTGATTTATGCGCATTTTCATGTGCAATGACTTCTTGCTCTGATTGCTTTAACTGTGAAATTTCCTTTTTTACTTCCGGACGTGCCAGCTGCTCCTCTTTTGCCTCTGTAGCAGTTGGCTGAGCATCTTTTCGTGCTGCTGCATCTGCTTCGTGTAAATCCTTTTCTGTTTTACCGGAAAGTAAATTTTCAAGCGCTTGGAGCATTGGATTTTTGCTAGCATCGGCATATTTGGCATGCTTTTTATAAACATTCCCAACCTCTTTGCGCTGGACTGAGCGTTTTCTTTCCTCTAAATCAGGATTATACCCATGTAATAAACCAGAAATTTTCATAACTATCCCCCCTTTACATTCGTTTTGCAACTATCTATATGAAATATTATCGGATTTAAAAATAGAATTTTCACTAAATGTACATATTTGAATCTATTTTACTATTTTCTAACTCCTGTAAACGAATGTCGAAGTTCGTAAGTCCGCTTATTGAAATTGATGTATCCTTAGTTATACATTAGTATTAGTAAATACTGTTAAACATTTCAAAATCCAAGGGTGGACACTAAAATAAAGAAATGAGTGATGACAATGGAAAAATTATTTACATTGCAAGAACAGCAGCAACATTTTGAAGCTGCACAAAGCTTTTTTCTACAGGGCAATTACAAAGAAGCCGAGCCTTTACTGCGTCTCGTTATTGAAAGCGCCTTTCAGCATCAGGATTATCCAACCTATGTGTCGGCCATTATTTTTTTGAATCGTACCTTCATCAATATATCGCAGTTTGATAAAATGCATTCCTTTTTACTGATTCTTGCCCCCTTCATCTCAGAGCACGGGACGCCGGAAGATTATTATTACTATCGTATGCATCAAGTTATTTTCAATAATCATTATTTAATCGGTGATGTTGTGGCGGATTACGAGGCATTGCTAAACGATTCATGGACGAGTGAAGATAAAAATCTGACGTTTTTGATTGCCAGCAACCTCATTTATACATACATCGAAAAAAATGAAATCGAACGAGGGATTGCGCTGTTTGAAAAGTTGGAGCATGCATACCAAGGCTTTGAATTTACCAATAAAATGACGCTCTATATGCACTATATTTATGCGTTTTTACTATTCTATTTAAAAGAGGACTATAAACAATGCCAGCTGATGATTACAACGATTCAAGAAAATCCTAAAGTGCATATTGTCGATAGCTTTTCTTATATGTTGGATATTTGTAACGGGCTTTTACAAGCGCAAATCGGTGATATTCATATGGCGAAGGAAGTATTTAAACAGGGTGTAGAGAAAACCGACAATTTACTGCATATCCGCTTTGAAATGAAGCTTTGGGTGGATGCTTTGAAAAAATTCGACATGAAGGACGATGTAATCCTCTATCAAGACATGCTTATTCGCTTGCTTGACAAGCATTATGACAGCGAAATGAGTGCGATGCGTAAACAATCGATGGAAGATCGGTCTCGTCAATTTTATGAAGGACAAATTTATGTCGATCAGCTGACAAATGTGAAAAACCGTAACTTTTACGAGGATTTACTAGCGAAGCAGCAGCAAGTCAAAAACTATACGGTGGCGGTGCTCGATATCGATCATTTCAAATCCATCAATGACACGTATGGCCATACAGTTGGGGATGAAGCCATTCAATTTGTGGCCAAGCATTTAGCCCAGTGGAATCCGCACCATGATATTTTCGTCATTCGCTTTGGTGGGGATGAATTTATCCTGTTAATGCCCTACCCGATTGAAGAAATGAAATTGGAGCTACAGCTTTTACATCAACAGATGATGCATACACCTTTCCATATCAAAAAATTACAACAGCAAATACCGATTTCGATTAGTGTGGGGGTTGGCTATACGGGGGAACGCTATCAAACGATTGATGTCTTATTTGAAGCTGCGGATAAGGCCATTTACGAGGCAAAACGCACGCGTGGAGCCATTGTTATTTCTGAAGTGGATGCTACATTCAATTAAAATAGACGCCTAAAGAAGTAAATTTCTTTAGGCGTCTTGTTTTGACTTCATTTAAATAAATTGACCTTGAGTTTTCAAGGGGTCGTCGTAATTAAACCGGGATTTCTAGTCAAACTTCATCCCTTTTAATAAATCGGCAAAGGCATTATTAATCGGCTCTGCTTCTTTTTCTTGCTGCTTCATGTATTGTTGGACACTGCGCTTATCGACTTTTCCGCCGCCTTCTTTTTTACGACGTGCTTCAAAGGCTGATAGCTTTTCACGGTGACCACATTTACATACGAAAATTTGACCGTCGCCTTGTCCATGTAGCTCAAGTTTCTTCTTACATTGCGGACAGCGTGCATTCGTTACGCGGGATACGTTTTTGCGATGCCCACATTCACGGTCCTGGCAGACAAGCATTTTGCCCTTTTTGCCGTTTACTTCAAGCATTGGCTTTCCGCAATCTGGGCATGTTTTTGTGGAAATATTGTCGTGCTTGAATTTTTTATCGCTGTTTTTAATGTTGGCTACTACGTTTTTTGTATGCTGCTTCATTTCATTGATGAAAGCATCTTTTTTCAGCTTGCCCTTTGCAATTAGCTCGAGCTTTTGCTCCCACTCGGCTGTTGTTTCAGGCGATTTTAATTCATCAGGCACTAAGTCTAATAGCTGACGACCTTTTGACGTAATGTGAATATCCTTGCCGCGCTTTTCGATTAAGAATGAGTTAAAGAGCTTATCAATAATATCGGCACGAGTTGCTACCGTTCCTAAACCGCCTGTCGATTTTAATGTATCGGCAAGCTGCTTGTTTTGCGTGTTCATATACTTCGCTGGATTTTCCATCGCCGATAATAGCGTTGCCTCCGTAAAACGTGCTGGTGGCTTTGTTTGACCAGATGTTTGCGCCAGTAAATTGACCTTTAATACTTGACCTTTTTCAAGTTGTGGTAATAGCTGCTCTTTTACTTCGTCTGTTTCCTCGTCATCCACATGGTTCGAATAAACTTCCTTCCAGCCCATCGCAAGTACGGTTTTCCCACGGGCAATGAATTTTTCCGAACCGATTTCAGCCTGAACCGTTAATTGCTCATATTCATAAGCCGGGAACAATACCGCTAAGAAACGTTTGACAACTAAATCATAAATTTTGCGTTCTTTATCAGAAAATGCCGAGAAATTGACGTATTCTTCAGTTGGAATGATGGCATGGTGATCACTTACCTTGCTATCATCCACAAATGACTTATTCGCTTTAATAGGCTTTGTTAATACTTTATTGGCAAAAGAACGATATTCTCCAACGCCACATGCTTTTAATCGCTCTGACAAAGTTGGCACAATATCACTTGAAAGGTAGCGTGAATCGGTACGTGGATACGTCAGCACCTTATGTGACTCATACAGCTTTTGCATAATATTTAATGTTTCTTTTGCTGAATAGCCGAATAGTTTGTTGGCATCGCGCTGTAATTCTGTTAAATCATACAGCCCTGGTGCGAATGATTTTTTCGGCTTACGGTCAATCGCGACAACTTTTGCCTCTTGATTACCTAATTTATTGACGATGGCATCGATTTTTTCTTTGGCAAAGCTACGTGAATTACCGTTTGCATCCTGCCATGTTAATTTTAAATCCTTTGTTTGCGCTTCAATACCGTAATAGGTTTGGGCTTTAAAATGCTTAATTTCATCTTCGCGTGAGGCCACCATTGCAACAACTGGTGTTTGTACGCGCCCCGTATTGAGCTGCGCATTATGCTTAGTGGATAGCGCGCGCGTCGCATTCAGTCCCAAAAACCAGTCGGCCTCACTACGCGCTACAGCCGCATAGTACAGATTTTCGTATGCCTTTCCTGGCTTTAAATTGGCGAATCCTTCTTTGATGGCTTTATTGGTAACCGATGAAATCCATAAACGCTTAATGGGCTTATTGACTTTGGCACGGTCAAGTATCCAACGTGCTACAAGCTCGCCCTCGCGTCCAGCATCCGTAGCGATAATGATTTCATTCACATCTCCACGCATTAACTGTGCTTTTACGGCATTATATTGCTTGCTCGTTTGCTTAATTGTCGTAAGCTTTAAGCGCTCCGGTAGCATTGGTAAATCCTCTAAATTCCACTTTTTATATTTTTCATCGTAGCTTTCTGGATCTGCTAACGTCACTAAATGCCCTAAGGCCCATGTCACAATATATTTGTCGCCTTCTAAAAAGCCGTTTCCTTTTTTGGTACACTTCAGCACGCTGGCAATATCGCGTGCTACTGATGGTTTTTCTGCTAATACTAAACTTTTAGCCATTGTGTTACACCCTTTCAATCAATCGTTGTTTTTACTATAACATACATCAATTATGCCTCGGTGTGATTGCGTCCAGTCCCGTGAAATAATGCCCTTTCTTCTGTGGATTTTATTGAAAAATAAGCCTTTCCTAACCACTAATAAGCGCCATTAGCGATTTCGTTGCTAATGGCGCTTGTTCTTTATAGTTTGAAATGATTGATTTCAAGTTGTAAGCGTTCGGCTAATTCTGATAAGACTTGCGCATTTGCCGAAATTTCTTCGTTTGACGCAAGCTGTTCTTCTGTCGCTGCGCTTGTATCACTTGCGGTGTTGGCCGTTTGCATCGCTAGCTGCTGCACACGTTTTGTGCCGTCTGAAACAGAGGCCGTCATTGCTTGAATTTCCTCAACTGCCGCGGAAACAGATTCTACACGATACACTACTTCTACTGAGCCCGTTTCAATGCTTTGGAAAATACGCATCGATTCAGAGGTTTTTTCCATTCCTTCATCCACTTTAGCACCGCCTGCAACAATCACTCTCGTTGCTTCATTTGACGTTTGTTGAATTTGCTGAACCATGCCTTCAATTTGGGTCGCAGAATTTTTGGATTGCTCTGCTAATTTTCGTACCTCATCGGCGACAACCGCAAAGCCTTGCCCATGCTCTCCTGCTCGCGCCGCTTCAATTGCCGCATTTAATGCGAGTAAATTGGTTTGGTCGGCAATATCGGTAATCAGGTTCGTAATATTATGAATGCGATCGGAATGTTGCTCCATTTCACGCATCATCGTTGTTGTGTTCACAAAGGTTTCATGGATCGTCTCCATTTGATTGACAACATTTTGAATGGACATCGAGCCCTGATCAATGAGTTCTTTCACATTTCCTGTCACTTGAAGCATTTGTTCATTGTCATCTGCAATTTGATTGATACTTGTGCGCAACTCTTCCATTGAAACAAGCGATGTTTCCATCAAACGCGCTTGGTCTGTGCTTGTTGCTAATTGAGTTTCTGCTGATTTTGCAACCATTTGTGAAGATGCGAGGCTTTCCTGTGAGCTTGCAGACAGCTCCTGTGCATTGGCAGCCACTTGTATGGATGAATCATTGACACTTGAAACAATGCTGCGTAAATCCTCTAGCATTTTGTTAAAGCTATTGCCCATTTGTCCGATTTCATCTTTGTTCTGAATTTGTAATGGCGCCATTGTTAAATTTCCTTGCGCGATTTCCTCCAGTGCCTTTGTAACTTTGTTGACGGGTTTTGAAATATGACGGCTCATATAGGCCGAAACCGCTATTGCAAGTATAAAAGCAACGCCCGTTAATAAATTCATTGTTATTAAAGCTAAGCGTTGGTATCGTTCAATATCTGCACGCGTATTTTCTATATTTTGTTGTTGAACATCGACAATTTCACCAATAAGCGTCATCACCTCTGAATTGATGCCCATCGAAGTAAGCTGTGCAGTCGAGGTGTTTAGACGTTTCGCTTTTAAATCCATCAATGTAGCATTCGCTTCATCTAACAAGCTTTGTTTTTCTTGTAGCTGCTTTAGGAGTTCTGCTGAAGCTTTATCCTCATTTAATTCCAGTAACCCCGCTACAGCCTTTTCTTGTTTTTCGATTTCACTCGCTATACCTGATTTTGCTGTTGCTTTATTAAGCACTATGTATTCTGTTAATTTTGTTGATAAATCCTTTTGAGCAATTTCTAAATCCTTTGCATATATTATACGTTGCATATCACGATCTAAAATGTTTTCATACTTACTATTAACAGTACTTAAAGCCAAAGTTCCTATACCATTAATAAAAAGAATCAGTACAATTGAAATCGAAAACGATAGCCGTAATTTTTTTGAAATTGATAATTTCATCTCGTACCACTCCATTTTTCAGAATTTTTACTGTCCATGCACGATTATATACATGTATTAGGTAAAAAGTCATCAGATATTTTGATTTATTCGTTAATCCCTTTTACATTTAAATGCCTATAAAACAGTATAATTTTCGTAAATAAGGGAGTTATCAAGTAATTTTTCCGCTTGCTCAGCAAAAATGCGTAGAAATAAATGGTAAAAATTTAATGTTATAATTAAAAAATTCCGTGGTACAATAAAAATTATAATGCTCGTTTAAATCCTTTATTTCCTTCATTTATACGAATAATCAAAATTTTTCTCGCTTTTTCATTAAAATTTTGTAGACAGTTGGATAAAGTTGTTATATAATAAAGATAATTAAATTGCTCAGCTGTTAACGATTAATTCACATATTAAAAAAGTGAACGTCTACGCTCCCTTTTTTAATGTGTGAATTTTTTCTATACATTTAGCAATTTAACAATTTATTTTTTGGAGGTTTTCTCTCATGCAACAAGGTACAGTAAAATGGTTTAACTCAGAAAAAGGTTTCGGTTTCATCGAAGTTGAAGGCGGCAATGACGTATTCGTACACTTCTCAGCTATCCAAGGTGAAGGATTCAAAACTTTAGACGAAGGTCAAAAAGTTGAGTTCGAAGTTGAAGAAGGTAACCGCGGACCACAAGCTACTAACGTAACAAAACTTTAATTTTAACGAATTAAGTTCATATAGTTAGTTGCAAGAAGCACACTCCTCATCGAGTGTGCTTCTTTTCTTATGTAAAAAAGCCCTCCATATAGGAAGGCTATTCGTCTTTTGTTCGTTTTTTAAATAAGATGACGGCAGCAGCAACTGCGATAATTGTCCAAAGTAAAATAATGACGAGTGGCTCGGCTATTCCACCGAATGAAGCGCCCTGCTGTGACTGCTCTGCTAAAATGACAAGCTGTGTACTCGGTAACCATTGTCCTATTTTATAAATGATGTGCGTTTCGTTTAAGAACAGCGCCATCGGACCAAATGAAAAGATCAGCACGACTGGTAATACAGCTAATGATGCTTCCATGACAGACTTTGTAAACAAGCCACAAATCGTTCCTAGCGCTACATAGAATACAGTAGAAATCGCTAAAGCAAGCATGATGACCGCGATTTGATTCGGTGTATAGCCGACAATATTCGCACATATCGCCAAAATAACCCCCGTCATAATGAAGACAAACAAGCTCTTGCCTAATAAAATATCACCAATTGATGCAGGTGACATCATCAAGCTGCGTAATGTATTGCGCTCTTTTTCTTCTGCTATTAAACATGCCTGCACATACGCCGTCACCATTGAAAAGGTCATATTAAGTGGTAAAAAGGAATTTTGTATCGATTCTGTACCTGTTTGGCGATACATAAAGGCTAAAATAATCGGTAAAAAAATCATCATGGATACGGCATAATTCCGAGAAAATTCCTTATAATCCTTCATGAAAATGGCTTGAATACGTTTTAATGATATGTTCATAGTAAATCACTCCCTGTTAATTTTACGAAAATATCGCCTAGTGACGGTTCATTTGAATCCATACGTGCGATTTGTTCATTTTTCATCCAGTTCATTACGTTTACGGCATCTTCTTCGCCGTTTCGGACAGTATGCTGCTCACCACCATGTAATTCAATCGTAAATGAATGGTCACTGTACTTTTTCTTTAAGGCAGCAGGCGTATCCAATTCACGAATTTCACCCTTGTATAAGAAGGCAACGCGATCACAAAGTAGCTCTGCTTCCGCCATATTATGCGTTGTCAAAAAAATCGTCGTGCCTAATTCATTTAATTTTCGTAAACCTTTGTAAATATGCTGCGCATTCACAGGATCGAGCGCAGACGTTGGCTCATCTAAAAATAGAAGCTGAGGCTTATGCATAATTGTTCGCGCTAATAGGACACGCTGCAGCATTCCTTTTGAAAGCTGGCTCACCTTCTTCTTCCGTTGATCTTGCAAATTCACAAATTGTAATGCTTCTTCAACAGCGCTCTTTGGAACATCATACAAATTACTATATAATAATAAATTTTCTTCCACCGTTAAGCGCTGATATAGCCCGCTATTATCCGATAATAAGCCCATTTTAGCTTTATGCTGAGGCTGATGCATTTCCCTAGCCGGTTGCCCGAACACAAAGGCATGCCCGCTTGACTGCGTTAATTGCGCTGTTAGTATTTTAATCGTCGTTGTCTTACCCGAACCACTTGGGCCTAAAAAGCCAAAGATCTCTCCTTTTTTAATGGAAAACGAAACATTCTTCAATGCTACCTCGTTTCCAAACTTCATTCGCATGTTTTGCACATCAATAATCATTGTCATATTGGTGCCTCCTTTAATTCAGTTGTTACCTTCAATTTAAAGGACTTTGTCAGCACCTGCATTATTTTGCATGTGAGTTGTAGCGAATTGTTGCTATTTGGTGTTATATGGCGATGAATGGTGCAGCAAATTTCCCGGGAAATACGTTAAATTCCGACAATTTCTTTTAGCTCAGATAGCTTATTTCGGGAAAGTGGCACTTCTGATTTGGCAGCGCCTTGTAACACTAAGCTGTAGCTGTTGCGCGTCCACGAAATGATTTCACGTACCTTTTGCAAATTGACGATATAGGAACGATGGCATCTAAAAAAGCCAAAGTGTATGAGTCGTTTTTCTAATTCATTTAGTGTCCATGCGCATAAATAGCCTTCTCCTGCGACATAGATGTAAACTTCCCCTTCCACACTTTCAATATAATCAATTTCAGGAGGATTAAATAAAATGATTTTGTCATTTTTCTTGGTCGGTATTTTTTCAATTTTTAATTGAGTTGTTTCAATTGGGGCTGTGTCGGCCTGTTCTTCCTTGACGTCTAATGGATGGAGACCATCTTCGTCCAATCTAAAAATTTCATCGCCCACACTAATGAGATGCTCCAAGTTATTCGATAGTATTAAAATGTTTCTATGTACTTGCTTAAGCTGCGTCAGGATATGCATAAGGATTTTCCGCTCATTTTGTTGTAAATTTTGAAAGGGTTCAATGAACACAAGCAGCTTTTTTTCATCTAAATACGGCTGGATAAAGCTTAATACTTGGCGTTGTGTCATTGATAGTTCACTCACGCGTGTTTTTCGTTGCTGTTCAAATCCAAATTCTGTGATTAGCTGAGCAGTAGATTGCTTACCATTGTATAAATCATTGTAAAAACGAAATGTTTCTTCAACCGTTAATCTTTCATAATAGCCCAATTGCTGTGTATGTACATAAATGGATTTGTTATTGAGTAATTGCTTTTTTAAAAAATTGAGCCTTGTTACATCTGTATAAATAGTTGTAATGGCTTGTTCAAAATCCAAGAGAAAGTGCGGTAAAAGGACTTCCCCTAACTCTATCACTTCATCAATTTTTATTTGCACACCGATACACTCCTTCTATCTTGAAAATTTTGTTAACCGTATTATACTATTGTTTTTGCACCAATATTAGTTCTATACAACATGAAAAGCCATTGTCCTGCGTAAATTCAAGACAATGGCTTTTCGTGTAGATCGTTTATAAAATTTTCCCTAAACGCTTAATACCCTCTTCTATCGTTTCAGGTGTGGCGTTTGTATAGTTTAGACGCATTGTATTGACGTCTGTTTTGGAAGTGTAGAATGGATTGCCCGGTACGAAGGCAACCTTTTGCTCCATCGCTTCATGGAATTTGTCGAGTGCGTTGGCGCCGTTATTCATCGTTACCCAGATGAACATGCCGCCCTCTGGTTTTGTGTAGGATACATGTGCTGGGAAGTATTTTTCCATCGCCGCTAGCATGGCATCTGCCTGTGCTTTATAAAGCTTGATTATTTTTTCGACATGCTGCTCGTAGGCATTGTTTGTTAAATAGTCGTGTAAAATATATTGTGCAAAAATATTCGTATGCAAATCAGATGCTTGTTTCGCTGTTTCGATATGGTTTAGTAGCTCATGGTTTTTCGTTAAAATAAAGCCTAAACGCATCCCCGGTGTTACTGTTTTTGAAAATGAACCAAGCACCACGCTATTTGTCGTTTTGCCTGCTGCGATATATGGTAAATGCTCTCCAGTGAAGCGTAACTCGCCGTAGGGATCGTCCTCGATGAAAATCACATCTTCGTCCTTAATGGCCTCGTAAACCTCTTCACGACGGTCCTTTGTATACGTAAGCCCCGTTGGATTTTGGAAGTTTGGTACGGTATACACCATTTTGACGTTTGGTTGTTTTAATGCGTTCTTTAATTCGTCTACATTAATCCCATCCTGCTCTAACGTCACGCCGTAAAATTGTGGCTCGCGCAATGTGAACGCCTGAATTGCCCCAAGATAGCCGGGCTCTTCAATGACAACGCCGTCTCCCTTGTTTAAAAGCACTTTAGAAATGAGCTCTAATGCTTGCTGTGAGCCTGTTGTAATTAATACATCATCAGCTGTGAAATTTAAGTCAGGTTGTTTTTTATTGTATTTTTCTGCAATATACTGACGCAGCGGTAAATAACCTTGTGTCGTTGAATATTGGAACAGCTTTGCACCACTTTCATCGATTGCGTGATTTACAGAAGCCTTTAGCGCATCAATTGGAAATGAAATCGGATTCGGTAAACCGCCCGCAAATGAAATGACATCCGCTGAATCGGTTACTTTTAAAATATTGCGGATGAATGAAGATGGTGTGTTTAAAATACTATCAGAATATTGCATGTTAAAATCTCTTCCCTTTAATTTTTAATTTTCAAAATTTTATCACTTTTTAGTTTACTTTACAACAGACATGTCACTACTTAGCATATGCGAAGCGACTGTTAGTAGAATTATGACATGAATGCGTTAGGGATTACAGGGAATGTGCAAAAAATCATCGCAATATTCGCCCCTTCCCCCTTAAAAAAGTGATTGTTGTATGTTAGACGCTTTATCCCCCTAGATGTTCACTTCTTTCCGATAATACTGCGCATCAATATGGGCAAGTGCTTTTGGTAGCTGCCCTTCTGTTAGTAAAAATAGTTGACGTGTCGCGCGAGATGCAATTGTATACAGCAAATATGCATCCATGTCTTCCGCGTAAACATACGCATCAGCATCCGCTAACACAACCGTTGTAAACTCAAAGCCCTTTGCCATATAGCCCGGCATGATCAAGATGCCCTTCATATAAACCTTTTGCTTTTCGGTAATTAATTGTAGCTCTGGGATTAGCGGCTTCAAATCAGTGTACAGCCGCTCACATGTGGCTTTATTTTTACATAGGATGACAAAGCTATCATTGGCTTCATATTGGGTTTCTGCTAGCTCTTTGATGCTCCCTAGCAAATCCTTTGTTTCTATGATTTGCGGCTTGTCCCCTATGACACCTAGGGAAAGTGTTGTTGTATTATTTAAAATCGCACTCATGAAATCCGTAATTTCATTGGTAGAACGGTATGATTTGTTGAGCTCGATCACTTTAAAATGCTTCGCCAATGGATCTGCGAGCGAATCCTTCATTTGTGGGTGCACGAGCTGATTTTTGTCGCCAAGCAAGGTGTAATGGGCTTTTGGATGCAGTGCTTTAATGGCAAGTAGCTGTAAATACGAATAATCCTGAATTTCATCGATGACGATATGCTTAATCGTATTGTCGGCGTACAACCCTTTCATAACGGCCTGCAGGTACATCATCGGTGCCAAATCTTCATAATGCATGATGCGCTGCTTTAATGTTTCGGCTGTCGCTTGTGAAATAGCTTTTATCCATTGATCATTGTTTTGATGCGCGAGCGATTGCACATACATTTTGTTTAGATTGACAAAGCCAAGCTGCTGAATCGTCATTTCAAGCTTGCCGTATTTCTTTTGTAAGCGTTCATTAACTTGCTGCTCAATTTCTTTATCCGTGCCGATGTATGTTGTGACTGCCTGTAATTCCTTTAAATAGGCTTTGCGGTCCTTTGCTTTACGCTGCGCGACTTTTTCAAGTAACAGCGTCCGAATTTTCTTTAGGCGAAAGTCGATATCTAAGCCGCCAAAGCGTTCGTAAAAGAGCTCGGATAGTTTTTTCGCAGAGGCGAACAGTTCCTCACCCATTTTTAAGTTGTAAAACGGCATCCCTGCTTTTTTTACATATTCCATATAATGAAGAAGCTGCTTCACATAGCGATGCGAGCCTTTAAAGGCATAGCTTGCTCGCTCTGCTTGGCCTGCGGTGTAAAGACGTTCGATATTTTCGTAATTCGTTTCGATTTTATAGCGCGCTAGCTTTACGTCCTTTGCTAAATGAAAGTACGTGGTATGCTGTACATTTTCTTCACCGAGCTCCGGTAAAACGTTGGAAATATAATCGTTAAACAGGTCAGACGGTGAAATCAGTAAAATACTGCGGGCATTCATCGACTCGCGGTATTCATATAGTAGAAAAGCAATTCGCTGCATCGCTACTGAGGTTTTACCACTACCTGGTGGGCCAAGTACGATTAAATTATCTTTATTAGAAGAACGAATCACGAGATTTTGTTCACTTTGAATCGTTGCGACAATGGACTTCATCTTTTCCTTTGCCGTATCGGTTAATAGCCCCTGCAGCACTTCGTCACCTACATAAATATCGGCATCAAATAATTGCAATAGCTCATCGTACTTTATTTTGTATTGACGGCGCCCTTCGATTCGTACATCAATGTATTCGCCGTTCGGAATTTGGTAGCGTGACTGGCCGACCTTATTTTCATAAAAAAGGCTCGAAATCGGTGCACGCCAGTCAAAAATTAAGACGTCATCCGTTTGCTGCTCGCGGAATGTGGAAAGTCCAATATATAAATGCTCCTGCTCGCCCTGTTCATTTCCAATAGAAATACGCCCAAAATAAGGGCTTTTATATAAAATTTGCGCCTTTGCGAGCTGATCGCTTTGCTGCAAATATTCGCGCTCTCGTAATTGCATCGTTTGGAGCATTTGCGAAAATTGCACAGCGTTTTCACCCGACACATCATTAAATTCAGCAGAGGCTTGCGTGCGTTCCTCGACAATTTCGCCTTTTTGTTTTTGTAATTGCGTTTCTAAGTCTGCAATATGTTGCTTTAACAGCGCGCTCGTTTCTTTTAAATGAGCCTGTTCTTGCTGCCAAATTGTTTGTTCCATCTTCGGTCGCCTCCAAATGCTGCGAAAGTTAACACTTCATTTCACACTTTTCATAAAAATACATGCTACATCAAAATCACTTTTCATTCAATCGTTGTCCATTAACTTTTCCTTTTTTCTGTATTTCCTTCGTTATCCTCTTCATGCAACAAGCTGACACAATCTGTTCAAATTTTCGGGATTTTTATTGAAAGCAGATTTTTATGTGCCCCTATTTAAATTGACCTATTTTTGTGGATTTATTGATTTTGGACTGCTTTTGCATTTTTCATGCTTTTTCTTTTTAATTGATTTATTTCTTGTTTTTTATTCGAAAATCTTGAAATAGGCAGAATTTAATCTAGTTCGAAAATTACTATAAATATACATTTTTATACATATGTTTTTATTAATGTTGAGTATCTGACTATGCTTTCTTCGAGCGTTATCTCGACAAATGAAGCATTTATTAACAATTCCGATACATTTCCTTAACATACCAAATACTATTTCACGTTATGATGATTTTAGAATATATAATTCGAAAGGAGTAGTACATTATGAGTAAAGTCATATTTTTTGAAGTGCAAGGTGGTAGCGATAAAGGACCAGATGGATATCGCGGTGATACGATGCCCATGGTGAAGGCATTACAGCAGCGTGGACAAGAGGCAGAGGTTATTTTCTTTGAGTTAGAAAAGCGTGATGAGATTTTTAACTATGTAAAGGACAATGCGGTAGCGTATGTTTCGCGCATTAACCCTGGGAACTTAGCGCATGAGGCCGAGTACTTTGATATGCTACGTGAATTATGTGCGACAGGTGTTATTGGGATGCCACATCCGGATGCGATGATTTGCTACGGTGCAAAGGATGCATTAGTAAAGCTACGCCATACGTCACTCGTTCCTGAAGATACGTATGCCTACTATACAATCGATGAGTTTAACGCTATCTTCCCGCGCGCTCTCGCAAATGGTGAGCGTGTATTAAAGCAAAATCGCGGGTCAACAGGTGAAGGCATTTGGCGCGTACAATTAGTTGATGCATTAGAGGAAGGGACTTACATTGTGCCACTTAATGCCAAAATTAAATGCACGGAAGCCAAGGATAACCATGTGGAATACCATGAGCTTGGTGATTTCATGATATTTTGTCAGCAATACATCATTGGCGCAAACGGCATGCTTGTGGATATGCCATTTTTACCGCGCATTAAAGAGGGCGAAATCCGTTTATTCATGCTGCGCGACAAGCCGATTAATGTCGTCCACAAAAAGCCGGCTGAGGATGCCGATGCCTTTAGCGCTACCCTATTTTCAGGCGCGCACTATCGCTATGACAGCCCCGAGGAATGGTCAATATTAGTACAGGGCTTTTTAGGTCAGCTCGATGAAATCACCTCCCTACTCGGCGGCTATGATTTACCCCTGATTTGGACAGCGGATTTCATTTTAGATACCGACGAAAATGGTCAAGATACCTACATTTTAGGGGAAATGAACTGCTCTTGCGTGGGCTTCACCTCTGAGCTAGAATTGGCGCATCGTGTGGCGGAGGAGATTTTGGCTTGTGTTCATGAGAAGATGCTGGTTTAGCATTAGGTAAGGTGAACCGTATCATAAATAGAGGCAAAAAAAGTTGTAAATAAGGTGGCATTTTGTGATCGTAAGCGAATTTTGGGGATGAAAATTCATCTTCCATATTTGCTTCACGATACAAAAGGTGAAGAAGGGTAAATGTCTTCGAAACGTTTACTTCTGAAAAATCGAAGTCGAGTTCAATGGTGTCGATGGAGCGCGGTTTGCCAGTTGGCTGTTTTACCGTAATCTGTCCAATTAGTAATTGTAGTAACCGTTTCTGATGTTCTCGTGGCGCGCATTTATAAGCATCTAAAAAACGTAATAGCAACGTTTGAATCAAGTCAGGCTGTATTACTTTTGAATCGTTAGAGCTTAGTTGCGCGGTGATTTCGTTTTGTCTTTGCTCTAAATCCGTCTTTTCAGCTGTTAGTTTTTGAAGGCGCTCTTGTAGTATTGTAACGGGAAGCGTCTTTTGTTCAAAGGCATCTAAATATTGGTTTTGAAGCGACTGTATTTCGAGCAGTCGTTTTTTTATGTCCTCAAGCTCGGTAGATAAGGAATGGAGCAATTCAATAGATGTCGTGTTAAGAGCTTGTAGTTTTGAGAAAAGCTGTTGTTCGCTATGGGCAAATTGTTCAATTCGCTCAATGAGTTGCGCTTCTGCTTCATATGCTTTCGTTGAGTTCGCATGACAGGCAGATGATCCTTTGTTATGAAAGTCAGAGCAGACGTAATAACGGTATTTCTTTTTAGTGCCGTCTTTTGATTTCCACGTAGTAATGGCTGGCACCATACCTTGATTGCAAGTAGGACAGCGTAGCAGACTACTAAGTAAAAAAGGTTCGTTTGATTGGCGCTGTTTAAAGGACCTACTATTTCGTCGTGCTTGCACGATATTCCAAAGGTCGTCTGGAATAATTGCCTCATGTTTACCTTCAACAATGATTGGATTAGGGTTTTTGCCTTTTCTGCGCTTGCTATCCCAATTCTCAACTTTTGCCCAACTTACTTTACCGTTGTATATAATGTTGTCCAAAATCTGTGCAACACCATTAACCGAAAAATGATGTCCGCGCTTCGTTCGATAACCTGCCTTGTTCAAGTGATTAGCAACTGCTTTTAACCCTTTGCCTTCCGCGTATAGTTCAAAGGCTAATTTAACAATAAATGCTTCCTTTTCGTTAATGACTAACGCTTTATCGACGACGTCATAGCCGAATACGATGCCCCCATTCCAATAACCTTCATATGCGCGTTGCTTCATGCCGAGCTTTACGTTTTCTGATAGCGTATTACGTTCCATTTCAGCAATCGAAGCCATAAGCTGAACAACTAAACGTCCAATTGGGGTACCTGTATCAAAGTTTTCAGAGTAAGAAATGAATTTTACATCGTTCGCTTCAAACAAGTCTAATAACGTAAGTGTATCTAACATGTTGCGCGATAGACGTGAGATTTTCCAAACGAGCACAGCTTGGAACTTATTGTTCTCGACATCAGCAATAAGTTTTTGAATTGCAGGGCGACGTGTAATGTTTTTACCACTTATCCCTTCATCGACATATTCACCAGCAATTTCCCAACCGTATAGCTGTGCATATTGTCGTAATGTTTGTAGTTGCGCGGAAATACTATAACCTTCTGTTGCTTGTTCCTCAGTCGACACCCGACAATAAATCGCTACTTGTCTAATTTCATTCATGATAAATCCTCCTTTCACCGCCATTTTAATATGAAACGAAAAAAAGAGAAAGGATGCGCACCTTTCTCTAAATAACCTGATTTAAATACGTTAAATCAAATTTATAAATGATGTCCTTAATTGTTCGGTTCTTGGGTTTGTCACCTGGATTAACGTGGATTTTTTTAATTAAAGATTGTAAAAGAATTTTCTTATCATCATCTTTTATCATGCTGAAAAATTGTAAGAAGTCCTTCAATGAATTCGCAACAATAGTTGTTAAGAATTGTTTATCACTAAGTTTTATCTGTTGATTCAAGCTTTCTATTTGCTTTACAAGTGCTTGCTCTTCTTGCTGTAAATCGTGCATCTCCTCTTCAAAGATTTCTTCTGTGATAATGTCCCGCATGCGCCAATTTATGAGTTCTTTTCTTTTTCGCTTTAAATCTACCAAGTCTGCTTCCTGTTTCTTTATTTGCTGTTGCAAAGGCATAACTTCATTTATGGAATAGGAATGGAGTGTATTAATTAATGGCTCTATTAGATTATGCTTTTGAAGGGTAGTGAAAACTTGCTCATATACAGCTTTTTCAGCGTATTCCTTTGAGATAAGGTTTGCTAAGCAGGCAGAGGAACCGCTATTTTTGTTGCGAGAGCATTGATAATATTTATACTTCGGACTGCTGTTTCCTTGAACCATTGGCGCGCCACATTGGGGGCATCTTAATAAACCAGACAGCGGAAAGCTACCAGGGTGAATCTTTTCATGAAGATGACTATTTAATTTCATGATACTCTGAGCTTTTTCCCATAATGTCACATCTATAATAGGAGCGTGTTTGCCCTTCCTTAATTCACCGCGCCATTTCATATTCCCGATATATATAGGATTACTAAGAATGGTCTTTACAGCAAAAATGGTCCAATAATTATCTTTCTTTGTACGAATCCCTAACGTATTTAATGCAGATGCAATCTTTTTATAACCCCATTGTTCGTTTGCGTATTTATCGAAAATAAAGCTTACAACTTTTGCTTCTTCAGGGACAATCTTTAACTTTTTATTTGAGGATGTGTAGCCGTAAATGATACCGCCATTAAAATGTCCTTCCGAAGCTCTCTTTTCCATGCCTGAACTCGTCCTGAAAATAATCATATCTCTTTCCAGCTCAGCCACTAACGACATGATTTGATAGAGAATCTTTGAACGCGGGTCGCTTGTATCGATGTTATCAGCAATACAAATGAGTCGTATTTCTTCTTCGTTGAGGCGCTTATAAATGTAAAGAGCCTCTAAATTGTCGCGCGAAATACGGTCTGAGTCATATACAACGACACAATCAATTTTATTTTTCTTGTCCATAATGAACGAATATAATTCCTTAAATGCATCGCGATTTCTAAAGGATTTCGCGGATTTAGCACCTTCGTCAAAGATATGAACGAGTGTAATGTCATTAGAGTCACAGTATCTTTTAATTTCTTCGGTTTGCTTTGCGATAGAAGTGTTATCTAATTGTTTATCTGTACTTACTCGAACATAACCTACTGCACGCATATATATCACGCTCCTAATTGATCTTGTTTATGTTGTTCGCAAAGGTTTTTTTCATATTTAAGGATCATTTCTGAGAGGGTATTTAAAAAATGGCGAGCATGGTACTTTTCAAGATCGGTACCAATTAGTAATTGTTTTTCGATTTCTTCGTGGAAGTTTAGAGAAGGGGATTGTTTCATAAGAGGTCATCCTTTCGTGGAATTTATTGAGGAAGGCTAACGAAGAAAAAGCTTCAATAGCCTATGTAAGGGGGAAGGCACAAAAAACTGGCTTATTTAGAAACACATGTATTAAAATGCGCAGTTAGCCAAAAATGGGCGCAAAAATCCCAGTGAGCTATCAAGCATTTTAAGTAAAAACATGTATCTAAATAAACCAGTTAAAATATACAAAAACCATAAAAAAATCATATGTTAAATGTCTATATGCAATTTTATAATTGTAATTTTAAAAAAATTTTTTCATTTGTCAATAGAAAAACTGTCCGAGAAATGTCTATGCATTAGAATTAAAGTTTAGTCTGGAGTTCTATACTTTGAATGCTTTCGATAGGCATAGAGATGGTTATGTCACTTATATCACCAATATCCAGGTCAATACTCGGGTCATTAATAGGTGAGTTTATTAAAAGTCTATATTCAGATTGAAAATCATACTCTCTTGGTTTACGAAAAGCTCCCCATTCGCCATTAACCTCATTAACATCGACATATTCAACAAGACCTCGGCTATAACCTATACCTAATTGCTTGTTGAGAGCAGATTCAAATCTATTAAGAAATTCTTTAAAATCCGTTATATATACAGCGGTGTCACCAAAAGTTTGAACTTTAGGATCGATTAAAAATGTTCTATTGGATGTTAAAAATGATTCTACAATTTCTTCTGTAAGCGCATATAAGCAAAAAATAGGATTCTTGGAAGATGAATTTTTATAAGTACGTATTGGTCCCACTAAGTCATTGCTATCTAACTCATAATTTCCAATAACTATTTTGTTTTGTGCTGGCGAAAGAACCATATGAGCGCCCTCATATTTATCTCCGCGCTTTGCATTATCATGTTTTTTTTCAAAGTCTTGAAACTGTTTAAGTTGCTTAAAATGTATTTTTCCTTTTTGAAATTCATCCATCCACTTTCGATTTCCGAATTTGATAATAGCATGAATATACATAAAACATCTCCTAATTTATATGTTTCATTTCTATTTAGAAGTTATAAAAAACTTTAATCTAATTAAAATATAAAAACACAAATATTGGAATACCAGATCGGTATATGTTAGGGGGAATCAAAGATATGAAAGCGGTAAAAGTATTTGATGAAGCATTTGCGGAGAAATTGAAACGTTTGCGTAAAGCACGTGGCATGACGTTGCAACAATTGAGCGCGGCGACAGGAATTAGCCCCTCGTATATTTCACGCTTGGAGCGCAGCGAAAAGCAGTGTCCGTCTTTTCCAATTTTGATGGAGCTGTCGCGCGCGCTCAAGGTAGATTTAATGACCTTGGCAGAAGGGTTAGCTGAGCAGGAGGGAGTCTTGGATCTTTACTCATTAATGTTTAAGTCGCCGTTACGAGTGGCAGATAAGATTTTGACGAGAGAAGAAACAATGATGGTATTGAACATGATAGAAAGGATAGTTGAATTTGAATGGAGCAGAGAATCGCAGTGGCATGAACTTTCTGAGTTAGGTAATGCAATTAATAAGTTGAAGAATTTAAAATGACTTCTATGCCGAGGACGGTATGTTCTCGGTCTTTTTTGTATTGAACAGTGTCCGACATTAGAAGGGCTTTTCAAATAATAAATTGTATGTATAATGTCTTTTGAAAACCTCTAAATTCCCACAATCATAATTTATCCCTTTCATTTTTATTCTCATATATATTTGTTCGTTGAAAATGGCATATTGATTTGGCGCGACAAGCTTCATTATTAGCGGTGCTTTGTGTCCTCGTGCGCACGTTCTCGTGAAGAATAAATATATTTGAATTGGGAAAAAAATAAACTCCTAAATACTATGAAATCACAGAGTTAGATAAACCTAATTACATACTAATAGATTAGGAGTGATCACATATGATTCATACTTTTTTAATGAAGTTTCCAATTACTGATGAAGATGTAAACGTAGCGCAAATTAAATTTGGAACGGATTACAAACATTTAAATCAATATTTCCAAAAGGTATACGGTGAATACTTTAATTTTGCGTTAGTCCCTCAAATCACAAAAGGACATGGGAGATGGTATTTATCATTGTTTGTTGATGCGGTGGCGCTGTTACAAAAATCTGACATAACTGAAACGGATTACAGGGAGATCAAGTTAAATATACTTGAGTGCTTAATACTGTTGTTTAATCACGCAACGCATTACGATTCTCACATACTCGCGAGATTAGACTACCGATTCGATGTAACAATTGAAAATAAACAATTGCGCAAGTTATATTTCCATTTAATTAAGAAACATGTTGAAAAATACCGTCATCAAATAAAGTGTACAGGTAAGAAAAATGCTTCAGGTGAATTCGAAGACTTTAATACGACGGTTTATCATAATTCGCAATCGGTAGTAACAACTGCGTATGATAAAGAAGCTGAAAGGTTTGCAAAGCGCTGTAAACTTCAACCTTATGAAAAAGACGTAATACGTTTTGAA
Organism: Solibacillus sp. FSL R7-0668; assembly: GCF_038006205.1. Lineage (NCBI taxonomy): Bacteria > Bacillati > Bacillota > Bacilli > Caryophanales > Caryophanaceae > Solibacillus > Solibacillus sp. FSL R7-0668. Next base: position 452,375 of record NZ_JBBOUU010000001.1, on the reverse strand, counting down.
GTAAGGCTTCTTTATAATCACTTATACTATAAGGCAAGTAAGAGATGTAAAACCCCTATTCCAATGAAATTGGAAAGCTACTTCAAAGAAAGTGTTTACTATTCTTACTTGAAATCCTATCTTTTAAGTATTTATCCTCAAGGAGATTATTATAAATATGCATATGCCGAAAAGTGGATCGGCTACGCGCCACTAAAAGCTACTGATAAAGCGCTTCTTAAAGAATTCCTTAAAAAGTCCGCCTATAAAAGTTTATCGACAGCAAAACGTTCCGTAAGCCCGAATTCAAAAAACAAGCGCACCTGACTGCACGCACGACAAATAGCCAGCTTTCTGACGTTTTTTTCAGAAAGCTGGCTATTATGCTGCTTTGATTTTGGCACATGTTGCTTGAATTTTAGCCGACCAAGGCATGTACTCTTGTAATAATTCAGGTTGCTGGTGAATTGGTAAATTCGGCAGTTCCGTTAAAAGCTTTACCAGGTATTGATAGAAATCAATTCCGTTTGCTTTTGCTGTTTCCGCTAAACTCAAACAAATCGCATTCGCTTTTGCACCCGCCTCACTTACAGAGAAGAGCCAATTTTTTCGACCGATTACCGTTGGACGAATCGCATTTTCTGCTGGGTTATTATCAATTTCGATCTGCCCATTATACAGGAAGGCTTTCAGCTCTTTTCTTCTATTCAACGTATACTCGGTTGCCGTAGCTAATGCATTTTTACCAAAGAACTGTGACTTTTCAAGCCAGCCAAAAAACTTACGAATAACCTTTCTTGCATATCGCCATCGCATTTTTTGTCGTTGCTTCGGTGGTAGTCCTTTGAATTTTTGTTCTAATACATAGAGTTTGTTGCAGTAAGCCAAGCCAATACGCCCATTCTTGCTTTCAACCTTTCCCCAATAGCGTCGAACGTGCGCCCAACAGTTAGCGAACGTAATGTTGGATAACTTATCATAGGCAGCGTAACCATCACAAATAACCGTGCCTTTAAAGTCAGCCAAATAGTTCTCCAATACCGTTCGACTTCTCGTTAATGCATGCTCAAATAGAATAACCACTGGCCCCTCTGTTGGAACGGATCGGAATACCCAGTTATACGCATTTGATTGTGGACGTTTTCCATCGGAACGATTTAATACTTTAGCAACCGTTTCATCAATATGAAGCAGTGTTTTGGCCGAAAGGACATTTTTCATTTCCTCGTAAATTGGCAATAGCCAATCTTCAGCTACACGAATGACCCAATTCGAAAGATTTTTATCATTCGTGATTAATCCTGCACGTGTCCACTCTTTGACTTGACGATAAAGCGGTAGATAAAGCGAGAATTTATCATAAATTACTTTTGCCAACACCGTTGGCCCTGCAATGCTACGAGGAATCGCCGCCGTTGGCGCTTTTCCGCGTTGAATAAACGAACTTTGCTCGTTATCTTTTTTACATTGCTTACACTCATAGGCATGCTCAATATGCTGCACGCGCACCAACTTAGCTGGAATAAATGTTGCTTCTTCCCGAGCAATTGTGGAGCCAATTTTTTGTAGTTGATTTTGGCAACAGTCACATTCGAGATTGGTTGGATGATGGTGAATTTCCTCTACTTCCACACCTTCTATGAATGAATCATTGCGCTTTTTCTTTTTATTTAAACGGGTCACTGTATAGGTTACAGTTTCCGTGCTTTGTTCTTCTGTTTGCTCAGAATCATTAAAAGATGGGTCATCCTCAAATAGCGAGACTTGCCCATCGGGTGCTTGGTATTTTGACTTCTCTGAGCGTGAACCATAAATCATTTTTGTTAATTGGCGAACTTGTTCAGATAAGTATTTATTTTGGGCGAACGATGCATCTAATTTTTTCGAAAGCTCTTGATTTTGTTGTTTCATAAAAGCGAGTTGTTCTTCTAATAACTGAATTATTTTTTCAGTTGCTTCTGCACTCATCTGATTCACCACATTTCCGTTCGAATAATATGAGGTTAATTATACCATTTGGAAGGTTAGGATTAAAAGGCACCTTTTGCAGATTTTAAAATCGCTTTTGGTTGTTGAAGAGATAAGCCTTCTAATAACCAACGCAATTCCTGTTGAGAGAGATTGCGCACTTCTTTTTCATTTTTCGGCCATTGTAATCGGCCACTGTCTAGCCTTTTATAAAGCAACGCAAAGCCATCCCCATCAAAATAAAGACACTTATAGCGGTCCTTACTTGTACCTGAAAATAAAAAAATCGAGTCACTAAAAGGATCGAGTTCAAATGAATCTTGAACGAGGGTCGCTAGACCATCAATCCCTTTACGCATGTCTGTTTTTCCACAGACAATATAAATATTTTGCACACGCGTAAAATCGTGCTTCATTTTTGAATCAGCTCCTTTATCACGGCTTGAATGATGCGCTCCTCTACACCATTGAAAAAGGAAATTTCAGCCGCAGCGGTTTTAATCACACAGCTTGGCCCAGCTGCATGTGGGAAAGAAGACATCGAAGATTGTTTGGTTGGCAGAGGATCCAGATAAACTGGCACAATTGTCGGTTGATTCGTTGGCATAAAAAAGCACCTCCTTAAATTGATACGTTTATCGTACCGGAGGTGCCAGGGTGTTTATATGCGTTATTTGATTGGGGGCTTACAACGTTCCTACTCAAAATACGTTTATAATAAAATGCTAAATTATTTAGGCGACTTAAATATAAACCCTATCACGATTCCAAAGAACTATCCTCAAGCTCCACGTCACTTTAAAAACCCATTGAATGACTTATACACGAAGTTTAAATAACAACTGCTATTTGGTTGAAATATGCGATTCTGTTCCAAATGAAATCGGAAATCTATTCGCGGTTAAACTTGTATGCGAATTATATTGTGACTGTATTATTCGTAATAATATATTTATGTATTGATTTAAAGTAGATGTGCGAATAGAACTGTAATTAGATAAGCAATTACTGTTTGAATATAATCGTAAAGTTATTCATGAATATATTTGCCAGTGAGTTGTATTGCAATTGTATTCATAATCGCAATATGTTTGCGCATCTATTTCAAATTAGATTAGTGATTATAATTGTTATTCGATTAGACATTTGCATATATTTGTATTCACAAACTGTGAGAAGTAAAAAAAATATTAGTTGAACAAATTGTGTGAGAATTGAAATTCGTTTAGAAGGCAACAGTATAGAAATTGAAAGGAACAATATAATGAGAAGTTTAATCAAAATCGGTTAGTAAAGAATGTTGATAGCGACTTCGATGAATTCATAAAGAAAAATCGATTAAAATAAGTTAAAGAGGAACCCACTTAAACTATAGGGGCAATAGAGTTTAAGTATATTTCTTCACAGTTTGTAGTTTTGATTGTTAGCTACTATAACTTGAATTCTTAATTTAGAGATGTTAAAATTGTTATACTATAAATGAAAGGAATGATGGGTGGACAATGAAGAACTAACCTAATTTTTCAGAATTTGAAATAGCATATTTCAGATTAAAAAATTTAGGATTAGTCTGCCCATTTTTCTATATACTATATTACTTTAATGCTAAATAGCTAAATGGCTTTATTTGAGTATGGTAAAAATGCTATTTGACTAATCCTTCCAAAATCATTTGGGAGGATTTTTTATTCTCCCTAAACTAAATTAAGAAAGAGGAGATTAAATTGTTAAAACAAAAAGAACTAATAGCAAGGGTTAAGAAACTGGTCGAGTTAGATAAAAACATATCTGCTTGTATGATGTATGGCTCTTTTACAAAAGGAGAGGGCGATCAATACTCTGATATAGAATTTTATGTTTTCCTAAAAGATGACACGGTTTCCACTTTTGATTCAGCAAAATGGCTATATGAAGTCGCTCCATACTCATTACTCTACCAAAATGAGTACGGTACGGAAGTAGTGATTTTTGAAAATCTAATACGTGGTGAATTTCATTTCCTTTCTGAAAGGGAAATGAATATCATTCCTTCGTTCAAAGAAACGGGTTTCTTTCCTGATACAAAATCTATGTTCATTTATGATGAAACAGGACAATTAGAGCAGTATTTATCAGGATTAGGCGGTTCAGGGCCAAAAAGACTGACAGAAGAAAACGTTAATTTTTTATTGAATAATTTTTCTAACCTATGGTTGATGGGGATTAATGTTCTCAAAAGAGGAGAATACGCTCGTTCGTTGGAACTTCTATCACAATTCCAAAAAAGCATTCTGCAACTCATTCGAATAGTGGAAGAAAACGCTGATAACTGGCTCAATATGACTAAAAATCTTGAAAAGGAAATTAGTTCTGAAAGCTATGAAAAGTTTAGAAAGACTACTGCTCGATTAGAGAAATCAGAACTACACGAAGCGTACAAAAATTCCTTACTCTTCATTATAGAACTGTATAAACTTCTTGAAAGACGATATCAACTAACTGTTAGCAATGATTTTTTCGAAAAACTGTTACATTATATGAATGAATAGAAAAAGTCCTTATTGTACTAACAGTGATTCTTTATATAGAAGAAAACAAACAACGAGCTTGTGGTTGCAAGCTCGTTTAGTTTGTGTTTTGCCTCTTAAATTGTCACGGTGAACCGTATCATAAGTAAGTGAAGTTTTTGAAAAGAGCTTAAAGGACATAAATAATCAATGTTCTCTAAGCTCTTTTGTTATCTAATAAAGGGCTCATTTATTTGCTGCAACGTTGTTTCTGCGACAGCTTCCTTGTAAATGCCCTATCTTCTGTAGCTACATGTTTAACAGCCTATTAGTGCACATTTGCATCTGTTGAGGTAAATATTGAGTAGATTGAAACACGAACGTTAGATGAAGTCGCTTCATTTGATTGGCACAACAAAAAGACATTTAAATCGTATATTAAAAAGTGGAGTGAAGAAGAAGTCATTATTCGACATGGAGATACGCTTCAAATTTTAAATTTGGAAAAGATAAAGTAATATTCAAATGATGTAAGATTTGAATGATAAATAAAATCCATACTTAGATATATTATGCGAACTGTATCGTTTTAGAATTTTCTCATTAGAAATAGACAAAAAGAGATTAACATATAATATGATAATTAATAAACATTCATCTATAAAGGAGATGAAAATTTTGTTCAAACAAATGGATTTAAAGAAACAGCAGTTGGATGTAAAAAGGCCACTACCGAAATATACCGTACAAAGCCTACGTGAAAAGTTATTTTTAGAATGGACGTATAACTCAAATGCGATCGAGGGCAATACCTTAACTATTAATGAAACAAAGGTCGTACTTGAAGGCATTACGGTTGGTGGTAAGACGATGAGAGAACATTTAGAAGTCATCAATCACCGAGATGCGATTTCTTATGTTGAAGATGTCGTGCATAAAGAAGAGCCTTTTTCAGAATGGCAAGTTAAAAACTTACATCGACTTGTTTTAAAAGGGATTGATGATAGCTATGCGGGTGTTTACCGAGATCAGCAAGTCTTTATTTCAGGGGCTGCTCATACACCGCCACCACCCTTTAAAATTCAAGAGCAAATGGATGCTTTAATGACTTGGTATGACGGAGAAGCGCAAAATTTACATCCCATTGTACGAGGTGCTATGCTACATGCAATTTTTGTTGGGATCCATCCATTTATTGATGGCAATGGGCGTATGTCTCGCCTTTTATTAAACTTAGGATTAATGAAATCAGGTTATCCCCCAATTGTTATTCGTGTCGAAAATCGTTTAGCGTACTACAATGCTTTAGATAAGGCACATACAACCGAGAATTACGAGGAATTTGTTGAACTTGTCGCAAAGGAAGTTGAAGCTTCGTTAAATTTATATTTGAGTGCGGTTTGAAACTGCCATTTACTTAGGTTTCGGTAAATTGTGTCGTAGGTAGATGCGAAAAAAAAACTAAGGCCGATTTTCTTTTTAGAAAATCAGCCTTTACAAATCGCGTACGGATTTTTTCATGTACTTTATTATATGTTTAAAACAGATTTAAATGCAAGTAATTTTATTTAGGCAAGATAATTTTGCAGAAAAATGTATAGATAGAATGAAGTTGATTATGTTTTAAATATAAATCATTATTTCTTCTTGCTCGAAGTAAAAATTTATAGATTTCTTTTTTTCTTTCTGATTTTGTTCTACCTTTAGGCATTAACTGATCATAGATAATATAGAGAACTGTCATATCATAAATTCTGAAATTGTTTAGTTTCTTTTTAGCGGAAGTTTTATTACGGATTCTTTTGTATACATATGTAGTAACGAGTTCACTACTATCAAATTGCTCAATATCTTCAACAATTTCATTTAAAAGAGAAGAACTATGAGCAGCTGTGTTTCTTATATTTTTAATTGAATATAGATTCTTACTTAAATAATGATATTCGGATTCGGCATTACGCTTTAAATAAAACTCAACAAAATCAATAAGAGTCCCAAAAGACATTGTTTCAAAAGCAACCCAGATAGGTGTATGTGCTTTATATTTTTCGTAAAGCGTGGAACTGTACTTGGAGTATTTTGAATAGCCGAGTATGTCTTTTTTTCTTTTAGTTGGGTCTTTAGATGTTGCTATAAATGTATCAATAATAGAATACCCATCTTCTGTAAGATTATTGGTGATTTCAGCAAGTATTATAGTTTTAATTCTATGTTCTAAATCTAAAGCCATTTTCATTAAGAGGTAGCGTAATTGCATATCTAAAGATGCTAAATCGCTTAATAATTCGAAAGAAACATTAGTATATTGGTCTTTATTGTTTTTAGTGAAGTTTTTTCTATAAGAGATAAGCTTAAAAAAATAATTATTTTTAGACAGAAAAGATACAATATCTTCTGTACCTGATGTATATGTAATACCTTTACGATCAAAATAATCTATCATATCTTGAAATCTATAAATAGGAGTATCCATTTTATCACCTCTTAAAATCAATTATACCTTAAGAATACGATAAAGAAAAAACAAAGTGCCAGTCCTGATGTGGGCTGGCACAGTTTTAGTATAAATGAACCTTCTTGCATGCATTACTTTTATAATTCGCCCCTCTATTCCCCACGTTTCTCTAAGTTTTTAGCCGTTTTACTTTGCGCAACATCCTTTTGGTTTTTAAAGGTCCCCATGAGATAATCATAGGCTGGGTTCGTAACACCATACCAGTAATTCTCATTTTTGAAATGATGCAATAAATGAACTTTTTTCATCCAACGCCCCCATGGTGAGATTGGCTGTAGGGGGCGATGCGCGATGTAATGCTTCCACTCATAATATAATAAAAAGAACATAATCCCTGCAGTAAATGCATTCGTCATGACAACGCTAGAGGAAATCACATAAAAAATGGCCGCTGCCACTGCAATGTTCGGCACACTATACCATAAAGGTAAAAATAATAAATGCAATTCATTTGGATTGGCATGGTGGTCATAATGTAAACGTTTTAGGATTTTTAACAGAAATGCATTTTTTGGTGGCTTTAGATGAAAAACAAATCTGTGTATCAAATACTCCGCTAAGGAATACATAATCATGCCAAGAATAAAGGTACCCAAAATAATAATTGAGGTGAAATTTAACAGCATATAGCCAAAGCTAATGAGGAACAGACAGCTCATGATTAATATATCAGGATAAGAAAAATATTCTTTCATATATTTCAATTTCATTTACCATACCTCCAGCGTTTTTATTTTTTTCGATTTTTCCAGAGAGCCAAGCTTTTTTCCATTGTTGTCTTCGTTAACTGCTCCACCTCCATCGCATCTCCCTTTAACGCAGCTTTTAATAATTCATGATAATAATTGAAGGACAGCTCTCGATGATCCTTTACAGAAAAATAGATTTCCGCCATATCTAGATAAATGGAATCGAAGCTATTTAAGATGAGTAGATAGATTGGATTGACGGCAAGGGCAGCACATCTTTTTTGCAACGCCCAATCAAATGCTGCATAGCTTTCTGCCCGATCCTCAAGCTGCTCTAGATTGGCCAAAAGCGCAACGACCTTAGGCTGATTAAACGTAACCGCATCCCGAATATAAGCGGGCGTCAAAGAACTTCGTAATTCTAATAAATACAAGATAAATTCATCTGTTATCGTTTGGTGATTCTCAATAATATTCACAAGAGTCGTAATATTGCCATCGTGCCAGTAATCATTTACAACCGCGGGCATTCCTGTTCTCCCCTCTATCCATCCTCCCCTTTCTAAACGTTGAAGTGCCTCCCGAATCGTTGGACGGCCAACAGCAAATTCCTTTGCAAGCTCCCTTTCCGGCGGCAACGTACTTCCTACAGCGTAAATACCATCCAATATGGCTTTAATTAATACGCTCGCAATTTTATCTGAAGACCGTTCTTTTTCTTTCAATTCCTCTTCCCCTTTGCTTTTGGTAATACAATTAAAATTCATTGGTAATACCAAAAATTATATACGAAGTTAGAATTTTCTGTCAATAGAAGGGCTGATTTTTCTAACGGGAAAAGAAAAAACCACTAACAACGTTTTTAGTGGTTTTACAATAGAAATAATTTTTAAGAAACATGGTTTTTCAGATTGCTTCTAATCATTTCTATTTTGCTGTCTTTTGTTTTTTATCTAAATGATAACTATAGAAGGTTAGCAGACTTGCACAGACTGCGACTATCCCTCCGACCCAAGTTACATTCATTAAACTTCCTTGATGGTACACAATTCCTCCTAATGCCGAACCAAATGCGATACCTACGTTGCTTGCCACTGGCATTAGTGAAGCAGCCAGCCCTGTTGCTTTTGGCTGATAAATTTCTGCGAGGTCAATTAAATATAGCTGAGTAGATGTTGTTAAGAGGATCGCCATTAACGACATGAAACCAATATTTATTAAGCCTAAAACAAAATGATTGGTCGTCCAAAATAAGCTTGTCAGAACAATTGCTTGCACGAGAAAAACAAATCGAAGGCGACCGATAGCATTGTGGCTCGCAATTTTACCTGCGAGAATATTACTAAAAATCGAAATAAACCCGTACCCAAATAAGATTATACTAATTGAATTATTTGGTGCTCCCATTTCATTCAAGATTGGAACAAGATACGTAAAGATTGCATATGTTGCGCCAAATCCGAGTGCAGGAATGAGAAAAGCCATCAATATACGCGGATTCGTCAATAAAGAAAACTGATCACGCATCGAGCTGCGTACTTGGCTAAGTCTATGTGGTAAAACAAAGAAAGAGGCCAAAAACGCCAATCCTCCGAGGATAGTGGTTAACATAAACGTGGCATTCCAGCCGTACTCTCCGGCGATTACAATACCCAATGGCACGCCAACGACATTCGCAAGTGTAAAACCACCGAAAACGAAGGAAATTGCAAGTCCGCGTTTTTCAATCGGCATGGTTTCACTTGCTACAATCATAGCTAGAGAGATTAAAACGCCTGTCACAATCGCTGTCATAATGCGAAGTGTGAGCAGCATGATATAGCTCGTCGATATTATGCACAAAGCATTTAGGACGATAAAAGTTCCTATTAAAAACAACATCCATTTTCGTTTTGGAAAATGACTTGTTGCTGACATCACGAGTGGTGTAGCGATGGCAAACGTAATGGCAAAGGCAGAGACAAGTGTGCCTGCTTTTGCATTTGTCATCTGTAGGCTTGAAGAGATCTCTGTTAAGATTCCGACAATAACAAATTCGCTTGTCCCGAGAACAAATGTTAATAAAGATAGTGTTACGATCAGTAACCAATGTTGCTTGGATAATTTTGTGGCGTGCATAAATACCTCTTTCTTAGATGAATGTGAATATGTGACCTAGTAGATGCACAACCTTACTATCATACCATAGAATATTTTTGCGAAAAAAACCCTTTTTAAATGATATAGTGGTTACAAAATTGACAAGTCTACTGAACTGGCCAATTCCAACTTTTCATTAATTTTAACCGAAACCCCATCATCTAGTATAATCTCGACAGGATAAGCGGCTGATTTTTTATTTGAGAAATACCATGTACGTCCCTCATTTACAAATAGTAGATAGGTCGCATCCTCGCGTTCCCCCATAAAAGATAAGCCGTCTGCTGAGATTTCTTCACGGTCCCGTTCAAAAATGGATACTTTCTGTAATGCTGAAAGGGCGTTTAATTTATCCGTTACAACTATACTCATCTCAGATACTTTCTGTAAGGAGGCAGTAGTAAACGGCTCCTCACTTGGTTTTGCATCTGAAAAGCGACAAATCAATTCCACAATGTTTCCGGCAGGATCCTCAAAATAAATCGACTTGGCATCGATGAAAGGAAAATATACTTCATCCTCCCCTTGCTCCTGGGATAATTCTGTTTTCTCTTTTATCCATGCCTTTGCTTCTTCAAACTGATTGGATGGTACATCAAATGCAAAATGGTAGAATGGGCTTTTTTCCAAAGGGGCTTCCACAAATGTAATCATGGATGTTCCTACCTTTATTGTAAAACGGTTATGTTCCTCTGAAGTTAAAGGGAAATGGAGTGTTGTTTCATAGAATTGTTTTGTTGCTTCATAGTTAGAAGCACACATTGTTACGTGGTTTATATTCATAAGATCAACCTCTTCTCTTTTATTACGTCAAAATTACCACTTTATAAAAAGAAAAGCGTCATTTAAAAGTCTGATTTTCTAGAAGGGGCTGTGCTGTTTTACGTATCATTTATTTTCTTATATGACGCATCCTTTTATATAGTTCCAAATTGCATAAAAAAAACCCCCGAATTTCGAGGGTGCTTACGGTTATTGAATATCCACTGCCTGCTTAGATAAGGTTTTGGTCATTTCACAATATTGCACGAACACGCGGGCTAATTCGCGTAGACGGTTGTGTACGTCCTCATCGGTGATTTTATTGTCTTTATCGAAATGATCTGCATGCGTGTACACATAGTTTGGTGTGACTAGGCAACGGAAGTAGTCTAAAATTGGGCGTAATTGATTTTCTAATACTAAATGATGCTGGTACGTACCACCATTACCGATGATTGCTGCCGGTTTGTAGCGCATTGCTTTTGGTGGAATCATATCAAACGCATTTTTTAGTACACCTGGAATTGAAGCTTGGAAAATCGGTGAAGCGAAAATATATCCATCCGCCTCTTCGAATTTTTGAATCATTTTTTTCATATCCTCATTTAGCGGACTGCCGTCTAAAATTTGGTGCTGAAGCTTTGAGAAATATAAAATTTCAAGCTCTAACTCTGGGTTAAAGGCTTGAATATATTGTTGAACCTGCTCTAAAAGAACGCCGGTTTTACGACCAAAAATTGTCCCATCGACAAGTAAAATTTTCATTGCTGTTCCTCCATGTAACTCATTGTACCCTTATTGTATCAGAATAATGATTCCCGATAATAGGTAGTTGCTTATATAATTTGAATTTCAGTCTTTTGTCGTAACTTGTCAGTACTGTAGCGATTAGCGATCTTGATTCATTTCTTTTCGTTTTTTGCGATCAAATACAACATCCTCGTCTATCGGTGGGAGCTCCTCTTTTTTCAATTTATCCCAATTAAACGCAACCTCTTTATCGGCTACTTCCCGCTCTGTTTCCTTTTGTAACGGCGGCTCCATTGTTAAAAGCTTGTCAGATGGATAAATCATCACCTTCTGCTTGTCACCATGTAAGGCAATGAGCTTCATCGCCCGCGCGATTTGCTCGGCTGCAATGGAGTGCAATTTTTTCAGTGGCCCTTTTAATAGAGGATTCACCACAGCCAGTGCCTTTGCGCCGATGGATTCCCCCAATCGAAACTCGCCACGGTCCCCCGTAATCAGTGATGGACGAACAATGGATAATTGCGGGAAATCCATATCAATTAGCTCGGCTTCTAACTTTCCCTTTACACGACTATAATACGCAAGTGCCTGTTCATTTGCACCCATTGCCGAAATCACAATAAAATGCCCAATGCCCCGATTTTTTGCCATGGCTGCAATCATAAGTGGGTATTCGAAATCGACCTTTTCAAATTGCTCCTTTGACCCAGCCTTTTTCATCGTTGTGCCTAAGCAACAAAAAACCTCGTGCGCAAATTCGATATCATGGTCTGCAATTTGATCAAATTCGCGCAATCTGACCTCTAACTTCGGATGAACATAATCGAGCGGCTTCCTCGAAATGACATTAACTGCCACGTATTCATCACTATCGCATAATAATTTTACTAAAGCGGAACCGACTAAGCCGGTCGCACCAACTACTAAAGCCGAACGCATCTCCTTCATCTCTATCCCTCATTTTTCGTAGTGTATGTTATGTACATATTCATATTTTCGGATATTCCACCATATTTTATAGAGATAGTGGAAAGGATGGGATTGAATTGCCGAAAAAAAGAATTGTATGGATTATCGAGCATTGCGATACGAAAGGCATGTATCCAATAGAACGCGCCGTTACCCTTGCAAATTTCATGCAGGATGAAAGTGTTTTTTTATTTATCAAAACAGAAAACCAGGCGCTGATTGATAAGCTAGCGACAACGGGTTTAACGATTGTTTTATTCGATCGTTTCATAGAATTAAAAAAGAAAATTCGCGATTTGGAGCCAGATTTAATTGTGCATGATGGGAAGGATACACAGCTCGAACAGGTCGAGATGATTCGTCCGTTTTGCTCAACTATTGTTCATTTTGATGATTTTGGAATGGGTGTACAGCTTGTCGACTGTCATATTATTGCGCTATTCGGTGAGCCGCACGAAGAATCCATTCCACAAGAGCTTGCTGGTAGCTACGCATTTGCTGTGCCGCCAAATTTACAGCAAACCGCCCAAGAAATTTATGATGCAGCCGATTGTAGTATTAAAGGTGAACTCCCTCACATCGTCATTGCCTTTGAAGACGGTGATGCCAATAATTTAACGTACCGCACATTACGCCACTTAACGCAGCTACATATCCCACTCAAAATTTCAATCGCCATTGATGATGATTACAAGCACGATGTTGATAGCCTAAAAATGATGGCACTTAGCCGACGTAATGTCGAGCTCGTGCAACGTCCTGATGCCCTACTTCACCTCATGCCAACAGCCGATTTAATTATTTGTAATGCGCTTTATACGCCTTACAAAGTAGCCGCTGCTGGTATTCCTTGTATTACGACTGCCCAGCACGAACAGGAATTAAACTATACCTTTGCCCGTGAAATGAACGGCTTTATTCATATTGGTTTAGGTCGTAAAATGAAGCAGTCCATTTTACAAAACGCGGTGATGGAGCTACTACTGCACGAATCTCGCCGTGAACGTGCTGTCCGCAAACAACGCGCCTTAGAAATTTTAACGAACAATGAGATTTTAAAAAATTTACTGCTCGATTTAGCCTATTCTCGTCATAATCTTGCGCACATGTAGTGAAAATTTTAGATGCATTATGTTACAATATGAAAAGATCAATTTTCGTTAATTAAAGGAGCAACTATCGATGCTAACTAAGGACCAATTACAGCAGCAAATTGCCGAATTGAAGATGGATTACATAAATCTTCAAGGCGATATGGAAAAATTAGAATCACTTGGCCATGCAGATTCAGTGAAGCAGGCGGTAGCACGTCTAGAGAATATGGAAGCACGGCTCGCAGAACTAAATAAACAGCTCGCAGCACTTTAATGCCTGCGAGTTTTTTTTGAGGAAATATAGCGGTTAACAGCCGAATTTGGGATGAATTTCCCAATTAGCCAAAGGGTGACTATTTCGTGGGAATATGCTCGGTTTCTGGAGTCTTATGCTCGAAATTCCGTTTTTTATGATCGATTTTTGGATTTTATGCTCGTTTTTTGAGTTTTATGCTCGGTTCCCGAAATATATGCTCGATTAACCATATTTACCCTTTTTTCACTATAAATCGCTGTGATGAACCGCATTTGAATAACGTTGAAATCAAATAAAAACGTAACAGCACTATAATTACTATAAATAAAAACACTCGGAGGATTCTTATATGGCAATATTAACAGTTGAAAACTTAGGTCATTCATTCGGTGACCGCACATTATTTAAAGAGGTTTCTTTCCGCCTAGTAGAAGGCGACCACATCGGTTTAGTTGGTGCAAATGGTGTCGGAAAATCGACCTTAATGGGCATCATTACAGGTCAGCAAATTCATGATGAAGGTAAGGTCGAATGGCTACCGGGCACGCACTATGGTTACTTAGATCAGCACACAATCTTAACAGCGGGGCGTTCGATGCGCGATGCATTACGTGATGCGTTTTTACCTTTATATAAGAAAGAAGAACGTTTAAACGAAATCTCTACAGAACTTGCGGAGCCCGATGCAGATTACGACAAGCTATTAGAAGAAATGGCTGAAATTCAAGATGCTTTAGATGCAGGTGATTTCTACAGCTTAGATATGAAAATCGAGGAAGTTGCACGTGGTTTAGGTCTAGATGCAATCGGCTTAGAGCGTGATGTGGCAGCCCTTTCTGGTGGTCAGCGTACAAAGGTTTTACTAGCTAAGCTGTTACTGGAAAAGCCGAAAGTTCTATTACTGGACGAGCCGACGAACTATTTGGACGAAGAGCATGTTACATGGTTAAAAAATTATTTAAAAAACTATCCTCATGCGTTTTTATTAATTTCGCATGATACAGAATTCATGAATGACGTGGTGGATGTCATTTTACATTTAGAATTTACGAAAATGACGCGTTACACAGCGACATACGAAAAATTCACCGAGCTTGCGGAAATCAACAAGCGTCAGCATATTGATGCCTATGAAAAACAACAGGAATTCATTAAGCAGCAGGAGGACTTCATCGCACGCAATAAGGCACGTTATTCAACAAGTGGTCGTGCCAAATCACGTGCCAAGCAATTAGACCGTATGGAGCGTATTGACCGTCCTGAAACAGCTGTAAAACCAGAATTCAGCTTTAAAGAGGCACGTACACCAGGGCGCTATGTTGTAGAGGCAGAAAACTTAGTCATTGGCTATGACAAAGAAAAGCCGTTATTACCACCTTTAACCTTCCAAATCGAGCGCGGTGAAAAAATCGCCCTTGTTGGGATGAACGGTGTCGGTAAATCAACATTACTAAAAACGATGCTTGGCAAAGTACAGCCGTTAGATGGAAAAGTGATTTTAGGCGACTACTTAGAGCCTTCCTACTTCGAACAGGAAGTAAAAGCAGATAAAATCACGCCAATCGATGATGTATGGAATGCGTTCCCTTCGATGGAGCAAGCGCAGGTTCGTGCTGCATTAGCGCGCGCTGGCTTAAAAACGGATCATATTACGCGCCCATTGAACTCCCTTTCTGGTGGTGAGCAGGCGAAAGTTCGTTTATGTAAATTAATGATGGACCAAACAAACTGGTTAATCTTTGACGAGCCGACTAACCACTTAGACGTCGATGCGAAGGAAGAATTAAAACGTGCGATGAAGGAATTCAAAGGGACGATTGTACTCGTATCCCATGAGCCTGAATTTTATGAGGGACTTGCAACAAAGGTCTGGAACGTACAAGACTGGTTCACTACACGCGAAACAAAGGAATTAAACGAATTTAAATAATCGAAAAAAGGCCATTTCCCTGTCAAAGTGGGAAATGGCGTTTTTCTATATAACGCTTTTCGCTAATTAGCTTTCATGTGCTTTATAGCTTGTAACATCCTCGTCAAGCAGGAAGTTTGTCCCCCGCTTTTTAAAGGCTGTGGCAAAGAATAAGGCAACGACGGCAAGTGTCGCCACTGTGCCGATAATGTACGACTCTGTTAGCTCCATCCCGAAGCCCATCGTCGGCTCATAAATGATATAAACAAATACCATCGACGTCATGAAAGTAGCAGGTATTGTGGCGATCCAGTGATTGCTCTGTTTCAAGAACAGGTACATCGCGCCAACCCACAGTGCAATGACTGCAGTTACCCCATTTGCCCACGAGAAATAACGCCATAAAATATTAAAGTCAATTTTTGTTAAGGCAAATGATAGGACGAATAATGGAATCGCAATCCATAAACGACTTATAATTTTTGCTTGGGCGAACTTGAAATAATCAGCGATAATCATACGTGCTGCACGGAATGCTGTATCCCCTGATGTAATCGGTAATACAATAACACCTAAAATCGCTAATGTTCCGCCAACAGCACCTAATGTCGCAATCGAAACTTCACTTACAACACCCGCAGGACCACCCGCAGCAAGCACTTCATTTAGACCTACTGGACCATTGAAAATACTCATTGCCGCAGCTGCCCAAATCATCGCAATAATACCTTCTGCAATCATCATGCCATAGAAAATTTTACGACCTTGCTTTTCATTTTGCGTCGTACGTGAAATAATCGGTGTTTGCGTTGCATGGAATCCAGAAAGTGCTCCACATGTAATCGTAAAGAAGAGCATCGGGAAAATTGGCAATGCACCCGGATGCATGTTTTCAAATGATAACTCTGGAATCGGTGCGCCTGTAAACACTAGCACAACGCCAATGCCTAACGCAGAGAAAATTAATAACGCCCCGAAGTAAGGATAAAAACGACCAATAATTTTATCAATTGGAAGTAAGGTTGCTAAAATATAATAAGCAAAAATAACGGCAACAATAATACTAAGCGCAACTTTTCCATCAAATAAATTACTAATCAGCATCGCTGGTGATGATACAAATACCGTCCCAACTAAAAGTAATAATAATAGCGCAAAAATATTTACAACATGCTTCATCGCCACCCCTAAATACTTTGAAGCAAGCGCTGGCAAATGAGCTCCTTTATTGCGGATGGAAATCATCCCCGTTAAATAATCATGAACGGCACCCGCAAAAATACAGCCAACGACAATCCAAATAAAGGCAACGGGTCCGTATAATGCACCCGCAATTGGTCCAAACACCGGCCCAGTCCCCGCAATATTCAGTAGCTGAATCAATGAGTTTTTTGGTGTCGACATGGGCACATAGTCAACCCCATCCCCGTTTACATAAGCAGGCGTTGGACGTTTCTCATTATGTCCGAATACCTTTTCGACATACTTGCCGTACGTAAAATACCCTACGATCAGTAAAACAATCGATACTAAAAACGTAATCATTCACATATCCCCTTTTTTAAAAATTTTTAGTATGCTTTAAAATTACCATTTTCATAGATAGATTTCAAACTAATTTTCAGAAAATTCCATTAAGATAGCACTTCTAATCGTAGATACAACGGAATATATAATGAAATGAATGGAAGTAAACTAGCAGAAATATGATTTTTTATGACGGTGAAAATGCCTTTTTCCTAGTATTACGAAATCAATTCGCTAACTTTACAAAACTGTAATATAAAATCCGAAACTTTTTATTGGCACAGACGTATATTTTATTAGAGAAATGGGTAAACAATAATGGAAAAGTAAACCAAAAAAACATATTGCAATACAAATAGCTTAGTAGTAAGATATAAATATAAACAAATATCTTACCGCTAAGCTATCACCTAAATATTTAATTATGGGAAGCGAGGAAACACATTATGACAGTGACAATTTACACACAATCAAGCTGCTCTTCATCACGAAAGGCATTAAAATGGTTAAATGAAAACAACATTACTTATACTGAAAAACGTACTACATCTCAACCTTTAACATTAGCTGAATTCAAACATATTTTAAGTATGACTGAGGACGGAACCGACGAAATTATCGCAACCAACTCAAATGATTTTAAAAACATCGACATTGATATTGATCAATTATCGATTCAAGAGCTTTACAATTTAATTCAGCAGCATCCCCGTATGTTGCGTAGCCCTATTTTACTTGATGAAAAACGCATTCAAATCGGCTATAACGAAATGGACATCCGTCGCTTCATTCCACGTAAGGTGCGTGCATTTGAACTGAATGCCCTTCAAAAGCTAGCTGTAGAATAGCGAAAACTTTTTGGAGTTGACCACTTATGAATGAGCAAAAACGAGAGCAAATTTCGGCACTTTTTGAAACAATGACTTCATTGGAGCGCAAAATCGCCAACCAATGGAACAGCCACGATTTATTAGGCTATTCGAAGTCGCATATATTAATTTTAGCGTTCCTTCACACCGAGGGACCAAAGCGACCTTCTGCGATTGCCGAAAAGCTCAAGGTGACAACAGGCGGCGTTACGGTGTTAACAGCGAAGCTTATTAAAGCGGGCTTAATCGAAAAAACCCAACACGAAACCGATCGCCGCGCCTCACAAATTCATATTACCGAGGCAGGCATCGACATCCTTGAGCAATCGAAAAAACAAATTGACGTCGTATTTGAAAGCTTGTTTGGCATGTTAGATGAGGACGAGATTAAAACCCTCACACAAATCTTTGCAAAATGCGCGAAACTCTAAAAGTACGCTAGCGACTCTCGGCTAGCGTACTTTTTTGTGTTGCATAGGAAAAAGCAAGGCTATTCGTCATACCAGCCCTGCTTCGTTGTTCCGTCCTTATAATGAATGGTTAGCTTATCATGAAGAAAAAGAAGGCGCTTTTCGTATAAAAAAGCACCTTCTTTTTATGAATTTATTGAACCTTTTTTCTACGTTTTCGTCCTAATAATTAAGCTGGTAAAATGGCTTCAGCTACGCTATTATCTGCTAATAAAATTTCTTTTAGACGAGCCTTTGCGCGGAATAAACGAGATTTTACTGTGCCGATGGATACTTTCATTAGCTCCGAAATTTCGACCAATGAGAATTGATCCACATAGAAATACCATAATGTTTTTTGGTAAATGCCATCTAGTTGGTTCATCTTTTCTTGGACCATTTTAGTGATTTCTGTTTTTTCGATTAGTTCCTCTGTAGATGTTTCATTGTTGGGAACCAAATCTAAAATCGGTACGTCTAATTGTTCAGGTTGATTCATCATGTATTTGCTACGACGCACATTTTTGCGATAACGGTCGCGGAATGTATTCATTGTAATGGTTGTTAGCCAAGCTTTTACATGGTCTACACCTGCTACGGTTTGTTCGTAGCGCACCACTTTTACCCAAACTTCTTGCATTAAGTCTTCTGCTTCTGTTTGATTGCGTGTTAATTTTAAGCATAGGTGGTAAATGTAGCGATTATATTCATCATAAATGGTTGCTAATAATTCGTTCATTTGGAAACCCTCCGATAGATTTTATTTATATAAAGTCAAATGTATGTGTCAATGCATGTTGCTTTCTAACTTTATTTTCCCAAAATTTATGCTTACACTCTATCGGATTGGCTTTCAATTAGCTTACAATGATGTAAGGTACGCTGTAATCATTTGTATTGTTGAATCATTTATGGTCTTTGCTGCCTCTACACTTCCCTCTTTTACAATGTTTCCAGGATATTCGTAATCAGCTGTGCTACTTGTTTGAAATCCCGTTCAAATTTCGGCTGAATCGTACTAATTTGTGCACTTCGTCGTTCCTTTAAATAGCCGCTCTCCCCGTGTAGCAAAAATCCGTTTAATGCACAGGTTTCCATTATTTTTGGCATTTCTGGGTGCTGCAGTGTTGCAATAATTGGGTTCACTGCCTGAATGGGCAAGCCTGCTTCACTTACAAGCTTCAGACGATTTTGTAAGCTTTCAAAGCGCGCTGGATACGCTTTTAATGCCGTATTGACGGACTGAACAAGAAAATGCGGCAGTGTAAATGGAATCGTTTTTTCTAGATAATAAGGTAAATTCATATATAATGGCGCCCTGCTTACTTGTGGCGCTTTTTGACAAAAGACAAAAGCAACCCCTGCAATTGTCCCGAGCGCCTTGCCACTACTCGCTGTTGCATAATGTAAATGCGCCATTGAAAACGGTGTTGCCCCAAACGAACTGACACAATCCGCGCATAAGGCCACATCATAGCGCGCTGCTAATTGCTGCAAGTCCTCTAACGGATTCATCATACTATTGGATGTTTCACTATGCACAAACACAATATATTGATAATTTTCTGTTTGCAGTTGCTGCTCGATACGCGCCATTGAAAACGGCTGTCCCCAACCAAAATCCAACCAATCAAAGGCTAAATTCCATTGCTGTGCCTGATTAATCAGCCGATTGCCAAACTCCCCATTCGTTAAAAATAAGCCTCGCCCGTCATTAAAATCACTTTTTAACTGCCCTAGCATGGCGTCATTCGCTAATGTGCCACTGCCCACCATCGGAATGACAAGCTGTGCATGCGTTAGCTGGCATAATGTTTCTTTCATCTGCGTAAGCTCCTGCTCAAATTGAAGCGAGCGATGCGATAAAACCGATTGCGCCATTGAGGCTTCCAATGCGACAGGGCCTGGGTAAAATACGGCATTTTTTTCTCTTAAGCGCTCACGGAAAACTGCGCTATCTGTACGTGTAAGCACCATTGGTAGAAAACGTGCATCCTCTGTCCCGACTGCCGGTGCAAACTGCTTAAAGCCCATCTCGCTATACAGCTTTTCCTCACGTACTGTACCTGAAATGACGCATGCCGTATAGCCCTTGTCATAGTAGTATCGATAAATGGCCGTAGCGAGCTTCGAAAAGACACGCCCATTGCGATGCGCCTTTTTCACTGCCAGCAGCCGAATTTCACATAAATAGCGACAATCCGCTGGTGCTAAATGCTGTTCGACCTCGCCGATTTTTTGATCAATGGAAAATGGACGTTGATCGCGAAACGCCGCCATACCAACGATTTCCGTATCTTTATAGACGACAAGATATGTATTTTCAACATGAAATTTATCGACTAAGCGCTTACGATGATTGGCTGGATGCTGCGGAATTTCTTCAACAAAGGTTTCATAGTTTAAGGCGGCAATCGCATCGAATTCTTTTTCTGTTGTCGCAATTTTACTCCAATACATTGGGCATCACTCTCTCTATTATGCTTTTTCGTTGCTTCCAAATAACGAGCAGTAGGGCCATCGCAAAAACGCTTCCTACGTCGGGGCGCTGCAAGATTAACAAAATTCCATATATAACAAACGCAATGACCATACTAATGGTTGCACTTTTGGTCAGAAGAATGCTTACGCCAAAGCCTACTAAAAACACGAGGAATGTTAGTGGCGCAAACATGACCATTGCCCCGACAATCGTTGCAACGCCCTTGCCCCCCTTGCCTTTATTCCAAAATGGATAAAGGTGACCGAGTATCACCGCAATTACCGCAAGTGCAATCATTAGTTCAGAATAGTCTAGCAGTCGTCCAGCTAAAACGACGACAAGCCCCTTCAAGCCATCCCCCACCGCCACCACCACAAAGGCACCTTTTCCAAGCGTTCTTCCTGCATTACGGGCCCCTAGATTGCCACTGTTGGCACTTTGTAAATCAATTCCTTTTACTTTACCCACAATTACCGCAAATAGAATCGTGCCGACGAAATAGCTTAGACAAATATAGAGCATTGCTACGCTCCCTCCTTAGATCCTTTTGTTTTTTTATGTTTATGAAATCTAAGAATCTTAAGTACATTACCCCTCATTCAGCTAGATTCACTTCTTTATCGTTTAATTATTCTGCAAATAATTCGCATGTTCCTTTTTTACAAACATAACATGGGGGTTAAGGAGGGATTTTATGGACGTGAAAGCAAGAAGCAACAAGAAATTTGTTGATAAGTTTCTTGATGGGATTGAAAGGTCCGGAAATAAATTACCGGATCCAGTGACGTTATTCGTTATTTTAGCGGCGGTCGTATTAATACTATCATTTATCTTAGCTAAGCTAGGTGTTTCAGCCGTAAAACCTGGTACAGAAGAAACGATTGAAGTTATTAATTTATTAAATCGCGAAGGGCTCATTTTAATTGTTGAAAAAATGGTAGCAAACTTCACAGGATTCGCGCCACTCGGTATCGTTGTCGTGACAATGATAGGTATTGGGGTTGCCGAAAATAGCGGATTAATTTCTGCCCTTATGAAAAAGACGGTATTAAGTGCACCAGAAAAACTAATCTTGCCCGTAATTTTATTTACAGGTTTAGTAGGAAATATCGCAGCAGATGCAGCCTTCATCGTTTTACCGCCAATCGCTGCTATGATTTTTATGAGTGCAGGTAGGAATCCTTTAGTTGGCTTAATCGCTACTTATGCGGCGATTGCAGGTGGATTTAGTGCCAACATCTTAATTTCATCATTGGATGTTTTGTTATTAGGAATCACCGATACGTCCGCACAATTAGTAGACCCTGAATTTACTGGTCGGGCTACGATGAACTATTATTTCTTAATCATTTCTACATTTGTCTTATTATTTGTTGCAACATGGGTGACTAAGAAATTTGTTGAACCTCGTTTTGGTAAATACACTGGGAAAATTGAAATTGCGGAACCGATCACAGCGCTTGAAAATAAAGGGCTGCGCTGGGCAGGTATCGCGACTTTAGCTTACATTGTTTTAATCGCCATTTTGATCGTTCCTGAATCAGGTTGGCTACGAAATCCAATCGATAATGGTTTCCTAAACTCTCCATTCATGTCTGGCATTGTACCCATCATGTTATTCTTCTTCTTAATTCCTGGTTTGGCCTATGGTATTGTGACGAAATCCATTCAATCCGACCGCGACTTAGCGGAGCAAATGTTTAAATCGATTGCCGATTTAGCTTCATTTATTGTACTAGCTTTTGCAGCTGCACAAATGATTGCTTACTTTGGTTGGAGTAATATTGGGCCTATTATAGCGATTAAAGGGGCTGAATTATTACAAAATTTAAATTTCACAGGCGCTCCATTATTCATTGGTTTTATTCTGATTTGTGCATTGATTAACTTATTAATCGCTAGTTCCTCGGCAAAGTGGGCACTGCTGGCACCTATCTTCGTACCGATGTTTATGTACTTAGATTACTCTCCAGCGGTAACACAGATGGCTTACCGCGTAGGTGACTCGATTACAAACCCGATTACGCCGATGCTTGCGTATTTCGCCATTTTACTGGCCTTTGCACGCAAGTATGATAAAAACATCGGCATTGGGACATTAATTTCCGCCTTATTACCATACTCTGTTTTCTTCGCAATTATGTGGATTATCTTATTTGTTATCTGGTTTGTATTAGGTTTACCTTTAGGACCAGGAGATGGCATTTTTATTAGTAAATAATAAAGGAGCTTTACACCAATATGGATATTTTATTTTCACTTTTAGAGCAATATTACGATGAAATGGTAGCTATTCGCCGTTACTTACATCAACATCCTGAGCTTTCACATGAGGAAGTGGAAACACCGAAGTATATTGCACAATACCATCGTTCGCTCGGTCACGAAGTACGTGAAGGCGTTGGCGGACGCGGTGTTGTGGCCAAGCTCGTCGGGATGAAGCCCGGAAAAACGGTGGCATTACGTGCAGATTTCGATGCACTAGCCATTCAAGAGCAAAATGATGTTCCGTATAAATCCAAGATCGACGGACGTATGCACGCATGTGGGCATGATGGACATACCGCAACTTTATTAGTACTGGCAAAAGCACTAAATCAAATGAAAGATGAATTAGAAGGCACCATTGTTTTCATTCATCAATTTGGGGAGGAACTTGCTCCAGGTGGGGCAATTGCTATGATTGAGGATGGCTGTTTGGACGGTGTTGATGTCATTTTTGGCACACATTTGTGGACACCCGAACCAGTCGGACAAGTAGCTATTCGTTCAGGTGAATTCATGGCCGCTGCTGATGGCTTTTACATCACAATTAACGGTAAAGGTGGACATGGCGCAAAGCCACAAGAGACAAAAGATTCGATCGTTATTGGCTCGCAATTTGTGATGGCAGCACAGCAATTACTAGGTCGCCGAGTAAACCCTGTTCATTCTGCTGTTGTATCGATTTGCCATTTCGAAGCTTTGAACCCGTTCAATGTCATTGCAGACTCCGTAAAAATTAAGGGCACTGTTCGTACATTTAACGAAGAAACACGTGATCAAATTGAGGCTGAGTTAGAGGAAGTATTAAAAGCTTCGTGTCATTTATACAAAGCCACTTATGATTATAATTTTGTACGTGGCTATGATCCCGTTATCAATGATGAAGCCTTAACGAATTTCTTCTTAGAACAAGTAAAAGAAACGCCGCAAGTTGACCATATCGTCATTAGTGATCCTGAAATGGGGGGTGAAGATTACGGCTATTACTTGCAAAAGGTTCCGGGTATTTTCTTCTTCACAGGAGCAAATACACCGGGGGAAGAAAATTTCCCGCACCACCATCCGAAATTTAGAATTAATGAACACGCATTATTAGTTGCAGCTAATACGTTAGGCAAATTAACCTTGTCTTACTTAGATACTTACAACTAGTTTCATTTTCTTAGTTCACATTGAGCAAATCCACTAACAATAAATGGATTAAGTACAGTATGCTTTCTTATTGTCGGGCTACGGCATGACAGCATTATGGCCACGTGGTACGTGTCCATACTACTGTCTTTAATGCCGCATGCAAGGCCCGCCAAATTAAAATACTGCATTCTAATAAAATAAAAGAGTCCAATACTGCCGCTAGCGCTTTCGCGAGGCGGCGGTTTTGGCTAAAATATATCGCTTTTACAATCATTTAACTTTGTCCAAAGTTTCACTCTTTTAATAAAATTACCTACTATGATTGTGTTAAGATAAAACCATTTTCAGGCTAAAGTTGACCTTATTAAAATTACACGTTTGATTCACCAAAATTTTTTCAAAACCTTTGCAATAAAAATCAATCTTAGCTTTATAACATAGTGGCGCGGAGTGGAGGGGCGAGTGCAACTGCCAGCTCTGGCTTTCGTTGCAGAGCGAAGTTGACGCGGAGAAATAACTCAAAGCTTTCTATGGGATTAAGCGTGTGCGGAAAATCCAATCCTATGTGCCGCCGTAAAGGTACATAGAATTTAGTTGAAGCCACGCCCCTAGGATAAGTGTGGAACAAATGCTAAAAACGCCACATCGTGTGGCAACGCATTTGTGACCAACATCGTGTTGGCCTCCCGTAGCGTAGCAGAACGAATTTTAGTAGAAAAACGCATTCAACCCCAAATTTTGTATTAAAAATTGCTCGTTTTAATTTCTTAGGATAGCATTTTGACACTCAGTCCTCTTCGCTTTCACAGGCTCGAGATCTAATGGACGTTTAGAAACGAAGTAAAGTAAGATATATGCTATAATTATTTCCATAATCGAAATAATAGGAGGCCTATTTATGAGTCATTTACAAGCATTAGATGCTTACTTTACAGAACATCGCGAGCGCCATTTAGCCGAGCTAAACGAATTTTTACGCATTCCAAGTATATCTGCCCTATCCGAGCATAAGGCAGATATGACAACAGCAGCGAATTGGCTTGCAGAGCACTTAAAAGCATTAAATATTGAAAATGTTGCCGTTGAACAAACAGCGGGCCACCCTGTTGTCTATGGTGAATGGCTGCACGCAGAAGGCAAGCCAACGATTCTATTTTACGGTCACTATGATGTACAGCCGGTTGATCCATTACATTTATGGGAAACACCGCCGTTTGAGCCAGCGATCCGTGATAATAAGCTGTTTGCACGTGGGTCTTCTGATGACAAGGGCCAAGTGTTCATGCATTTAAAAATGATTGAAGCATTATTTGCTACAGAGGGCACTTTACCTGTAAATGTGAAATTTATTTATGAGGGTGAAGAGGAAATTGGTAGCCCTTCCCTACCGCAATATACGGAAGATAATAAAGAAAAATTAGCGGCAGACTTAATCGTAATTTCCGATACTGGTTTTTACGCAAAAGGAAAGCCAGCAGTTTGCTACGGCTTACGCGGCTTAACAGGTGTACAAATTGATGTGCGCGGGGCGAAAGGTGATTTACACTCAGGCCTATACGGTGGCGGTGTCCAAAATGCCATTCACGCATTAACGGAAATTTTAGCATCCTTCCGCGATGAGCACGGGACAATTCAAGTGGACGGCTTCTACGACAATGTATTGCCGTTATCAGAAGAAGAGCGCCAAGCTTACCGCGATTTGAACTTTGATGAGGATGCATTAAAAGAGGAAGTCGGCGTGAAGGAATTATTTGGTGAAGCGGGCTACTCTTATTTAGAGCAAACATGGGCGCGTCCAACGCTTGAAATTAATGGCGTATTCGGTGGTTTCTCTGGTGAAGGCATCAAAACGGTTTTACCAGCTGAAGCCGGCGCAAAAATTACATGCCGCTTAGTGCCAAACCAAGACCCAGAAGAAATCGTAGCATTATTAAAGGCGCATATTGAAAAGCACAAGCCGGCTGGTGTTGAAGTAGTTATTTCTGAGTTTGATAAAGGGAAACCTTACATCACACCATTTGATCACCCGTTAATTCAAGCAGCAGGTCGTTCATACGAAAAAGTATACAAGGTGCCAACTGCTTATACGCGCGGTGGTGGCTCGATTCCAATCGTCGCAGCATTCGATGAAATATTAAACTTACCGGTTGTCTTAATGGGCTTCGGACTTTCAAGCGAAAACTTCCACGCACCCAACGAGCACTTCCATTTAGAAAACTTCGACCAAGGCTTACGCGTACTTGGCGATTATATGCATGAGGTTGCGAATATTAAGCTATAGACAAAAGCTCATTTGATTCAAATAAACACCGCTACGCAATGAAGGGTAGCGGTGTTTTTGGGATTTAAAAGATGATGCAGTTATTAAGCACTAAGATGCCTTACCTAGAACCTTTTCGTTCACCGCTTGACTTAAATTTACCGTCAATGAACAATACCGTTGTCTCGGCATCTGAAGCTGAGTTGTTATAACTGTAAATTTCTAAAACCTCTGACTCCGCAATGAGTGCACCTTTTCCACCGAGAATCTCAAATACGTTTTCTTTTGACATGCCTTTTTCCAGCTTATTTAATTGCTCAAGGTTCGTTTCAATTTCCGTTGTTTCTAATCCGTTTTGTGCTTTATAGCTTAGTTTATCGCCTTCGAATGTCATTTCAGCGCCCGGCGAGTGACTCGCTGTATCAAATTTATATATAGCGGTATTATGTGGATCTCCATCCGCGCCACTTTTAGAAACCACTGTTCCCTTAGACCCGATAATGGTAAATACTTCTTCTGGAGTCATACCTACTTTAATCTGTTTATACTCTTCTTCCGTGACTTTACCATCTACATAAACACCTAATTTTGATGCATCCCCTACTGGTATTTCAGCAACCGTTTTTTCATCTTTTTGCGTTTCTTCATTGATAGATTTTTCACTACAGCCTGCTAATCCAAGACTTAATACCAACGCTGCGCTAAATACCTTTTTTTCATCAGAACAACACTCCCTTATATTCCCATTTTAAAGGAGTGGAATTTAAAAGTACACCAAAAAAGGTAACGGGTTCGGTTGATGGGGAGAATAATACTAATATCATTCTAATAATGAACGCCTCCCTCAACAAATAATGTCTAAATAACAAATATGTGGAAATATCTGGACATTTTAATCATACCATATTCTGTTCCAATATGGCTCGATTGTTGAACAAAAGTTAAACAACGCTCTTCAACTAATTGCGTTAGTATAAACACTTCATATGTCTATCATTCTATTAATCTCGTGACAATTACATTAATATTACTTTATTAAGCGGAAAACTACGGAAAGAGTATTATCAAAAGTACTTTTAAATTTAAAATGAGCAACACCTTAAAAGACGTTGCTCTACTTTATTAAAGCATCCCGTTAGCTCAATAAATTTCCCTAGAAAATAATGATTGCCAAAGTCTAAGATAATCACAAAGTAAGTATTATAAAATTAGGTATTAACCAGCAGCATCATCTGGGGTTCTGAAAAAAAGATTAAAGACGTGCTCTATTTCGTTAAGCACGTCTTTAATCTTTAAAATTTTTTTACTACTTTTTTTCCTTATCGTATAAAGACTCTTCAGCAAATTGTGCTAATTGTTGAGCTTTCAAGCTTATTTCTTGTATTGTTGTAGAAAATTCATAGATTGAACCAGATTGAGTATCTGTTAATGTGTTGACTTCAGCGAATGCTTGATTTAACGATTTTAAAAGCTGTTGAATATTTTTTGTAATATGATTAATTTGATCTGCATTTTGCTTCGAATTTGAAGCAAGCTTACGAACTTCATCAGCCACTATTGCAAATCCTTTACCATGTTCGCCTGCACGTGCAGCCTCAATTGCAGCATTTAAACCTAATAAATTACTTTGATCTGAAATTCCTTTTACTACAGAAGAAATTTGACCAATTTCCTCCGCACTTGAACTCACATCTTTCATTGAAGAGGTCATATTTTTCACGCGGTCGGATAAATCGCCTACTGAGCCACTAATCTCTTCAATAGAAGCAGCCGTTTGCTCTACACTCGCTGAGAAACTTTCAGCCATTTCAAATAATTTATGCGCCTTTTCCAAACTTGTTCCGATGCCAACCCCACCAATTACTTTCCCAGTACTATCATGAAGCGGGATAGCTCTTGCAACAAGTGGGAAGCCGAATAATTCTTTCGGTACAACGGCCGATAAAGACTTATTCGTTTTTATCGCATTTGTGATTACATCGCCTTCGACAAGTGGATCCCCTGGCGTAACGTTTAAAGCGAATGTCTTCGCTGGAATATTAATGATCAATTTCTCAGTATCGTAAATACCCACCGTAATATCGTCTTGAATAAGACCATTTAACAAAGGCGCTACTTTAATGAACGCACTAATTACATCTGTTTCTTGCATATTGTCCCACCCTTTTATCCTTAATAAGGTAAAATTCTTTTGCTATAGTTTACAGAAATCCATTTTAAAGTTGTGAACTCTTCAAGGCTCCATTCTCCGTTTAAACGACCGATACCTGATTGTTTTTCACCACCAAATGCAACGGTTGGTTCATCATTGATTGTTAAATCATTAACATGAATCATACCTGTATGTACTTTCTTCGCCATTTCTACACCACGTTCAAGGTTAGCAGTATGAATCGCACCACTTAATCCAAAACGAGTATCATTTGCGATTTGAATGGCTTCTTCTTCCGTTTCGAAAGGAATAACACAAACAACTGGGCCAAATAGCTCTTCTTGTGCCACACTCATGTCTGTTGTTACATCTACTAAAATAGTTGGCTCTACCATTCTTCCTTTAATATTCCCTTTAATAATGGCATTAGCACCTTCTGCAATGCCTTTTTCAATCATCGTTTCTAGGTTAGCTGCTTGGCGATCATTAATGACTGGACCAATAATTGTTTCAGACTCCCTTGGATCGCCCACTTTAAGTGAAGAAACTTTCGCAACATACTTATCAAGGAACTCGTTGTAAATCGACTTTTGCACTAAAATGCGGTTTGCTGACATACAAATTTGCCCTTGGTGTGTGAATCGACTAAATGTCGCAGCATCAACAGCGTAATCCATGTCTGCATCCTCTAATACAATAAAGGCACTATTTCCACCTAACTCTAATAATGGCTTTTTAAAGTTTTTAATCGCTACTTGACCAATGTAACTTCCTACCTTAGTTGATCCTGTGAAGGAAATAATTCTTGGAATCGGATGCTCAACAAATGCATCACCGATTTCTTTAATATCTGTTACAACCACATTCATTAATCCTTTTGGTACACCCGCTTCTTCAAAGATCTTACCAATTAATGTTCCGCCTGTAATAGGTGTATCTTCGTGAGGTTTTAATACAACAGCGTTCCCAGCACCTAATGCAGGAGCAACAGATTTCATTGATAAAAAGAATGGGAAGTTAAATGGACTGATTACACCAACAACGCCTACTGGAATTCGATAAAGTCGGTTTTCTACATCATCGATTGTTGAAGGTAAAATCTTCCCTTCCATACGAATTGGGAATGTTGCAGCCTCTTTAATAATATTCTTAACAAGACCAATTTCAAAAGCAGCCTTTAATCTTGTTCCACCTAACTCATCCATAATAATCGATGTAATTGCTTCTTCGTTTTCTTCAATATATTTCACAGCATTTTCAAGAATATCTCGTTTTTTAAATGGATTCACTTTGTCCCATTCTTGCTTAGCTTGTTGAGCCGCTTGATATGCATGATCAATATCAGAAACATTTGCCAATTTAAATTCAGTAATTACCTCATCAGTATAGGGATTTATATCATGTAAAAGACTATTACTTTGTCCTTCTCTCCATTCTCCATCTATAAATTGATACCCTAAATTTTTTATATCCATTTTATAACCTCCTAATAAATTTGATGTGCGTAGTACAATTATCGACAGATTTAATTGAAAGTTAAAAAAAAACGGAAAATTTATAGTATTTTTATTCCAATTACTATTCATTAAATTAATCTTTGCTACTATTTTAAAAATATTCCACTATGAAAAAGGGCCTTTTCGGTTCAATTTCCTTGTAATTATGCGTTCTGTTTTACTTATTACATTTGTCCTGTATTTTATCAAGATGCTAATGATAGCGGTTCATTACTATTCTCCCCGTTATTCGGATTGTATGCTTTTACGTTGACGATTACATTTAGCTCTTTCTATTATTATATAGAAAGAGTTAAACGTAAATTAATCATTTTTAAGGAGATAATATGTCATTTTTATTAAATATTAACCAAGACGAAAAAAGCTATGATGTAGGTGTTTTTGAAAGCGAAGAAGCCATATGCAAATTTATTGAAAGTATTCCTTTCGTAAAAAAGAAGTATTTTCAGATCCAAATAACTATCTAAATTATTATATGAACTTTGAAGAAATACCTAATTACTATGAAGTAAACTATAATAATTACTTATATGTTATTTCAAAATTCTCATTTATTCCGGGTGATGACAAAATATACTTTAACTGGAGTAAAATTCACCTTTGGGATGAAAAACTATCTATAAAAGAGACTTTTATAGAAGGTGAGATAATAGTTGATGCTTATAGCGTTTCAAACAATGACGTCAAAGATTATATAGAAAAACGAGAAGAACTGTATAAGGAAATAGAAAAATATTATAAAAGTAAAGGCTCTAAAGTTAGTAGAGCTGCCCTTGGATCTCAAGATGGCGAATACATTTCGATTTCAAGTGAATCTATCCTTTTTTTACTTGACCCAAGTGCAATAGAGATTTGGGAAAAGTCCATAGATGTAGAAGATTTCATATATAACTATAAAAAATTTATAGCTTAAATTTAATTTTAATATAGTGGCGAATTATTATTCTAAAAAACTGAAACATAGCGGGATGTTTCAGTTTTTATAGTTATTCATTGATTTACGGTTTCCTTCAAATCTAAAATAATTGACGGCTCAAAGTTTTCTTGGATGATACCTAGATAAGGCAGCATCGTCATTTCTTCTGGGATCTCTTGTATTCCCGGAAGAATGACAGAAAGTATCGTTTGATTATTTTCAACTTTAAAGTAAGTATGGTTATGTTGACGTGTTCCGTTGAAGGTAATATGCCAACCAAAAGGAGTAATTTCAGGCTGCCCCTCTACGCTAATTGAAAGCTGTAATCCATTATCCTTTAGCTGTGTGTCATAAATTGTATACGTATGACCGAAATAGTCGAAGCTTGTATTATCATTTTTTTGAAAGTAAACGGCTCGACGAAAGTTGATAGCTGGGCATAGTATCCTACAATTTCAAAGATTGTTGGGTCGGTTTCAATAGGCAATGAAAACAAGCGCTGATTTTTGTTATAGAATCGCGCCCGATTGTTGAGAATCGTTAACCAATGAACGCTCCAGTTAATTCAACAAGTAAACTTTCCCTTTGGTAGTTCATCACTCAAAATAAAAGTAGAAGTTGGTTTTGTTATTTAACCGACTTCTACTTCTTTGAGCGTTTCACCCGCAATATATGTGGTAGCACATGTTCTTCAAGCACATTAGTAATTGTGTAGCCTTCCTTGCCCGGTACTCGTTGACCATCTTTCTCTTTTTCATCTTTAGGCACATGCCAATGCCAAGGGTCAAACCTTTTTATTTCCTCTGGTGTATCATTTGGATGATAATGAGCGTGGAATTTTTGAAGTATCGTACCATTTCCTGCATACCAATCATAATAATATTCTACTAAATCATTTTTATCGAAAATTTCTCTACAATGTAGATAACAAGTATCGTCAAAGAATTTAATATTTGCTGTTACTTCTCTCCCCTTTTTATGATCTAATTGTCCTTCCGGTGTTTCAGAAAATGATACGGTATAAATTTGCTCATACCGTACTTCAAGGTTGCTAAAGGTTGTTTTAGTTATTCCTAACTTTTTTGGCACTTTTCAACCTCACTTTATACGACCACCAAACCGAAGCATCTGTATCTGCTTCCGATAATTCCAAAATTGTCATTTCACCGAAAACTTCCTCAAAGGTTTTACCATCGTATTTTTCTTCTAATTCCTTTATCGAGTGCTTTAAATAGGTGATCTCATCTACTTCAGGTTCTTGATTTTCAGCTTCCCAATTAGCTTTTAAAGTAGCAATTGTAAATCGTTTTCCATTCGATAAAATCACTTCAGCATCTTCAGGAATTTTAGACCACTTATTTCCATCCTTTTCAACGCCTTTAATTTTCCCATCACGTATCCAAGTATTAATTGATTGTTGTGATACACCAATAAACTTAGCAACTTCACTTGTTGAGTATGTTACTGTACTTTCTTGCATAGACTCCGTTGAAATGTGTGCTAATAATTGATTTAGATATTCAACAAGCTTCTCACTATTAGATAAGTTATCTTCATTCCATTCGTTTCGATACTGCTCAGCACCTTTTACCGTAAATAATAAGTGCTTAACCAATGTAGCAGTCACTATTAGGTCTGTTTCGACCATCTTTTTCGTATAATCGTGAGCAGCAGTTCCAGTTAAAATCTCTCTTTCAATTACTGTAGGACGCATAATCATCTCACCTCTCGCCTCCATTTTATCGTTAGATTTTTAATTTGTCAAAAAACTGAAAGTAAACTGAAAGAGCCCTTATCGTTTAATTTTGCCATTTATATATTCAAATTATACAAAGCAATAAAAGAAAAGAACCTTACCAGAGCCATAAAAATGCGAGAAACCTTTTTATAGCGCTTCATTGCCTTCATTTGGAGCTACCAAAGCGCTGCATCACAAAGCATCCCTCCAAAAAAACAACAAAAACCCCAACTGCCCACAGGAGCGTTGGAGTTTCCTTTTTCCGTACTTGACCATATAAAAATAGGGGGTTTTATATGTTGTCGAAGTCCTATACGAAATTTGAGTAAAAGTAAGCATATCATATTGAGAGCGAAACTTATGTTCAAGCAATTTGCTTCGCTTGATGATGTTATCATAACACGTGCCACCAGACTTCAAAATAGCTGTGGTTTGATTGTCATAGGATGCTCACAACTTCTGTTCACAGAATATTAACTTCTTTGGGTGGTATGTATTTCTACGCACAAAAAAAATCGTAGCCGCCATGGTTTTCATAGTGACTACGGTAGACCTTATTAGAGCGCATTTAAAATTAGCCCGACTGACGCATAGATGAATACTGTTCCAAAAACAGCCATCATATGGAATAACGAGTAAGCAAACATTTTGTTAGCCCACTTTTTCTGTTCCTTTTTCTTAGACGCAGTAATACTCATCCACAGCCAGATAACGCCTAAAATAAACGACACGATTGTTAAACCTAAGCTAAGCGGTAAAAATAAAAAGCTTGAGATAATAAGTAAGACAAGGTAAATATTCGATTGAATATAGGTACGCGCTTCCCCTTTTACTACGGGTAGCATGGGGATATTCGCTGCAGCATAGTCTTCTTTTTTACGAATCGCAATGGCGTAAAAGTGTGGCATTTGCCAAATGACCATAATTAAAAACAATGCCCATGCAGCCGGATGCCAAATGTCTGGTGCTACAGCTGCCCAACCAATTAACGGTGGCATAGCGCCAGAAATACTGCCAACCTCTGTGTTCCAAATCGTACGGCGCTTTGTCCACATTGTGTAGGGCACGACATAGAAAAAGACACCTAAAAAGCCAAGAAATGCTGCAAGCGGTGAGGCTAAGTAAAGCAGAACACAGCCTACAATGAGTAAAAGCATAGCCGCGATCAGCACCTGCTTTACGGATAATTGACCTGTTACCGTTGGACGCATTTTGGTACGCGGCATAATTTGGTCGATGTCTCGGTCATAGACGTTGTTAAATGCACCTGCAGCGGCAATAACAGCGGCAGAGCCAAGCGTTGCAAAAATAATGGCTGGAATATGTTCCATAAAATTCAATTTATATGTGTAGAGTGCGAGCATTAGCGCGGCAATCATCGGAATCAAATTTGATTTGATAATGCCCGTTTTTACCGCTTGCGCCCACAACTGTCGATTTGATTGCGTTTGCATGTTTCTTAATCCTACTCCCTCAATTAATCACTTTCTCTAGTATAACCTAAACCGCTGGCAAAGGGTTAGCTTCCAAGCTCTTTTTCAAATAAATTCAAGCGAAAAGCCGTAAAATCGCGGACACAATTAAGTTTTTTTCTCACGATACACCCATTTAATAAGCGGCAGGATACAAAGGAAAATAAATAATAAACGAAACAGCTGAAACACGGTCACAACCGAAATATCCGCCTGTACAGCAGCGGCAAGTATGCCCATCTGGTCGAGTCCTCCTGGCGCTGTACTTAAAAAGCTCGTCGCAAAGCTTAAATCTAAATAATGTGCGATAAGCAAGCTAGTCCCATAAGTAAGCACAATCATTGCCATCGTACTGGCAATCCCACCAATTAACACTTTTACAGGTAAACGCAATGTTTCTGGCTTTAACAACAACCCAATATATGCACCAATTAAAATTTGGGCAATATGCAAAACATCGCTCGGCATGGGCGCGGCTTCAATCGCAAACAGCTTCAGTGTAATGACAACCAAAATCGGGGTTAAAAACTGGGCAACCGGTAGTTTCATTTTCTTGCCTAATGGAACAAGAGCCGCCGAAAGCAAAATCAGCACGACCACTTGCCACCCGTCCACAGAAATCGGAATCCCTCCGCCACTCGCTACATGCCCCGACACCAAAAATGGAATCAGCAAGACAACGCCCAACACACGGATAATATGAAAATACGTCACCGCCGTTAAATTAATATCTCCCTCTTCCTCTGCAAAAAGCACAAGCTGGGACAACCCTCCCGGAACATTAGCCGCGACCGATGTTTTAAATGATAGTCCCGTCGTTTTGGAAATGACCCATGCAATACCTAAACAAAAGCCAAATAATATGAAATTGATGATAACCATAGCTACTAGTAAGGATTTAAAATCGCTAAAAAGTGTCAAATCAAACTGCTGCCCAATCGCCACCCCGACAATAATCAAGCCAACATTACGCAGCACAGCCGGCCAGCGCAAACGGTCTTTAATGAAAAACTGCGCGATGAGTACCGAAAAAATCGGTCCGAGTAGCCACGGGATGGGCAAAGACAAAGCAGAAAAAAGGAGCGCGCCTATTAGTGCAATTATGAATACAAGTATCATTTATTTATCACCACGTTCCCCCCCATAGATCCAATCATTTTCATTTCGCTCTCTATTTTACCAGTATTCACTAAATTTCTTGCATATCATTTGAAAAAACATACCCCATCACTGAAATAGGAAATCGAGTGGTACGGGGGCGTTATTTGCGAATACAACAAAACTCCATTACTTTTTAATGCCCCGACTGTCATCGCATGGTCAAAAAGCATAAAAAAACACCTCAAATCGAAAGTAATTACCGAGAATTTTTATGCATATTATATAATTTTCATTCATACTACAATAGTGTTATATAATACTCTACTTACTATATCAGTAGCATATCATTGAACTAAATATTCTTTTATACTCTCCATCGAATACTATTGTACCAATACACCACTATTTTACAAATCCTAATAAATATTCAATTTTTCTATTAAAAATAAACTATTCTGAATATTTTTCGAGGTTATTTCGATTGCAATCTTCTATTCTCCGATGCATAATCGAGGCATAAAGTATTCTACACTTTAAATCTAACGTAATGAGGCGATTATTTATGATCTATGCAAATCCTAATACTGCTGGTGCAGTCGTTAATTTCAAAGAACAATACAATAACTTTATCGGTGGCGAATGGGTTGCTCCCGTTAAAGGCCAATATTTAGACGTAAAATCTCCAGTAACAGGTAAAGTTTTCACATCTGTTGCTCGTTCAACTGAAGAAGATATCGAATTAGCTTTAGATGCTGCATATGCTGCAAAAGACGCTTGGGCACAAACTTCTGTTGCTTACCGCGCAAACATCTTAAACAAGATTGCAGACCGCATCGAAGCAAACTTAGAAACAATCGCAGTTGCTGAAACTTGGGACAATGGTAAAGCTGTTCGTGAAACATTAAATGCTGATATCCCATTAGTAGTTGATCATTTCCGCTACTTCGCTGGTGCGATTCGTGCACAACAAGGTGGCATTTCTGAAATCGACAACGATACAGTAGCATATCACTTCCACGAGCCAATCGGGGTTGTAGGTCAAATCATTCCTTGGAACTTCCCATTATTAATGGCTGCTTGGAAAATCGCTCCTGCATTAGCTGCTGGTAACGTCATCGTCATGAAGCCTGCTGAGCAAACACCAGCTTCTATGATGGTATTAATTGAATTAATCCATGACTTATTACCAAAAGGTGTATTCAACGTGGTGAACGGTTTAGGTGTAGAAGTTGGTAAACCACTTGCAACAAACCCACGTATCAACAAAGTAGCATTCACTGGTTCTACTGGCGTTGGTCGCTTAATTATGCAATATGCAACAGAAAATATTATTCCAGTAACATTAGAGCTTGGTGGTAAATCACCAAACATCTTCTTCCCAGACGTAATGGATCAAGATGATGAGTTCTTAGATAAAGCAATTGAAGGCTTAGTTATGTTCGCATTAAACTCAGGCGAAATTTGTACTTGTCCTTCTCGTGCATTAATCCACGAATCTATCTATGACAAATTCATGGAGCGTGTATTAGAGCGCGTAAAAGCAATTAAAATCGGTAACCCATTAGATACAGAAGTTATGATGGGTGCTCAAGCTTCAAACGAGCAATTACAAAAAATCTTATCTTACATCGAAATTGGTAAAGAAGAAGGCGCTGAATTATTAGTAGGTGGCTACCAAAACCAATTAGATGCAGATCAAGAGGGCGGCTACTATGTGGCACCAACTGTATTCAAAGGAAACAACAAAATGCGCATCTTCCAAGAAGAGATCTTTGGTCCAGTATTATCTGTTACAACATTCTCTACTTTTGAAGAAGCGATGGAAATTGCGAACGATACAGAATTCGGCCTAGGTTCTGGTGTATGGTCTCGTAATATGGACACAGCTTACCGCGCTGTTCGTGGTATCCAAGCGGGTCGCGTATGGACAAACACATACCACCAATACCCTGCACACGCTGCATTCGGCGGTTACAAAAAATCAGGTATCGGTCGTGAAAACCACTTAATGATGTTAGACCACTACCAACAAACAAAATGTATGTTAGTCAGCTACAACAAAAACGCTCAAGGTTTCTTCTAAGCCAAAAAGTGCTAAAGGGATGTGCTAATTTAGCGCATCCCTTTTTTTATTCCCTCTATTGAAAGGTGGTTCAAATTTTGATGGAAAAACTAATCGCAACTGAAAAAGCTATT
This sequence comes from Solibacillus sp. FSL R7-0668, assembly GCF_038006205.1. Classification (NCBI taxonomy): domain Bacteria; kingdom Bacillati; phylum Bacillota; class Bacilli; order Caryophanales; family Caryophanaceae; genus Solibacillus; species Solibacillus sp. FSL R7-0668. Next base: position 414,781 of record NZ_JBBOUU010000001.1, on the reverse strand, counting down.
GACGTAATTGAACGCTTAAAAGCCAAGCACGGCAATCTCCTATTCGAGCAATCCTCAGGCTGCTGTGATGGCACTGTGCCGATGTGCTTTCAAGCAGACGGTCACTATATTAGCAGCCAATTAATTTTAGTCGGCGAAATTGCCGGTGTCCCTTATTACATCGATAAAAATCAAAATGATTATTTAAAGCATATGCAAATCATTGTGGACGCAATTGACGGACAAGGTGCTGCCTTTTCCCTTGAAAGTGCAGAGGGCTATGCGTTTATTATGCATTCAAAGGTTATGGGATAGATGGAAATGCGATGACCTGTGAGAGAATGGAGCATCGTGTTTTTTTAGTTAAAAGAGTATTTCTTTTTAACTGTTTCAATAATAATTCCATATATTAAAAAGCAATCTAATCAACGTTAGATTGCTTTTTATATAAGTTACATCAGATTATTGTGTAAACGGCATTACAGTCTGTGTAGAAGTAACCGTTTCCTCTTGGTCAATTTTCAAAATTGTTTGACCCATTTTTTCAATTAAATCCACAACAAGGGCATTCCCCATACAGAAATAACGCATACGATTTGGCATCCCTTCCGTCCAATTTGTCGGGAAACCATTTAAGCGTTCACATTCAATCGGAGTTAAGAAGCGTTTGCGTCCATTTACTTCAATAATATGTGTACTACGATTGACTGAAGCTTCACTTGTTAGCATTGTACGCCCAGGTCCATTAATATCATCAGTGGGTGACATACCACCTTCTGAGAAAATATAGTTAAAGCCTTCTGCTGATGTACGTTCGATTTTTTTCGGGCCTCGTAAATAGGCGAATTTCGTTACCTGCTCCTCTGTTAAGTAGAAGCTCTCGTCTACTTCGGCTTCGTCCTGTAAAATATCCTTTAGCGGTGTAAATTTTTCTTCCATAATTTCTGTATGCGCCGTAAATACTTTCCCATCAATCATAACACCAGCTGTGTGGAATTCATGTGCAAATGTATCTGAAATTTCAACAATATCCTGTGGTAGCTCTACTGTATTAATTCTGTTTTTATATGGTTGCTTTTTGACTGGAAACGTTTGTGCAAAGAACCCCTCACTAAACACAATTTTCTCTGAGGTAATTTTTTGCTGCTTTTGTGCAAAATCTAAATGCTTTTTATAGGCAAAAATAAAAACCCGTCGACGTTTTTGCGCAAACCCTACTTCGGCAGCATTCACAACACGCCATTCCACAATATATCCTAAATCACGAAATGTGGCTAGCATTACTGCAAAATCACGACCACGCTGTTTCGATGGCGATTTTAATAGTCGATCGACGTTTTCAAGTAAAATATATTTCGGATGCGAGTGCTCTATCATGCGCTTAATTTCCCAAAATAAGACACCCTTTTTCCCTTCTAGTCCTTTTTCATTATTCAAGCTACGGGCCACTGAATAGTCTTGGCAAGGAAATCCTCCTACCAATAAATCGATTTCGAATTCGTTTATAACTTTTTCCGGAACTTTAGCTATATCTTCATTACTAAAACTATTGATTCCTGTCATAAAATTTCTTTCGTAGCATTCATAAGCATGTTGTACTTTGCGGGAAGGCTCCCATTGGTTTGCCCAAACTGTTTTAAAAACATTTGCGTTCGCTCGTTCTAAACCTAATCGAAACCCGCCCACTCCTGCAAACAACTCGACTACGTTCAAAGTGTTTTTCATAGCGAACATCCTTTCCTTTTTCATAGACATCCACTATTATAACTGCTTTTCATTCAAATTGGAAGATCGAAAACTTAATATTATAACATACAATTTCTTCTATTATTCAATGCCACTAATAATATTTGCTACATACCCCGCATTAAACCAATAACATTGCTTCGTAATCATTTGCCCATCAGGGAGAGCCACTTTGTCACTACTATCTTTTCCTTTTGGACGAACATGGAATTTGCCATTAAATTTACTATCAGGAAGATTATTAGAAATCCCCTTCTTCGTTTTAGTCAGCTTTACCCCTTCATTAACCACGCGTCTAATTTCCGTCCAATAGTGAAATAATTCGTTATCAATTTGTTCCTCTGGCATTTGCCATAATTGAATACCTTTGAAATATAATTCGTCATTTTCATCAATTTGAAATATCACAAAAAGGAGCTTAGTTTCGGAAAAATAATTATATAGAAAACTATCCTCCCACTCCTCTTGAATAACTTCATGAAAATCAATATTAACAAAAGACATGCTCTCTTTCGGCTTACCATTCGGTTTTAAACGCACTGTTTTAAATTGAATATTTGCCTTTGCAAACTCAGCAATTGAATCAAGCTTTGTTCCTTTTACCCCTAATAAAGCACTGACTAATGAAGGTACAAACGATTTATGTTTAGGATTAACTGAAATATTAAAATGACTCGCCATTTCATCACGTTTCATACCTATGTATGGTGCAAATCTTTCATTCAAAAGTTGTTCAATTGTTTTAGTTTGCAACTCCTGTTTTGTTGAAAAGTACGTTAATCGTTCCAATGAAATCATTTCACGAATAATCGATGTCATATAAGAAGATTTAAAAGAATAAGCACGTTGCTTCGCTTTGATTTCACTGAATGGTTGCTCACGCATTGAGTTTTTATTTACACCTTTTGTACATGGGCTTAAATACTCAAAATTCTTTTCTGTTAATAAATGTGCTTTCCCTTCGTTGATAAACTGGTTAAGTCTTTCCCAATCCCGTCTAATAATAATTAAATCCTCTTCTGGATACTCATATAATATAGCTTCTAAAATTTTATAATCACGTGGATCCATTTTAGGCACCCACTTATAAAACATCAATAAGAGCTTTTGATTTTTCTTCCAAAAACTTGAAGTCTCAAACGTTTTATTATATTCTTCCATGTAATTTATTATATTTAACACAAGACGTTCCTTCGCCGAAAAGCTACCATTTTTATTTTCTTTAATAGCTGTTACTTTTAATTCAATCCCTAACTCTTTAAAATCTGGTTCAGAATTAGAATTGATTTCATAACCAAAATGGCTCTCCTCAATAACATGCCCAAAGCCGCCTTTTAAGATTTTCGAAAGGCGTTCTTTTTGATCAATTTGACGAAATGTTTTATTCTCCGCTTCTTTTGCTTTTTTTAAAAGTTGTTGCGATGTTTTGTATAACACTTAATCACCTCAGTTAGATTTGAATTCCTTTACTTTAATATCAATATATCAAATTTAATCTCCTTTGCTATTTAAAATTTAAAGAAATTTAGTTCTCTTCAAAATATACAAAAAAATCCGTCCCCTCCACCAACCACTAATATCCCTTCAGAGTGTCCATCTGTGTCCCCTCTGAGAATCCACTTTATTACCACTCTAAAAGATTAGAGTATTAAAGATTTAAAAGATATTTATTGTCGTATTCAAAATACGACGATGGCTAATTAAAAATTTTCAAAAAAACTTTGCAAAGCCAGTCCCCTTTTTGTCTTTTACATGCCATATACATGGTGAAGACAATTTTAAGGAGGAGACGAAATGAACTTATTGACGACTGAAAATCCACTCATTGTTTTGCCACAGCTTGCTTGTGTGATTGGACTGGAGGAAACAATTTTACTGCAACAGCTGCACTATCGCTTACAGCAACAAAAGGAAAAGCACAACGGAGAAATCTGGTATTGCCAGCCACATGCAAAATGGCAGGAGCAGCTTCCATTTTGGAATACGCCGAAAATTAAGCGCACCCTTCGCAAATTAGAAGATTTGGCGATTGTCCACTCGACCGATCAGTTCAACCAATTTCAGGTAGACCGCACAAAATGGTATAAAATTGATTACGAAAAATTACAAAACCTCATTGACAACTATAAACAGCTGTACGCCATTGACGAGGACGATTTTGCACAATTATCGGCAAGCAAAACTTTCACACCCACTCCGAAGCCAAAGCACAACAAAAACAATGCACAAAATAAAGCGATTGCTAAGCAAATTGATGAGGTGCTGCTGTACTTAAATGAACGTGCTTCTAAAAACTTTAGCTTAAAATCGCAGGCGAATCGCAATTTTATTAGCGGACGTTTGAAGGAGGGGCATAGTGTCAATGATTGCCGCCTCGTCATTGATGAACAGGTGTCCTGCTGGCTGCATGATGCCGAAATGGAAAAATATTTGCGCCCGATGACATTATTTCGCCCGGCGAATTTCGAAAGCTATTTAAACAATGCGCTGTCGAAGAAATACAAGCCAGCACCGACACCACAGCCAGTTGTTTTAGATTTTAATGCGGGGGAGGAATTTTAGATGAAAAAAGAATTTTTGGAGAAAAGTATTTTAGGAACCATGCTGGAGGAGAATTACTTAATATTAGACAGCAATCTCACACCCGAGATGTTTTACGGGCAACATCATCGCATGCTGTTTACGATGATGCGCGAGCTGGCACTTGAAGATCATCCTGTTGATTTCATGACACTGAGTGCGCGCTTTGAGCAAGTTACACAGATTGGGCTTCCGTATGTTACAGAGCTGATTCATTTTTCAAATCCTGAGAAGTTCGACGCCTACGTGCAGCTTCAGCGTGAGGTTTGGTGTGAAAAGCAAAAGGGGCAAATACTATTTCAAGCAAACGAAGGCGATTGGCCGATTCCGCAAATTATACATGCGCTCGATCAAACGCAGTTAGAGGGCGATTTTCATGATACAACAATCCTTCAAACTTTAGCGCATATGGAAAATCGACCATTCGAGGAAACGATAACACCTGGCATTGTAATTCCACATATTCAGGATTTGGCGCTACTCATTGATGGCTTCCGACCTGGCGAGGTAACAATTTTAGCAGCGCGCCCGTCAATGGGCAAAACCGATATGATGAATAACTTGGCGCTTTATGCCGGCTGGAACGGACATTTGCCGATTATCTTTTCACTGGAAATGAGCACCCGTAGCTTACTCGATCGCTGCATCGCCACAGCAGGCAATTATTCCCGATTGAAGCTACGGAACCCAAAGCAATATTTCACATCGGAGCAGGCAAAAAATTGGAGTATTGTCCTCAATCGCGTCCATCAATCCAATGTCCAAATTGACGACCGTAGCCATTTAGCAATTGCTCAAATTCGCGCACAGGCTAGACGAATCATTCGCCAAAATCCGAATTTAAAGCCCATTATTTTCATCGATTATTTGCAAATCATTCAATCCGAAAACGACCAAGACTTTTCAGCGATCGCCACAAGCAAAATTAGTCGCAGCCTCAAACAAATGGCGAAGGAGCTGAATTGCCCGATTATTTGCCTATCGCAGCTCAATCGCAACGTCGAATCGCGTGGCAATAAACGCCCAATGATGAGCGATTTGCGCGACTCTGGCTCCATCGAACAAGACGCCGACATTATTGTTTTTCTCTACCGCGACTCCTATTACAATACCGATGTGAGGGAGGACTTGGATTTACTTGAACTCATTGTTGCCAAAAATCGCAACGGCCCAACCGGTACTGCCTATGCCTTTTATAACCGCATGACCGGTCATGTGCTATCCCGAGGCAGCTCATGAAAGCGACGACTGTCTACCAGCTACTGATGGATATGGTCAAGAACGAGCAAAACTTCGGTGCCTATTGGATTTACCTCGCACTCAAAAAGGGCTACTTACAAAAATACGACCGCCCCGAGCGCATTTACGACGTGCCCTTCACCGAAGAAGAATTAAATGAGCTACAGCAAATGAATAAGCAGGACGTCCTCGGCATCAATCGCATCAAGCTTTACGCAACAGAGGTGAAGGACAAGCATTACGCCTTCTACTTTGCCGAAAACCCCATTGATGCCCAGCGCATGCACGAGCAGCAATTCAACGTAGCCGCAGTAAAATGGCATAGCGTCTACGAGCAATTCCAGCACGAATCCATCCGCCTGCCCCATACCGAGGAATGGATCTATCTCTTTGAACTGAAGGAACGGACGAAGGTGTTTCCTGCGTTTGTTGGGGTTTGGAAGGTGGGGGAGTAAAAACAAGCGCTTCTACGATGAAGTTACATTGTAGAAGCGCTTGTTTTTATTATGTTCTTTTCCTTAAAAAATTCACAGCAACCCATAAAAATTTTTCAGCCGCGCTATATCAATATCTATTCCATAGTTCTCATAATTTTTTTGACGTTTCTGGAACAGTATTTCTACTAATTCCCCTTTTTCATGAGGGACGGCATAGTGAATTTGACGATGACAATTTGGGCAAAGTGTCACAATATTATCAGCAAAATCAATCGTGTAATCATAATAATCCTGTGCCGCCATCGGGATTAAATGATGAGCTTCAATATAATTTTGATGATCGGCAGCGTTTATAAAAGTTCGATGAGCATCATTCATTTCACAAGTATAATTAGCACGTCTTTTAGCTTCGATACTTTCTGCTAGGCTTCTAGGATAGCTTTCGCCAATTGTATTTGGCTTTTTCGCTAATTTTTCTTTCGGACCGTTTACTAGCATTGCCCTTAATTGCTCATCTACTATAGGTTCTGTATCGCTATTTTGTTGATATAAATGGTTGTTTAATTGAATATCTGCATATTCCTCCTGTGCTTCACATTTCGAGGTAATATAGGCTCGAAAACAGCCAATTGTCGCGCTTGGAAAATGCTTTTCCTCCTTATTATAGTCTTTGAACTGCTCATGCCGACTTAGCCTTTCCAGTTTTTTGACCGCCTCAAAGCTAACAAGTGGATCCATAACCTCTTCAAAAAACGCCTCATAAAAAATGATAAGCCGTATTAAATAACGTGCATACGAGCTCGCCTTGCCACTACTTTTTGTTGATTTCCCCGCCTCTACTGTTAGCCTTTGCGCAAAGCTTTCGAAATCATGATAGATATTTTCATAGGTTGATTTGGTTTTAATATAGAGCGTATCGTTGTAGGGAATTTTTCGGAAATTCATATGATAACACCACCGATTGATTCATTAGTATTTTTTAACCTTGACGCATAACTACCGCGAGTTTTTCAGTTGCTTTTGCATACATATATATATACTTCAACCTTAAATTATTTTGATAAATATGTTGACCAACCCAATTCACCCAGTACTTACTTGATGCAGCTTCCAATGAAAATCGGAGTATTCACAATTTTAGAGATTCATCTATGTATATGTTGATATAGAAACTTACACTTACAAATAATCCCTTTATTACTAATTTCATGAAAAATCAGTCAATCAAAAGATATGATAATTTAATACTTTTATTTTACAGTCAAATAATTACTGAATTTCACTTAAAATATCCAATTTTGGGATCTACCAAAAGACTTCTATCTAGATATAAATTCCAAAATTCACAAGAAGTTTCAGGAATATGCGAACAATTGTAGCATGCAGCACCATTAATACCATTAACGCCTTGTCCTTGTGTTTTTCCAATTTCAGTACAAACAGGATCTGAGCTACACCATTCAGCTTTATTTTTCGCTTTATCGATAATATGAAATATCTTATCTTTCAAGCCTAGGCGAACAAGCCCTCCTAAAGTACCTTCTGCATCTCCTGCTGAAATATAAATTAAAATGCCAGATTGTTCTTTATCTAAATAAAGCCTTTCTCGAATCGATGCACGATTGTATCCACAAACATTTGCCAGTTCATCGATAAGAAAATGTGAAAATGTATGTAACATAATGTTACCCGGCGTTATTATCGTTTCATCACGATGCTCAACGTGTGAGATACGTTGTAAATATCGTTTGAAATAGCTCTGTACTGCTGAAGAATTTTCCCATTTCTTTATTTGTTCCAAATTAAATTGAATGAAAATACCTTCTCCATAAACCTCATTGACCGGTAGCCAAAGTTCTTTTGCATTATCTAAGTCCTTATATAAAAACGGATAGTAGCTGCTGTAGTCTGTCGTATTTTTATAATCTTTACGATCAAAGCCGTAAAGTGCCGTAGTTTCCTTTAAACGAAGCACACGTGAAATGCGCTCAAAATAATTACTATAATAATTTGTTTCGGCTGCATCATCTTCAAATATCCATTCAGGCTCTACCTTTAATTCTTTTGAATTCACAACTGTGGTCAGCTTTTCAAATTCTTTTTCTTTAATTAATAGACCAGGTTTTTCAAGTTGTTCTTCCGTATATTCAAATTGCTCGCTAGATTCGACATATAGTAACGCTTCTTTAATATCTTCCTCTGTAATTTGTTCACCTAATTCGAAACGTAAACTGCTACGGATATACTGAACTTTACTTTCATCATTATCCATTAACTTTAAAGTTTCACGTATTAAAAATTTTGAAGGAGACTGGATTTTAGAAACTACTGTATCTACATTTTCACTGTAATCTCCAGGAATCGCCAATGCACTCATTTTTTTTGCCATGTAGACAGTTATCGAGTTACGTAAAATTGCTACTGGCGCTGCACTACAAGGTTCCTTTTCAGTTCCACACCACGGACGTTCCCCACGACATGTATACTTATTAGACTTTGAATCGTTTAATTGATTACCTAGATAACTTGTCCCTGCTTCTTTATCTGCTGAGGTAATACGATTTAAATCTCGTGAAGCATTGCAACCTTCGCAAATTACACGCCATGAATCCAACGTTGTACCACCACTTGTTTTTATTACCAAGTTTCCTTTACAAGTTGTATGATCATCACTATGTGCCCATTCACGCCATGGAAAATCTGATAAGTGACCATGCTCACAAATAACAACAAATGGTACTTGTTTAAATTGACGTTTTTGTTGACATTTCGGGCAATCTACATAAACAGTTGTTTGATCCAACTCAAGTTCTTTAAGCGTACGGCAAGCTCCACAATAATGCCATTTTGGAAAACGCATTAGTGGTATAACCAAATTACTATTTGGTACTACTTCCATTTTACTTTTCGATTTTTTTCGAAACTCTGGTGGTTTATAAAATTTATCTACTTTTAAAACAGCTTTTAAACGTGGCTCGTGAACTTCAAACTCTTGTAATTCTGATGATGAATTACCATGAAAATCTCTAAACCATAAGTCCAGAGCTCCTACTACTGCCGTTTCACCTTCAGGGCTAATAACAAGTGATCCAGGTCCTTCAGTACCGACCAACTTCGATCGTCTCATTGGTAAATATCTCATTCTGTTCCTCCCTTACTACCAGCTAAATTCTTCGATATCTTCTTCTAATACTGTAATTGATGCTAAACATTCCGCATCTACACTACGTAATGAATTTATAACTGAAATACTGCTTGGATACTTTTCTGCATCAGCTAATTTACCAGCCTCATGCATTAAGCCTCGTTGTGTATCTGAAACTCGCCAAGTTTCATAACGCCCCTTTAACAATGCATTCATAAATGTAGCAAACTGTTCCTTCATTATGTCTACTTGCTCCGCATCAATTAATTCAACACGCTTTAAAAATCGTTCACGGAATTTTATAAATCGTTCATCTTTAAGTGCCCGCCCTACTTCTTTAGTTGTTGGAGATTGTGCCAGTTCATTATGAAGACGTTGACGCATAAACCCAATAATTACAGCGGTTAAGCCTCGATCAAGTGATGCTGTTGAAAACGGCGTTAAGCTTGTCGTTTCCACTTGAGCATACAAACGTTGGTGATAACCAATAAAATGTTCAAAATGTGATTTGTCGCGCGAATTTTGATTTGAATAAATCGTTACAATTAAACCAGGACGTTCATCTGGACGGCGTCCTACTCGTCCACTTACTTGTATATATTGTGCCGTCATTTTTGGTTGTCCTACGATTCCCATGAGTGAGAGTCTGTCAATATCAACACCTACTTCAATAATGTTTGAGGCTAAGCAAGCATTCAATGCTTGAGTATATCCTTTATCATTTTTCATTTCATAAGGAACATTTAAATCATCAATAGTTTTGGTAATTTCATTACTTTGTTTACGGGATGTAAGCTCTAATGACGAGAAAATAGCTCGTCGATTTTTAAAATCAATTCCTTCACGCTGAACTAATGCTTCAATATAAGTTGGAATGTCACTGCTAAATAGATTTAGACCTGCTCCCAAATCTCGTAAACTATTATAAAATGATAGTAGCGTCCAGAATGGATCTCTCTGATCTTCTGGAAAGCTATTTACTTTTTGTAATAACGCTGAATACGTCATAACTTGCGCCATGAGAATACGGACTTTTGATGGAAATACCCCAATATATTTACGCCCTGGTTTGGGAAGGTCATGCTCATCCAATGCAACTTTTGAGAAGAAAGAATCATCAATATCTATTCCTGGATTTGGAAATAAACGAGCGTTTTCACGTCCAAACAAACATTTAGCCTGTGCCTCAAATTCTTTAATAGTAGCTGTAGCTGAAATTATTTTAGGTTTAATCGGATTTGGTCCACGATCATCAATACAAAGTTCCTCTATCAAAACTTCATAAAGACCTGTTAATGTCCCAAGCGGCCCCGAAATCAAATGCAACTCATCTTGAATAATGATTTGCGGTGGCGAAAGTACGCGTTCGCCTTCCTCATTGATACCAAATAAACGTCGTGCCTCGTTACGCCACGAAATTTGTACAAATTTGTCAATTGTACCAATTAAGAATGTAGGCTGTTTTTTATAAATCATTTCATCTATAAAATATACGGGAATTTCATCATTAAAATGGCAGTCTATATCTGGGCAATGTACAATTAAATCACCGTCTATGATTTTAAAACCAATAGCTTGTGATTCATTTTGCTTTGCACCTTTTCCCTTGATTTTTACTTTTCCGATTTCACACCCGCACCATGGGCAACGTGTAATTGCTAAATTATCCAGACCCTGTGGCTTTTGCATTTTACGAACTTCACTTATTGCATCAACTGTACGATTTGGCGTTGTTTTCGATCCAACCCATATACCAATAGAATATGGTATATCTCCCAGTACATCAGCGTTTTCACGACGAATATACTCCATAGCACATAATAAACGTGACGCACGTTGAAATTGATCTGCAGTTAGAAGTCGTAATGTATAACGCATAATTATATCTACACCAGCATCTGTATTATCTACTAAACGACGATAAAACATTTGAAATGCTGCAACACCTAAATATGCTTCAGTCTTACCTCCGCCGGTAGGGAACCAAATTAAATCAACTATTTCACGATCTATCGACTCTTTTTCTACAAGAGATTGAATTGACATTAAGAAAAATGCAATTTGGAAGGCTCTCCAACTGTTATCTTGTTTTTCTAAATTCAACATTTTTCTCATTACTTTTTCAAATGACTGATCAATTACAAGTTCTAATGTATTTCCAGCTTGTTCTCGTGTGTAATATGCTTTACGAGGTGTTTTACCATTAACTTGCTGTAATAATATTGCTTTGTTAGCATATTTAAACGCTCTCAACACTTTTGGTTGTTCTAGTAATACTAGCCCTCTTTCCATACGCAATAAACTTTTACGACACAAATCTAAATTAGTATTTGCCGCTTCTATTAACTCTGGCTTTGTAATCGTTTGGACTATTTCTCTTTCACGTTCATCAATCCATTTCTTGTATCCATTCACAAGCGGTTGTAATATTTTTAATACATCTTCATAGGTTTCGACATTCATTAACTGCCGCATTTCAATTTTCAACGGCATTTTTTTACCTTCTACTTCGATTTCAACATCTGGTGTCATACTTTCGGTCTCATAGGATGGAATAAATGTTGTTGAGAACTCTTGAATCGCTTTCTTTTTATAATCCCATGTCACCGCACAATTATGACCGAACGCGTAGTTCAACTTATTTTTGAATAATAGTTCATTATTCCATTCATCTTTTGTTAAATCTAAATTACGTTCCGATACTTTAGGATAATTTAAAAAATCCCCTTCATTTGCGCTAATTGTAATTTTGGATTGAAAAATAGCATACTCATCTTTATTGAATGTTAACGGAGGAGAAGATACGTTAATCGCAGTCACTGTAAATAACGCGTATTGTTGCTTCATACGGCACTGTAAGTGTAGTTTTAATTTGTAGCGCGATACAGGTGTATTAGTAACATCTACTAACTCTACATCATATTCCCTATAGCTAATTTTTTTTGTTATATCAAAATCAGCAACCTGTACATTAATATTCGCGCTAACAGATTTACGTAGCCACCAATCTTCTTTAAATTGGTAATGCTTATCAGCACCAGATTTTTTATCTTTACCGAAAATATACGCTTCAATTCGGTGTTTATCATACACACCGCCTGTAAACAGAATATTAAATGATTGCGAACTGTTCGCTAAACAAAACGTTACCCCCATACTTGAGATGTTTTGATCGTTTTGCTGCACTTGTGGCGGTACCTCTTCTAAACCATCCTCTTCTTCAAGTTCATCACGATCCATTTCATCTTGTTCTTTATAAAATTCTTCACTCCCTGATTCAAAGTCTAAATTTTCATAGACATCGTTATCAAAACTTTTTAATTCAAAAGGATACAACATTCCTGCTGCATAACGGCGCGAAGGGGACTCACCTTGTAAGACTTCTTCTTTTACGGTACCGTGCAAATAATAGTAATTAGCATTTAATTCATCAAAAGATGTGAACTTAGTGTTACCAATTGGGTTAAATTGAACAGTTGTATTATTAATGTCACCCGGACCAACAATCTCTTGTTCAACAGATTCAATAAGTATTTCACGATTCCTTAATGCATTTTCTAACTTTGAATTCATATTGACTCACCTCAAGAATTTATAATTTTTAATGTATCTCTCTCCGGTATAAAATAAGTTTTCTCCGATAGTTTTTGAATTTCTTCAATATTAAATGATGTACCTTTAAACTCCTTCGATTCGAAAGTATAATAGCCTTTTTCCTCAATAATATTTTCTAAATTTTGATCAAGCTCATTCATTAAACTATTAGAAATCTTTCTACCTGCAGAAATGTGAGCACTATTAATTAACTTTGTAGATTGTAAAATCGCATTCTTCGTATCTTCTTCAATACGCAAAATATCAAGTAATTCTGACAAGCATGATGGCTTAATAGCAAAGCTACTAATCCAATATTTTACATTGTGTACGCGTGCAACTTCCAAATTATATTTTTTACGATAAACCCTTGAAACTTTATCTATTCCATTTACTTCAACAATTTTTCGCAGTTTACGTTTCCAAATTTCAACATGCTTCCTATGAATTGGTGCTTCATCTCCTAGTATTTCGTCCGCAATATCACGAATGAATGTCGTAGCGTTTTGCGTACGAAACAAGAGAAGATCGCCTTTTTCGATTTCTTTTACATATGCTTGTGCAATCTTTAATGTATCCCGATCAATTACATTAACTTTTTGCCTCATTGGTAAAAAAATATAATTATTATTTGAAATATCCGCTAGTTTTACTTCAACTAGATCTCCCTTTTCATTTCCTTTGCTTTCATACTGTGTCAAGATTATTTCTTCGTGTTCTTTCAAAGAAGATTCATTTGAAACTTCTTTTAATGAAATACCCTGTATACCTGGATCAATTTTTACCTTTCGATAAATTGTGTTAATCAACTGTTCTTTAGGAACAATATTTTTAAATGATGTCATAGGAAGCAATTTGTTTTCAAAATTCCCATACGCTAAAAACAAAATTTTATTAGAATAAAAAACTTCGCTAAATTTTTTATCAAAATAGCTTGGTGTTCCAATAAATATTAATGTATCAACATATCTACCATCATCTATAAATTCTTTGTCAGACATCACACGAATCGACGTAGTATCGAACTGTAATTCACTGTCTAGAATCTTATTTTTTATCAAAATAATAGAACTTTGTGGGTCGATTTTTTGTGATTCAATCAATGATTCTATATGTATTAAATAAGCATTTTCTTCGATAGTACGCAATTTACGAATAACATTGATAATCGGCTCAACAACATCTCGAAATAACTCATTATATACTTTACGCCTAGTAAAATTAATAAAATTACGAATTTCGGGATCGTTTGCCTGAAAAAAAATATTGTATTTACGGATAGTACCAAAACAGCGTCGACAAATAGATAAAAATTGTCTTGTTTCCGCTTGTAGTAACTCATCTGTTGCATAATATGAGTCTACATAAACTTTTAAATTCTTCAAATATAACGTTAGTTCGTCGATTAGTGAATAGTTTACTTTTTCAAACATAATATGACTATCTGTATCAAACAGCTTATTTACTAAGAATAAATTAGCTTTACGGTATCCAGACAATTATCTCAACCCCTTCTGGTATATACGTGTTATGTTCCTTTAGGTATTCAATAAGATTTTTATTAATAACCTTGCTTTTTCCCATTAAACAATCATTTTCAATTTTAAATTGCAATTCCTCTACTTTCGCCTTCAATTCATGTCGATCTATAATAAGCACACATTTTTGATCTTTTAATAAATCCAATTTACGTATCCCACGACTACTACCATTTAGAATTATAGTTGCATCAATCGGTAGATTCTCAGTAACTTTATGTTCTAAAAATCCAATATTCCGAAAAGTTGTCAAAGAACCGTCAAAGAAAAAATTATCTAATAATATTTCCTGCTCCAAATAGCGTAGTTTCAATGTTTCTTTATAGGCATTCCACTCCGTTTTATTTGTATAAACATATGTATTTGGTGTATTTTGCATCATTACAAGTTGTAACTTTTCTTCCTCGTAAATTGCATTTAAAAACTCATCCTCTAAAATATTAAAAACGTTGTTCACTTTTCGCACATTACGGATATCTGTAATTTCTTCATCGAATATACTAATATGTGTCGCCCATCGCTCTTCTGGTACATAATTAATCGATTTTAATCGATCTCTAAGTACAATTGCACGCTTTTTCGAAATCGGATGTTCACCAATTTCCTCTACAGAATGTGCAATCCATTCGTCATCTACTTTGTATAAAATACGTTGCCCAGGTTTTAATAATAAATACTTTTCTAATAAGCGTTCTTTTATCGGATGTCGAAAATCGTAATCTATACATCCTAACGTAAATATATATGAAAACAGTAAACTTGAAGGAACAGAAATATAAAGCTTCACAGGTTCGGGTTGCATTTTTAAGAATTGTGCGAGTTCAATCCCAAACTTCATCCATTTTTCGAATGGAAGGTCCTCTCCATTTGGATGGACATATTGAAATGAGTTAAACAACAAGCAAACCCCCTCCTGACTTATGTAATGTTCTTACTATTTTAATATATTAATTGAACATATGAATCTAACATTGTGAAAAACAAACGAAATCAGTGATTTAACGATATTTAGGAGTTTAAGGCTGATTGAGTGTTAGAATGTTAAATTCAATTTATATATTTAATCTTTTTGTTAGATAGTCTCAATCTACTATAGTTATAAATAAAAGGAATTTAAATATTAATTTCCTACTACCAAACCAATAGCTTCTTATCGTCGCAATCTATACTCCCCAGCCAACTTCAAAGAACTCCACCCTTTTTGCTGACCTTCACTAAATTTCACCCTTAGCTTAATTTCATCCTGTCCATCATTCCAAGCAAGCGTTGTATTAATTGGTGTGGGTTGCTGAATGAATACTTTCACTTCTGATTCAATTTTGCCATGTTCTTTAATGACACATTGCTGCGCTTCATAAAATGTAACTACTGTTGGAGCTTTTCCAAACAGTGCTGTTAGACCCTTTTTCAATTTCTCTTGATTCGCCTGACTTAGACGTTCCCCTAGTCTAACGGAAACTTCTTCCAAGCTTTCCTGATGATTGACAACACCCTGTTCAAATAGCAATTTTACCTGGTCAACTACATCTGACATTGACCCAATTGCAAAAAAGTCGGCTCCTAAAATCGTACCAATGCCAGGATTTTTCACTGTAATCTGACTCCCTAATTTTGCAACGGCTTTTAATGAAAAATAAGTATCAATTTTACGTCCATTTATATTCAAAGTAAGTAGTAAATCGGCTGTATCTAAACGATTCTTTATATAGTTTTGCGGTACTAATTGAATGCTTTCCAATTCATAAATTGTATACTTTTTTGTTAAATAAAGTTCTATTTCCTCAATTGTAACCTTTGCTGATTCTATTAAGTAATCAGCCGCCTGCTCCTTCACTTTTGGCACATATGACTCATACATAGTAATAAACTCTTTCGGATCTACCTGATACACAGAGGGGTATTTTTCCACAAAGCTTGCATACACAAGTGCTTCATTGCATTTTCCAATCGCATTAGGGTCTGTTTTATGTGTAGTTGTTGGATTCTTTTTCAGTTTATTAAATTTCTTCAACGTGGCTTCGTTAATTTTTACACGCTCATTATCTAATGGAAACAAGTCATAACTTGTTGCGAGCTTTATACTAGATGTCGGAGAACTTTCAAATTTTAAGCGTAATGTTAACGCTGTTTCACCAATACGAATCCCTACTGTATCATTTCCCTTCTTGTATAATTCAATTTCATTATTAAATTGAACAGCAGGTTTCCATTCCTCAACAGCAGAACAATTGTTCTTACTTTTGTAATCTGTTATAATGTTTATACTATCGAGTAACATCAACTCTTTAAAACCGTTTAAAAACCCCTCCGCCATTGTTGATTGAGCTTGCTGCAATAATTCAAACAACTGTTTCCTTAAATTAAACAGAAAGCTTTTACGAATAGGATTAATTTTATCCGTAAAACTTGGATATAACACATTAACTTTAGCCTTTAAATCTCTCGTTTTTGAATAGATATTTACTTCTTCGACCGTTTCAATAACACTTGTTAAAAATTGATCGTACTCATACGCAACGATTCGGTTAAATTCACTTTGTAGCCCTTCAGATTGAAAATATTTTTCGAGAAAGCTTTTTGCTCCAATATTTTTAGGCTGAATTTTCTGTTTTCCTTCAATAGAAAACAAATTTACTTTTACCGCTTCTCCATCTTTTAAATATAAGGTCAAATCTGGGTGCTCATCCGGCTTTGGAAAATCAAATTTAACCTGAACAGCTTCTATATTCAAAAATTTATTAGCTATATAATCCACCGTCTGCTTTACCTCAGTTGGATAGCTTTCAATATTTTCATTATTTAAAAACCGCTTTAATGCCGCATATACATTTGCAACATGCAGATTCCCTTTGGATTTTAAAGAGACCATTTGTTTTCACCCTTATCAAATTTCTTTTATTTCTATAGTACAATAAAACCTACCACTTTTTGTTAAAATCATACAAATTTAAAATACTGGCCTTTTAAAGCCGTCTTTGCTATACTAAAAAAAGTTATAGGAGGTTTTAATCGTGACAAGTGAAATTACAATTAAGCTTGAGCAAAAAGGTCGAGCAAAATTTAAGCCAGCCTCTGATTACAAGGTTGAAGATATACAAAAAGTTTTACTTCAAAAAATTGCTGAGGAAAATAGTAAATTCCTTGATGCTAACATTGACTCTGAATATTTAGAAGCTATTCAATACAATCAAAATAAAATTAATATACTATCTCTTTTCTCGGGCTGTGGTGGTTTAGATTTAGGTTTTGAATTAGCCGGACTTGCTGCTGTAATAGGTGAAGAAGCCGCAATGACCGCATTCGCTGATCGACATTCATTTGAGTCTTTGCGTGAAGATAGCATTTTCCATACGATTTATACAAATGATTTATTTAAGGAAGCGAACGAAACATATGCACTAAACTTTCCTAAATCTCATTTCCAACATGGAATTGATATTCGAAAGGTTCGCAATTTCCCTAAATCTGACATTATTATAGGGGGATTTCCGTGCCCCGGCTATAGCGAAGGAGGCCCGCGCCTAATCGACGACGAGCGCAACTTCCTCTACCTTCACTTCATCCGCGCCATAACACAAGCAAAGCCAGCAATATTCGTGGCAGAAAATGTAAAGGGCATGCTGACGCTTGGTAAAGGGGAGGTCATTAAGCAAATCACAGAAGACTTCGCAGCAGCTGGCTATCGTGTGCAGTACAAGCTACTCAATGCACGTGATTATGGTGTGCCCCAGCTACGTGAGCGTGTCTTTATTGTCGGGGTTCGCAATGATTTACCATTTGATTATCATTATCCCGCGCCGACACATGGTACGGATTTACAGCCATTTGTCACACTACAAGATGCGATAGGCGATTTGGAAGCTGATCCAGGACCCTACTTTACCGGCTCCTATTCAAGCATCTACATGTCCCGTAACCGCAAAAAGCGTTGGGATGAACAAAGTTTTACGATTCAAGCGTCTGGTCGCCAAGCCCCTCTTCATCCCGGCGGTGCACCAATGCAGCATATAGGCAAAGATCAATGGGCATTTGCCGAAGATGACTTACATCCGCGCCGATTATCTGTAAAAGAAATTGCCCGTATCCAAACATTCCCTGACTGGTATCAGTTCAGTGATGGCGGGAATATGGCGGCATCGGAAAACAGCCGACTGGATAAACAGTACAAGCAAATCGGTAATGCTGTACCTGTACTCCTTGCAAAAGCCGTTGCAGCACCAATTGCCGAGTGGGCTGTGCACTATTTACGAGAACGCGAGCAGCAACATAGTCAACAGCTAATGTTATTCTAACGCACCACCTTCACCCCCATTTAAAATCAACAAAAAACCGCCTCTTCGCTTGGTATCCCCCAACGTAGAAGCGGTTTTCATTATGTGTAAGATAGACTAAATCTCCTGCGTCTCCCCTCGCAGCCACACGCGCTCCTCTTCATCTAAATAAGGAGCTAGCTTTGTGTATACCTCTTGATGGTAGTCGTTTAACCACTGGATTTCTTGCTTGGTTAATAGCTCTTTATCGATCCCTGCTAGATCAATCGGGCAATAAGTAATCGCTTCGAATTCCATAAATTGACCAAACTCAGTTTTTTCAGCCTGTGTGACAACCATCATGTTTTCGATGCGAATGCCGTATTGTCCTTCGAGGTAAATTCCTGGCTCGTTCGTCAGGATCATGCCCTTTTCTAATGTAACGGTATTCACATCATTTCGAATGCTTTGTGGTCCTTCATGCACATTCAGGAAGAAGCCTACCCCATGGCCCGTTCCACATTTATAGTCAATGCCGTGCTGCCAAATCGGCTGTCTTGCTAGCACATCTAAATTTGAACCAGTTGCCCCGTGTAAGAATTTCACCGCGCTTAATGCGATAAAACCCTTTAGCACCAATGTATAATCTCTTTTTTGTCGCTCGGTAAGCTCGCCTAACACGAACGTTCTTGTAATATCAGTTGTGCCATCATAATACTGACCACCCGAATCGATTAACAGCAGCCCCTCCGCCTTAAGCGTATGCTGAGTTTCCGGATTGGCTTTATAATGCATCAACGCAGCATGCTCCTGATAGCCGGCAATTGTATCAAAGCTTGGTCCAACAAAGCCTTCTTGCTCACTTCTAAACTGCTCTAATTTTTCCTCTGCCGCAATCTCGGTAATTGCCTCTTTCGCTACAGCGTCCTTGAGCCATTTGATAAATTTCACCATGGCCACACCATCTTTTATTTCACATGCTTTGAAATTTTTGATTTCCACGTCATTTTTGATCGCCTTTAACGCCGTCGTCATGTTCGCACTCACCACTTTTTTGGCCTCACTGTTGATGGCATTGTATAGTCGGATATTTGTTCGATTGGCATCCAGCAGCACCGTATCCTCACCCGAAAGCTCGGCTAAAAATGGTAGGATGTCCGCGCTATCCTTTAGCTCGATTCCATCAGCCTCTAGCTCTTCTTTTACCGCAGCCGGCACCTTGCACGCATCGATAAATAAATAGCAATTTTGCGCTGCGACGATTACATTCGTGATTACAACAGGACTATTTGGCACATCATTTCCTCGGATATTCAGCAGCCAGGCAATGTCATCTAGAGAGGTTAAAATAAAATAATTTGCCCCTTTTGTTTTCATATCTTGGCGCACTTCATTTAACTTCTCTACACGCGATTTGCCCGCAAACTGGATGTCATGCGTGAATAGTGGCTCCTTTGGAATAGCTGGTCGATCCTCCCAAAGCACATCCAGTAAATCCTGCTCCATTTTGAATGTGATGCTCTTCGCCTTTAAATCTACTTCCATTTTCTTCACCATATTTGTTGAAAAGACCGTGCCATCAAAGCCGACAACCGCCCCTTCCTTCAAAACCGTTGCCAACCATTGAGAATAAGAAGGCACACCCGGTTCCGTCATTTTAAACAAACGAATGCCTGAGCCCGCTAGCTGTTGTTCTGCTTGAATATAGTATCTGCCGTCCGTCCATAATCCTGCGTCCTCTAATGTTACAACAACCGTACCCGCAGACCCTGTAAAGCCAGATAGCCATTGTCTACCCTTCCAATGCTCTGCTACATATTCACTCTGATGCGCATCATAGCTAGGGATGATGTAGGCATCCATTTCATTGTCCTTCATTAATTGTCTTAGCTTTTCAACTCTGTCTTTACTAGTCATTACAAATTCCTCCATTATCCTATTGTTTTTTGTTCACGGTCATATAGCCAAATGGCGAGTATGATACTCAAAATTCCGGCAGTTAGCTTGGCAACGATAAAAGCACCAATCATGTCCGGTGCTACGCCAGATACAAACCCGAGCTGCCCCCCAAATACAAAGGCACCACTCACACCAAAAGCAGTCGCCACCACCTTACCTTTTGGATTCATGTCCTTAAAGGTACCAAAAATTAATAAATTACTCGCCAAGCCACCCAGTATGCCTGCCACGGATACTGCGTTGATGCCAAATTTTTGACCAATTTTCTCAAATCGCTTTGTAAACAGCCGATTAATGCAGGCAAGCATTGGATAAGCGCCCCCTAAAACAATGGCAATCTTGGCTACGATTTCTGTCGATTCCGCTAAAGGCGCCAAATTCGCGACAAGCTTTATGCCCAAAATGACATCAATTCCTTGTAAAAGTAATCCAATAACACTTAAACAAACAATCAGCTTTCCAAACAGATTAAACACTTTGATAAAAACCTGTGGCGCTTTTAATAAGCCAATCCCCAAAATTACGGCAAAAAGGAAAATCGGAATGAGGTTTAACACCAATAACGAAACATTAATTCCTTGCCATAAGCCTGCCACAAAACAGCCAATCGGGATCGTCAGGATGCCCACAAGCACCCCTTTAGAAAAATAGTTTTCATCCTCTTTAGAGAGCATGCCGAGCGCAACTGGGATGGAAAAACTAATGGTCGCACCCAATGTGGAGGCAATAATAATTCCCGCAAAGGCCCCCATTTCCTCTGTTGCTGCAAGCTCCGTAGCCATTTGATAGCCGCCCATATCGACAGCTAAAAAGAGCGCCGGCACAATCGAAGGATCTAAACCGAAAACACGGCAAATGGGGATGATGACAGCGGATAAAAAGTCGGTAAAAATCGGCACTAACGAAATAATCCCAATCATACCAAGCCCTAAAGCACCCATCGTCTTAATGCCTTCCTCAAATTTCTCCCCCAGCTTCAGACGATTGCCCGTTATCGAATCGATCGCACCGATTACAAAAAAAGCACCGATTACATATAAAATTAATTTATCCATTCCTTAATCACTTTCTATAACGTCTTTTCGATTCGGCCCTTGTTGGTGATACATATAATTCGGTGTATTAATCGCGATTAGCTTGACGGTTTTATTCGTATAATTCGCCCAATTATGCGCAATCGTCGAGTCCATATGCACACTGTCTCCCGGGTAGACCTCATGCCTTGTCCCATTGAGGTAAACGGTTAAGATTCCCTCTAGCACATAGACGAATTCCTCCCCCTCATGCGTATAGGAGACGATTTCTTCATCCTTCTTTTGAGGTAAAATTTCAATCAGTCTCGGAACAAGCAGTTTATTTTCCAAATTGGCGCTCAAGCTATATTTAATAAAGCCGCCCTCAACGGAATCCATAATTTCTTGCTCATAGCTTCTTAACACAAGCTCTTTCTTTTTTACAGGATTATCAAAGAAATGCGTTAAATGCACATCCAAAATTGTCGCCAGCTTTTCAAGTGAGTCCACCGCGATTGTCGTAAGCCCTCTTTCTAATTGCGAAAGAAACCCAACAGACAGCTCACTTTTTTCACTTAACGCCTTTAACGTGATGCCCTGCTCTGTCCTCAGCTTCTTAATTTCCATACCGATGTTCATTACGCCACCTCCATCTAATTTCATTATTATGAATAATATAGTCCTTTTTTAATATATATTCAATATCAAGTGAAATAATTTCACATAAATGAATTTTAAATCACCATTATTCAATTTAACCTAAAAAAGCGCATTGATTCATTTGATCAATGCGCCGTTTTAAACTTCTGCTATCGCAAAACAAATTATAAATTTTAGGCTTTGTTAACTCCCTACTCTTTAGCGAGTAATAACACTACTAATGGCGAAAAACGCGATCCCTCAACCCCTAAAAACTTCTCGCTTATGCCACTTAAAATACTTCTTATTCTCTTCCACACGGTTTACACGCATTTTTTCATGAATGCCGTACTTACTATAGTCCTCTTTCGCAAGCTCTGGTGAAATGTGAATTTTTCCAGTGCCATCAAATGCAATATAGCCGAGGTCGTATAGTGTATCATGGTTGCTGCACAGTAATATGCCGTTGTACGGATCGAGTCGTTCTTCATCCGTCGAGTCTTTCCACGGTTTGGAATGGCTTGCTTTTAAAAGCTCTGGTAATTTGATGCCGCATAACGCGCAATGATGGTCCCATAGAGGCGTTAACTGCTTTTTAAATTTCTGCTGACCCCTGCGAATTTTCAACTTGGCCTCTGCCTCGGTTTCAAATAAAATCGGTGCTAATGTATTGCGTTCTTTTTGTGCAATTAAGCCCATTGCAAATTCTAGCTGTTCTACATTTTCCTCATAAATATTCGCATCACTAATAAGCTCTAACAATTTAATCGCGAGCATTTCATTACAAGGATATAAGAAGCCTTGGTTACCATCGCCATTTTGTTGGAATGGGGAGTACTTCACTGGTAAGAGCTGCTGAATTTGCTCTAAGTTTGCTTTAATCGCAATCGGAATTTGAAGTGGCTCATAAGCCGTCGAGAATTGATTGCCAATCTGTTTTTCTTCGCCAAATGGATCTTCACCTTTATGGCAATCTTCCTGCGCAATACTAATCGCAACAATTTCACCCTTTACACAGTGGAAAATGGCATCTCCCTGTTTTACCTCGTTCATACGTTCCCAAGAATGCGGTGTTTGCCCGCTATTATCGTAGATCGAGCACCAAACAACACTCGCCTCTTTTGCCTGTTCATATGTTTTCCCTTGCATTACTATATAAAAATTCATGTCCGTACACCCTTTATCATCTCATTTTATTAATTTTACCACTTCTAGTTCGTTTTTTGATTATCCACAACTCCCCAGCCCTCCCCCTATTCCTTCGCCACCCGAAAAAATGTATAATGCGAGTTAACAATCATTTTCAATTACACCTAGTTAACGTTGCTTAACAGAAAGGACACACTATGCTAGCAAGATTTTTTACGTACTACAAACCGCATAAGCGCTTATTCATCATCGACTTTTCCAGTGCGGTATTCGTCGCTATTTTAGAACTACTTTTCCCTATGGCAGTAAAATGGTTTATTGATGAGCTACTACCTACAAATGATTGGGGCATGATTACCAAAATCAGTGCGCTTCTATTATTAACGTATATTATCAGTACGGTGATGAACTTCATCGTCAACTATTTAGGCCATAAACTCGGGGTCAATATCGAAACGGATATGCGCCAGCAGCTATTCAATCATGTGCAGCGCCAGCCGTATACGTTTTTCGATAATATGAAAACCGGGCATTTAATGAGCCGCATTACGAATGATTTATTTGATATCGGCGAATTTGCCCACCACGGTCCTGAGGATTTATTCATCGCCATTATGACGTTCATCGGGGCATTCACACTGATGTACAATATTAACGGCACACTGGCGACCATCATTTTAATATTCGTTCCATTTTTAATTGCGGTCATGTATTTGAGCAATAAGCGCATGAAAAAAGGCTGGACGGTGATGTATGGGGAAATTGCCAATGTCAACGGACGCGTGGAGGACAGCTTTTCTGGCATTCGCGTTGTCAAATCCTTTACGAACGAGGAATTTGAAAAGAAGCGCTTCAAGGAGCAAAACTCCCTCTTCCGCAAGGCCAAAATCTATGCCTATAAAGTCATGGCGGGCACACATTCAAGCATTTATATTTTAACGCGCCTGTTAACATTAGTTGTACTCGTTGTGGGGGCTTGGCTCGCTTAT
The DNA here is from genome assembly GCF_038006205.1 of Solibacillus sp. FSL R7-0668. NCBI lineage: Bacteria > Bacillati > Bacillota > Bacilli > Caryophanales > Caryophanaceae > Solibacillus > Solibacillus sp. FSL R7-0668. The sequence continues at coordinate 390,524 of NZ_JBBOUU010000001.1, read as the reverse complement.
CATAACCAGCTTTCTTACGGGGAATTTGCGAGCTTTATATTATTTACGAATGTGTTAATTAAACCAATCGATAAAATTAGCGCACTACTTGAAATGTACCCAAAAGGCATGGCGGGCTTCAAGCGCTTCTGTGATTTAATCGACCAGGAGCCGAGCATTACTGATCGTCCAAATGCCATTGAAGTGGATCATTTACAGGGGGATATCGCCTTCCACAATGTCAGCTTCACCTATGCGGACAGCAAGCAGGTGTTAAATAATATTTCGTTTAACGTCAAAGCCGGGAAGACGATTGCCTTTGTTGGTCCATCTGGCTCAGGGAAGACGACAATCAGCTCACTCATTCCGCGCTTCTATGACGTAACAGACGGCGCCATTACAATTGATGGGCACGACATTCGCGATTTGACGCAACACTCACTACGCAAGCAAATCGGAACGGTGCAGCAGGATGTATTCCTCTTTACCGGTACCATTCGTGAAAATATCGAGTATGGCAAACTCGGCGCCAGCTTTGAGGACATTAAAGCCGCAGCCGAGCAGGCAAATCTACTCGAATTTATCGAAAACCTACCAGACGGCTTCGAAACTGAAATCGGCGAACGCGGGCTGAAATTATCGGGCGGTCAAAAACAACGCCTTGCCATTGCGCGCATGTTCTTAAAGAACCCGCCAATTCTTATTTTAGATGAAGCGACATCTGCTTTAGACACAGCAACGGAGCGCATCATTCAGCAATCATTGAATGATTTAGCGAAAAACCGCACGACGCTCATTATCGCCCATCGTTTAGCGACGATTCGCGATGCTGATTATATTTTCGTTGTCACACCAAATGGCATCGAGGAACAAGGCACATATGAGGAGCTTGTTGCAAAGGGTGGCATTTTCGCCGGACTGCATCACGCTTAAACTTATGGCTCATGTTAGATAAATTTTCTAACATGGGCTGTTTTTTATCTGCGCGTGAGTTTATGTGCGCTTTGCCCGGGTTTATTTGCGAATCATTACTTTTCGCCTATCCACGTGTTACCTGAAAATATTTTAAAAACTTCTCATATTATTTATAATGGAAGAAATTGAACTGGAGGAGTATACATGGCCATTCCCATCATTGATTTACATTGCGATGCGTTATTACATTTGTATGAAGGCAATACCAATTTCACGAGTTCATCACGCTTAGATGTGAATTATGAGCGCTTGCAGGCTGGGCACGTGATGGCACAAGCATTCGCGATTTTTATTGATCCAACTTTATCACCTGAAGCCAAAATTCAAGCAGCCTATCAGCAGGTGCAGCATTTTCAACAAATAATTACGCAGCATCCGCTCATGGTGCACCTCAAAACATGGGACGACTTCGATAAGCTAAAGCCAGGACAAATCGGCGCGTTTTTAACGATTGAAGGGGTCGATTTTTTCGCAGGTGATCTCTCGTTTTGGCATCAATTTTATCAGTTCGGCGTACTATCAATCGGCCTTACTTGGAACAATCCAAACGAAGCAGCAGATGGCTTACATAGTAAATTGAGGCGCGGTGTGACAGCGTTTGGGCGCGATATTATTCAGCTCAACAATACGCATAAAATCTTCACCGACGTCACACATTTACACGAACAAAGCTTTTGGGATGTGATGGAGCAAGCGGATTATGTCATTGCCTCGCATTCCAATGCAACAAGCGTCTGCCAGCATGAACGCAACTTAACCGACGAGCAAATCCGTGCGATGATTGCGAAAAACGCCCCAATGCATGTTGTGTACTTCCCGGAGTTTATTACGGGTTCAAAAGAAGCTTCAATGACCGATTTAATCAAGCATATCGACCATATTTGTGGGCTTGGTGGCAAGCACTTAATCGGCCTCGGCTCCGATTTTGACGGCATTAACGCTAAAATTCCTGGCTTAGAACACGCGGGCATGCACCAAAATTTAGTGAATGAGCTACTCAAGCACTACAGTGAGGCGGATGTACGCGGCTTTTGCTATCAAAACTTTTTGAATCATTTACCGAGATAAATGCGGGGTTTACCGTTTTGCAGCGCGGTCATGCTATACTAGAAAAACAAACGAGCATGAAGGAGCAAAGAACATGAACGGAAAAAATCGCAGTGATGTCTATCCGGGCTTAGAGGTAGATATCGTGTTAAAGAAAGACCAACGCACAGGCAACACAACGCGTGGTGTTGTAAAAGACCTGCTCACAAACAGCAGCTTTCACCCACACGGAATTAAAGTCCGCTTAGCAGATGGGCAAGTTGGGCGTGTTTGTCAGACGTATCCGAAATAACCACTTAAAATTTAGATATAATATGTACTCCATGTTTATTTTTTGGATTATAGGAGACATTAATTTTACAACCGAAACGATTCATTTACAGATTACATTTTTTAGTGTAAATTAAATTATAACGAGGGGGAGAAATGACATGAATAGTGAAAAATGGTTATTAAAAACGAATCCGATTGAAAATAAGTATTCAGATAAAATAAATAAATTGACTTCGTTGTATATCCAAGCATTTCATGATTTCTTTAACATCACTCCAACTGAAAATATGGAGGTTTTTTTAGTAGCTGCTGATAAACAATGCGAAAAAAAATCTGATTATTTGTTTTTAGACTGGCTAAAAAACAAAGGCTTTATCCAATTAAAAAAGTTAATGGAGCTAAACCTTCCATATGATACGACAGTCGCATCAAAAATTAATTTGGTTTTAGGTGCACTTAAAGATGATTTGAATTGGGATGAAAGAGACAAAAAAAGTACTCGATCTACAGTCGTGAATACACTTACCAACCTTACAGAAAATCTAATTCACTTATCTAATATTGCTTTAGAAAAGGAAGAAATTAAATTAATCAATTATACAATTGAACGAAAGCCAAATTTTGATTTCATTTCAAATACAATCTCACAACCACTGGAAACAGTGGTTGTTTTAATATTAAAATTAATTGGAGGTTTTCCGTATGAACAACAAAGATGTACTTGATAACTTATTGTTTCAACGAAATGCGATACAATTACGTTATGTGGAATTAATTGATGTACAATTTAATAATGTCGGCATAGAAGCGTATAGCGATTTACCATTCGCACTCTACAAACATGCTGAAATTGAAAATGATTATGCCAATATTTTTCTAACGGCTGAAATTGGTTCTAAAGAGGATACAGGATTCTCTATGACGATAAAATATAAAGGCCAAGTATACTCAACGACCAACATCGATACCGAACAATTAAAAAACTATGCATTACAAAATGTGGTACCTATGCTTTTACCGTATATACGAGAAGTTTCTAGTTCGTTAATCAGTAGAACAACCCTACCAAGCTTTATGTTGCCGACCTTAGATGTAATCAACTATTTAAAAGCCATAAATGACAATGACCAAACCAATTAACATTTATTTAAAAACCCTAGATAGAGATGATTTAACAATCAAACAAGCATCACGTGACGTCGCAAATTACTTTAAAGATGTTCAAACACATATCATTCTCGAAGACTTTTGCGAGTTACTAAAAAGGTCTGCAAAATGGCAACGTGGTACGGTAGAAAGTCGTTACAAAGAAGTTCAAAATGAATTAGAAAACGCCTATCAAAATGCAAATATTAATATCTTCAAATTGACTCGTGGTCATTTATTTACCGCCTTCAAAATGGCTGATAAAAAGGATAAAAATTTTCTAAATTCACTTAGAGGTAAAATTTTTGAAGCCATTTTGGTTGGTTTCTATGGCGGTACATATTCCCTAGAACATCCCCCTCCCCCTCAACAAAGAGGCTGGGGCGTTTCTATTGGGCTACCTACGAAAAATGAAAATGATGTAATTGCTTATTATCATCATTCAGGAAATCCAGATCTCAGTAAAAAGACAATGGACTACGCCTATTTAAAAAATTCCGTTCGCGTTTTTTACGAATGCAAAATCCAACCTGATCGATTTGGTGATGTTGAGGAACAATATTTTTCATTATTCCATGAAAAATTTAAATCATTTAATTTAGAACATGAGCTTTGTTTTTTTGCTGCAGATAGATCTGATGAAGTTGAAATGGAAATTTCAGATAGTGATTTTGACTTTCCGTTACATGCATTTGGTTATGATAATTTAGCTTCCTATATAAGTAACCATCTATAAAAATAGATTGTGCTATGCAAAATTTGATATTCGTATAGCACAATTATATTTTTTAACACTTGCATGACATAGAATCCAAATACACTACAAATAATCCCCAATCAAAAAACACACCCGCAACTCAATCACGGATGTGTCTACTTTACTTATAATACTTTCTCTAAAAACGCTTTAGCGCGCTCTGATTTTGGTGCTGTAAAGAATTCTTCCGGAGAAGCGTCTTCCACTAAATAGCCACCATCTAAAAACAGCACACGGTCTGCAACTTCACGCGCGAAGCCCATTTCATGCGTTACGATCAGCATTGTCATGCCCTCTTTGGCAAGTGATTTCATTACTTCCAAAACCTCTTTTACCATTTCCGGATCTAGTGCTGATGTTGGCTCATCGAAAAGAATGGCCGTTGGATTCATCGCTAGCGCACGTGCGATCGCGACACGCTGCTTTTGCCCACCGGATAAACGATTCGGGAATTCATCGCGTTTGTCATAAAGGCCGACTTTTGATAACAGCTCTTCTGCCGTTTTCACTGCCTGCTCTTTAGCTACACCCTTTACGTTAATCGGTGCATATGTTAAGTTTTCTAAAACCGTTTTGTGCGGGAAGAGGTGGAAGTGCTGAAACACCATTCCTAAATTCTCGCGTACCTTCATGACATTTTTATTTGTCACTTCCACACCTGCAATCGAAATGATGCCTTCAGTTGGTTCCTCTAAGCGGTTAATGCAGCGTAAAAACGTGGATTTTCCCGACCCAGAAGGACCAATAATCGCGATTACCTCGCGCTCCTTCACTTCTGTTGAAATGCCTTTTAATACTTCATTTTTACCATATGTTTTTTTCAGATTATCAATTTTAATCACTGCGTCTCATCCTCTTTTCTAGCATTTTGCCAAGGAATGATAATACTAATGTCATGACATAGTAAATTAACCCCGCAATTAGTAGCGGCTCTAAATACGTAAAGGTCGAACCCCCAACAACGTATGCACGGCGCATAATATCCATTGCCCCGATCACCGTAACGATGGCTGATTCCTTATTTAACGTAATAAATTCATTCATTAACGATGGTAAAATATTTTTCATCGCCTGCGGTAAGATAATATCCTTCATCATTTTTGCATATGGAATACCAAGCGCTTTTGCGGCTTCCATTTGCCCTTTATCGACTGCATTGATACCTGCACGGATAATTTCAGAAATATAAGCCCCTGAGTTTAAACCAAATGCAATAATCGCAGCGGGAACAGGGTCAATTTGAATATCTAATACTTGTGGAACTGCATAGAAAATTAACATTAATTGAAGAACTAACGGCGTCCCACGGAAAATTGATGTATAAAAACTTGCAAACCAGCGCAATGGTGCAATATTTCCGATTTTACATAAGGCTAATAGAATACCTAAAACTACCCCTAAAATCGTCGCACCGATTACAATCTGTAATGTAATACCTATCCCCTCAAAAATATACGGGATAGAGGGTACGATTGCCTCAAAATTAAACATCGTAGCCCCCCTTTCTTTAGTTAAATTAGTTTAGTAGAGAATCCCCTTGTTGGTTTTCCCCTCTAAAAAACGTGAGAAAAGGAGTGTCCAAGAAGTACTTCCGGGACAGCTCCTTCAACTAGCTGTTACTCAACAACGAACCATTTTTTCTTTAATTCTTCGATTGTACCGTCAGCATTTAATTCTTCGATTACTTTATCGAACTCTGCTTTTAATTCGCTACCTTCTTGGAATACGATTGCTTTATAATCTGGCTCTTCTACTTCGATTGGGAATGCTGCTAAGTCATCATTTTTTGATAAGTAGTTTTCAGAAACGATGTTTTCGATCACTGCTGCATCAAAACGACCTGTTTTTAATTCTTGAATTAACTCAGGAATTAAGTTACGGCTTTCTACTTTGAAGCCATTTGCCTCACCTAATTCAATCGCGATTTCTTCTTGAATCGAAGAAATTTGTGCACCTACCACGCCGCCTTTAATATCAGCTGGTGTTGTATAGCCTTTTTCTTTGTCAAAAATTAAATATTGCTCTGTTTCATAATAAGGAACTGAGAAGTCTACCACTTTATCGCGTTCCTTTGTTGGTGTCATACCAGAGATTACTACGTCGAATTTTTTCGCTTGTAATGCTGTAATAAGTGAGTTAAAGTCCATATTTTGTACTTCGATTTCATAGCCTAATTTGTCACCAATTGTTTTGATTAATTCGATATCGAAACCGATAATTTCATCACTTGTTGCTGTGTCTACAAATTCGAATGGTGCGTAGTCTGCTGATGTACCTACTACTAATGTCTTTTTGTCGCCGCCGTCTGCTGGTCCTTCACTACCTGATGTAGTTTCTTTTTCGTCTGCTGTACCACATGCCGCTAATACTGCAATAACAAGTGTTGTCAAAACTGCTAATAACCATTTTTTCTTCATGTTTTTTCTCTCCCTTTATTGTTGTTCTTTTAAATATCGTGCAATGGCTTTATCTAGCATTTGTAAGCCGTCATCAATTTGCTCTTTTGTTACGGTAAGTGGTGGAATCATACGAATCACTTCTCCCTCATTACCACATAAGTAGAATAGTACGCCTTCTTCAAGCGCGTAATCTAATACTTTTCCTACTGCCTCACCTGAAACCTCGCCCGTCGCTGGATCTGATAGCTCAATACCAATCATTAAACCGGCCGAACGTACATCACTAATGATCGGATGCTTTTCTTTCATTTTAAGCAGTTGTTCACGCGCATATGCACCGACAACGCGAGAATTTTCAACTAAATTTTCTTCGTGGAAAATTTCTAATGTTGTACGTGCTACGGAACAAGCGATTGGGTTACCTCCGAATGTTGTCCCATGCGAACCAATTGGCCATTTTTCCATGAGCTCTTTTGAAGCCACTGTAGCTGAAAGTGGTAAGCCTGATGCAATCCCTTTCGCAATCGCCATAATATCTGGCGTTACATCAAAGTATTGTGCAGCGAACCATTCGCCTGTACGACCGAAGCCTGTTTGGACTTCATCAAAAATTAATAAAATGCCGTGCTGGTCACAAATTTCACGGATTTTCTTCACCCATGCTTTTGGTGGGATGATATAGCCACCCTCACCTAAAACCGGCTCTAAAATCACCGCTGCGACTTCCTCAGGTGTTACTTGGTGCTTAAATAGTTGTTTAAAGTCTTTCTCTAGCTTTTCAACCACATACTGCTCTGCATCAACACCCGCTGGAGCTGCCTTCACATCAGCATACGGAATTTGGTATGAAAGATGTGATGGCTGTAAGAATTTACGGTATTTCGCTTTTGATGTTGTTACACCAAGTGCCCCCATCGAGCGACCGTGGAAGCAGCCAGTAAATGAAATCACATAAGGACGCTCTGTCGTAAACTTCGCGAGCTTCAATGCCCCTTCAATTGCCTCTGTACCACTATTCGCAAAGAAGAAGCAGCCTAAATCACCCGGTAATACTTCGCCAAGCTCTTCCGATAATTTTAAAATGGATTCGTACATAATGACACCAGATGGGCCATGTACTAAGCTATCTGCCGCATCTTTAATGGCTTGTACCACCTTTGGATGACGGTGACCTGTGTTTGTTACGGCGATGCCTGACGTGAAATCTAAATATTTCTTGCCATCCGCACCCCAATAATAACAGCCTTCTTCTTTCACTACCGGAAGATTTGGGTGATCCTTTGCCATACTTGGCGCTAAGTAATCGCCCATTTCTCTATATAAATCTAACCAATCTGCCATTTATAAGGACCTCACAATATAATTTGCAACTTTTTGATAACTACTTTAAGGATTATCAAATAAGCGATAACTTATTCTAACTTTTAATGCATAAATATTCAATAGATAAATAATAAGTTTTAATTTTCAGAATTCAATTATCAGATTTTTATACACTATATATGCATATACCATTAATAAAGGTAGGTATTCATGTGAATTTATGTAGTTTTCCAATATAAAGAAAATTACCCACCTGTATTTTAAGCGAATATTAACGAATAAAAATTCATCCTAATTTTTATAAATCATTGCTCCCAAAATTAAAAACCAAGCGCATCCCCATTCGAATGGCTCGGTTTAGCATTCTATTCTATTTATGCGGTCCCTGATACACGCCCAATTCCCGTGTTTTAGCGTCACGAACGAGGCGTTGATTATCTTGCAGTGGAATCTCGTCTTTGGAAGACGCTAGCACCTCATCCGCACGACCAAATTCGCCCGCTACGCCCATCGAAGGCAAAAAGTACAGCTGTGGCTTTGGCTCATATGGAATGACACGCTCTTCTTTCACATCTCGCAAAATAATATTCGAGGAATTTGAGCGATTGGTAATCCATTTTGTCAATGTATGCCCCGTCCATTCACGCTCATTTAGCGGGTCTACCCCCGACACGATGACCATGCCCCCACTACGAATAACTGCCTCGTATTCTAAATATTGTTGATGTGGCAATTTCATGAGACGCAGTACCTTTTCAATAGGAGACTCTTTAAATAAAAGCTCCTTCAAGAAACTACGGATGCCATGCGTTGTCACAAGCTTAATTTGACTATCGCGTGCTAATGCATGAAATTCGTTGATATGCTTCGTCAAAATGTAAATGGTCGGGCGATTCACCGTTTCTGGTGGCAGACGTAATTCCTGAAGTTTTTCGAGTAGATCACGCTTTGTATAAACAACATCAACCGTTTGCTTCGGTTCAGTTTGAAACATAGACAATCCCTCCAAAAAGTTTTTGTACGCTACTTTTCCCTCTTGGATATGATATAAAAACATCTTTTCTATTATTTTTTTGCGATTGTTTGGTGAAATGATGGATTATGAGGATTGAGTGGATGTGGTTTACGAGCGTTCGTCCGGTTTCTACTATTAAAATGAAGGGAGTACACTGAACTTTGCAGCGCACTCCCTCTTTATTATGCGCCGAATTCTGAAACGAAATCTGCTAATTCTTTACGTGGCTTTGCTGGTGTCGCTTCATCAAAATAACCAAATTGGAACATAGAAATCACGCGCTCGTTTGCTTTGGCGTTTAATGCTTCACGGAATTTTGGGTTATCCAAGAAGCCTGGTGTTTTCCAGCATGTCCCGATTCCTTGCTCCCAAGCGAGTAACTGTGCATTTTGTAAGTAGCAAGAAGCCGCTGCATAATCTTCTAAACGCTCTTTTTGACGCATATCCTCTGTTACTAATACAAAAGCATAGGCCCCTGCAAGCGTGAATTTTTGCATTTGTGCAGCAAGCGTTTCCTCTGAAAGCTCTTGCCATTTCGGAATCGCTAAATCGCGCAATAACGCATGTACTTCCGCTAATTTTTCATCTGCTGCTACAACAACGCGCCAAGGCTGACGATTGCCGTGATTCGGTGCCCATTTGGCATCATCTAAAATTTGTAGCACCGCTTGTTTTTCAACGGGTTGTCCATTAAATTTTTTGATTGAACGGCGCTCTAAAATGGCTTGTTTTACTGATACTGTCATCGACAAATCCTCCTTCGTATACTAGTACTACCTTATCATGATTTTTCATTATTTAATATATCGTTTTATAATGGAAAGGTATCGCTAATATGAAAGAAATAATACTCCATGAGCGGTGTATATGCCGAAGAATCCTCATAGGCATAGTGGCGATTTTTGCTATTCATCGTATGTGCATTGACGTACGGAATCCCATTGTCAATTCGTGTCACAATGGTGCTATGGTCAATCCGTCCATCCCCTTGAAAATCGTAAAAAATAACATCCCCGATCTCCAGCTCATCAATCGAATAAACGCGTGTTGCGATTAGCCCTTTTTTCGACGATTCTAAATACCATCTTAAGGAATGGGATACCGACCAGCTATAGCTCCAACGCTCGGGTGTTCCAATCATCCACCAGCCCTGCGCACGATCCGAAAAGCCACGCATCGGTGCGCCCCCTGCATACAGACATTGGGATATAAAATTTGTACAATCATCCTGAAATGACGGAAATCTTGGATTGTATTTATCCCACCAATAATTTGCATAATCGACCGCAGCTTGGCGATTATAGTAAAGCATATGCATTTGGCCTCATTTCTTTTTTTACAACGTATGACCATTTTTTTTCAAATATGTCCGTTCTATAAAAGTAGAGTGAAAATGCCCAGTTTTCATAAATGTTTGATACAATTATTGTTAAACATACTTTTTAGGACTTGTTCGAAAAATGGGGTCCTGAGTTAGTGTTATTTTCTTTGTATAGGGGGAATTTTTAATGAGGCAGCACGCAGAAAAAGAAATCGTACTTCCAACAGCTCTTTGCGATAAAAAAGGCAACTTAAATCCAGGGGCAATCGGCTTTGCACGTCAGCCAATTATTGATTGCAACTTATCTGGTCATTTTTTACGCAAGAAAAAGTGGAACTATTGGTGTGTCTTTGGCGAGGAAATTTTATTTTCCGCAACGATCAGCCATTTAGATTATGCTGCGGTGTGCTTCGTCTATTTCCTTGAATACGAAACCCAGCGCTATTTCGAAAAAACAATTGTCATTCCACTTGGCGCAAAAGTCAAAATGCCAACGCAAGTACTTGAAACCGTTAGCTACAAAAACAGTGAAATGAACATTCAATTAACCTACTATAACGGGGTCACGCACTTAACCGTCATTTCACCTGACTTTGACGGGGAGCATCTACATGCCGAATTAACAATTGAGCATCCACAAGATGATGAATCATTAAACGTCGTAATCCCGTGGAATCGGCAAACATTTCAATTTACCGCCAAGCATCATACCTTGCCTACATCTGGCATCGTAAAGATCGGGAGCCGTCGCTTTACCTTTTCGCCTGAAGAAAGCTTTGCCGTACTCGATTACGGACGTGGTATTTGGCCACGCGAGGCAATTTGGAATTGGGGAATGGCCTCCCAGCTTGTTCGTGGCCAACGCATCGGCTTAAACTTTGGCGGGCAATGGACGGACGGCACCGGCATGACCGAAAACGCTATTTTCATTGATGGAGTCATGACTAAAATTCATGAGGATGTGCGCTTCGAATATGATCGTTTCAACTACATGATTCCGTGGACCATTCGCTCGAAATTCAGCGACCAAATCCAGTTAACCTTTACACCCTTTTTCGAACGCGTCGCCAATACAAACGCGAAGGTCATTGTGTCAACCGTGCATCAAATGGTCGGCTATTATGACGGCAGCATTCAGCTCGACGACGGCACCACGCTCCAAATCCAGCAAATGCTTGGCTGCATCGAGGAGCATGCCGCAAAATGGTAAACACCCAAAAAGCCTACAATTAGTAGGCTTTTTATTATTTTCCGATAATGATCCAGCTCATTTTCCACTTACTTAACCAGCTCGTCAGCACCCAACAAATAGCCGTAATCGCAATGGCGGTAAACAACTGCCACCCATGAAATACGAGCGGTGTCGAACTTGGTAGCCAGCTACGGAAAAATAGTAAGAAAAATGGATGAATTAAATAAATACCAAATGACAATTGCGCTAAACGATTTAAGAAAATCTGTAATGGCGCATAATCGAGTACAATCACCATTTTTCCTAGCCATAACGTAAACAAGCTACCCGCTAGTCCTAGAAGCACCCAAAGTCCGTCAAAAATATACGTATGATATGGGCTAGACGGTAAATACGGAACCAATGTATCAGCACGTGTCCAACTATCCACCACAATCAAGCTAGTAGCCGCAAGCACAAACAATGTCACAATAAACACCGCCATTTTTTTACGATGCACCTGCCACCAGTGATCGAGTTGCGCATAATTGCTCCCCACTGCAGCACCTACCAAGAAGAACGATACATACGATAGAAAATACGAGCCACGCGCCTCCACTTGTAAATAATTTTTATTCACATAAAACCAAGCGAACTGCAAGGCAAGCGAAGCAAGTAGCACTGTCAAAACACGAACCTTTACCTTCTTAAAGAAATACAAAATCAAAGGAAACGCTAAATAAAACTGCAACAACACAAATAAAAAATACAAATGCGTATAGGCTTTCCCCCATAATAACGCCTCACCTAAACCCGTCAACAAAGCCGGAACAGATGAAAAACTACTAGAATGGACAATACGAACACCAAAGTAAAAAGTCGAAATAACAAGATAAGGAACAATAATATATTTCAATCGCTTCTTATAAAATTGGCGAATTGTTTCCTTTGTAAATGGCCTATTATTATAGCTATAAAACAGCACCAAGCCACTTAAAAAGAAAAAAACGGGCACCCCAAGCTTCCCTAATGTATTGAATGCCGAATAGACATAAAAGGTACTCGATTCAGGCGTCACTGCCCCCAAACCTGTTGAGCTAAAGTGCACAAATAATACCGCAAACATTGCAAAGGCACGGGCATATTGTACTTCATCTAACCGCTTATTCATTGGTAACCTCCAAAATTTTGTATGCTAGAGCACTTATACTATTAATCAAGCCTCTCTTAATACAAAGTAACTTACAGAAGTAAAATGAAATGAAAATGAAATCCTCACAAATTTTTTCACATTGCTCATAGCTTTAATCCTTTATACCCCTTAAAAGAACTTTTCTCACAAAGCAATCCAGAAATCACCATTCATTTTTAGAGCAATACTTGAATTAAGATTGCTACATTTGATACGATAATAGTCTGACTTTATAAGATGATTGGGGGAACGACAAACGATGGAACATCAGTTACAGCTAAAGAATTTCAAAGAGGAGCAGCGACGACTTCACGACACCATTGCGTATATGGACCGCATTTTACATAGCTCTATAAGCGATATTGAAAATGCACAGGCCAATATTAAAACAGCGATGTCAAACGTGGAATACCTCGATTCGAGTGACAGCTTCTTAAATATTTTAATGAACACGCGCTTTTTCGAGCTAGCACGCGATCAAAAGGAGGGCTTAGAGGCGATTCGTCAAAAGCCCTATTTCGCGCGCATCCATTTTCAGCGTGAAGGGGAGCCAGAGGAATTTCTTTATATTGGAAAAACCTCTCTCTTTCACAGCGAAACCCATGAGCCGATTATCGTCGATTGGCGTTCCCCTGTCGCAAACGTGTACTATGATGGACGACTAGGTGAGCTAACCTATGACGTACGCGGTGAAGAACAAGCCGGGCATCTATTCGCCAAACGCCAATACAAAATTGAGCAAGCCGAGCTTCTCGATTACCGAGACGTTGATTTAACAACAAACGACGAATTGTTACAAGAAGCGCTCGAAGGAAAGGCCGATGTTCGTTTAACTGAAATCGTATCGACTATTCAAAAGGAGCAAAATGAAATTATTCGTGCGCACCTCCGCCAACCAATTCTCGTACAAGGGGCAGCTGGTTCTGGAAAAACGACCATTGCCCTCCACCGAATTTCGTATTTTTTATATACAATGGGCGAGCACTTTAATGCCGAGCAGCTGATGATTTTAGCACCGAATAATTTATTTATCGAATACATTGGCGATGTGCTACCAGAGCTTGGCGTCGATAAAATTTGCCAAACGACCTATGCCGAGTATGTACAAAACGCCTTACATGTGAAATTAAAGCTCACAAATCCAAATGAGCAGCTCGAAAAAATCGTCGAGAACACCATGACGAATTACGATGACCTGCATATTTCCAAAATGAAGGGCAGCCCCTTTTATGAGCTGATGATGCAGCGCTATTTACAGCACTATGAAGAGCAATTGGCTACACGTTTTGACGATGTCTTTATCGAAAAATACCGAATTATGAAGGGCGAGCATTTGAAAAAGCTGTTTTTAGTCGAATTTCATTATATGCCGATTGAAAAACGCCTCGAACGCATCAAAAAAATCATTCAAACCGAGGTTAAGCGAAAAACTACCGCTGTCTTAACTAAGTTAAACGCCCGTTATGAGGAAGCCATTGGCCGAGCGCTAAACGGCATGCGCGATGCAGAAAAACGCCGCTATACCGTCACGAAATTAATTGACGAGCGCGATGAACGCATTCCAAAAATTAAGCAAGAAGCCAAAACAACGGCAACACGTTATATGAAGCCCTTCACAAAAACAAAGGTCAAAACACTTTACCGCGAAATCGTGACGAATCGCGAATTACTCTATAAAATTGCACCAGAATGGGATCAAAACGAAACAGAAAGCTTCCTACAAGCGCATAAAAAGGAGATTTGGGCGTTAGAGGATTTAGCCGCGCTCTATTATTTGCAGGCAAAGGTAAAAGGCATAGAGGAGCCATGGAAAATGCGCGTTGTTTTCATTGACGAGGTACAGGACTACAGCTACTTCCAGCTTGCCGCATTAAAGGCCGGACTGGAAACGGATATGTTTACGATGGTTGGCGATTTAGCCCAAGGCATCCACAGCTATCGTTCCTTAACGGATTGGCAGCCCGTGCTTGATCTATTCCCACGCGCCACCTATGCGACACTGCAAAAAAGCTACCGCACAACGATTGAAATTATGGAAGTAGCCAATGACATTCTCATGCAAATGGACGAGGACCTACCACTTGTCGAACCCGTTGTAAGACATGGTAAGCAGCCTCAATTTATCGAACAACAAGCCCTAAATGTCAAAACCATTACCCAAATTGTCGAGCAAATTAAAGCAAGCAACCATCAGTCTATCGCACTCATTTGCAAAACGACAAAAGAAGCGAAATCAATTGTGAAGCAGCTGGAAAAGGCCGAGTTTCCCGCACAAATATTGGACGAAAATTCGGCGATTGATCAGCAGAAGCTCCTCGTCGTGCCTAGTCACTTAGCAAAAGGGCTGGAGTTTGATGCGGTCATCATCGCATCATTTGAGGCACCCTATTACGACAATTCAATCGACCGCAAGCTCCTCTATGTCGCCCTCACCCGCGCAATGCACGAGCTGTATATAATCGGTCCTTCAAAAGAAGCATTTTTGATGTGAAGGCAATAGAAAAAGGTCAAAACCCCTCCTATTAAGGGTTTTGACCTTTTCTTTATTGCTACATACTCTTCAACCTTTACAAACAAATATAATAATCGAGCTGCATCGATTTCATGAAGCCTGCTTTTTCATAGACGCGTAATGCGCTGGCATTTTCGATTTCAACGTCTAATAGTATCGTTTTTTCATCCTGGCGAATCGCATAATCTTTGACGATGTTTAAAATTTGCGTGCCAATCCCTTGCCCCTGCTTGTTTGGCGCCACCGCAAAGGCCGTAATCCACTCGACTTCACCCTCTTTACGAGTGGTCACCGTTCCGACTACTTCCTCTCCCACTTCCGCCGTCCACATGACAAGCCCTTCCGTTGTCGTGTTAAATTCAATAAGCTCTAGTGATTCCTCACGTATATCCCCAAAAGCCTCACTAAAAATGGTTACAAGTGCCTCCGTATCCTTTTGCATAAATGGACGAAGCTTGACTGCTCCCGGCTGCTGTAATACCTCTGCCTTCGCTTCTAAAGTCGCCTCTGAAAAGCTATATAAATAGCCTAGCTTACTTAAAAACTCCTTGCCAAAGTGAGATCCTTCGATTGTTAACGCCAGTTCGCCTTCACTTCCGCGTGCCGCCATTCCATCCTTTAATACATTCACAATCGCACCGCCTACACCTAGTTGACGATACATCGGTGCCACTAACACCGACCATTCAAAGGTATTTAAGCCCATTATATCAATCGCCGTTCCCGCACCAATCAGCTCGTTTTTATCATCATCATAAACCAACACATAAAATCCGCGTGATTCATAGCTACGCGCGATTGGTAAATTCATGACTTGCGTATAAATATGCCCATCACATTCCGCGACTTCACATAAATTTTGCAGTTCTTCATATGTTTCTTCATCTAGTGGAAGCGACACTGTTATTGCCGATAAATTCATTCTTTCTACTCCAATTCCTTCAACTTCATCATGCTATTATTTTAGTCAAGCAATCCTAGTAACGCAACTCCCGAAAACTTTTACGATAATTTATTTCATATTTTTAGAAAACTGCCCTCAGTAATCTATTATTTTCTAACGAATGGGGTATATGATAATTACGGTTTCACTCGTTACATTTGAAATAGCTTCATTACTTTTTACATTCAAAGACTAAAGCCATACTATTACCTAAAGAACTAAAACTATATTCCTTTCCACCTTATACTACTAAAATCAAGTAATTTCACTAGCCTTATTTATTTTATATTCACAATAACGGGTATAATAATACTATAATTCCTTAATTTTATAATAATCTACTTTAATATTTAGTGACTAATGGGCATTTTTTAATTATAATAATAGTATTATTTTACGCATTGAGGAGAAATGATATATGACAAAAGAGCAACTCTATTCAACCGAAATGGACACATTGCTGGTAACTCCTTTCCCGTCCTTCATTCTTTTACCCAATGGAACAATCGCCAAAGGGAATCTAGAACATTTTGACTATTCAACGGAAGATATCGAGCGTTTAAAAGAAATATCGATTGAAGACACACTTTTTGCAGCAGTCGATAATGCGATGATCGAATCAATTGTCTCAAGTACCGTGCCACTCCGCTTACAAGAAATCGCGATAACAACAAAGCACCAAGCAATCACATCTGTCACACTCTATACCAAACCAATCACAATGAATGAGCAAGAGGCTACGTATGTTTTATGCGTACCGACAGACGAAATGCGTTCAATCGATGCCGAACAGCAGCATTTATCGGATTTAAAAAACGGGATTCACCAATCATTTATGACTGTCACACTAGATCAAGACGGCTTTATTATCCAAACGAACCAAGCCTTTTTAAAAACAAGTCATTGGACACCAAAGCGCGTAATTGGCAAAACATTTTGGCAGCTATTTCCGTCAACAGAGGCATCTGAAAAAGTCACACAAGACATTTGGAAAACTGTGCATGGCGGGCAAATTTGGCAAGGGGACGTCCAGAAGATAACGAAGGATGAGCAGCTATATTGGGTGCACTTAACAGCCATCCCGCTATTTGGTCCGACGCCCGAGCAAAATCAATACCTCTTAATCGAGCGCGATATTACAAAAGACAAGAGCATACAATTCCAGCTCGAAAAAATTGCCTATATCGACCCAGAAACAGGCATGATCAACGTTCACCGTTTGGCCCAAATTATTACTGCAATGATTGAGGAAAAACGTCATTTTTCATTTGTCTATTTAAGCATCGACAAATTCTATACAATTAAAGATTTACACCATGATTTGGACGATAGTTCTTTAGTGGTGGAGTTTACGAAACGCATGAAAATGTATTTCCAAGACAGCACAATGGCGCGTATTAATGAAAATGAATTCGTTGTCATTACACCATTACCTGAATGGTTTACACAAGGCTTCTTAACGTACTTGCAGCAAAATCCTATTTATAATGGCAATGTCGCCGTACCATTATCAATAAGTGGGGGAATGACGCGCTACCCTGAAGACCAAACAACCTTTTCACAGCTAATGAAAGCGTCTCTTGCAACCATTGCAACGGTGCGTGAGGCTGGTGGTGATCGCATTGTTTCATTATCCAAATCATCACATGCAGCGATTAACCGTAAATCAATCGTTGAAAGACGCTTATTACAGGCGCTCGATCAAAAAAATTTACATGTGCTTTACCAGCCACAATTAGATATACAATCAGGTACCGTTACTGCTGTTGAGGCGCTCGTACGTTGGGATGATGAAGAAATCGGGGTTGTCTCACCAGACGAGCTCATCCCAATCGCTGAAGAAACAGGGCTCATTAACAATATCGGCTCCTTCATGCTTGAACGTGCATGTGAGCAAGCTGCCGCATGGAAAAAGGCAGGTCACAATATAAAAGTGAGCATCAACTCCTCTGTACGTGAGTTCCGCGATAAAAACATGGCAAAATCAATTTTAGATACATTAGAGCGCACGGGCTGCCCAGCAAACTTACTTCAAATTGAAATTACAGAAAAGTTCGCACTTGAAGCAGAGGCTGAAAATAGCATCATTAAGCAAATGCGTACACTTGAAAACGAAGGCATCCTCTTCGCGTTAGACGATTTTGGTACAGGCTACGGTTCATTCCGTTACATGCAGCTATTACCGATTTCCATCGTGAAAATTGACCAAACGTTTACATCTGCATTAAAATCCGAAAAAACACAGCTGCTTGTAAACGGGATGGTTCAACTCGGCAAATCGATGAATCTTCGCGTTGTCGCAGAAGGTGTTGAAACCGAAGAGCAGCAGCAACTCCTAACAAGCTTCGGCTGCGATGCTGTACAAGGCTTCTACATTAGCAAACCTGTAACGAGCAGCGAAATTTCAAATTTAATCTAATTCAAAAAGCTCAAAAAGCCTAGATTTCCTAGCTTTTTGAGCTTCTTTTTTTTGCTTTAATAAAGGAATCAATCGATGTTTTTCCTTGAGACATCGAGCGTAGGATGATTTGCATAATGACTTCAGCAAAAACTAAGCCCATCGCAATCGCACCCGAAATCATAAAGGCACGCATCCCATTTTGTAGACCCATCAAATAATCCAGCTCCATAATATTGCGCATCGTATTGTACGCAATACCACCAGGCACAAGTGGAATAATACCCGACACACTAAAAACAATCATGGGCATACTAAACTTGCGCGCCGCAAAATGGGCCACTAAGGATACAACAAATGCACCAATAAACGAGGCACGCACTTCATCTAACCCATTATTGTATAAGAAATAGTAAATTCCCCAACCAATTGCACCAACAAATCCACAAGCTGGGATTGCCTTCGTCGGCGCATTAAAAATGACCCCAAAGCAAGCTGTCGCAAAAAAACTAATTATCAGTTGAAACCATAGACTATCAATCATAAACAAACCCCTTTATCTAGAAGGATAAAACAACCGCGATACCCGAGCCAATCGCAAAAGCTGTTAAAAATGCCTCTGCTCCTTTTGCCATACCCGCTGTAAAATGCCCCGCCATTAAATCACGCACCGCATTCGTAATCAGCAGTCCTGGTACGAGTGGCATCACCGAACCAATGATAATTTTATCTACCTCAGTCCCAAACCCAACATGTACCGCCATCAATGCGACAAATCCAACAGCCAATGCTGCCAAAAACTCCGAGAAAAACTTAACACGTGTAGATTGATGTATCACTGTCACAATATAGAGCCCGAGTCCGCCAGCTACAAATGCTGCTGGAATATCTGTAAATACCCCTTTAAACATCAGTAAAAAGCAGCTGCTCGCGATACTCGCCGCTAATACTTGAATAATAATTGGTAAAAAATAATTCGTCGTTTCAATCTTCTTTAACTCGTCATAAGCTTGTTCTAATGTTATGATTTGAGATGTAAGTTTACGGGAAACATTGTTAACAAGAACAATTCTGTGTAAATCTGTTATCCTCGTGGAAATTGATGTAATTCTTGTCGGCTGTGTTTTACCAAGTGAGAAAATAATCCCTGTTGGCGTTACATAGCTTTGCGCGTCCACCATATTTTGAGATCGTGCCATTCTTAGCATCGTATCTTCTACACGATACGTTTCTGCACCACTTTCCATCATGATGCGACCTGCTAATAAAAAGCATTCAAGCGCCATTTCATTATGTTCAGCATTCATAGGGGATGGACCTCCTTTTCACTTCTTAGCTCATATTACTTGAAGCTTCGTCAAAATCATAGTCTTTTTTCGGACAATTTATGCTTACATAATGATGTATTTCCTTAACTTATTTCTAGCCGAAAACCATCTATAATAGAACCATTTATTACCCTATTTTTTTGAAAGGAACCCGATACAACATGAAAACGCCTTACCGCAAACGCCGTGGTATTTGGATTGACTTACTACTCATCTCAACAATCGCATTACTCGGCTCAGCTATTGTGTATTTAACTGTCTTAAATGATGAACCTATTTTTCAAACAGAAGAACAGAGCGCAAAGGATACCCCATCCAATATTTCAGAGGAAAAATCAAGCTTCCCGGGGGTACGCATTGTTACAGACATTTCCAATGACGAACAAATGCCCTTTGCGATTCAATACCCATTAACTGAACACGAAACGTTCAACAATACCGTGTTATCGTACATAAATGAGGCAAAAGATTACTACATAAGCATGATGCGCCTTCAACAAAATGTGCATGACTTAACAGGTGAGCTAAATATTAGTCTCCAAACCTTTGCACATGAACAGTATTATTCATTTGTCCTTACTAATAAAACCATTTTAAGTAATACCGAACATGAAACAACCGTTACAACATTTTTAATCGACAATAAAACAGGCGAAACCTTCAATATGCAAACCTTGCTCAATCATAATGAAGCAAGCTTAAAATCCTTCGCAAATCATGTCCAATCCGAAATGGCAAAAAACCCTGAATTCGCTGATGCGCTAAACAAAGATAAGCTTGTTGCAGCCACACAGCCAAACTGGGAAGCCTTTGAGCGCTTTGCATTAAAAGAGGACACCCTTGTTGTCTACTTCAATGAAGGGGAAATCGCCCCTGTCGAAGTGGGTTTACCAAATGTAGAAATTTCATTATCATCCATTAATCCATTGCTTGCATCCAACTTTCAAATCGCAATGGAAGCAGAGGACACGACTGCACCAACACAAAATACAGACCCATCACATAAGCGAATTGCTTTAACCTTCGATGATGGCCCGCACCCTGAAGTAACGAAGCAAATCCTGGCGCTGTTACAGAAGTATGAGGCCAAGGCAACGTTTTTCATGCTTGGTAGCCGTGTCCAATATTATCCTAGTCTCGTACAAGAAGTCCGGGTTGCGGGGCACGAAATTGGGAATCATACTTGGACACATCCCGTACTGACGAAAATGTCGGCCGCGGCTATTAAAAAGGAATACGAAACAACCGAGCAAGCGATCAAAGCGGCAATCGGTCAGCCGTCAGCCTTTTTCCGTCCACCATATGGAGCCATTAACGACTCCGTGCGCGCACTCATTCCACGTAGATCTGTGAACTGGACGATTGATACGCTCGATTGGAAGCACCATGACCCAGCAAAGCTATTACCGATGATTCAAAAATCATTACATAATAACGCCATTGTCTTAATGCATGATATCCACCAATCAACAGCAGATGGACTTGAGCCCGTGCTCCAATATTTACAAAGCGAGGGCTATGAATTTGTAACCGTTTCTGAAGTGTTACCTTATTATTAAAATGAAAGGGAGTGTCCATTTATTCGGACGCTCCCTTTTTTTCGAATGCTTGTATGCGAATTCCCTGTGCTTCTAGCTGTGTGCGTGCTACTTTTGCAAATGCCACCGCATGCGCCCCATCCCCATGGATACAAATACTATCTGCGCGTATTGGCACCTTTGTTTGTTGGACGGAGGTTACGGTACCTTCTTTTACCATTTCAATTATTTGCGCAATAGCTTGTGCCTCCTCGGTAATAAGGGCATTTTTTTCACGGCGTGACGTCAATGCACCGTTTGCTTGATAGGTGCGGTCAGCAAACACCTCATGCACTGCCTTTAACCCAATACGCTCCGCAGCTGCCGTTGACTCACTCGCTGCCAAACCATACAACCGAAGCTTTGGGGAAACATCATACACCGCTTGCGCAATCGCCTGTGCCAGCTCACGATTTTTCGCGGCCATATTATAAAGAGCGCCATGTGGTTTGACATGCTGCATCACCACCCCTTTAGTCGTTAAAAAGCCTTGCAGCGCGCCAATTTGATAGACGACTAAATCATAGGCCTCCTGTGCAGAAATCGCCATTTCTCTACGACCGAAGCCATTTAAATCCGGTAGCCCCGGATGCGCACCAATCGCTACATCGTACTTCAAAGCAAGCTCGACCGTTTCCCGCATAACCGATGGATCGCCCGCATGAAAGCCACATGCAATATTCGCACTCGTCACATATTGTAAAATGGCCTCTTGCTCGCCAAGCCTATAGCGCCCAAAGCTTTCACCTAAGTCACAGTTCATATCTACCTTTAACAACAGCGTCCCCTGCCTTTTTGGAATTTTCCAACAACTATGCTATTATCATGCCATACAATAAGCACGATTCCAATAACGAGGTGAATGTATGCAAACCATTCAATTCAAACAATTGAGCGAACAAGCACTGTTTGTTCAATTTGGTTCCATTATGAACGACCAAATACAAAATCAAATTCAGCACGCGATGAACGCATTACTTCAACAGCCCTTTCCCGGACTCATTGAAATCGTGCCAAGCTACACGAACTTTTGTATTTACTACGATCCTTTCATCGTGCAAAAACGATTACCATATGCAAGTACTATTGCACAACAAGTACAAAATTACGTCACGCCCCTTTTCTCTACAGAGGAGCAAATCTCAGCCATTAAAAGGCGCATCATTGAAATCCCCGTCATTTATGGGGGTGACTACGGACCCGATTTACAAGAAGTGGCCGACTACAATCAGCTAACGACAGAGGAGGTCATCAAACGCCATACATCGCGCGATTACCTTGTCTATATGCTCGGCTTTGCACCGGGATTTCCTTATTTAGGCGGACTTGATGAACGAATCGCCACACCGCGCCGCGCAATACCACGCCTCGAAATCGCGGCAGGCTCAGTTGGTATTGGCGGCACACAAACCGGGATTTATCCGTTTGCAACTCCGGGTGGTTGGCAAATTATTGGGCGCACGATGACAGCGCTCTTTTCACTCCAACAACAGCCACCGTCATTATTACAAGCCGGCGATCGGGTGCGCTTCATCGCCGTTAAGGAGGACTCGTCATGCTAATTATCATTAAGCCCGGTATTTTTTCAGTCATTCAAGATGCTGGACGCTTCGGCTATCAGCAATACGGCGTCATTACAAGCGGCGCCATGGACATGATTGCTTATCGCATCGGCAATGCTTTACTCCAACAGCACAACAAACCTGCCTTGGAAATGACGCTTATTGGTGGACAATTTCAATTTACAAAGGAAACGACCATCGCCTTAACAGGTGGTATGATGCAAGCTAAGCTCAACGGCAAAGATATCCCGATGAACCGGGCCATCCCAATCCAGCCAAATGATCTGTTAACATGCGGTCCGATTGTACAAGGCGCACGCAGCTATCTAAGTATCTCAGGTGGATTTACCATTAAACCCATTTTAAATAGCACGAGCACCTATATAAAGGTAGGCTTCGGTGGTTTTCAAGGGCGGCCCTTACAAACAGGCGACGCGATTCCTTATGAACGTACAGCACAACGCTTTAAGCCTCTACAGGTTTACACACACAATTTCTATAAAGCGCGGCCTGTTCGCATTTTACAAGGAACGGAATGGCCTTATTTTAGTGAGCAAGCACAGCAACTATTTTTACAGCAACCCTACACCATTTCTATTAACTCAGATCGCATGGGCTATCGCTTAGAAAGTGAGCAACCGATCGCAGCAGCCAACACGTCACAGCTATTATCCGAAGCTGTCACATTCGGTACCATTCAGCTTCCTGCTAGTGGTCAACCGATTTTATTAATGGCGGATCATCAAACAACGGGCGGCTATCCAAAAATCGCTCAAGTCATTGCCGCAGATTTACCCTACGCTGCACAGCTCACGCCAAAGCAAAGTCTTACATTTGAATTGGTGACCTTACAGCAGGCAGAGCAAGCCTATCTGGAACATCAGAGGCAATTACGACTCCTTGAATTATTAGTAGCCAATTGAAAAATGAGGTACCCAAGAATATGCTCTCGGATACCTCATTTTCATCATGCTTCTTGACGCAAGGCTTGCATCACTTCAATTTTTGTCGCTTTTCGTGCAGGGCGCACACCTGAAATAATCGCTACCCCGATACTAATCGCTGCCGCAATGACAACGAGCTGCCACGGAATTGCAGAAAACTGAATACCATCAAAGCTTTCCTCACCTGTTGCTGCCTTTAATACAACTGGTAGCAACGCATTGGATGCAAAGCTTACCGCATAAGAAATCGCAACAGCAATGACCGTTCCAATGACACCAATAAACATGCTCTCCATTAAGAATAATCGTTGAATCAGCTTCGGACTTGCGCCAATTGCCTTTAACACCCCAATTTCACGCGTACGTTCGGTTACAGCCATCGTCATCGTATTGAAAATCCCAATCGATGCAATGAGTACCGCAATGGTCCCTACAAAAATAAGTCCTGCCTTTAATACTAAGAAAAAGACATTGAGCTCCTCTAATTGCTCCGTTACCGAATAGACACCAAAACCTTTATCGCGTAATTCCTCTAATATCGGCTTCACATACTCTAAGCTTGTTGCATAAATTTCAAAACGATCAAAATAAAGCGCTTCTTGTTGCTCTGGGAACGCTTGTCCAAAGCTTTCTTCTAGCTTTGGTGCCACTGCATCAGATAGATACATTTTATTATCAATCGCCCATTCATAGCTAGGCTTCGCAAGCACACCAACAATCTTGAATTTTTGACGCTCGGTTTGTTTCGAGACATCCTCATAAGAACGGAATGCCACTTCGATTTCTTTACCTAGAAGGGACTCTTTATAACCCTCTTCAGAACCATCATAATAATCACCATTTGCCTGTGCTTCTAATGATTTTTCTTCGATTCGTTTCCGATCCGCGTCATTTAACAGCGTTTGTGCGAAATGATAGCCGACTAAAATCTCGTTTGCATTTGTTGGATACACACCCGTCGATAAATCATCGGCTACTTGCTGTAAATCGTTAAAATTCGTTAACGATACACTACCGATTGTATCCCGATCTTCAAAAAAGCTTTGCGCTTCTGTATTCATATTTGTTATTTTTAGCACGGTTTGTACATGTTCTACCGCTTGAATTTCAGCCACTTCTTCCTCGGTAAACTGGGATTGGCTGCTTTGTACTTCTATTTTTGTCACACTATCATTCGATAAAATATCCTTTTCAATCGATGCCTGTAAGCCAAAGCCAACTGATGCTAATACGATTAAAAACGCACAGCCCATCGTTGCAGCTAACACCGTCATAAAAACACGTAATTTATTTTTCTTAATATGCTGCATAACAAAATCAAGTTGATCTTTAAATCGCATGAACGACACCTTCTTTCACTAACGCCCCATCATGCATGCGGTAACGCTGATCGGCAATATTCGCCACTTCCTCATCATGCGTAATAATGACAAATGTTAAATTTAAGTCTCGATTGAGCTGCTCTATCAATGCTAAAATTTCTTGCTCGGTTTCAGAATCTAAGCTCCCTGTTGGCTCATCCGCAAGTAAAATCGGCGCTTTCGTAACTAATGCACGCGCAATACTCACACGCTGCTGCTGACCACCTGATAATTCATTTGGAAAGTGGTCGCTCACCTCCACTAACCCCACACGCGCCATTATTTCTTCGACACGGCTTTTGCGAATGGCTGGACTGATGCCCTGTAATTTAAGCGGTAGTTCAATATTTTCAAACGCGGTCAAACTTGGCATCAATTGAAAATTTTGAAAGATAAAACCGAAATTTTTGAGACGAAAGGCCGCGCTCTGTGCCTCGGTAAAGGCCGCAATTTCCTGACCGTTGACACATATCGAGCCATGTTCAGGCTTCATAAAACCCGCCAATATTTGCAGCAGCGTCGATTTCCCCGAGCCACTTTTCCCGACGACCGCAATAATATCGCCTGATGGCACCTCTAATGAAACATTGCGCAATACAGGCACGCGCTTTTCCTTCCCCTTTTTCCCAATTAAAAACGTATGCTGGACATTTTTCACTTCAATCATCGCTCTCCACTCCTTTATACTTACAGTGTAAAGGTTAAATCTTAAGGTTTTCGCATGACAAAAATGAAGATATTCTTAAGAAATGAAAAAAATCTGCATCAGAACATTTGCCCTGACACAGATTTTTAGTTACTCCTTAAAATCCAAGCGTTTGTTGCTTTTTATAGGTTTTGCCGTTATAGCTCGTCACCTTCGAGCGAGATACCGCGTATAGCTCATCCTCAACATAAAGCATACGCTGTACGACATTGTATGCATCCTCATATTGCTCCCCTGGGCGCGCTTGCTCCAATAAATTCCCCACTAATTTAATGCCCGAAGTGGTTACTTGATAAATTTGGGCACCCGTTCCCTCGTATTTCAGGCGGTCTTGTTCATCCGTTTCTGAATAGACTGTCACCGGGAAGCCGTATAAATGATTTCGTGGGTCTCTAAATAGCGCTTTATGGTCATGTTGCACCGATGAATACGTACCACGCCCACCAATTACTACTGCTTGCTTTTCTTTCGGATTTTTCAAGTCAGATACATCAAATAGGCTTAACTTCATACCTTTTGTTAGCACGATTGGCTCCTTCACACCTGGCTCCATTCGCACCTCTGTATCATAGCCGATACCTAGTAAATGGTTTTCATCGATCGGGTGTAAATAATTACTAAAGCCTGGAATTTTAAGCTCCCCTAATACTTTCGGTGCTTTTGGATCTTTCGTATCAATGACAAATAGTGGGTCCGTTTCTTTAAACGTTACTAAATACGCCTTGTCACCGATGAAACGTGCCGAATAAATACGTTCTCCTGGCGCTAAATCATGGACTGCACCGACCTGCTTTAAGTTCTCGTCTAAAATAAAGAGATGATTTTTCGAATTGGCATCCGTACCCCAAGCATTGCCCTCTGTCGTTGCAATGCGAATATAGCCGTTATGCTCATCCATCGAAAACTGATTTAATACCGAACCTTTCACCTTACCTTCTGTTGCCAAGCGGATATTTGTTTTCGCAATGGCAATTTTATAAAGCGTCGTTTCATTTTTACTTTGTACAGGTACACTGGCTCTCTCTGTGGAATCGACCGCAATATCAACTGTTGGCCAGAATTGATTGTTCATCGATGCAATGTAAATCGCGTTTTCAGACATGTACATTTGCCCGCTGTTCCCTAAAAAGCTCACGGTTTTCCATTCATTGGATTTAATATTGCTGATATCCATCGCCGAAACCATTAAATAGCTCGGTTGATTGCTTTCAGGTAAAAGACGAATTTGATCAACCGGTAAGAGCTTTTCTTTACCGCCATCATAGGTTGCAGGGCGTAATTCCACCTCTTGATTTTCTGGCAGCATCCAGTAATTTGGTGTTTTGCTTGAAACTACATATAAATAGTTCCCTAATTTACGAATATTCGTAAGGTCACCATCTTGCCCTACCTCACGCACAAGCGTTGGATTTGCGGCATCTTTGACATTATAAAATGCCACTTTTGTTACCGATTTCGAATCGTAATAGGATTCTTTTTGTGTTTCCACATAGGCTGTATAACCAACAACTAATAGCTCATTATGCAGCATTAAATGTGTGGGATAAATCTCTTTACCAACCGTTAAACGCTTCACCATTTTTAAAGATTTCGCATCCACAATCATAATTTTATTATCGACAATTGTGTAAATGTATTTCCCATCTGTAATCGTAATGTCGCCTTCTTCAATACCTTCCACTTGGTTGTTTGTCGTTGAATAGCTCTGACCACCGCTTGCTTTATCACTTGAACTATTCTCACTCTCAGCACTTGAAAACTCCTGTGTACTTTCCTCCCCGCGCCCTTGATAGCGCGCATTTTCAGCCGCAAGATACCCTTTAAAATAAGCCTGTAAATCCGCCTCTGTTTTCAGGGCACTCACCTTTTGAATCACATCTAGCGGAATGCTTTGCTCACGCACAAATTTTGATGCTTTGGCATAGGCATTTTTCTTAATGATTACCTCGTATTGTCCAGCCTTCAAATTCTCTACCGTCAACACTTTTGCCGTAGTATCCAGCGTAAGTGTTGCCTGTACTACTTTCCCATTCGCATCTTTTACAATTACCGCCCCGTTTGTGACACTGTCCTTCGTCAATGCATTTGGGAGCTGTACGGTATACGCTTCCCCTTCAAAGATGACGCCATTTGCATAGGCTGTATCCTTTGTAACATAAAACAGCGATGACAACCCGACAATCGCCATTAATGCTAATGCAATGCCTATTCCGAAAATCTTGCCCTTCTTCATTATTACCCCTCCTTCATTTTTTACGATATATACTCAATTAGACTTGCGACTAATGATAAAGTTACAGAATTTTCTTTATTTTATTAAAAATATTTTGCTCAAACGAAAAACGAGAGAAATTTATCATTCCATCTCGTTTTATCGCAAAAAATTATTCAAATGGCCAGCTTGGTAGCATACAGCGCAGCTTTTTATCTTCACGCTTTCCTAGCACATAATCCGCCTGCATAATCGTATGAATTTCACGCGTCCCTTCATAAATCACCGGCGCTTTTGAGTTACGCAAATAGCGTGCCACTGGATAATCATCGGAATAGCCATATGCCCCATGAATTTGCATCGCATCATCTGCTGCCTTGTTCGCAAAATCACAGGCCTGCCATTTTGCAAGCGATGTTTCGCGCGTGTTGCGTACACCTGCATTTTTTAGCTCGCCAACGCGGTATACAAGTAAACGGCTCATTTCGTAGCCGGCTTCCATCTTTGCGAGCATTTGCCCTACAAGCTGGTGTTCTCCAATCGGCTTGCCAAAGGTTTCGCGTTCCTTACAATATTTCACACTTGCCTCAATACACGCCTGCATTAAGCCCACCGCGCCTGCAGCTACCGTAAATCGTCCATTATCCAGCGCTGACATCGCAATTTTAAAGCCCTCTCCTTCTTCACCGAGCAAGTTTTCGGCAGGAATTTTTACATCCTCGAAAAATAATTCACCTGTATTGCCCGCACGAATTCCGTACTTCCCTTTAATGGCCTTCGAGCTAAAGCCTACCCAGTCACGTTCAACGATAAAGGCTGAAATCCCATAATGTCGTTTTTCTTTATTCGTATAAGCAAAAACAATGAAATGGTCCGCTACGTCGCAAAGTGAAATCCACGTTTTTTGACCATTTAAAATGTAGTAATCCCCTTCACGCTTTGCATAGGAGCTCATGGCCGCCACATCCGAACCCGCTCCTGGCTCTGTTAACCCAAACGCACCGATTTTTTCTCCCTTTGCCTGAGGTGTTAAATACTTTTGCTTTTGTGCCTCTGTCCCCCATTGCATGAGCGTCATACTATTTAGCCCAATATGCACAGAAACCGCTGTACGAAACGCCGTATCCCCACGCTCTAGCTCCTCACATACAATCGCCAGTGAGTTGTAATCCATCCCTGCACCGCCGTACTTTTCAGGTACACATACCCCCATCAACCCTAGTTCCGCTAAACGCTTCCAAATCCCTTGATCAAAGCCGCCCTGTGCATCCCACTGCGCAATATTTGGCATGATTTCGGCATCCACAAATTGGCGTACGGTTTGTCGTAAAAGCGTTTGTTCTGCTGTATATTCGAAGTTCATATGATCACTCCTACCATTTTACAATCATGGATGAACGATGTGATGTTTCTTTAATTACAACACCACGCTTAGCCATCTCCTGAATAAACTCTCTACCTGGTACAACGGTTTCTGGTGCAAATACACCACGTGCAATAATGGAGCCTTTACCAATCATTTGTGCGACAACTGAAATCGTATTGGCGGTTGCACGCGCCATTGCTGTCACATTGTTCTCTAAATCCTTCCGTACAACCATTTCATATTCATACGTAATTTGCTCTTCTGATTTTTCACCAGAAATAATCGCACGTAATAATACCGCGTCAACCTTCTTCCCTAAATCTAGCTTTTTCTTTAAAACTTCACGTGTGACTTCACGAACATTGACCTCATGCCCACCTGCTTCGACAACATTCCCTTTGTCTAAAAAACCTAACTCCGCAAGCAGCTGGAACTTTTCAGCATGTCCTTTATAGCGAATTGTTTTGTATTCTAATGTTTTGACATCGGGGAAGGTTTTGTATAATGTCGAAATGCCACCTGACGTATAGAACGCTTCTAACACACCAAATTCATCGAAATAAATTGGCTCAATGCCTGTCAATGATTGCACCTCTGACAGCACACCCTTTTGAATCATTTTTGAAGGCTCTGTGTAGTGATCGAATACACCATCTAATGAAAATACCTGCGTATAATGGAGTGGCGGCTTCGGCTCTGTCGGAATCCCCCCTACGTACAACTTAATCGAATCGACTTCATCTAATTTTGTCACACCATAGCCCGCCAAAATATTGATCATGCCCGGCGCAACGCCTAAATCTGGCACAATTGTAACCCCTTTAGCCACGGCTAGATCATTTAACTGTAAAACAGCCTCCGTCACCCCACCAATATGACCACCTAAATCAACCGCATGCACCCCTACATCAATCGCTGCACGTGCTACTCGCTCATTAAATGTATAAAAGAGTGCATTGACGACAATATCCCCACGCGAAATGACATCGCGTAAGTCCTTATCGCTATCCGCATCTAGCTGTACTACTTCCACTTTATTCGTATTCAGTGTATCCACGAATGCCTGCGCTTTTTCGATTGATACATCCGCTAATAATACGTTTTCGACATCATGACTGTTCACTAAATCGCGTGCAACTTCTTTCCCCATTAAACCTGCACCTAACACTACTACCTTCATATAAACATCCCCTTTGTTTGTAGAATAAGTAAATGTAATCTATGACACCCGCAATCGCGGACTTCATGCATTGTTATCGATTTGTGCGCGCTGTAATTTGCCACTATAGTCTACGTATATACTTTTCCATTCCGTGTAAACATCAAGTGCTGCTTGGCCAGAATCACGATGGCCGTTCCCCGTACCCTTCGTACCACCAAACGGCAAGTGAATTTCCGCGCCCGTCGTACCAGCATTCACATAAACAATCCCTGTATCCAGTAGCTGCTGTGCTTTGAAAATAGTATTCACATTTTGCGAGAAGATCGAGCTCGATAAGCCAAACTTCACCCCGTTGTTCACCTCAATCGCTTCATCTAAATTCGCAACTTCAATAATGCTAATGACCGGACCAAAAATTTCCTCCTGCGCTAAAATACTTGTAGCCTCTACATTCGTAAAAATAGTCGGCTCAAAATAGTAGCCATTCGCGAGGTCGCCCTCATTTAAAATATTGCCGCCTGTTAGTAAGATTGCCCCTTGCTGCTTACCGATTTGAACATAATGATTGATTTTTTCGAGCGCTGCCTTATTGATGACGGGTCCAACCTTTGTCGCTGGATTTAAGCCATCCCCAACAAGTAATTCTTTCGTTAACGCCACTAAACGCTGCTCAAGCTCCTGTTTTACATCTTTATGCACAATCACACGGCTACATGCTGTACAACGCTGACCCGCTGTCCCAAAAGCACTCCATAAAATGCCTTCTAGCGCCAAATCTAAATCCGCATCATCCATCACAATGACTGCATTCTTACCACCCATTTCAAGTGATACCTTCTTTAAATGCTTGCCGCCAAGCTCAGCCACCTTACTTCCTGTAACAGTAGAGCCTGTAAAAGAAATAATGCGAATATCTGGATGCTCAATCATCGCCGTCCCTACTGTCGGACCTGAGCCAAATACAACATTTAACACACCTGCTGGCAACCCGACTTCCTCACAAATTTTTGCGAGTTCATAGGCCATAATAGGGGTTTCGTTGGACGGCTTCCACACAACAGCATTACCTGCAACGAGCGCAGGAAATGCCTTCCACGTCGCAATGGCAATCGGGAAATTCCACGGTGTAATGAGCCCCGCTACCCCAATCGGCGCACGTACGCTCATCGCAAATTTATTGGGCAATTCAGATGGCACCGTTTCACCAAAGAGTCGTCTACCCTCTGCTGCCATATACAGCGCCATATCAATCCCTTCTTGTACTTCGCCACGTGCCTCTTCAATCACTTTGCCCATTTCTTTTGTGAGCATTTGCGCTAAGTACTCTTTTTTCTCCTTTAATTTAAACGCAATTTCATATAAATAATCTGCACGCTTTGGGGCTGGAATGAGCGCCCACTCTTTTTGTGCAGCCTTTGCTTTTTGTACAGCTAAATCGACTTGCTCTTTTGTTGAAAGCGGGACCGTTCCTATTTGCTCCCCATTTGCTGGGTTTACAACAGGGATTTCCTGTAATTTTTCATTTTCAATCCATTGACCACCAATAAAATTTAACAGTTCCATTTCGCCACCTCACAAACTCATATTTATCTTTTAATATTCGACATTTTCTCACTTATACCCTTTTTTTCTCTAAAACATTATTCATATAAACCGAGATTAATTGACAATTATAAAAAATGAGCTACTAAATCGTTTTTTTCTGAAACTTCTCGTGCAACAAAACGTAACTTATAGAAATAGTTTATTTAAAGGGGACAAAAAACATGAAAAATCATGAAATCGATTATGTATTGCACGGAGATGACATGCAGTTCGTTGAAGTAGAATTAGACCCGCAGGAAACGGTAATTGCTGAGGCCGGGAGCTTAATGATGATGGACGACCGCATTCGCATGGAAACGGTCTTTGGAGACGCATCGAGCAACCAAGGCTCTGGCATTATGGGAAAATTACTCGGTGCAGGTAAACGTCTTATTACAGGCGAAAGCTTATTTATGACAACCTTTACAAACGAAGGGCACGACAAGCGAAAAGTTTATTTTGCAGCGCCTTATCCAGGTAAAATCATTCCAATGGATTTAAGTAAGCTCAACGGCAAAATCATCTGTCAAAAGGATGCCTTTTTAGCAGCAGCAAAGGGTGTTTCTGTCGGCATCGAGCTGCAGAAAAAACTAGGCACAGGATTCTTTGGTGGTGAAGGATTCATCATGCAAAAGCTTGAAGGTGATGGGATGGCTTTCGTGCACGCTGGTGGTACCATTTATGAACGCCAATTACAGCCAGGCGAAACATTACGTATCGATACGGGCTGCTTAGTCGCCATGACGCAGGATGTTCATTATAATATCGAAATGGTTAGCGGCGTTAAAACAGCGCTATTTGGCGGTGAGGGCTTATTCTTCGCTACATTATCTGGTCCAGGAACGGTTTGGGTACAGTCATTACCATTTAGCCGTCTAGCAAGCCGTGTATTCGCAGCAGCTCCGGTTTCCCAAGGCGGTGGCGGTCAAAACTCAGGTGAAGGCGGTATTGGCGGACTGTTCGATATGTTCAATAAATAATTTGATAGAACAAAAGCGCTAAAGCGCCCGTCCAGCTCCGACAGGCATTGGAGGGCCCGACGCAAAAGTAAACGCTCCACCACTTTTGCAGGAGGGTTCGAAATGACCGAGGGGCTGGCGCTTTAGCCTAGACGTAAAGCAAATCTTTGCTAAAAAGTTATACACAATGCGAATATCTATAATTTTCTTAACAAACAAAAAAGCACGGAGCCATTACATTTCGTAACGGTTTCCGCGCTTTTTTAAAATGTTTGAATCGTTTCCTCTAGCTTACTGGCTGCATACTCAAGCGATTTGGTCGATTCGCCAATGGTTTCAACGACATGCTTCAGCTCACGTACTTGCTTACCGACATGTTCGAAGTCATCTATCGTTCCATCGACTGCCGTAGTAATTTTGTCGAACGCACGGATGGAGTGCTCATTTTGTGAAATGCCGTTTTGTACAAGCTCTTGAATATGGTGAATGGCTTCAATCACTTCATTGGTCACATTTCCCGAAACGGCAATTAACCCCGCAATTTGCTCTACAGATGTTTTCGTTTGATCCGCTAGCTTCCGTACCTCATCGGCAACAACTGCAAAGCCCTTCCCATGCTCGCCTGCACGTGCTGCTTCAATGGCCGAATTCAATGCGAGTAAATTCGTTTGACCCGCAATCCCCTTCACAATTTCAATAACTGCATAAATTTCTGTCGAAGAATTGTTCAACGCCTCCACCATGCGCGACATTTCGACCGTTTTTTCATTAATTTCATTCGATTGCTTCGTCATTAGTACCATCTGCTCATAGCCCTCTTTGGAAGCCATTTTCGTATCCGTTGCAGCCTCGATACTGTTATGTACATATTGATCCACTGCTTTCGTATGCTCCATCATGGTCAATACGGTCTCATTCGTATCGCGGGATTGACGCTCTAAATCCTGTGAAATAGTACCGACTATCGATTTCACTTCTTGTTTAATTTGTTCTTGTTGCTGCTGTTGAATCCCGGCTGAAACAAGTTCATATTCTTCCAATACGAGCTGCTGCTCAAAATTACAGGCGCGCCCAATGGCATCAATCATTTTTTGCTTTTGCTCAGATTCCACATCAAGTGAATAGACAATTTGACGTAAGCTGGCCTCTAGCTTTTGAAAAGAGGCTAAATACCACTTTGTCGAAAGCCCAATTCGCACATGCATAAGTGATACTTTACGTCGATTTTCTAAGTACTTATCATCAATTCTGCCCTCCAGCATTTCAACAATATGGTGACGCAGCGTTTGGCGTAAACGTTCAGATGTACTATTTTTAGTAATAATGTCTTTAAACTGAGGAACTGCTTCGATTGTCGAATAAAATGCCTGTACCACCTCTAAAATCCGCACTTCGACAAATGGTTTAATCGTTCTTAATAATTTCAAATCCTCCATATTTAATCCAATAATTTGCATTTGTGCAAGTCGATCTGGATTCGTAATAAAGATGCCTACATTTTGAAAATCTACTTTTTCCAACTTAGCAACAGTCGACTTTTTTTTAAAAGAAAACACGATTTCCCCCCTCTTTTTCCATATTATTCAGTCATTTTATAATCCAATATAGGCTATACATCCATTTATTACAAGAAAACACGGAGAAAAGGGTAATAAAAAAACGCCAAATTTTGACAACAATTTGACGTCTCTTAAAAATTATACAAATATAACGAAAATCAACACTAAAGCAAGTACAATTCGATAAATGGCAAATGGCATTAGCTTTACTTTTGAAATTAATTTCAAGAAGAATTTAATTGACAATAATGCAAAGATAAAGGCACTAACAAAGCCCACTACATAGAATGATAGGTGATCGATATTGATTTGATCCCAGTTCTTCACCAGCGATAAGCCACTTGCCCCTGCCATAATCGGTACTGCCATAATAAATGTAAAGTCAGCCGCCGTTTTATGGTCTAACCCTAATAAAACACCACCCGAAATCGTTGAGCCCGAACGTGAAAAGCCTGGCCATAATGATAAACATTGAATCAAGCCGATTTTTAATGCTTTACTATATGAAATTTCATCCAATGATGTAATCGCTGGTCTCTTAGGTCCAAACTTGTCGGCAATAATCATAAAAATCGCCCCGATAATCAAACCAACAATAACCGTATTAATACTAAATAAATTTTCATCGATAAAATCTTCAAACAGAACACCGAACACACCTGCAGGAATAATCCCCACGATTACATGCCCTAAATTAAAGCGCTGCGATTGTTGGCCTTCCATTTTATACAAGCCTACGATACTTAAAATACGTTTCCACATGACGACAACAACTGCTAAAATCGAACCGAGCTGAATGACAATTTTAAATGTATTCGCCGAGCCCGAGCCTAGAAATTCCTTCGTTTGCAGCCACATATCATCTACAATAATCATATGTCCTGTAGACGATACCGGGGCAAATTCTGTCATCCCCTCTACAAACCCTAATATTAACGCCTTTAATAACTCAAACCACTCCATCAAGAAATCTCCTTTTCCCCATAAATTACTTACCAAATGTTATATCAATTACCCACAATTCAGATTGACTCCCAATGCGCGTGGGTGGCCCCCAAAAACCAAAGCCACTGGATACAAGTGCATGCATCGCTCCCTTTTGACGATAGCCATAATCGAGCTCAAATACCTTTTGCGTAATATAATGATTGGGCCACATTTGCCCTTTATGCGTATGACCTGATATATGGAGATCTACTCCCGCATTCGCCGGTTCATCCAAATCATTTGGTGTATGATTCATCATAAGCCATGGTAACTCTTTTTCGTCCGGTTGCAAAGCACGGATTGGCAAGCGCTGTTTATTTGTTACGTCTTCTCTTCCTGTTAAATACAAACGGTTTGCAACCAAAATAGTTTCATCCATCAAAATTTGCACATGCGCCTCTTGCATTGCCTTCTTAAATGCTGGAATTTCTTTGCCGTAGTACTCATGATTGCCGAGCACGCCATAAACACCATATGTAGACTGCAAATTTTTCATGACATCTCCCATACCTTTATCAATAAAACGCTGCGGGCTATCATCGACAATATCCCCTGCGAGTAACACCAAATCCGGCTGCTGTTCATTCGATAATGCTACAAATTTTGCTAAATGTCCCTTCCCAGCTAGCAAGCCCAAATGAAAATCCGACCCCACTACAACACGCATATCTTCCCCCGGCTTCTTCATTTCTATTGTCGCATGACGCACGACTGGTGTATAGGCAAAATAAGTACCCGCTATCAAGAGGACAAGCAGGATCCCAATAACACCCGTGCCCACGACCTTTACAGAAAGGGGTGTCAATAAAACAATGAGGTTGCCCAAAATACAGAGCATCAGCCCATATTGTAAAACGAACATCCAGTAGCTTCCGAGCACACTAAACGGTGTTAACACTTTATGCATTTTTCCAATCAAATAGCCAAAAGCAATGACAAATAATACGCCCCAAAATAAATACGGCCAACGATATGCCTGCATCGATAAAAGCCACGCGCGCATATTCCAGCCAAGATAGATCGTGATACCACTATAGATTGCTATCGCCATGATGCCAACTACTACCCGCATAATGTTTGCTCCTATCGTTGTTGTTATTTTTAGTTAACTGCTATTTTACTATAGATTAAGAATGTACCGCATTAAAAAAGGATGTGCTAAAGGTAAAAAACCCTTTAACACATCCCATTATGCTATCTCTCCGCGCGTACAAATACTGTAACTTTAAATAAATCACCATCCACAGCAATATCTAATTGACCGCCATGTAGATCAACAATTGATTGGGCAATGGCTAACCCCAAACCAGAGCCCTCTGTATGGCGCGATGTATCAGAACGTTTAAAGCGCTCGATTAATTCCCCTGCATCTTCATTTAGCTCGTATTTCGCCACATTTTTTACAGTTAACTCGGCATTGCCATTATTCACTTTTAAGTTCACATAGACACGCGTACCTTCTAATGAATACTTGCGGGCATTGACGATTAAATTATCAATAACACGCCACCATTTTTGCCCATCCACGTAAGCAAAAATCGGTTGTTCACTAATGGTAACACGCATATCTAAATTTGCTTTCACAAAGTCCTCTTCATGCTCGCCCACAGCCTGCTGCAATAGCTGAACAAGATCAACACGTTGCTTCGAAATTTCAATATTGCCACTTGCCATCTTCGACACTTCAAATAAATCTTCAATTAATGTTTTTAAGCGACCTGATTTTGCATCTAGTATATCAATATATTTTTTACGCTCTTCCTCTGTAATATCTGGATTTTTCAGGAGATCTGTGTACGTAATAATCGATGTTAACGGTGTGCGTAAATCATGACTAACATTCGTAATGAGCTCCGTTTTTAAGCGTTCACTCTTTGCTTGCTCATTTAAGCTTGTGCGAACCCCTTCACGTAGACCATTCAAGTTCTGTGCATGCTTCGCTAATGGTGATTTCCCTTTGACCTTCAAATCCTCTGTTAAGCGACCATGCGCCATATCGTCCGTATGCTTCATAATGCGGTTTAAGTAGCCAATACGACGCAAGAAAATATACAGCGCCGGAATGAAGAATACAGCAAATAGGAACATATAAAATAGTAAAACACCAAACGACCCCGTCATCATAACGACCGGTACACCAAAGCCCCCAAGGAAAATCACCAGTAATAAAATAAGGGATTGTATGCCCATCGAACGGTTTTCAAACACCGCGATACAGGTCTTCACAAGCTTTGATAGGAATGTATTTTCCCATATTTTATCATCCGTTTTATATGCTTTCATACGTGCCCATATCCAAACGAGCAGGTGAACACTTAATACAAACATCGCGCAGGCTACAACCATGCTAAATAGATTTTCAATAAAGTTCATATAATAATTTTGACCTTGGAAATAATACGCAATAGATTGCCCAACATACGTCATGTTGCCTATAATCCTTAATGTAAGATAGGCCACGAACCCGACAATGAATGCATTTAGATCGATTGGTAAGCGATTTATTTCATCGCGTAGCATACTCTGAATGTTCATTTCTTCTGGACGGAATGGAAAAACCTTTAGTAACAGGATCAAACTCACAATACCTGCAAGGATAAAGCTATAGTAAATATATTTCGCCGTTGTAAATGCCTGCAAATCATGACCAAATTCTGTTTTTGACAGCATGGATTTAGGAATCGTCACCGTCCCTGAAATGGTCGAATAGTCTTTTTCAATGGTATACGTTTTATCTAAATAACCGGCTTGCTCATATTCGTATAAATTAACCGATTTCGTATGTGTACCGAAATCATTATTGTTAATGGATTCCTCAAAGACTTTTGCGGCATTAACATCCCCTTTTTTGAATGTTAACTCAGATTGATTATCCTTTAACTCATAGGCAAATTGCTTGTTCTCAGCAAAGAATGCCTGTTCCTTTTGCTTTTCGTCTTCTAAAATTTCATTGACGACATTTTCTTTTATGACTTTAATTTTATCCGCTACATAGGCATCATCTGCAAAGTTTTTTTGAATATCTGCCACCTTTGCGTCACGTTCATTTTTTAATGCCTGTAGTACATCCTCATCCTGTGCGTTATTAATATCATCCGCATATTGGTCTTTAATATTTTGAATTTGCTCTGCTAAAGTACCGTAATACAAACGATAACGCTGGATTTCATCTTTTGTTACCTCTAAAACCTCCGAAAAATCTTCTTTTGTTAACGGGTTTATTTCATAGCGCGCAACAGCTAACGCAAATTGCTCTGCTTCCGAATCGAATGAATTGGACTCGAAATAGTTTTTTCCAAAATAGCGATTCCCTTGTACGAAGACAACCATAATCGCAAACACCACAACAAACATAAGAAAAAGTTGGAGATGGGTTTTTTTGTTTTTCATTTACCATTCCTCCTTATAAAAAGTATAGAAATTGCTTCACTAAGGGGACGAAGCGTTCTGTTAAATAATCCATAAAATACGTGCCGAGATAATACACACCAACCACTGCCGCGATGCCACCAATCCAAGACAATGCTTTATTTTTCAATTTTATAACCTAAGCCCCACACAACTTTTAAATAGCGTGGATTTTTCGGATCGGCTTCAATTTTTTCTCGGATTTTTCGGATATGGACAGCCACAATATTTTCGGCATTATACGCTGGCTCATTCCACACAAGCTCGTAAATCTCACCGATGGAAAAGACACGTCCAGCATTTTTTAGTAACAGCTCGGTAATTTTATATTCGGTTGGCGTTAATTTCACAGGCTCACCGTCCACCCGTACTTCACGCGCAGCTACATCAAGCTCTAGCCCATCCACTTGCGCTGCATCCCCAAAATTCCCCAAATTGACATAGCGGCGCAACTGCGATTTGACGCGTGCCATCAGCTCTAATGGGTGGAATGGTTTTGTAATATAATCATCCGCCCCAACAGAAAGGCCATGAATCTTGTCCGTTTGCTCGGCCTTTGCACTCAGCATAATAATGGGAATATTGCGCTCTGCTCGAATTTTAAAGGTTGCCGTAATGCCGTCCATTTTCGGCATCATAATATCTAAAATAATTAAATGTACTTCGTTTTTCTCTAACAGCTCGATCGCTTCAAGCCCATCCGCTGCTTTCAATACATGATACCCTTCATTTTTCAAATAAATTTCAATACCATCACGAATGTCTTTATCATCATCCGTTACTAACACTGTCAGCTGACTCATCAAGCTCACCTCACTACTTTTTCTTATAGTTTTATAATAAGTTACAGTTCTTAATAACTGGCTATGGAAATTCTTAAGAAATTCTGAAGATTTCTATTCATTTGCCATTACATATCGAGATGCAGTTTACTTTAAATGCGATTATAATGAATACTAACAACAATTAAAAGGAGGAGACCATCACATGTTTAAATCAATTGAAGAAA
Organism: Solibacillus sp. FSL R7-0668; assembly: GCF_038006205.1. Classification (NCBI taxonomy): domain Bacteria; kingdom Bacillati; phylum Bacillota; class Bacilli; order Caryophanales; family Caryophanaceae; genus Solibacillus; species Solibacillus sp. FSL R7-0668. The sequence continues at coordinate 350,349 of NZ_JBBOUU010000001.1, read as the reverse complement.
CAGCTAAGGATATCGGTATGCCCGAGCATCAAATTATAAAATACATTTATGAGGGGCGTATTAAAGCTGTTCATGATGGGGAGAGCTTTTTAATTAATAGCGCGCAGTTTGACACCTACCACGAACAATTAGAACGCATTAAAGAGGAAATCGAAATCTGGCGCAACACACCGATTCCTGAGGATATGGACGTGAAGGACGAGGATTAATAAAAAAACATGAAAAAAGCGAACTCAACCTATTGAGTTCGCTTGTTTTTTAGATTGTCACTGTAAATCCCGCACGCTTTCCGATGATTTCTGCGTAGTCCTCTACCATCACACTCGCTGTTGGATACATTCCTGCACCCGGTCCCGTAATCGACAGTGTCCCGATATAATTTGTTTCCATCGCAACCGCATTGAACACATCATCAACCGGATAAAGCGGATGATCTTTATCCACTAATAATGGTGCAACTTTTGCTTGAATTGTGCCATCTGTTAACTTTTCTACTTCAGCAACATGGCGATAGCGTAAGCCTTTTGCCGTTGCGTCTGCCACTTGCTCTGAAGAAATTGTATCAATTCCAATGACTTCTACATCTGACCAATTTGGCTGCTCACCAAATGCTAGGCTCGATAAAATCATCAATTTTTTAAAGGCATCCTGACCTGACACATCATTGAATGGGTCCGCCTCTGCATAGCCTAAGCGCTGTGCCTCCTGTAATGCCTGCTCAAAGCTCCAGCCCTCTGCACGCATTTTTGTAAGAATATAATTTGTCGTTCCGTTTAAAATACCTTGTACGCGACTCACATCATTAACAAGTAAAATATTTTTCATTGTTTTAATGATCGGCACACCGCCAGCTACGGATGCTTCGAACCCTACGAACACACCGTTTGCCTTTGCTAAAGCCTCTAATTCTTCTCCACGCTTCGCAAACATTACTTTGTTTGCTGTTATCACGTGGCATTTTGCTTCCACCGCACGTTTTAAATAGCCAAATGCTGGCTCTTCATTGACGATCGCCTCAAACACGACTTGTAGGCCCTTCTCTGCTAAAACCTCGTCCATTGACTCTGTCATTAAATGCTTTGTGCCCGGTACACGCTCACGGCTCGCATCTGTTACCAAAATCTTTGCGACCTCTAGCTCAACGCCTAACTTTTCGCGGAGCTCCTGCCTCTTCTCATTTAAAATATGGTAAATCCCCTGACCTACTGTGCCAAATCCTAAAATGGCTGCCTTGATTGTTGCCATGCCTTTCTCCTCCAAATTCAAAAAACAAACGATATTCAATTTCACCTCGGCGTAATTGCGTCCGAGAAATTAATAAATAATTCAAATAATTTATCTTAAAGAAAATTCTATCCTATATAATACACGAAAACAAGAAAAATCTCTCCTAGAAAGACATTTGTTTTCTGTAAAAAGTCATTAATCATTCAAATCTTATTATAAAATAGCAAAAAGCACCGGCAAGGGGGACTTACCAGTGCTTGAGAAATATTTCAAACGGCCACATTTACTAAATTATAGGTACGTAAACGGTAGGCAGTTAAAATTTTATGCATCACAATTTCTTCTTTCACTGAAAAATTAGGCACTGCGTATGGGCGTTGCACTAATTGAAATTCACCATATTTTAAAAACCATTCTTTTGCAGGTTCTAAAATATGTGCTGTACCATGCTCTTTATATTCATCTGCTACTTCTTGTACCGTGTAGCCAAATTTGAGAAAATCATGAGTTGTTTCTGAGAAAGCATGGTGTCCAAAAACGCTGTGCCACATCGCATTCACATCCGCCAAAATTTGTTGGATTGAACAAGCGTTCACGAATTCCTTTTCTTCATTTAATTCATAGATGATGTAAGCAGCAACGTTTTGTGCGCTATAAACTTTTCCCATGTTGAACAACTCCTTTTCGTTTATTTGTGAATATCAACTTATATTCCTATTGTATTACTTGGTTTTAAGGTTGTCAATAAAACTCATTAAAATACTAGGGATTAATTATTAGAAAATTCGCTTGTATTTCGAATGGGAACTTACAAGCGAGTTTCTTCTATTATATTAAGCGTTTATAGCTGTTGCTACCTTAGCTAATGCTTGTTCTAAATCTGCAATAATATCTTCTGCTGCTTCTAGGCCGATCGATAAGCGAATGAGCTCCTCTGATACGCCTGCAATTTTCAATTCTTCCACAGATAGCTGTTGGTGTGTTGTACTTGCTGGGTGAATAATTAACGAACGCGCATCCCCTACGTTTGCTACGTGTGAGAATAATTGCACATTATCAATGACTTGACGCCCTGCTTCACGTCCACCTTTAATACCGAATGTAATGATTGAGCCGAAGCCATTTTTTAAATACTTTTTCGCTAAGTCATGTGTAGCAAAATCTTCAAAGCCATTGTAGTTGACGTATTCCACGAATGGGTGGTTTTTTAAATACTCGGCTACTTTTTGTGTGTTTTCATTATGACGGACAATACGCAAATGAAGCGTTTCTAGCCCTTGTAAGAAGTTAAATGCTGCGTCTGCTGATAAAGTCGGACCAAAATCGCGTAGTAATTGTACACGAAGCTTTGTGGCAAATGCTGCAGCACGAGTGTCAATTCCATAACGAATTCCGTGATAAGAAGCGTCTGGCTCTGTATAGCCTGGGTGCTTGCCCTGTGTCCAATCAAATTTACCGGCATCTACTACGACACCACCAATTGTAGTACCGTGACCGCCAATCCATTTTGTTGCAGAGTGAATGACAACATCCGCGCCAAACTCAATTGGGTTACTACCATATGGCGAAGCAAATGTGCTATCGATTAATAATGGTAGACCGTTATCATGCGCGATATTTGCTACCGCTTCAATATCTAATACCTTTAAGCTCGGGTTACCAATAATTTCTGCGTATACTGCTTTTGTCTTGTCAGTAATCGCTGCACGGAAGTTTTCTGGATCGGATTCATCCACAAATTTCACTGTAATACCGTAGCGAGGTAATGTTGTCGCAAATAAATTATACGTACCACCATAAAGTGAACCCGCTGCCACGATTTCATCGCCCGCGCCCGCTAAGTTTAAGATTGAAAACGCTACTGCCGCTGCACCAGATGAAAGTGCTACTGCCGCTGTTCCGCCTTCTAATAACGCCACGCGCTCTTCAAAAGCACCTACAGTTGGGTTCATAATGCGTGAATAAATATTCCCCGGCTCTTCTAATGCAAAAAGACGTTGCGCATGAGCAGTGTCCTTAAATGCATAAGCCGTCGAGCGGTAAATCGGGACAGCAATCGCACCTGTTACTGGATCTGGCTTTTGACCTCCATGTAGTAATAATGTTTCTGGTCGTAAGTTTGTCATTATATTGCCTCCTAAAATTAATCGATGGTGAAATCGGTGTTATTTTGAGGAGGGTCCATTTTTAAATGAAAAAAGGGAGACCCTCTTCAGTTAAGAAGAGCGTCCCCCGCATATGAGCAAGTTAACCTCCTCTTATCTGCCAAAATGATTGTTCATTTTGTAGGACGTAGCACCTTAGTCAGTTCATCACTCACTGGTTGCTGGGCTTTCATAGGGCCTATTCCCTCAGCCGCTCTTGATAAGAGATATGTGATTTATGTTCCATCGTTGTTTCACAGTATAAAACAGAACATTTCCATTCGTCAATATGAAATTCATAAATTTTCTGAAATTTATTTTTTCTCTTTTTCTGAACACTCAATCCAACCAAGTAAAAAACGCATATTTTTCTATTTTAACTTAAATATTTCTATCTTTCTCCTTTAATCTAGCTAGTAATTTATTTATTTTAAAACAATAAAATTCACTAAATATTAACATCAGGAATCTCCATTTATTGCTATAATAAACAATGACAAATACTTTATTTTACATATCTTTGTTGAGATAACACATTGATACTTATACAAGTCATCTTGTCATATCTTTATCTCTAGAAAATGTCTTCACCCAAATTATTATACAAAACAAAACTTTATAGAGTGAAAAGGAGGCTATTATAATGGCAGCAATCAGTGAAAAAAATTCAAGTTCCACTGAACAAAAACGTAATTTAAAGCCGCTTTGGATTTTACTTGCATTTGCCGCACTCATTACGATTACGCTCTTACCAAATGACGGTGATTTACCTGTTGCTGGTCAACGAGCCTTAGCGATTTTAGCATTTGCCGTTATTTTATGGGTAACTGAAGCGGTAGCATACCCGGTTAGCTCAGCCATGATTTTAGCATTAATCGCTGTGCTCCTTGGTTTGGCACCAAGTATGGAAGATCCATCTGTTCAAATGGGGACAAGCAGTGCACTAAAATTAGCATTAGGTGGTTTTAGTAGCTCGGCGGTCGCACTTGTTGGGATGGCGCTCTTTTTAGCAGCTGCGATGCAAATTACTAATTTACATAAACGAATCGCACTTTGGGTATTATCATTAGTTGGAACAAAAACAAATGCATTAGTATTTGGTGCGATTTTAGTCGCAATCGTTTTAGCATTCGTTGTACCAAGTGCAACAGCTCGAGCGGGTGCAGTTGTACCGATTTTATTAGGAATTGTCGCGGCATTTGGTTTAACTAAGGAAAGTAAGCTTGCCGCATTATTAGTCATTACCGCAGCACAGGCTGTTTCGATTTGGAATATCGGGATTAAAACAGCAGCAGCACAAAACTTAATTGCACTTGGCTTCATTAAAACAGAATTCGGTATCGATATTACATGGGGCGAGTGGTTCATGTATGCTGCGCCATTTTCTGCCATCATGTCCGTTGTTTTATTCTTCGTCATGATCAAATTAATCAAACCGGAAACAGATAATATTTCAAGCGGTAAAGATGTCATCCGCAAGCAGTTAACAGAGCTTGGCCCATTAAAACGCAAAGAAATAACATTAATCATTACAACATTAGTCCTTTTATTCTTCTGGGCAACAGAAGGTAAAGTACATCCATTCGATACAACAACCGTAACAATTATCGCGATTGCCTTTTTATTAGCTCCTAAAGTAGGCGTGTTCAACTGGCAAGAAGCTTCTAGCCGTATTGACTGGGGTACATTAATTGTCTTTGCGGTAGGGATTTCATTAGGTACTACATTATTAAACACAAAAGGGGCCGCTTGGTTATCCGATACGATTTTCGGCTCACTTGGCCTAGATACAATGCCGATTTTAGCAACAATCGCATTAGTCACAATCTTTAACATCGTGATTCACTTAGGCTTCGCATCCGCAACAAGTTTAGCTTCGGCGCTAATTCCGGTATTTATCGCATTAGCCTTAAGCTTACCAATACCGGTTGAAAACCAAATTGGCTTCGTTCTGATTCAGCAATTCGTCATTTGCTTCGGTTTCTTATTACCTGTAAGTGCGCCACAAAACATGCTCGCTTATGGTACCGGTGCATTCACAACAAAGGATTTCTTAAAATCAGGGATTCCATTAACCATTTTCGGCTTTATCTTAATTATCATTTTCAGTGCAACTTATTGGAAATGGCTCGGATTATTGTAATCGACTTCAATCCGAAAATTGACTAAAATAAGCTTAAAGGAGAAATCCTTTAAGCTTTTTTTATTAGCAATACATACAAGGGAGATGTTCACGTGGAAACTAGAGAATTATTACGTAGTCACTCATCTGTTCGGAAATATACAGGCGAGGAAATTTCAAAGGAAACCGTTATCGACTTAATCGAAACCGCTCAAATGGCCGCAAGCTCACATTTCGTACAAGCCTATAGCGTCATTTGGGTAACAGATGAAGAGAAAAAGAAACAGCTTGGCGAACTATCAAAAAATGAATTTCAATTTGGAACAGCGGGCGCATCATTCCTATTTTGCGTAGACTTCAAGCGACTACATGTGGCTGGGAAAATGCATGGTGTCGACATCGTAGCGGATTCTGCTGAAAACGTACTTGTTGGGGTTGCGGATGTATCATTATTCGCACAAAACTTTGTTATCGCAGCAGAGTCGATGGGCTACGGCATTTGCTATATTGGCGGTGCACGTACAAATCCAAAAGAAATTAGCGAGCTATTCAATTTACCTGAATATGTGTTCCCTCTGTTTGCGATGACTATCGGTACACCAACGAAACGCAACGAAACAAAGCCGCGTTTGCCGGTAGCAGCCGTCCTACATGAAAACAGCTATGATGTGGAAAAATATGATACATTACTTGCTGAATATGATGCGACAATGGAAAGCTACTACGCAAGCCGTTCATCCAATCAAAAGCTAGCTACTTGGACAAAGCAAATGGCCGATTTCCTCATTGATCAAAAACGTCCGTTCATTAAAGACTTCTTAGCATCACAAGGCTTTACTTGGAAATAATAATTATAAGATACACCCTTTAAACTAAAGCGGTGTATCTTTTTTGTTTTTAAAAAATTTGATTCTATTTTAATATATGCCTATAATAGCAACAGGATAATAGAACTAAAAGCATTTATTATTTCTATGGAGATTTGGTCTGTTTTACGAAATAGCTTAACATAAAAATAAAGGAATGATTTAAAATGAGCATCACGATTACATCCAAATCACATTTAAAAACGATACGCCGATATCCTCTACAGATCGCAACGCTCAATGAAAATTTGAAAGTGCTGCATGATCAAATCGCACCACATATCGATGCATCAAAATACGAAGCCATTTCCTCCTATGCCAACCAATATATCTCGCATACGCATATTTGGAATCTCAAATTCTACAATAATCTCGAAAACCCTGAAGTGGCCTTGATGCAGATTTTCCATCTAAAATTCATTTTACTTGCTGAGCCTGCTCACCTACACACATCCATTCGCTCCAATTTAGAGGAGTTAACGAATAAATTTCATCATATGATGCTTTACTCAAATGAGCAGTTAATCTTACGTGAAGGTAAGATACGTGACTATATCCATAACTATGAGCAGCAAAATAATAAGCATTAAGCATCCAATGGAATCTTGTAACAAGAAAATTTAGTAAAAAAATCAATCTATTGTACCTAAAACCACTAGTACTATTTTTGGTAGAATATTGTTAGGAAACTGTCAGGAGGATTTCAAATGAGTTCAAATTTTGTAGCGAAATCAATGGAGCGTCAGCACTTAAAATCTGTACGCAAGCTATCCTTACAAATTGTCGATATTAACACCGCGCTAAAGGACATCCATCAGCAGCTCGCACCGCATATCGATGACATAAAATACGAAGCAGCCACTACCTATGTAAATCAATATATTTCACACACACATATTTGGAACATCAAATTTGTCTGCAATTTAGAAGATCCCGAAGTCGCATTGATGCAGCTGTTCCATTTAAAATACATATTAGATCATGAGCCTGCCGAGTTATACCAACATGCCCGTAAAGTGTTGGCTGAACAACGTCAAAAGTTCTTAAAGATTACGTTGTATTCAAACGAGCATATCGAAATGCGTCGCAAGAAAATGCTTGATTATATAAGGGATTTTGAAAAAATAAAAGGAGAACGCTAAAATCGCGCTCTCCTTTTTGCTATAAGCCTTTAATTTGCAATGCTTTTATCGGCTGGAAGGTCTCTCCAGTTTTGGCGTAGGTGATTGCTACCTGATCACCCTCTTGTAAATAAATCGCAAACGGCACAACCTCTGAGCTGACGATAAAGTTTTCACCTGTTGTCGTTAGGAAGGATACGATGGTGAAATCCCCCACACGCTCTTTATACACACGTACTACCTCCACAGTGGCCTTTGCTTCCTCTGCATTTGACGTCCCATCCACTGTACTGCCTCCGCGGCTAAGCGCTGTTTTATATAGCTTTAACGCTTCGTTTGGTGTCGTACCATACGCAGAAATCTCAGGATTAGCAGCGGATACAATGAAATAGTTTTGCAAGAAGCCATTCGCATCTAATACAGCAGATAGCCAGCTCGCTTCCCCATAGAAATTATAGAGAATCGGCATTTCGCCTTCCCATTCTTTTTCCACGAACTTCTTCTCGATGATGTCAAGCGCTCCCTGTGAATCCATGTAAGACTCCTCTAAGTTCCCTGTATAGTACGTTGCCTGCCCTGTACGCGCATTTGTCAGCGCGTAACCTAGCATCGAATCCACGCCCTCTTTTGGACTCGTGAAATCCGTGAAGTAATACATTTCGCCGTCTTCCATAAAGATTGGACTTACATTGGCCTCTGTTCCTTCATCGCTTGGCACTTTTACATCCTTTTTGCCAACTAAGCTATTCCAGAAACCGTGCACATAATTCCCATAATAGCTATTTTGTAGACTAACCGTTTCTGGTGATACCGCGCCGTCAATAAATTCTGGCACATCCGCTAATGCGAGTTTTTCTGTTTTCCCTGAAGCAGCATCTACTAATACAATCCCTTTTACATCAAAACCATTACGGGCTGAAATAAATTCACCATAAGAGCGGATGTAATAAGGTTTCCCATCCTCATCAATTTCGAGTTGTGGTTCCCCATTGAAAATTAACGTTGGATGCTGCAAACGCATATGACGCTCTAAATTTTTATTTAAAAAAGCAGACGGAATATAGCGCATCTCTTGTTTAATAAACTTTGGATTATCACTAGAATCCGTTGCGCTCATCGTAAAGTAACCCGGTGTTGTTTTACCATTGAACCATTTAAAAAAGCCCGAAAATTCAACCGGCGCAATATATACATACGCCCCGTTTACCTTTTGAATTTGTAAATTCCCTAACTCATAATAACTTGTATTCGGTACTTGACCAAACGCTTTTTTCATTTTATTTTTCACAAATTGTGGTGGTACACTCGCTGGCGTTTTCGTTTCATCAAACGGCGCAATTTCCGTTTGTTCTTGCATTTCAGCAGAATTATACTTATCTTCCGCATTTAAAAATGGCGCAGATACTAAATAGCCAATGCCGATAATTCCTACTAAAACGATAAACGACTTCATTTTTTGCTCCATACCGACTGCAATGATTGCACCACATAATGCCACTACCGGCAACACATATAAAAAAATTGTCCATGATAAATCAAGATTTGAAATATAAATCGTTACAAATATCGAAATAAAACTTACAATAAATACAATGACCGCACTAATCAAAACGGCCTTAGTCGATAACTCTTTATTGCGGATTTTTTTCGAAAATGGCACTAATAGTAGCGTCATGATTAGTGAGCCAATTGCGGTTAGCAAAAATAATTGTCCCATTGGAATCATCCTCTCTTCTGTATTATTTACGAATAACTAGAAAAAAAGATTCATAAACAATAGAAAATTAGGATTAACAGGAGGAATAGTATGACAAGAAAACTACTTATTTTATTCTTTTTAGGCTTCGGCTTCTATTATGTATTCTTTTTTGACTCCATCGATGCTTCATTAAAGATGGTATTTAAGCTCATTCCAATGTTGCTGCTCATCGGGCTTGCCTTTTCGACAAAAGTACCTATAAAAGCGCCTTATTACTGGCTTATTTCGATCGGACTCATTTTTTGTGCGATTGGCGACTATACGTTGCAATGGTTTATTATCGGGCTCAGCTTTTTCTTAATTGGGCATGTTTTTTATATTTTTGCCTTTCAATCCACCAATGTCAGCACAACACCCACCTACGTAAAAATCCTTTTAGTTGCATATGGACTTTTTATGCTGGTGTGGGTGGCTGGTTCTGTCTTCAAAAGTGGCGATACGATATTAGCGGTTGCTGTTGTCGCGTACATGTCGGTCATTTTAATGATGGGCTGGACATCATTTCGTACAGGTAGCTCGCTAGCGATTGCGGGGGCACTGCTGTTTATTGCGTCGGATTCCATTTTAGCCATCAACAAATTTATGTTCCCCGTAGCTTATTCACATGAGCTGATTATGTCAACGTATTACGGCGCACAATTTTTGTTTATGCTTAGCATTACGCAATACTTCAAAATAGTTCAAAAACCGAAATAAAGAGTGTACAATATAAGCAACGTATTTAATTAGGAGGCATTTCCCCATGAAAGAAAAAGTTATTGAACGCTTAGTACGCTATGCGAAAATCGACACACAATCTGATTTCAACTCAGAAACAACCCCCTCAACAATGAAGCAATTTGATCTATTGCATGTTTTAAAAGACGAATTAGCTGAAATCGGTTTAACAGACATTACATTAGATGAAAACGGCTACCTTTTCGCAACATTAGAAGCAAACACAGATAAAGACGTACCAACAATCGGCTTTTTAGCGCATGTGGATACAACAACTGATTACACAGGTACAAATGTCCAGCCTCAACGAATCGACAACTATGACGGTGAAGCAATTACATTAAAAAATGGCTTAGTTATGTCACCTGACTACTTCCCGAACTTAAAAAATTATGTGGGACAAACACTAATTACAACAGACGGCAACACATTACTCGGTGCAGATGACAAAGCTGGGATCGCTGAAATTATGACAGCTATGGAGTTCCTAGTGAACAATCCCGAAATTAAGCATGGTAAAATCCGCGTTGCCTTTACACCAGATGAAGAAATCGGTCGTGGCCCACATAAATTTGACGTCGCACAATTTGGCGCTGACTACGCGTACACAATGGATGGCGGCCCACTTGGTGAATTACAATTCGAAAGCTTTAATGCAGCTGGCGTAAAAGTCACAACACGCGGCACGAATATTCACCCAGGCTCTGCCAAGGATAAGATGGTCAACTCGATTACAAAAGCAATCGAATTCCAAAACGAAATGCCAAAAGACGCCGTTCCTGAAAAAACAGACGGCTACGAAGGCTTCATTCACTTAATGCACTTTGAAGGTGGCATCGAAGAATCAACAATGTCTTACATTATCCGCGACCATGACCGCACGAAATTCGAAGAGAAAAAAGCATTCATGGCAAAGGTCGGACAAGATATGCAAGCAAAATACGGTGAAGACGCGATTACCGTACAAATTGACGATCAATATTACAATATGGGCGAAAAAATCGAACCTGTGATGGAAATTGTGGATATCGTAAAAGAAGCATTTGCGAAATTCGATATTATGCCAATCGTTGAACCAATTCGTGGTGGTACTGACGGCTCTCAACTTTCATACATGGGCTTACCAACACCAAACATCTTCGCTGGTGGCGAAAACATGCACGGTAAATATGAATTCGTATCAGGCGAAACGATGGAAAAGGCAACTGAAGTGATTATTGAAATTGTTCAGTTATTTGAAAAACGTAACTAGAATAAAAAAATTTTATCGAGGTGATTCCGTTCACCTCGATTTTTTCGTACAATATTATCAGAAAATTCTTAATCCAAAATAAAGTGAGGTGTCATATGAAGGAATTATTAATCGGTATTTTAGCAGCGCTCTTTTTCGCTGTCACATTTGTGTTAAATCATTCCATGGAGCTAGAAGGTGGCAGCTGGCTCTGGAGCTCGTCACTTCGCTATTTCTTTATGCTCCCGTTTTTAATCGCTATCGTTGCGATTCGCGGAAAGGGTGGCTTTCGCATCATGACTTCAGAAATGAAGCAACATCCAGGAGCTTGGGTCATTTGGAGCTTTGTCGGCTTTGTTTTGTTTTATGCACCATTAACATTCGCAGCCGCATTCGGTCCGGGCTGGCTCGTTTCAGGCACATGGCAATTCACAATTGTAGCGGGTGTGCTACTTGCCCCACTTTTTGTGACCGTCACATCTGGTCAACCTATTCGTGCCAAAATCCCGCTCATTTCACTTGGTATATCGAGCATTATTTTAATCGGCATCTTAATGATTCAAATCCCACAAGCCCAAAGTGTTTCAACTAAAAGTTTGCTGCTTGGCATTTTACCAGTCGTCATTGCGGCTTTTGCGTATCCGCTAGGGAATCGTAAAATGATGGAGCTTTGTGGTGGGCGCGTCGATCCATTTCAGCGAGTGCTTGGTATGACGATTGCTTCCCTACCTGCTTGGATTATTCTTGCTATTTACGCAGCATTTACAGTAGGTATGCCCTCCTCGAACCAAGTATTTCAGTCATTACTCGTTGCCGTGTCTTCAGGAGTAATTGCGACGGTATTGTTTTTCATCGCCACCGATCGCGTGCGCCACGACCAAGGGAAATTAGCAGCCGTTGAAGCAACCCAATCAACTGAGGTGCTGTTTGCGATGATTGGTGAAATGGTATTACTAAGCGTTCCTTTACCACAGCCTATTGCGTTAGCAGGCTTAGCCGTCATCATTATCGGCATGTTACTACATAGCTACCATACAATGCTCGCCAGTAGAAAGCAGCTTTCCCTAACAAAAACGGATCACACATAATCGTGTCATCCGTTTTTTGACCAAATGAAAAAACCCGCATCTACGCATGATACGGGAAGTACAACTTTGAAGAAAAACATAAAGGGTGAAAAACTCATGTCTGAAAAAGTCAAACTACATTCTAAATTGAGGGGGTTTAGAATGCAATACCTGAGCGAACCTACTCCTGGAGAAAAGTAGGTTTGCTCAGGACTTACTTGTACTGAATTACAAATAAGCTCTTGCTACAATTTATATGATAATGATTATCACTATCATTGTCAATATTTATTTTAAGAATTTTTCAACGAATTACGGTATTGAAATTGCTTCAATTGAAAATGTAGGAAGCATCCAATGCAAAATCCTAGAAGCGCAATAAATGAAGCAAGTGCAACCATGAATGTAAAACTATAAGCTAACACTGAAATATTTAGCACAAATCCTACAAGCCCTCCCGCTAAACATACACAGGCAATAGTCGCATTGAACTTTTGCTGTCCGACATCTTCAGGAATATATGCTTTTATATCCTTCGTTAAAAAAAGCTTCGCAAAACGCATGATGGGATTAAACCCAGTTAAAACACCTAGTAGATTTGCCACTAAAGGAATCGCTATAAGCCCGTACTGCCCTGTAACCCACGTTAAAATAACGGAAAGAAAAATTGTCCATTGATTGACGCGCACTAAAGGCCTCGGAATAGAAATCGGTTTCGTCATCTAAAACCAACCTTTCTGATAAGTTTTATTTAGTTTAACGTTTTTTTACGCGTTTGTGAAGAGAAATGTTATAGTAAAGTTAAACTAATTTTAGAAAAGGTGATTTCAATGCCTGCACTTTCATACGATCAAGTACGCCAATTAAATTCCTATAGTATTTTTACAGAAGAGCCACAGCGTCCACTTTTTACATTAGCGAATTTGCATAAGGATTTTTATTTAACCGATTTTCGCAATTTAATGATGGGCATTACGAATGCTGCAACAGAGGCAGCTGCGATTTCTCACTTTGGACGCCGCTACGGTATGTTTGTGGCCATGCAATTTTATATGCTCACAACCTATGATGAAATTTGGGATGGAAAGCCAGAAGACTTACGCTTTGCGATGGTTCCAGAATTCGGTATTCATACATTAGGGATGTACATTAATCCAAATGATTTCCGCTATGTAGAGGATGATGAGCGTGAGCGTGTTATGACCGACCTTTTGTATAAAACGTCCGTAATCATTGGCCAATTGCGCAAAACAACATCCATTTCCCCTCTAACATTATGGGAGAATATTTTCGGCTATATGCTCTGGCATTTCCATACTTTACTTGCAAACCCTGCATTAGCAGACCGCGCATTTGAGGATTTAGATATGCTCGAGGATAAACATGTATGGCGTCATTTCTCAGACAAATCATTATTCCTAAATTACACAGGTGGTCAAAGTCCATCTGCGCTAATCAATCAACCTGTCCGTAAAAGCTGCTGCTTTTCAAAAGATATTCCCGGCTTAATCGCTTGTGGCTTTTGCCCAATTAAATAAGAAAAACGATGCTACGCTGAATAGGTAGCATCGTTTTTCATTCTATTATTTTGTTGCCATCATTTTTAATGTGGTAGCTATTACTTTGGCGCCGTCTAACAACGCTTGGGCATCAAATGTCATTTTAGGGTGATGTAACCCCGGTCCTAGATTTGCACCAATACCGATCATCGCCGCTTTTAATTGCGGATTTTTAATCGTATAAAAGTGGAAGTCATCACTACCAGGCGTTACGACTGCTGGTGCTAAATACGACTCCCCTAACGCTTCCACAATCGCACGCTCCGCTATTGCTGCCGCTTCTATTGACACTTCCGCACCCGGTGTCACATCTTGCCAATCCCAAGCAATGTCAATCTCGAACATGTCAGAAATTTGCTTTAGCCCTTTGTCTACATATCGCTGTACTTGCGCGAGTATTTCATTTTTTTGTGCACGTACATCGATTGAAAAGCTAGCATTCCCTGGAATAATGTTTACACTGCCGCCATCTGCAACAATTTTCGTTAACTTCGCCGAATACACTTCAAACGGATCGATATGAATGTTTTTTAACATGTGCTGAATCGCAACGACTACATCAATAGCGTTATTCCCCTGATGCGGACGCGCTCCATGTGCATCTGCTCCGGAAATGGTACCACCTAAAAATGCAGCAGCCCCGTGATAAATGGCCGGTGCGACTTTACCAAGTGGCAGCTCCTCTTGCGGTCGCAAATGCACCCCAAATAAATGCGTTACATCCTTCATCACCCCGCGCTCAACCATCGCTAGCGCACCACCACCTGTTTCTTCAGCCGGTTGAAAAATAAAGCGAATGCGTTTTGTTAATTTTTCATCTTTTAATGCGTGAAGTGCGCCTAATACCATCGAAATATTGGCATCATGACCACAAGAATGGTTGGCCTGCATCATACCGTCTACCTCTTGCCAAAGTGCATCAATATCCGCACGAACCGCAATTACATCGTTACCTGTGCCAATTTCTGCGACTATGCCTGTCACATCATCAAAACGTTTGAAGGCTACACCCATGCCACTTAAAATTTCCGCTAATCTCGCAGTTGTCTTCACTTCTTTCCAGCTAACTTCCGGATTTGCATGGAAATGCTGAAACCAATCAAATATCATTTGTTCACTCGATTTTACCGCCAACATGTATTGCACCTCGAATTAAATTTATTATTACTAGTATACAGCAAAAACTTCGTATGCCGCAGTATTGTTGCCTAATAGAAGGCATATTAAAAGCAGCACGCTATGTATGATAGGTGCTGCTACATTGAATTGAGTTGTGTCATGATTCTATACTCCTTATAAGCTTGAAAAGAAGCCGCTTGGGTATTGTGTACGCTGTTCTACCTGTTCCGTTTCTTCTAGCTCTAGCGCTTCAAACTCCAATTCCTCATCCAATAAATACGTTTCTAACGTTGAATTTAACAATGTTGCATGTTTCATTTTCATCCACCCTTTCAATTATTTGAATTTTTAATTATTTTAAATAATATCGTATAATACAGCGAAATTCAATGATTAAACACAATGTATGCTAAAAAACTATAAAACCTATCTCATTTTGAGAACGATTAATTAAAAAAGCTACACCGAGAAAATGCATTCTCAATGTAGCTTTCATTTATGAAGTAGCCACTTTTGGGCCTTCATCTTTATTTCTCGTCATCCACTGAATAACAAACATAACCGCGAAGACAATTAAACCAATTGTATCTGATAAAGACTCTGGGTAAATCATCGCTAAGCCGGCTGCTATTAATACGAGACGTTCAATTACGTTCACTTTTCGGTACCAATAGCCGATAACACCCGCGCCAATCGCAATCATTCCCATTACCGCTGAAAATACAACCCACACAATTTCACCAATGGACACATCAATCATTAACAAAGCTGGTGAGAATACAATCATATACGGAATAATAAATGCCGCAATGGCTAGTTTTGCAGAGTTTACACCTGTACGAATCGGATCTCCGCCTGAAATACCAGAGGCAGCAAAGGCGGCGAGTGCGACAGGTGGTGTAATATCTGCAATAATCCCGAAGTAAAACACAAAGAAGTGTGCTGATAATACAATGACAATTGGTGCAGCACTTGCTGGTACATCAGGTGCAAGCAATGCAATAATCGCTGGCGCAGCAATTGTTGATGTAATAACATAGTTCGCCGTTGTTGGTGCACCCATCCCTAAAATTAGCGATGCAATCATGACGAAGAATAATGTTAATAAAATGCTACCACCCGCAAGTTTCACTAAGCTATTCGCTAAAGATAAACCTAAGCCCGTTTTAACAACAACACCTACAATAATACCCGCACATGCCGTTGCTGCTGCTACCGCTAATGCCGAACGGGCACCATCTACTAATGCGTCAACAAATTCTTTCACTCCAAATTTAACATCTGGATTAATAATTCCAACAACAACACAAGAAATAATCCCGTATAATGCTGCATGAATAACAGGTACTCCTGATACCATCAACACAATAATTAATACAATCGGAATTAATAAATAGATCTTTTTAAATACATGTGAACGATCCGGCATTTCCTCATCTTTTAAGCCACGTAAGCCTAAACGCTTCGCTTCAAAATGAGTCATAATCCAAATCCCTACAAAGTAAAGCAATGCAGGAATCGCTGCTGCTTTCGCTACATCCCAATACGTAATATTACGACCGATAAATTCAACCATTAAAAAGGCAGCCGCCCCCATAATCGGTGGCATTAACTGTCCTCCTGTTGAGGCAGAGGCTTCTACCGCACCAGCAAAGTTTTTATTATAGCCAAGTCGTTTCATCATTGGAATCGTATAGGAACCAGATGTTACGACGTTCGCTACAGAACTTCCTGAAATCGTTCCTTGTAAAGCAGACGAGAAAATCGCAACTTTCGCTGGACCACCTACTAGCTTACCAGCAACCGAAATCGCCAAATCATTGAAATATTGACCAACGCCTGTTTTCACTAAAAATGCACCGAATAAGAGGAAGGCGAAAATAAATGTAGAAGATACCGCTAACGGTGTCCCCAAAATCCCGTCTGTCGAGTAGTACATTAAATTGACGATACCTTCTAAGCTTTGACCACGGTGTGCCATGAAATCAGGCATGTACCGGCCATAGAAAGCGTACAGTAAAAATAGTACCGCAATGATCGCAATCGGTAATCCTACCGCTCGTCTTGCTGCTTCTAAAACTAAAATAATCGCCAAAAGCCCGACATAAAAGTCTAGTGTTTCTAATTTCCCTAGACTTTGTACAAGACGTTCATAATTTAATACCCAATAACTCCCCACAAAAATCGAAACGAGCGCTAATAAATAATCGTAAAACGGTATGCCCTTTTTCGATAATTTACGCACTGCCGGGAAAAGCAGGAAAATAAATACCAATGCGAATCCTAAGTGAACCGTACGTTGAATTTGTGCTGGAAACTGACCGAAAATAGCAGTATACAATTGGAATAATGTAAATGCTAAAAGGCCAAAATAAATAACATATTTCATAATGTTTTGTGGATCACGTTGATTCGATTCGATATCAAATTTTTCAAGTAATTCTTGCTGTTTTTCAAGCGATAAGCTTTCATGTAGCTCTTCTGGGTTAATTGTTTGTTCCTTACTCATCTAATTCGACTCCTTTCATTTTTTGATAAAATGATAGTTTTTCAATTTTTAGTACGTAGGATTTTCCACGTGTTAGTTTTTCCTTTAATGGTATTACTTCATTGTTATGCTGCAGATTTAGTTTATAATCTACATCGCCAATATGTAGCGTAAATTCCTCTAGTTTAGCATCGTCATAACGCAGGATGTATCGACCATTTTCATACGTTAAGGTTTGCCCCGCTTCTGCTGAGCTTGGCATGCCAATTGCGACATCTTCGTATTGCATAGACAATAGCTGTAGTTCATTCGTTGGCAGCACCTGATAGCTTTCGATTACATCTGTTAAATGGATGGAGTGTGTAAAGATAATTTGAAAATTATATTCCTTATCCAATGGCAAATAAAACATAACAGGCTGCTCCGTCCGTGTTTCTGTAAACGTTATGCTGCGCTCATATGGAATAAATACCATTACTACACTAAGCACTAGAATGATAAGGGCTAACCATTTCTTCATCGTTATCACCTGCAGTTTCAAAAGCTTTCATAATGAGGAGGGAAAAACGTGGCCTTTATTCAAACACGGTGTCCCACCCCACTAAAAAAGACCTCTGAGCTAATTGCACCAGAGGCCTCTACTTTCCGATACTACTTCACTTCATCAAAGTATTTTTGTGCACCTGGGTGAACATCAATACCGATTCCATCTAAGCCCGTTTCAGCTTTAATGAACGCACCTTTTGCATGGCTGATTTTATCTGTATTATCATAAATCGCCTTTGTCATTGCATATACTAAATCTTCTGGTAAATCTTTCTTAACTGCTAACATCGCGCCAACTGAAACAGCTGGTGTGTCTGCTTCTAAGCCATATGTGCCTGCTGGAATATTATCCACTGCATAGTATGGATATTTCGCAATTAACTCTTCTGCTTTTGCTGCTTCAACCGGTACGATAAATACACCTTTTGTAGCATTTAATGCCTCTACAGCACCTGTAGGATAACCTGCTGTAATGAATGCCGCATCGATTTGACCAGATTGAATACCATCTGTTGATTCACCGAAATCTAAGTTTTGTGCTTTAATATCATCCATTGATAAACCATGGATTTCTAATAATTGTTCTGCGTTTGCAAATGTACCAGAGCCTGGTGCACCTACAGATACCTTTTTACCTTTTAAATCTGCATATGATTTAATGCCTGAATCTGCTAATGTTACTAATTGAATTGTTTCTGGATATAATGCACCTAATGCAGAAACCGATTCGATTTTTTGTCCATCAAACATCATCGTGCCGTTTGTTGCATAGTACGCGATATCCGTTTGTACGAATGCTACATCACCTTCACCTGCATCAAGAGCTGTCATATTGGCAGCAGATGCTTGTGAAACCTCAGCTGTTACTTTTGCGCCTGTTTCTGAAGTAATTAAGTCAGCGAACGTTCCACCTAATGGATAGTAAGTTCCTTGTGTACCACCTGTTAAAATACTTAAAAACTCGCCGCTATAATCTGTTCCCGTTGTTTCTGTTTCTTTATCTGTACCCGAATCTGAAGTGCCAGAATCTGTTGAAGTTTTATCATCTCCACCACATGCTGCTAACACTAAAATGAAAGCGCTTAAAATAAACATGAATAACATATTTTTAGATTTAAACATGTAAAATATCCCCCTTGTACTTTACTATGGCTCCATTTTACATACATAATTATTCTAAAGTCAATAATTATATTAATATTTTTTTATATTCGACAATTAACATATAACTCTAATAAACTTTTATTTTCTACTATTTTCGCAAAAACTCTTTTATAATCTATACAAAAATTAGTCTCTACCAACGGAAAAATGCATATTTTTTGTATAAATCAATTCACTACTCGATCTTTCAACGGAATCAATATCAAATTTTTATTTGATACAAAATAAAAACTGTACTCCAATAAGAATACAGTTTACTCGATGACCCCACATGCAATTCGCGCACCTGAATTTCCAGAAGGATCTGTTTTATAGTCATCTATATTTTCATGTATTACAATCGACGTACCATCCGCATCAAAAATTGACGTTGGCTGACCTTTTTTCAATGTAAAATCGGCGGTTACAAAACTCACTTGCACTTTTCCTGCTTGATCTACCTCTATATTTGGCAAATCTCCCTTATGTGGGCCTAATGGATTATCGATACCATGCTGTTTTTTTGTCGGATTAAAATGCGCACCTGCTGTTTCAAATGTGGGAGCTTGACATTTACCAACCTCATGTAGGTGTATCCCATGCTTTCCAGGCTTCAAATTTTCTAAATTAGTCGTTAACTCCACTCCCTCATCGGTTTCTTTAAATGTGATTTCGCCAATTGATTCATTCTTCGTATTATACATCAATGCTTTAGCCGATTGAGCTTCTGAAGTACTTACTGGAATTTTTTCGGATTGAAAATAATTGCAGCCTGATAATAGCATCACACAACTAAAAATCCATACTTTCCGCATATCACCACTCCTTTATGCAGTAGTATTTCACATTTTTAAAAAGCTATGCCAAGAAAAAAATGCCATCTTCTGTACGTAGAAGATGGCATTTTTGACTGAATTCATTAATCTAAAATCTTAATTGTTACCGTTCGGCGACCCCATTCATAAGCACCTGATTTATTCGGAATAAATACATCGATTTTATTCCCTTTAATCGCGCCACCTGTATCTGCTGCCACTGCCTCCCCGTAGCCTTCAACCCATACTTTTGTTCCTAATGGAATCACACGAGGATCTACCGCAATTACTTTTAAATGTGGGTTTGCCCGTAAATCTGTACCGTTCGCCGTCGTACCTGAGCAGCCATTACAATAGGCTGTATAGGCTGTCGCTTCCACTGTCATCGTACGCTCGACATCCGATGTTGGCGCAGATGTCTCAACACGCTGAGATGTGGTAGCTTCTGTTGGATCACTCTTTACAACAGGCGCTTCATTTGATGTACTCATTTGATTTATTGCTTCGTCCTTTACTTGTATAGGTCCCGAAACAGCCAATGCTTCACCTGCATAAATCAAATCTGTGTTTAAGCCATTCCATGCCTGTAATTGCTTGACAGATGTATTGTAGGCAATGGCAATTTCAAATAATGTATCGCCCGATTCGATCATGTATAACTCGTCCTCTGAACTGATTTCAATCGTATCATCCGCATAAATTAAATCACTTGATAATTGATTGAGTTCCATCAACGATTCAACGGTTGTATTGAATTGCTGACTGATTGAATACAGTGTATCACCAGGTTGAATCGTATACGTTTCTGCCGCTACCTCTTTTGCCAAAAGTCCACCTGTGGTTAATGCCACAGCTAATGCTAATGCTAATGCAAGTATCTTTTTACTACTCAATGTTCACGTTCCTCCCGTTTCTTTTGAATAATTGCAATGTCCCTATTAATGACACTGCTCCCACGACGACGCGCTACAAAAACTTGGCAAAATTTATGGATAAATATCATAAATTTACTATCAGCATTCGCAGTTTTTCGGTATTTTAACCATCAGTAGGCACTTTTTTCGATAAAAATTGGAAATTTAAGTGTTTTTACATAATAAATACATCAATAACCATTCGAATTTTTGAGGAAGATGTCGATAAAAATAAAAAAGGAGGGGATCAAAATGGAATTGAACGCGATGATGTCTGCTCAACTTGCTTCTCTTCAACAAACATTGCAAATGAGTATTTTAGACAAGGCCATGACTACCGGTGCAGCTGGTGTCGTTGAAATGATGGAGAACCTTCCACAACAACAAGCGGCGCCTGCAGCCCACCCATACAAAGGGCAAGCAATCGATATCCAGATTTAACTGTTTTATGGACACTCACATTGTGGGTGTCTATATTGCCATTTTGTAAATGTCTTGTTAAAGTTTTTTAAAGAACTTTTAAAAAAACATTTTTCGGGTATAACAAGTAGTAAAATATAAGTAATCAATCAAAAGGAGTGATCATTATCGGAATCCACACATTTTTTACGAGCTTAAATGATCTTGAACGCATTATTCGCTGTCCTGGGCGCTTTAAATTTGAAGAGCATAATGTAGCAGCACATTCTTGGAAGGTTTCACAGTATGCGTTGTTTTTTGCCACTCTTGAGGAGCGTGCAGGTAACGAAATTAATTGGAAATCGTTATATGAAAAAACAATTAACCACGATTTTGCAGAAGTATTCATCGGCGATATTAAAACACCCGTCAAACATGCAAGCGTGGAGTTAAAGCAAATGCTCTCTCATGTTGAAGAAAAGATGATGGAGAAATTTATTGTCCAAGAAATCCCAGAAGACCTGCAAGCCATCTTTTTTGAGCGGATGAAAGAAGGTAAGGATGGCACAATCGAAGGCCGTTTACTCGAATTTGCCGATAAGCTGGATCAGTTTTACGAGTCGTTCGCAGAATTAAAGCGTGGCAATACAGACCAAGAATTTGTTCATATGTACCAAATTGCATTATCTAAGCTGCTGCTCATCAACTTACCAACAAGTGTCCAATACTTCCGCAACGAAATTTTAACGGATGCAGTCGCTGAAAAAACGGTCATCGATATTGCAGAGCTCACTGAAAGCATTTTAAAACAGCATATAGACTAACTACAAAGGCTTCCGAAATGGCAGGAAGGCTTTTTTATTTTGACTTTTTTGTAACGAAACCTCCATTGAAGGTACTATACTAGTGAAGATCATTTTGAGAGGTGAACTGAGTGGATGCGTTAGCGCAAATTTATCGGGAGTTACAGCCAAAGCTTTACGCTTTCTTCTATATTAAAACGTCTAACTCAGCCATCGCTGAAGATTTAACGCAGGATGTTTTTTACGAAGCTACAAAATCGATTCATACATATCGCGGAGAAGCTGCCCTTTCGACTTGGTTATTTAAGATCGCCAACAATTTATTAAAAAAACATTATCGCAAAAAGAACTATGAAAAAAACTTATTAACTAAAATCGAATTACAGCCAGCCGTACCATTGTTTACGATCGAGCAATTGGTTGAACTAAAAGAGGAATCGAAACGGCTGTTACTCAAAATCGAGCAGCTCGCCCCTCCATTTAAGGACATTGTGCTACTCCGAATTTTTGGCGAACTCAGCTTTAAGGAAATTGGCGATTTGCTTGAGCTCAGCGAAAACTATGTACGTGTCAATTTTCACCGACAAAAAATCAAGTTACAGCGAGAGGAGGATATATCATGAATGCCTGTAAAATCGTCGAAGATTTATTGCCTTTATATGAAGAAAAACTCGTGCACCAGGAAACGGAGCAATGGATCAAGCAGCATTTATCAAACTGTACCAACTGCCGAAACCTTACTTCTAATGTGATGGAAGCAATGCCACAATTAATACCACCTAAAAAATCTGCTTCCGCAATGATGAAGCATGTCCAAGTGAAACTGACGATTTATCAGCTCCTATTCGTTGTGCTATCCTTTGTTTTTGCCATCAATACGTCTTTATTAAATGAGAGCTTTGCCTTTATTTTGTCTTATTTCATTTTAGGCGCTGTTACATTTTATTTTTATCGCCATGTACTGCTGACGCTGTTACTCTCATTTTTACCAATCTTGATTTGGTCTATTTATGCAACGATTCAATCTTTCGGCTCCTATTCGAATTGGTATACACAGCAAATTGAGCATTATTCCTCTGCGTTGTCATTAGTTCTGAATACCGTTTGGGGTTGTATCTTCACAGCCTTCATCCATACCCTATTTACGATACTCGGTGTCATTGTTGTAAAACTACTTATTCAAGCATTTAAAAAGGAGGATGCCTCATGAAAAAATGGCTTTTTATTATACCTGCACTCATCATTACGGGCTTTGTACTTTTTGGCTATAATGAATTTAACGGCAATTTTATATCCAAACAAATCGCCAAATCTACGTTGAAGAAGCATTTAACCGAAACCTATACCGATACAAATGTTCAAATAGAAAAAGGTGGCTATAATTTTAAATCGGGCACGTATATGTTTGATGTCACTTTTTATGAGCCGCCAAACAATTGGACTTATTCAATTGAAATTGGACCAAAATATAGCCCAATATCCATAGAAACAGCAACGCTCCATTACGACTCGAAGGATGAAGGCATGTCATCTCTATGGAGTGTGCAAGGGTCCAGCTACGTAAAAAAATTATTAGCAGACGTTTTTAGCGGTGGTGTCAGCTATTCTATTGAGGTGCCAAAACAGTTCCCACAAAAAGAATGGACACCGACTGTTGATGTACCTGTCGCCCCTTCGATCACGATTGAATTTGCTTTGTATAAAGGTGAATCGAAGGAAGCTTTTTTAAAGACGGTAAAGGAGATTCAAGCTGCACTTGATGCAGATGAACTTCGCTATGACTCGGTTTTCATTTATATGGACGAAAAAGTCGATAATCGCGACGGTAAAAAGGAAGGCTATGCTGACATCTACTACCAAAGAAAATATAGCCTACAATTCCAAGCGAATTCAGAAATTACGGTACACGATATTCAATAAATGCATTCAAATTATTTGACTTTTTTTCGAAAACATACTTTCTTGCAATGCACAAACACTTACTATATGATAACAATAAGGCTACGTTGTACGTACGAATATTAAGTTTTAACCTTTATACTTATACAGGGAGTTTTACATCGATGTTGGAATGGCGTGCCCGGACTCTTTTGACTCTGGGATAGACAAGATAACATTTGCGAACACCCACTTTGAGGAGTGGTGGTTTAAAACTTTCTATAATAACTACGGCAATGTGGCTGCTTACATAAGCATGCTAGCTAATATTGAGCTTTTGAACACCTTCACTTCATTGTGAAGGTGTTTTTGTATTTCAG
Source organism: Solibacillus sp. FSL R7-0668 (assembly GCF_038006205.1). Classification (NCBI taxonomy): domain Bacteria; kingdom Bacillati; phylum Bacillota; class Bacilli; order Caryophanales; family Caryophanaceae; genus Solibacillus; species Solibacillus sp. FSL R7-0668. The sequence goes on along the minus strand of NZ_JBBOUU010000001.1, from coordinate 326,051 downwards.
TGGATAACAACCTAGTAAGCCGACACATTATTGTTATTTTTATACATTTTATAACGCAATGTCAGCGTAATTATTTTTAATTTAGTTGTGTTTATGCCAAAATTTAAAGGATGATGATAATTAGGAGGACTCTCTTTTGAAAAAAATTCTTTGCATTGGCGAATTATTAATCGATTTTTTTACGACTGAAATTCAGCAATCTCTTATAGAAGCAACAACGTTTGAAAAACAGGCAGGTGGAGCTCCAGCAAATGTCGCAGCAGCTATTGCCAAGCTCGGTGGAAACGCTTACTTTTGCGGTAAAGTAGGCGATGATGCGTTTGGTCACTTTTTACAACAAACCTTGCAACAGGCAGGCGTTTGCACGGAACAGCTCATTTTTGACTCTTCTGCACCAACAACACTTGCTTTTGTCTCGCGCGAAATCGGTGGCGAGCGCGACTTTATTTTTAATCGTGGGGCTGATGAGCTGCTACGCATTGAAGACTTGCATTTACAAAAGCTCATGGCCATGGATATTATTCACTTCGGTTCTGCTACGGCACTACTTAGTGAGCCTTTTAGTAAAACCTACGAGCAGTTGATGCAAACATTGCTCATGCAAAATCATTTTATTTCATTTGATCCGAATTACCGCGCCAATCTATGGAAAGGTGATACAGAGCGCTTTATCGAAAAATGTATACCGTTTATCGATGCCGCGCATTTTATTAAAATGAGTAGCGAGGAACTGCTATTATTCGCGGGTACAGATAGTTTTGAGGAAGCATTAAAATGGGCAACGCCATTCAAAAATAAAGCCATCGCCATTACACAGGGGGCAGCAGGTACATTATTTATCCAAAATGGGCGCATTACGACGATTCCTTCCATTGCGGTCAACGCGATTGATGCAACAGGAGCGGGTGATGCCTTTGTTGGCGCTGTCTTGTATGAACTGGCGAAGCGTGACACAGCGACGCTTTCCCAAGAAGAATGGGTAGCCATTATTGAATTTGCAAACCGTGTGGGCGCTAAAGTTTGTGAAAAGGTAGGCGCAATCAAAGCACTCCCTACATTAGAAGAAGCGAAAATAATGTAAAAATAAAGAACTATCCAGAAAGCCCTCTCTGGATAGTTCCTATATGTTGAGAAATGAGGCCTGTACGATGTTAGACGTTTTTCATTCGCTATTTTTCCACAGCAATAGCACCGACATAAAGCGGATTATTAATGTTTAAAGCGCACTGTTACTTTCGTGCCTTTTCCCAGCTTACTTTCAATAATAAACTCTCCGTCATGACGCTTCACAATTTCCGTGACGATTGCAAGTCCTAAACCACTACTTTGACTAGAACGTGATGGATCAACTCTGTAAAAACGCTCCTTTACCTTTTCGAGCGCTTCTTTAGGAATACCGATGCCGTTATCTTGAATGACGACTTGCACAAAACCCTCTTTTTTACTGCACGTTACAGCAATTTTACTGCCCCCCTCACTATAACGAATCGCATTGGATAACAAATTATCCCATACTTGCTCAAGTAAATGCTGATCTGCATAAATTTCAACCGGCTCTAATTCATAAATCAGCTCCAATTGCTTATCTTCCAATTTCCAACGCTTCGAAAATAAACGTTCCTTCAACTGTTGATCAAGTGAAAAATACGTTTTATCAATCGGTAAGCTTTTTTGATCAAGCGAGCTTAATAATAGAAGTTGCTTCGTTAGCGCCGATAATCGCTTCGTTTCCTGCTCTATAATTCCTAAGTATTGAACTCGCTCTTCCTCGGTGTTCTCCCCATCCTTCAACACATTAGCATAGCCTTGAATGTTGAGCAGCGGCGATTGAAAATCATGTGACACATTATTTATGAAATCCTTTTTTGTCTGATCATTTTCCGCTAGACGCTTTGCCATCTTTTGAAACTGAGTGGCAAGCATTCCAAGTTCATCATCACGTTCAATAGTTAACTGAATATCATAGTTTTCTTGCGCGATTTGTTCCGTTGCCTTTTGTAATTGCTTTAGCGGCTGTACAAGCTGTCGCGCTAAAAAAATCATCGTGCCTAAAATAATAATCCCACTAATGATAATCACGCCAACAATTAAAAAATGCATTTCTGAAAACAATGTCGCATTATCTTGACGAATAAATAGCGCATGAGGCTCTCCACTCAATGAAATCGAAACACCAATTGTATTTTGCACATCATTCGCAAAATGGTTCATAAAGAAAAATCTTTCCTTATACCCTTGAATGCCGTGATAAACATTTTCTGTACCGATAATTGCACGCATCGCTCTATTCAATTCATTTTTTTTAAACGCTGACCCGTAATGTGTCATTTGCCCCGATTCGTTTGCAATCGTTACTTGATATCCTAACTTGGCAACTGCCTGGAAATATGCGTCGTAGCTTTCCTCTGGCATAGCATTTAAGATTTGCTTTACTTCTTGCGCCACTTCAAAGTTTTCCTCATCCGTATCAGGACGTATTTGCGCATTATAAATTTGGCCAAGCAATAGCATTGACAGTGTAATGCTTGCTACAATGACCACTAGTGTCACAATAATATACTGCTTATATAATGTTTTCATTTTATTTCTTCAACCTTATAACCAATACCGCGCACCGTTTGAATTTTTACGTTCGCGTTTACCTCTTCTAAACGGGTACGTAGACGCTTAATATGCGTTGTCAGGGTAAAATCATCTCCATCATAATCATACCCCCACACATGCTCCATTAGCTGATTGCGTGAAAACACAACTTCTGGACGACTACATAAAATACTTAATAATTCAAACTCCTTTAACGGTAACAGTAACCCCTGCTCCCCTACCTTCACCTCAAATGTTTGACGGTCAATCATCATATTCGCAATTTTTGTTATGCCCCGCTCCATTTTTTGAAAGCGGCGTAATATGGCACGCACTCGAAACAAGAGCTCTTTAGGTTCAAACGGTTTGATCATATAATCATCGGCTCCTGCTAAAAAGCCTTTTTCTTTATCATCTAATGTTGCTTTCGCCGTTAGCATTAACACAGGTATATCCTGTTCAGTCAAACGCTTTGTTAATTGAATACCGTCCATTTTTGGCATCATCACATCGACGATTGCTAAATCAAAATCATGTTCTGAAAGCAATATCAGTGCCTCTATACCATCACTTGCAAAATGTGCAGTGTAGCCTTCTTTCTTAAGATGAATGCCAATTAATTTCCGAATAAATGCATCATCATCTACCACTAAAATTTGCATGCGTTCACCTACTTTTATAGTTTAAAAAGAGGCATCGATTTACTCGATCCCTCATCATATTACTCGTTATTTCTTCTCTTTTTCAAATGTTAGTATGAGCATCGGTAATAGCATACCGCGTACCAGGAAGGTGTCGATAATGATTCCGACCGCTACCATGAAACCGAATACGAATAAATCAGCAATTGGCATTGTCATAAGTGCTGCAAATGTTGCTGCTAAAATCACACCAGCCGATGAAATCACACCACCTGTATTGCGAATTGCAATTTCAAGCGCTTCTTTCACTCTATGAGTTTTACGTTCTTCAAGGAAACGTGATACTAATATAATGTTGTAGTCGATTCCAAGCGCTACCAGGAAGATGAACGCATATACCGGTACACGTGTACTAATTGCTTCATAGCCGAATAATACATCCACTAAGAATAACCCTAAGCCTAATGCCGATAAGTACGACACTAAAATTGTTGCCATCATATAAATTGGCATTTTCCAAGAACGTGTTAATACGAATAATAATCCTAAAATTAATAATGTTTCTAGTAAAACAATTTTATAAATATCTGCGTTATTCACATTACGTTCATCTACTAATTTCGCTGTTGTGCCTGCAAATAATAATTCGCCGTCAATGCCAGCCTCTTTTAAGTAGTCTGCGCTATTGTCACGCATATTTTCTAGCTTTTCAATTGCTTCTGGAGAGTATGGATTTAAGTTGAATGCCATTGATAGCTTTACTTTTGTGCCATCTTCAGACACCGCTGATGGACGAACTGAAGCAATCAGCTCATCCGCTAACAAGCTTGCTGTTAATGCTTGCTGTTGCTGCTCTGTAATCGCTTCTTTACTTTCTACAAGTAGAGACGTTGGTGCAAGCTCCCCTTTATCAAAGCGGGACTCCACGATTTCATAGCCAACACGTGAAGGTAAATCGTCTGGGAATGATTTTACCGTATCAAATTCATACTTTAAGTTAAGAACGTTTAGCGATGTAATAATCATGAACACTAATACTAAACCACCTGAAATATACGGTTTGTTCACAACAAATTTGGCGATTGGTCCCCAAATACCGTGCTTTACTTCTTTAATTTCGCCATATTTCGGTACTTTTGGCCAGAATGCTTTACGTCCAAATAATGCGAATAACGCCGGTACTAATGTTACTGAACCGAGCATGATGATGAATACTGCCATACCAAAGATTGGCGCGAAGTTTTGATAATCACGGAAATCAGCGAAGAATAACACAAGCATCGCTGCTAAAACGGTACCACCCGCAAAAAATACTGGTTCACCTGTTGCACGCATCGCATGCTTCATCGCCTCGTATTTATCTGCATAATGGTTTAACTCTTCACGATAGCGTGAGAACACGAATAATGAGTAATCAATTACCGCTGCGAATAATAATATACTCATAATTGAAGTCGTTGAATTGTTAATTTCTAAGCCAGCAGCCCCCATTAATGCAATCGTTTGGTTGGCTACTTGATACACGATAACTGTTGCAAGTAATGGAATAATCGCTAGTAATGGGGAACGGTAAATAATGATTAATAAAATTAAAATAATAAAGACTGTCGCAAATAATAACTGGAAGTCTGCTTGTTCAAACAGCTTAATTGTATCTCCAGCAATCCCAGCTGGACCTGTAATGTAGAATTTCGTGTCGCCTGTCGCTTTCGCTGCTTCATTTCCTATTTCAGAAGCATGGTCGTTGATTTGTTCGTAAGCTGCATTACCAAGTCCTTTTTCAAGTGTCATTGGTATAATCATTGTCGATTGATCTTCTGATATGAAGCCTTCTAATGCTTGCGGTGGTAGCTGTGATATATCGATAATTTGGTCAATGCCTTCAATACTTTCAGCAATAATTGCATTTACTATCGCTGTTACACTTTCAGCATTAATGTCGCCCTTTTCATTATGGAAAACGAGAATCCCTGGTGTTCCCTGTTCATTCGGGAAGTATTCGGTTAATTTATTTTCTGCGATAATTGACTTTGCATCATCCGGTAGTGATTGGAAATTTGATGTTTTATATTCGCTTAGCTTTGGACCAGCACTTAAACCAATCATTAGAACAAGCCAAATAATTAACGTAATCCAAGCACCACGCTTTGTTGATACCCAGTCCGTAATCGGATGTAATAATTTATTCATAAGTTCCTCCTTTTTGTTACGTTTCGATTATAAAAAAGGAATATAAACTTTATATAAACTTTGAATATAATATTTTTTGCTTTCTTCAAACAAAAAGGAATGTCACAGAAAAAATTCTGGTACATTCCCTTTGCACTTTAATTTCACTTTTATTCAACTTCCATTTTCTGTTATCGCATAATTAGCTAATTGTTTTTTATCAATCTTCCCAACGACTGTTTTTGGAAGCTCGGATAAAAAATAAAATCGCTTCGGTACTTTATAATTCGCCAGCCGCTCCTTACACACCTTTTTCAATGCGTGTGCTAGCGCTTCGGTTGGCTGCTTTGCTACAATAAATGCCACAACACACTCTCCCCATTTATCATTCGGGATACCAATGACGGATACTTCATCTACGTACTGCTCTGCGATTAAACATTGTTCCACTTCTTGTGGATAGACATTTTCGCCACCGGTAATAATCATTTCTTTTTTTCGACCAACAATATAATAGTCGCCATCTTCATCCCTCTTTGCTAGATCACCCGTTTTTAGCCAGCCATTTCGAAATGCCTTGGCCGTCTCCTCCTCATTATTCCAATAGTTCGAGAAAACATGGCTTCCTTTTAAACAAAGCTCGCCCACCTCATTTGGGGCACATGCTTCACCAGCATCATTCATAATTTGGACTTCATTAAATAGCATGCCTTTACCTATAGCGCCTTGTTTAATCATGGCGATTTCTGCATCGATGACAAAATTATTTGGACCAGCTTCTGTTAAGCCATAGCCTTCCTTAAATAACAAGCCACGCTTTTTAAAACGGTCATAAATCGGTTTCGGACAGGGAGCACCGCCAGACAAAAATACTTTCACGGTTGGGAAAGGAGATTCCTTGAAATAGGATGTGTCTGTCATCAATTGATACATCGTCGGTACAAAGAGTGAAATCGTTGTTCGGTAATCATTAAGAGCGCGAATAGCTAGCTCCGGATCGAATTTTTGACCGATGACAACGGTACCCCCGGCAAGAAGAATCGGCAATGCTAGGGCATTAATGCCACCTGTATGAAATAATGGCATAAAATTTAGCGTACAATCTTGGTCATTTAATCCCCAACTAATCACTGTATTCATCGCATTGGCTGTCACTGCTTCATAGGATAGTACTACCCCTTTAGATTTTCCCGTTGTCCCACCTGTATAGATTATCAGCCACGGTAATGTTGGCTGATCTTGCCATTCATATGGAGAATGTTGCGCTGGTTTGCACTGCTCTACTCGCGATGTTCGCCCCGGCATAAGAAGCTTTGCTCGTGCCTCATGAACTTGATCGCAAATTATTTGTACCGGTGTACAATCCGCTAGCACAGCGCCCAACTCAGCATTGGACAGCTTTGTATTTAACGGAACATATATCAGCTCATTCAGACGACAAGCAAATATAATCGCAAAGCTGTGTATCGTGTTTTCCATGCATACGGCAATTCGATCCCCTTTTTGAAATGCTTGGTGAGAAAACCATGTACTCCAACCATTTACATGCTGCATGAGCTGTTCATATGTCCAGGATTCACCGGTTTCCATTTGAATTAAGGCCGTCTTATTTGGTGATTGGCATGCACGTTTAGCAATCCAAAAATCGAGTTGTTGCATTCGCCTTCCCACCTTTTACATCATAATTCCACCATCTACATGCAGGACATGACCTGTAATGTAATTTGATTCTTCTGATGCTAAAAATAAATACGCATTTGCAATATCCTCAGGTTTCCCCAAACGTTGCAAGCTCGTAATGCCTTCCATTTGCTGTAGTACCTTTTCGGGCATCTTTTCTACCATTTGTGTAGCGGTAAAGCCCGGTGCTACGGCATTCACATTTATCCCTTTACGCCCAAGCTCCTTCGCCCAGGTTTTTGTCATGCCGATAATCGCCGCTTTTGTGGCCGCATAGTTCGTTTGTCCAAAATTTCCGTAAACACCACTTACAGAGGAGGTACTGATAATTTTCCCTGATCCCTGTGCAATCATATGTGGCGCGACAGCCTGCGTGCAGTAATACACCCCATTTAAATTAATTTGGATGACCCTTTCAAAGTCCACTTCACTCATTTTCACTAATGTTGCATCTCGTGTAATGCCCGCATTGTTAACTAAAATATCTATTTTCCCAAAATGTGCGACAACCTTTTGGACCATTTCTTGAACTTGCGCTAATACCGATATATCAACAGCATAAAAGGCGACATTGTCTCCTAATTCAGCGACCACTTTTTCGCCTAGCGCTTGATCATAATCCACAATCGCCACTTTTGCCCCCTCTTGTAAAAAGCGCTTGACCGCTGCATAACCAATGCCTCCTGCACCACCGGTAATGACGGCTACTTTATTTTCTAAACGCATTCTCTCATCCCCTTTTATATAAAAATAAATCGTTCAATGCTTTCCTTTGTTTCGTCTAAACAATCAATTAGTGGCGAATGTCCACAATTTTGTAGTTTTTTTACGTGTGCTCGTCCCTCGAAGTCTTCAATAATTTCATTGGTCATGGCCTCGATTACGACAAAATCCCGGTCACCATACAATATCAACGTCGGGATTTGAATGGCGCTCACTTGATTTTTTCCTTTTGCTACTTCATTATCAACCGCGCTCATATTAAAGGTATTAAGTGCATGATAAACATCCGCTAAATTGCGCTGTGTCAGCATATCATCCACATATTGCTCGTAGCGCATTTCATCTGGCTGGTTGTGCGTATAGATGGCACTATTCCAAACAAATTTTAAGCCATCGCGATTTTTTGTATCATACATTTGCTGCATTGGAATCGTTTTCACCACATCTTGCTCGATTTGCTCAAGCGTCACAAGGCGATCCGCTACATTCGGTGTGCCATCTGCATTTGAGCTATAAAATGGGTAGCCACGCGTTGAGCCTGATGCAAAAAGTACGAGGTTTTTACTGTCATTTGGGTAATCTGCGCAATACTGCATCGCCACATTGCCACCCGTTGACCAGCCAATAAGGGTAAAATCCTTTAGCTGTAACGCATCCACCCATAGCTTGATATCTTCACTAAAATCTTTAATGGCTGTAATTCGCTGATGGTACGTCGATTCACCAAAGCCACGCATATCGACTGCGTAAATGGTAAGACGCTCATCAAGTGCTTCCATTAATAAATCCCAATGCTTGGAGGATGTCATATTGCCATGAATTAGCACAACGACCTCCGCACCACCATCACGCTTACGATAAGATAATGTTTCACCATTGGATAATTCAACTTTGTGTAAAGTATCTACTTGATTCATATTGAAGCCTCCCATTTAACAGTAATTGCGCCCCACGCATAACCAATCCCTGCGCTCACTAGAGAAACGATATTCCCTTGTTGGAGCATCCCTGCTTCTCTTGCAAGATAGAGCGATAAAATTTGATCGATTTGGCCAATATGCCCATAATGCGATAAGTAGATGGAATGATCCTCCGTCAATCCAAGCTCCCCTAAAACATAATCATGCGCAGATTTTTTCATATGTAACATCGCCACATAGCTCAAATCCCGCTCGTTATAACCACTTTTCTCCAAAGAACGACGGATTACCTTTAAAAAGTTTTCCAATGATTTTTGCTCTAAACGAAGCTTCATGCCTTCAGGATCTAATACATCTAACATATATTTGCCTTGCTGTAAGTGTTCTGGCGTTAAAGGCTCCCTCGTTCCGCCAACAGGGACGACCACATCTTCTGAAAAGGAGCCATCTGTAATGAGCTCTGTTTCAAGCACTTCATGACCACCTGCATTTTTTTGTAAAACCATTGCGCCTGCACCCGCGCCTAAATTAAACATAAACCGGGTACGCTCATTTTGATAATCAATAAAATCATGATTGCGATAGCCGCCCGCCAATAACACCGTACGAATGGATTCATCTGCCTGCATTAAGCTTTTTGCCACCTTCATCGCCATGATGGCCGTCCCACATCTTAGCTGTACATCAAAGGCCCACGCATTCACAGCGCCCACTTCTTCTTGAATTTTTATCGCTGCCGTCCAAAGCGGATATTCCTTATGCTCCTCGCCGATATAAATCACGACATCAATTTCCTTTGCATCGATTCGCGCCTCTGAAATGGCATTGCGCGCCGCTTTAATGCTCATTTCAACCGGATGATCAGTTGGTCCTGCGACAACCTTTTCGATAATGCCCATTTTGGCTTCTACTACCGCTTTTGGGATGTTTGCTCGCGTTGCAATTTCTTCTGCTGTCATACGTCCTTTTGGCAAATACACCCCAAGCCCCGTCATTCCAATCATTGATGTCCCTCCTTTTCTTCCATCACTATTGTAGGTGTCGACTTACGCTGCTTCATCACGGTCCATTCGCGATATTTTAATTGAACCGTCCCAACAATTCCTCGAGGGAAGAAAATCACTGCCAAAATGTATAAAATGCCGAAGAAAATAATCCAACGTTCAAAAATCGGATAATCTCGTGCCAGCCCCGATAAATAATGCTGTGCAAACTCAATCACACCCGCGCCAATGATCGGTCCAATTAATGTTCCGACACCACCGATAATCGTCATCATGAGCGCATCCAATGTAATATCCATTGTCATGACACTCGTATTTACAAATCGTAATGACACCGCATACAACGAGCCCGCTACACTTGCGACGGCGCCAGCTACAACAGAGGCCACAATTTTATACCCTAATGTTTTAAAGCCTAATGAACGAGTGCGTTGCTCATTTTCCCGAATCGCAACAAGCACCTTTCCAAACGGAGAAGCGACAAATCGTTTCAGTAAAATAAAGACAACAACTAAACAAATCACGACGAATAAATAGAAATAGAGACGCTCACGGAATAACTCTGGTGCTCGAAATGTAAACCCGTCATTGCCTTTCGTCACCGTACGCCATTTTTCTGCAACAACTAAGAATAAACCCGAAATCGCCATCGTAAACATCGCATAAAAGTGATTTTTTAGTCGCAATGTAAGCGCGCCACTAACGATGCTAATTAAGACCGATAGCACCACACCAACAGCCATTGAAGCGATAAAAATCCCCATAGATGGTCCATAATCACTGAGCATAATCGCCGTTGAATAAGCGCCCACTCCAAAAAACATCGCGTGACCAAATGAAATAATTCCCGTGTAGCCTAATAAAATATCATAGCTCATCGCTAAAATGGCAAAAATACAAAACTGCGTTAACAAAATCGTTAAGGTTCTGGAATCCATCACAAATGGTAACGCAATCATCACGCCAACGATCAGCGTATAAAAGACATTTGTTTTTGATAAAATTGATGGTTGCTTGATCATATGCTCACCCTTTCGCTACTGAAAATAGGCCTTGAGGACGGAAAATTAACACGATTGCCATTAAAATCATATTGACCGCAACCGATAAAAACGGGACATAATACGCCATGAAGCTCCCAGCAAGACCAACTAATATTGCGGCCATTAAAGAGCCTTGGAAGCTGCCCATTCCGCCAATTACAACGACGATAAAGCCTAAAATGGCATATTCCATCCCCATCTCGGCATAGACAATTCCTGAATAAGGAGCCATTAGCATACCGCCTAAAGCAGCAAGCGCCGCGCCACACATAAATACAAGTAGGAACACACGTTTAATATTAATTCCTAATGCTTGTGTCATTTCCTTATTCATCACTCCGGCACGTACAATTAACCCGACTTTCGTACGCTTTAAAATAAATTGCAGTATTCCAAATAAAGCAAAGCCGACAACAATAATAAAGACGCGATACTTAATAATCGTTAGTTCACCGATTTCCCAGCTTCCCGCTAAATAATGCGGCACCTTTACTGGCACACCATTCGGACCAAATACAACCTTAATCATTTCTTGAAGCACGAGCATAAACCCTAATGTGATGAGAATTTGTTGCACATGATTGCCATAAACCGGGGTAATAATGAGCTTTTCCGTAACAAAGCCAAGTACAAGACCAGTAACAATGGCGGCGATAATTCCTACTATGAAACTCTCACTCCATGCATAAGTGAACACCCCTGTATAAGCGCCCCACACAAATAAGCCGCCATGCGCAAAATTCAATACATCCATTAAGCCAAAGATCAGTGTTAGCCCTGCTGCTAATAAGAAAATAAGCATACCGGTTGCCAAACCATTGATTGTCAAACTGATAATTAACTCCATTGCCAACTCCTCCTTTAACCAATCCCCAAATATTTACGTTTCAATTGTTCGTCTTCAATCAGCATTTTCATCGTACCGGATTGCACTGTGCACCCATCATCAATTAATGTATACGTGTCACCAATTCGACTGGCCATCATAAAGTTTTGCTCGACAAGTAAAATCGATGTATGCTTTTTCATTTCTGTAATTGCTTCCATTACTTTCTCAATTACGATTGGCGCTAGCCCCTTAGATGGCTCATCAATGAGTAGTAGCTTGCTGTCATTCACAAACGCTCTCGCCATTGCCAGCATCTGCTTTTGACCACCCGATAAATTGCCACCATGCTTTTTCCAAAACTTTTTTAAATCAGGGAAGAGCTCTAATATATACTCTTGCTTTTGCATAACGGATTCGGTTTCCTTACGAATGGCTACACGCATATTTTCTTCTACGGTTAGTTGTGCAAATATCCCTTGATCCTCTGGTACATAGCCGATTCCATGATTGGCAATTTCGTATGGCGTCAACTTTGAAATATCCTTGCCATCAAAGACAATCGAGCCTTTTGCAGCCGGCGTTAATCCCATAATTGTACGAAGCGTCGTCGTTTTTCCGGCGCCATTTCGGCCTAATAACACCGATACCGCCCCGACCTTCGCTTCAAACGAAATCCCCTGTAAAATATGGTATTGCGAAATATAAGTCTCTACCTGATCTAGCTTTAAAATATCATTCATACGCAAGCCCCCCTAAGTACGCCTGTTGCACCGTTTCATTGTCCATAATTTCTTTCGGCGTCCCATCTGCCAGCAATGTCCCGTTAAATAACACCATGATGGAATCCGACAAATCAATAATCATATCCATTTTGTGTTCAATTAATAAAATTGTTTTGTCACCGCGCTCTTTAATCGAACGGATCACCTCTAAAATGGCAGGTACTTCTTCCAATGACATGCCAGCAGTCGGTTCATCTAATAGTAAAATCTCTGTATCTAGCGCTAAAAGCATACCGATTTCGAGCTTGCGTTTTTCTCCATGTGATAGCTGATTGGCTACTTGATGCATTTTGTCCTTTAAAAGCACTTGCTGTAAAATCTGCTCCGCCTCTGCTGTAATGTTTTTGTATTGTAAAAAATGGCGGAACATATCAAAGCGAATTTTACGTTTGGACTGTACTGCTAAGCGTACATTTTCTAAAACTGTTAAATTAGGAAATACATTGGTGATTTGAAACGAACGCCCAATTCCTAAGCGCGTGCGATCAACAGAGGACTTTTTCTTTAATGATGCCCCTTTTAAGAATACATCGCCTTCAGTAGGTTCAAGCTCCCCGCTAATTAAGTTAAAAAAGGTCGTCTTCCCTGCACCATTAGGACCAATAATTGATTTGAAATGTTTAGCCGGCATTTCAAAGTTCACACTGTCTACAGCCTTATGTTCACCGAATTTTATTGATAGATTTGTTGTTTTTAAAATAGGTTCCATCATCTCACTCCTTCCTGTTCTTCTTAGCCACCTTCCTCTTATCGAAGGTGGTTAAGAAGAACAGACGACACCCCTGTCATCTGTTCGTATTTGCCAGTTTAATTCATAATCGGTGGCTCTGTTTCTTCTGGTGATAGTTCGCGAATTAGCACCGGAATCGGGTAATCAAACTCTGCGACTTTTTCTAATTTAATGGCATACATCGGCTGTAATGCTTGGTGGTCTTCTTTACGGAAAGTCATTGTGCCTTTTGGCGTATCAAATGACATGCCTTCCATTAATGGAATTAAGGTATTGCCATCCGCATCGCCACCTGATTTTTTCAGAGCCTCTACAACCGCTACTGCTGCCGAGAATCCACCTGGTGTAAATAAATCAGGCACTTCGCCATTAAAGCGTGCTTTGTGTTCTTTTACTAACCAATCATTGACCTCATTTTTTGGTAATGTATGGTGATACACAGTGAAGCCTTCCATACCAATTAATGGCTCCATAAATTGAAGTGCGATAATGTCAGGCGCACCTGTCGAAATTTTAATGCCCTTTTCTTGAAGCTTTAAATCGGCAATTTGATTCCATGGAGAGTTCGCTCCTGCCCAAACAACAAATAAAAAGTCTGGTTTGGCATCAATAATTTTTTGTAAGTTCGATGTAAAATCGGTTGCCGCTGGATCTGCATATTCCTCTAAAACGATTTCAGCCCCTAATTCTTCTGCTGCCGTTTTGAACGCTGACACCCCATCCCAACCAAATGAATAGTCCGGTGCGAATGTTGCAATCTTCACGCCGTCTCCCGCAATGGCTGCCGCCGCTGCGTAGGCATCCTGTGAAGAGTTACGTGCAGTTCGGAAAATATAGGGATTGAATTCTGAACCTGTAATACTATCCGCTACTGCTGGCTCAACTATCATAATTTTCTCGTACTCTTCAGCTAACGGTAAAACAGCTAACGTATCCCCCGAGCTAGAAGAGCCTACTAAAAAGTCAACTGCATCATCTTCTAATAGCTTCGTTGCTTTTTGCACTGCTACTTCTGGCTTTGTTTCTGTATCTTCCCAAACAACTTCAATTTTGCGCCCTTCAACTTCCATCGTGCCTCCTGTTGCATACTCTAGGCCCAGTTCAAAACCATTCTTCGTTTGCTTGCCGTACGATTCAAGCGCTCCTGTTAATGAAGCAAGAACGCCTACTTTAACAGGATCACTTGAAACAGCTTCTTCTTTACCGCTGTCTCCTTGTACGTCTGAATCCGTATTGGTTGAAGCGCTTTCATTTGAGTCGTCATTACACGCAACTAATAAAAATAGCGATAATACCGCAAAAACTAACCATAAATGCTTTTTCATTAACTGTCCCTCCTAGCAATATTTTCAGCATGAATTGCTGCTTTATCGTACTTTACCAACCTCAAGTTACAAATGAGTTACAAAAAAGCATCCCTTAAGTTGTTATCACTTAAGGAATGCCTTTTACATTTTTAAAACCAGTTCATATAATTGCTCGGTCGTTTCCATTGGAGCGAGCTGATAGTGTTCGTCTAATACTTTGACACAGTCATCATAATTTTTTAGCGCTTCTCTACGGTTTCCTAAGTAATAATGCGCCAATATTAGCAAACGGTACGCTTCTTCATGCCCCTGATCCATTGTGCGCATGCGATTGGCCCAGTGGATGACCTTTGTGAATTCTTGTAGCCGCACATAATTTTGGGCAAGGCGTTCCATTCCCTTTAACACTTTCTCCTCATAAGAAGTACGCAAGGCAGCTACCCACTCCCGATCAAGGTCTGAACAAAATGGCGCGTCTGCAAAGTGAATCGCTAGCTTCAACCATTCATTCGAAACTTTCGGTGTCCGCTCATCAAACCCCTTTTGCAAATAATAGTCGAATAAAACGACATCACTTTGAATCCAAGCTGTTTGGAGCTTATAGAGATGCTGACGTCGGATTATAAAATGGCTTTCTTCACGAGCTGAACGGCTTGGCTCTAATGTTTTTAACATCGCATTGTAGACGACCTTCATATCGCGTACCATCGCTTCCTCGTCATCCTGCCAAATTACTTCGCATAATTGCTGTTTGGACACAAATTGATCCCGGTTACTATACAAATATAAAAACAATTCTTTCGCCTTCATTCTTTTCCATTCTTTATCATGTACTTCCTGTTGCTCGCGTTGAATCGTCACAGGACCAAATAACGTTAAATCCAATTTTGTCTTTGGTATATTTTCTGCCACCATCAGGGAAAGCAAATCCTGCTGCTTGCCTACATATTGTGCCAATCGGATAAATAATAGCGCATTTTGTGGACCAAATAGCGTACGTTTTTTAAGAAAGTACGGATATTTTTCTGAGCAAAGATCCCAATAGACTTCATATGCCTGCATCGCCTGTGTTCGTTTCCCTAATTGCTCGTAGCAAAAGGCCAACCAAAACGAACAAATCATTTGGCCGTAGCTATCCTCACTACTTGTATAATAAGCAAGGGCTTGTTTGGCCGTCTCCAATGCCGCCTCATAATGCTTGTTTTCTGCCAACACTTTCGTCAACGCCGCTAAAAGTAGCGCTGACATCCAGTAATCATGTACTTTTTCTGTTTCCTTCAAGCCTAGTTGCGCATGACGTTTTGCCTCATTTACATTATCTCGGTAGTACAAAACAAGACCCATATAACATTCTGCTTTTACCCGCTTCACATGAATTTGCTCCATCAAATCTAATGTTTCATCTAAGCACTGCTTGGCTAAGGTCGAATCTTTTGTATCTATATTTAATAATGCAAGACCTTTTCTCAGCTTTGTGATCGCAAGCGTAAAGGGCATATCCACTAACTGTTCTTTCTCACTTTCTATAATGCGTGTAAAAGCTTGCTCATTTTCACCCATTAAAACATCAATGAGGACAAGTAATAAATCCGTTGTTCGATGGGCCTCTTCCCACCGTGATTGCCTCGCCTGCCGTTGCTGTAGGATGTCCTTTGCTTGCTCGAGCTGACCTTGACGTAAATACATACGTGCATCAATATTATTTAAGCTGAGCTCCAAATTTTGCCCATTACTCCAACGCTGTGCTTCGCCTGCTTTCCCTAAATTAATGAGATTTTCGGTGTAGTAGCAGTTAATTAGCTGCCTTTCTTCCTCGCTTACCTTCACTTGCTTTAATAATTCAATGGCCTGCTGTAAGTGAACTTCAGCAAACACTGGCTGTAATGTATCCAAATAAATATTCGCTAAGCCAAACTGTGCCCGCATCATAAACAACGCATCTTGCGCCGATTGTGCCTTATGAAAACATGCCATGTACGCATTTTTCGCTTTTTCATATTGTGCCCGGTATCGCTGACTCTCCCCTTCATAAAATAGCAATTGGTAGTTTTTATCCTCAGGAGACAAATCTTTTAACCGATCCAGCAAATATTCAAACTGCCCCGCCTCAATAAACTGTGGCGAAAACTGTAATAAAAGCGTTATATAAATAGCTCTATTTTTTAGTTGAGCCGCATGAGAAACAGCCTGTATCCCTTGCTGCTGACGGGCATAGTAATATGCGGCCTCCTTATTAAACTGCTCAAAAAGTTCTGGTGCATGCTCTTGTAAACGCTGCTGTAAAAACTGTTGGAATAACGCATGAAAACGATACTTCGTGCCTCCTGCTAAAGGAATGACAAAAGCCAGATTTTTCAGCTTTTCATGCATGTTCTCTACCCAATTTGCCCCATAAAAGTGCGTCAATTCTTCTAGTGAAATAACCTGATGAATGCCTAGCTTCAACAAATCCTGCTGAAACTGTACATCCAGCTTTTCAAAAACTTCTGCTGATAAATACGCAAAAAAATTCACGACTGTCCCTTGTGCAATATCAACTAATTGACGCTGGTTATATTTGGCTTGATAGGCGAGTAACATGACCGCCATTGCCCACCCCTCTGTCATTTGCATAACAAAGTCACATTCTTCGTCCGACACCTTGCGTTCGAAATATGTCTCAAATAAAAATTGTACGTCTTCCTCAGAAAATATAAATTCATGTTCTAAGCATTCAATCAGTTGATTGTTCATTCGTAATGGAAGGAGGCAATTCCATTCCAACATTTTTCGCGAGGCGACGATTAAATGATGTTGCCGGGGCAAATATTGAAGCACCTGATTCATGACATAATTTATCGCAAACACATGGGACACATGGTGGTAATCATCCAACACGATAATGAGTGGCTTTGTAATTTTATGCAATTCATTTACAAGCTGCTTTGAAAGCTGCAATAAATCTTCTACATTATGAAACTTTAAGTTCGTATCCCAACCTTTTAGGTTTTCACCAAATGACGGAAAATGTTGTTGAACACTATAAATGAGATGCCTTAAAAACGGAAAAATTGAATCATCATCTGATGTCGTTTGATACCACGCACATAAAGCCTTACTATCATGGATAAATTGACTAAGAAGCGATGTTTTTCCGTAACCTGCGCTCCCATGCAATATCGTGCATTTCGTTTGTTGCCAACCAGCTAGCTTCTTCATTAAATTCGCTCGTCGTAAATAGTAATTCGTTGGAGTTGGAGGAATTAACTTTGATACAAAAATATGTTGTTCCATGCGACCACTCCCCACACATCAATTATCGAACAATATTTTAACACAAACCATATTTTTTTTGCTTTTTATAGCGAAATTTATCGTTTATAATTATTCGAACCTACAAACTTTACTGCCAATCATTTTATTGCCATCTGTAAAAGTATATGCATTTTCAACTAAATATTTTATCCATCACAATACCGCCAATAATTAATAGAGCAGCGATTACCATACAGCCAATCATAAAATAGCCAATATAACGGATCGGTTTTGGCATTTGTTTTAATTTATATGAACTTGGTGTGCCAACATGCTTTTGATAGTGCTCATCTACGTCATTAAATGGCTTTTTATCCATTTTACTCCCCTCCTTTTTGGTCTAAACGAGATTCTCCACATGAATTTTCAGTAATTAATGTATGAAAATCTGTATAAAAACAATAGAAATCAACTAATTTTTCTTTATTTTGTAACCGTAACCAATCAATATATAGCTTGATATAAAGCGGTTTCAAGAATTTCCCCTCGAAAATTCTCCACTACATTTTACTTTACTTAATTTTCTGATTATTGTATAGTTATAAAAAGGAGCTGATACAATATGACAAACTATACTTACTTAACAACAGATGAAAATGATGTATCTTACTTATTCGAAGATGATGGTGATTTCTTCGATTTAGACAGCTTTGATGACAATGATATCTAAGGAGTAAACACACAACATGGAGTCTAGTAAATCGATAAAGGATGTGGCGAAAAACTAAAACTCGCCACATCCTTTATTATTTCACATATTGTACAAGCCACGTTTTCCCATCTTGCTTCATGGAACGCCCAACGAAGCCGGCTTTTAATAATTGTTGCTGTGTTTCTGTGTCGTCCATCGATACGAACGCTTCTTCTTGCCACGTAGACTGTTCCTCACGCATGAAATCCTTCATAAACACATAGCGTAATTTCCCGCCGTATTTATATTTCAGGGCGGCAACATGCATCCCTTGCGAAAATTTATCCTTCAAGCTCGCAATATTGCCCGGCATCACCGTGGCACAAACAACAGTAAATTTGGTTAAATCCATTTGCTGCATAATAAGATCCGCCATTGTCCGCTGCAACCCAAATCCTCGGTAATGTGGGTGAACATTAGAAATTTCCTGATAGAGCACCTTTTTTAGCTCTGCTACGGTCGTTAAACCAATGTCATAGCCTAAATGCTCGTCATCAATTTCAGGTTGGAGTAAGGCACGGAAGGCAATCAATTTCCCTTCAACAAATACCCCAATCATCACACCATTGCCACGTAAAATAAAGCCTAACTCATCCTCATCCAGTGGCTGCAAGATGGCTTTATTTTCAAGCGCTTCAACCACCTCTAACTGTAGTGTCATCAATTGCGGAATATGTGCTTCCGTTAATACATGGACCTCATATACAGCTTGTCCTAAAGTTCCTGTCGCAATCATTTACTGCACCACACAGCTTTCACGTGTCAATTCGGCTAAGATCGCTTCATCGACATCCACACCAAGGCCAGAACGTTCTGTCAGCTTAATAAACGGCACATCATAATGAAGATTCCCGATATCCTTTGAGAATTTTAGTGGCCCTGTTAGCTCAACACTTGTGAAGGCTTTATTTGAAAATGCGACATGGAAACCAGCTGCAGAGCCGACTGATGATTCTACCATGGAACCGATTTGACATTCCATTCCAGCCATTTCTGCCATATGGGCAAGCTTCATCGCTGGATAAATACCGCCACATTTCATGAGCTTAATATTGACCTTATCGGCTGCACGCTTGGCAATAATTTCACGCATTTCTCGCACCCCACGTAAACCTTCATCAATCATTACAGGAATCGTTGTTTTCGCTTTGATTTCTACCATGCCGTCAATATCATCTGCACGCACTGGTTGTTCAAGCCAATCAATATTTAGATTTTCTAGCTCACGCACTGCCTGCATCGTTGTCGAGCTATTGACCCAACCTTGGTTGACATCCACACGAATGGCAATTTGGCTCCCCACACGCGTGCGTACTGCTTGAATACGTGCCACATCACTTGCGACATCACGGCCAACCTTCATTTTGAATGAGTTGTAACCCATTTCTACGCGTTCAGCTGCTTCATTGGCCATTTTTTCAGGTGTTCCAATGCTTAATACATGCGTAATGGGGAATTTATCGTGATAGCGACCACCTGTTAATTGATATGCAGGTACGCCTAGCTTTTTACCGACAACATCAAAACATGCAATATCAATTGCGGCCTTTGCTGCAGGGGCACTGTAAATAATGGCATCCATTTTGGCGTGAATTTTTTCAAAGTTCATTGGATTTTCGCCAATCATTGCGGGGGCTAATGTATGCTGTAAGACTGCATACGTGCCTTCTAATGTTTCCCCTGTAACATGCTCATCTGGAACCGCCTCGCCCCATCCAACTAAGCCACACTCTGTCGTCATTTTCACGATAATGGATGGCATATTGGGATAAGTGCCATAACTAACGATAAATGGCTCTATTAATGGTAATTCGATATTAAAAAGTTCGATTGTTTGGATTTTTAACATAGTATTGCCTCCTCTATTTACTGCGGGCGTTCTATTGTGAATTGCTCCCCAATTTTTGCGTAATCATTACCCGCTAAACGACTAATTGCCGCCAGTTTTTGCGGATTGATCTTCCCGTCTTCATAAATCGTATCTTCTATATGATAGTACACTACTTTGCCGATGATAAGGTCACACCCTACATTATTTTCATCGCCACCAAGCTCTAACACTGTGTCAAGCTCACATTCAATGCGTACTTTTGATTCTTTTACACCTGGTACAGCAATTTTAGTGCTTTCCACTAATGTCAATTGTGCACGTTCCACTTCACTTTCATGCGGAGGCATATTTGCAGCCGTTTCATTGACCTGCTCGACATTGTCTGTATCCACAATATGCACGACAAACTGCCCCTTTTGCTTAATATTGCGGGCGGTGTCCTTCATTTGCCCCACTTTTCGCTGAATACTTACCGAAATCATCGGAGGATTTGATGACACAATATTAAAGAAACTAAATGGTGCCGCATTCACTACATCATCTTCTGATATGGATGTTACAAAGGCAATGGGACGTGGAATAATCGAGCCAATCAAAAATTTATAATTTTCACGCTCTGTTAGTTGCTTTGGATCAAGTTGTTTCATTCTACCCACCTCATTTCTTATCACTATTTTGACTTTAGAGAACTGTTTATTAAACGTCAATTCTTTTTTCCCCTCCCCCTTTTTTCAAAAGCATATTTATTCAATGGCTAAACCCAATGTTTTTCCCATTCCTATAGCAATCAAAATGAAGTTCATTTTTCTAAAAATAGGCCTGTTTTTACATTTTCAACTCCAAAAATATTTCTACATAAAACAAAATTCCCTATCGAAATTTCGAAAATTAACTTTTCTCCAAACTGTTATAAACAGTTTCACTTTTTGAAAGGCTGTTTCATTATTTATCGTTATTTTTTTATGAGTTAGCGTCAAAAACGTTGATTTCCCAATGCATAATACTATTCATCATTCATTTCGAGGTGTATTAGTAACTGTTATATTATCGCTTAAATAGTATCCAAACGTCACAACACAAAATTCCTTTATTAGAATTTAACAACAAAACTAAGCTATTTTAATTATTTAAGTACAATATTTTAAATTTATTTGTATTTTTTATTATTATTTTAAAATCCAATATCACCACTTTTAAATTTCAACAAAAAATTCGTATAAACGTTGAAAACACAGGCTTTCCCCTTTAAAAAACCAAAAATTTTTGCCACTTAAAGTACAATTTTTATTCTCTAAAAGAGAAATATATGTTTTTTCGACATAATTTATTTTTCAAATTTCACTTGCACAACATAATAAAATGATGTTAAGTTATTGCCATAGAAGGTCATAGATTTGACACATCTACTTAACACAGAAATTATCGTACAAAACGATAATTAATTTGTTTGAGGGGGAAATTTATGAAAAAGAATCGTTGGTTAATTGCTGCTTCCGCAATTTCTATCCACTTATCAATCGGAGGCGCTTATGCATATAGTGTGTATAAAAATCCAATTGCGACAGAGCTTGGATGGGATGCTTCTCAAATTACAATTGCTTTTACAATCATGATGGGCTTAGCCGGATTTGCTGCGGCATTATTCGGGGGTATCGTAGAAAAGTTAGGACCTCGTAAAGCTGCCATGGTCGCGGCTGTTCTATTCGGACTTGGACAAGGTGGCGCTGGCGTTGCTATTCTTTCGGATTCAGTTGTTCTATACTGGCTTACGTACGGATTATTAAGTGGACTCGGGATGGGGATTGGTTATATTGCTCCGGTATCCACGCTCGTAAAATGGTTCCCAAATCGCCGCGGTTTAGCGACAGGGATGGCTGTTTTAGGATTTGGTTCAGGTGCATTAATTACCGCGCCAGTTGCTGCTAGTTTAATGGCGGCTATCGGGATTGCCAACACGTATTTTGTGTTGGGTGTTAGCTATTTCATCCTAATGATGCTAGGTGCCTTATATATCGCTCCACCAAAACCGGGTGATGTAGAAGAAGCAACCGTTTCAGGTAAAGTAAAAACGCAAGAAATCGCGCAAATGTCAGCGCGTGAAGCAGTAAAAACAAAGCAGTTTTGGATGCTTTGGGCAATGCATCTTATTAACGTAACATCTGGTTTAATGATGATTTCAGTTGCCTCACCAATGGCACAAGAAATCGCAGGTCTTTCAGTCGCAGCTGCGGCAACAATGGTTGGCTTAATGGGCTTATTTAACGGTGGGGGGCGCTTAATTTGGGCGGCAGCATCGGATTATATTGGTCGTCAAAATGTATTTGTCATTTTCTTTGTCATTCAATTAATCGCATTCATGACATTACCATTCACAACAAACGTGATTATATTCCAACTATTTATTTTCTTAGTTGTTAGTTGCTATGGTGGTGGCTTCTCGAACTTACCAGCATTTGCGTCGGATTTATTTGGTACAAAACAACTGGGTGTGATTCACGGCTACTTACTAACAACATGGTCACTTGGTGGTATTTTTGGTCCGATTATTGTATCAACAATCCGCGAAGCAGCGAATAGCTATGTTCCGGTGTTCTATGTATTCAGTATTTTAATTGCGATCTCATTCGGTATTTCATTATTACTCCGTTCTGATGTGAACAAGATGAAAAAACAGCGCGTAGAAAAACAAGCACAACATACGGGAGAACGTTCACCTGCACATTCTTAAGGGGTTTATAGGCAAGCTACGTTAAGGGGACGTAGCTTGCTTTTTTCATTCGTGTTACACTGACAGTAATAATTGGTTAGTGAGGGATGAATTTGCTCTACAACATACTATTATTTGCACATGTCATCAGTGCGGTCGTCGCAACCGGTCCGCTCTTTGCGATTTTGCCCTTATTAAGTCGGATGAAAAAGGCCCCTGAAGCAGAAGCATTAAGCTATGTAAATGCCTTACAAGGTGTCTTGCGCGCTGTTGCACATGGGGGACATTATGTTGTGCCAACAGGGCTAGTGCTTATTCATTTTAGTGGTTGGTCATGGGGAAGCTCTTGGTTAATCGTAACGTATATTGCTATGACGCTTTCTCTTTATTTTATGGCTACCGCATTTAAACCAGCGAGAATCTATGCTAAAAATGCCGACTTTTCAAAAGATACATATATTCATATGGTCAAAGTGGCAACATGGAAATACATCGTGCTGATGGGCTTTTTCATTTGGCTGATGACGTCGAAACCTAACTTTTGGTGAAAAGTTAGGTTTTTTCTTTTCTTATACGACAATTCTCTCTATTAATCTCGAATTCGATAATGTTACAATTTGGAAAAGGGGATTATTTATGAAGGGGGAAATTTTATGAATCGACAGCATATGGGCGTTATTGTTGGTGGCATATTGATGTTAGTGGTGGCGATGGGCATTAGCCGATTCGCCCTTACACCATTGCTACCATTTATGCGCATTGATGAGCAATTATCATTTACACAGGGTGGTTGGCTGGCATCGAGCAACTATGTTGGCTACTTTGTCGGTGCACTTGGAGCCGGCTTTATTTACCGCGCTAAAAAGCATTTTCTACTATTAAATGTGGTCGTCAATGTAACATCCATTATTTTAATGGGGCTCATTGATTCTTATACGATTTGGATTATCTTACGATTGATTATGGGGCTTTCGAGCGGCTTTATTTTTGTATTAGCCTCCAGCATTGTAATGGATTATTTAGCTACCCATTTGCTGACACGTTGGAGTGGCTATGTGTTTAGTGGTATTGGTTTTGGGATTGCGCTTTCTGGATTACTCGTACCAATTCTTGAAGTGCGCGTCCATTGGCAAGGCTCATGGATTGGTCTTGGTCTATTGTCGGTAATTTTCTTACTGACAACAGTCGTTTTATGGCGACATTTGACGGTACCAAACCGAGTACCTGTTCCTAAGGGTGCACAAACCTCTATTTGGCATGGCTTTATGCCGTGGCTCATTATCGCCTATGGTTTAGAAGGACTAGGCTACATCATTACCGGTACGTTTTTAGTCGATATTATATACAATATTGAGGCGTTACGTAGCTTTGCGGGCTATAGCTGGGTTGTTGTTGGCATTGCGGCGATTCCATCCGCTCCGATTTGGATGCATTTGATGTCACGCTTTTCGACCATTTCAATGATGGGGCTCGCCTACGCAATGCAAATTATCGGTATTTTACTGCCTGTTTTGTCACAAACGGCTTGGAGTGTACTGTTATCGGCATTTTTATATGGCTTTACATTTGTTGGGCTTGTTACAATGTCTACTGGCTATGCACGTCAGCTATTTCCTCAGCAAAGCGCCTACGTCGTATCAATATTAACGACATTTTACGCATTTGGACAAATTATTGGTCCAGTCATAGCAAGCCGATTAGAAACATACTACGCATCTTTTAAGGCTCCACTGCTTTTTGCGGGTGGCACAGTAACCGTTGCCCTTATTATTTTAATGATTGGCCATTATTATAGTAAGAAAAAGTCTGTACCGATAGCGCAAGAATTGTACAATTAAGTGAAGGCGATTGTGGCGTTATGCACTACGTCGATTACTGGAGGGTACATATATTATGGAAGAAAACTATTATTCAATTGGTGAGGTTGCCAAGCTGACCAATATTTCGATTCAAACATTGCGCTATTACGATCAAATCAATTTATTTAAGCCATCTTACGTCGACCCAGCAACGAATTATCGTTATTATAAGGATTCACAGCTTTATTATTTAGATATTATTAAATCATTGAAATATATTGGGGTATCACTAGATGAAATCAAGGCTGCTCAGCAATTTACACCGAACGAATTGCTCGCCTTTTTACAGCAGCAAGAAAGTCTTATAGAACAACAGATTAATCGGCTGTATGATATTCAACAAACGCTCTATAAAACGAAAAAACAAATGCAGGAACAGCTCGCGATTGATGTCATGAATACGGTCTATATAAAATCAGAGGAAGCAATGCGTGTTTTATCGATTCAAACGAAGGAGCTCACACCTTATCATATTCCGAACGCCTATTATAGCTCGCTCATGAAAACGCTAGAAACGGAAAATAGCTTTTTAAGCAGTCGTTATGGCTGTATATATCCATTTGCGCACTATAGTAATTTAGATGACTTATTTTACAGCCATATTTTCACACCGATTTTAACAGATCGCTATATTACGCATTTGACGAGTGATATGGACGTACAGCTCATTCCAGAGGGACGCTATGTCTGTGTGGCCTTTATCTTTAATCGCGATGCCTATTTAGCCCAATATCAAAAGCTGTACCAGTATATTGAACAGCATGCATTGCCCATCGTACCAACCGTTTACGAGGTTTTTATGCCGCTGAATTATTCTCCTAATGATGAGGATGAATTCATCGTAGAATTGAAGGTACAACTTTTATAAATTTTTTACAATAATATTAAGCTATTCCTTTGACTCTATAGTTACTATAGGGTTTATGTTAGAAGGTGCGGATTAATGACGTATCTAACAACTTAATAAGGAGCAACAGCTATGAAAGACTATAAAGTAACGTTAGGATTGTTACTATTAAACTTATTCATCGCGTTTTTAGGGATTGGATTAGTCATTCCAGTACTCCCTACGTTAATGAATGAACTTGGCATTAGCGGCACAACGGTTGGTTATTTGACAGCCACCTTCGCCATTGCACAGCTGATCGTTTCACCATTCGCTGGTAAAGCGGTTGATAAATATGGCCGAAAGATTATGATCGTTCTTGGATTATTTATTTTCGGTATTTCGGAATTTTTATTTGGTCTTGGGAAAACGATTGAAGTATTATTTATTTCTCGCGTTCTTGGTGGGATTAGTGCGGCGTTTATTATGCCGGCTGTTACGGCCTTTATCGCGGATATTACTACGATGGAAACACGTCCAAAAGCACTTGGCTATATGAGTGCTGCGATTAGTACCGGCTTTATTATTGGTCCTGGTATTGGTGGCTTCTTGGCAGATATCGGTACACGTGTGCCGTTCTATTTTGCTGGTGCTCTTGGTACAACAGCTGCGATTTTATCGATTATTTTACTACGCGAACCACAACGTAATGAAGAGAATACTGAAAATGCACCTACACAAAAATCAGGCTTTAAACGCATCTTTTCACAAATGTACTTCATTGCCTTTATTTTAATATTTGTTGCATCATTTGGCTTAGCGGCCTTCGAATCATTCTTCAGCTTATTCGTTGACCATAAATTCGGCTTCACACCAACCGATATCGCCATCATCATTACCGGCAGTGCGATATTTGGAGCCATTGCACAGGTGGCATTATTTGATCGCTTAGCGCAAAAATGGGGCGAAATCAAACTCATTCGCTATACATTGATTTTATCAGCCATTTTAGTATTTTTAATGACAACAGTAAGCTCCTATTTTGCCATTTTACTCGTAACTTGCTTCGTGTTTGTCGGCTTTGACTTATTCCGACCAGCTGTAACAAGCTACTTGTCCAAAATTGCAGGCAATGAGCAAGGCTTTGTTGGTGGAATGAACTCAATGTTTACAAGTTTGGCGAATATTTTCGGACCGATTTTAGGTGGGATGCTATTTGATATTGACATCAACTATCCATACTACTTCGCTACAGTTATCTTAGTATTAGGGGTATTATTAACGCTTATTTGGAAAAAGCCGGCTTCGTACAAATAATCATGGATTCTAAAAATCCTTACTATTACCATAACAGGGTTGTACTGAAAACTTTCAGCACAGCCCTTTTCACTTTTGGGAGGACTCTTTATGAAATCACTTTATATTACAGGCTACCGACCACATGAGCTTGGGATTTTTAATGACAAGCATCCCGGTGTGGCCATCATTAAAATAGCACTTAAAAATCAGCTCCGTCTTTTTTTAGATGATGGGCTGGAATGGGTTATCATTAGCGGCCAACAAGGTGTCGAAACATGGGCTGCGCAAGTCGTACTTGACTTAAAAGAGGAATACCCCGAACTCAAATATTCCATTATTACGCCCTTTTTAGAGCAAGAAAAAAACTGGAATGAACATAAACAAGCGACCTATATGCATATAGTAAGTAATGCGGATTTTACGACTAGCGTGACAAAGCGCCCTTATGAAGCACCGTGGCAATTTATCGAAAAGGATAAATTTATTATCGATAATACTGATGCTACCCTACTCGTATATGATGAAGAAAACGAAGGCTCTCCCAAATACGTGCATCGCCTTGTACAAAAGTATCAGGACATCCATGAAGATTACGAGCTTTTCATCATCAATGCTTACGATTTGCAAATGGTGGCTGAAGATTTGCAGCGCGGAGAAGATTGGTAAATTCACGTTTTAAAGAAATTACTAAATTAAATTAATTTTCAGATTATTTTTTCGTTTTTCAGGTATACTATATTTAGAAGTAAATGCCATTCAAGGGGGTTACTAGATGAATCAATTAGCTATGATTACAGAAACAAGTCCAGTCAACATTCAACATCACACGTACAAACGCGAGTGTCGCTATACACGAGGGGTTCATATTCCTTTAGCAGACATTGAAAATATTTTAAACAGCATGAATGAAGAGACCGTTGCGTACTTCGAATTCCACAATATCGCAAAGGAAATTAAACAAGGGACATTTTTAAACGGCTATAATGGTTTTGCAACAATTATTGCAGACTACTATAGACGTGAAAAAGGAATCGAGATTTTAGAATTAACAAATGGTCGCGACTTTTATGTGAAAATCATTTAATAAAGGGGTGGCAAATTACGTGAATACCGGACTAAACAACGTCTAATACATCGACAATTCTTCGATGTGTTAGGCGTTGTTTTATGTTCATCACTTTTTTTAAAATATGAAATGAAACGGTTGACTTTCCAATTGATAAGGATTATCATTATCAGTGCAAGGAAGACATCTTAGTTGTTAACAAACTTTCGAGACCGTTCCCCCCAGTTCAGGTTCGAAAACTCATTAATTACTTTACTCATATTTCGAAAAGATTATTTCTTTTCTCCTGAAAGAATGGCAAATCTCCTTACAAGATTTGCCGTTTTTTCATAGCTCAATTTTGGGTATACCTATAGAGAAGGAGTTGTTCAAAATGGATTATCGTATTGAAAAAGACACAATGGGCGAAATAAACGTACCCGCAGACAAGCTTTGGAAAGCTCAAACACAACGTAGCTTGGAAAACTTTAAAATTGGCACAGAAAAAATGCCGATAGAAATCATTCATGCGTTCGCCATCTTAAAGCGTTCTTGTGCACTCGCTAATAATAAGCTCGGCAAATTATCAGATGTCAAAGCGAAGGCGATTATAGCAGCGGCAGATGAAGTATTAGCAGGCAAGCTGGATGACCAATTCCCTCTTGTCGTTTGGCAAACAGGTTCTGGTACACAATCGAATATGAACGTAAACGAAGTACTTTCCTTCCGCGCAAACCAGCTTTTAGCGGAGCAAGGTGCTGATGAAAAGGTTCACCCAAATGATGATGTCAATATGTCACAAAGCTCAAATGACACATTCCCTACTGCCCTTCATATAGCGGCTGTTATTGCGGTGGAAGATTTAGTATTACCAAAACTAAATGTATTAAAAGCAACTTTACAGCAAAAGCAAGATGCTTTTAAAGACATTATTAAAATTGGGCGTACACATTTACAAGATGCGACACCACTTACATTAGGCCAAGAAATATCTGGTTGGACACATATGCTAGTGAAATCCGAAAGAATGATTCAAGTAACAAGTGACTTTATGAAGGAATTAGCAATTGGTGGAACAGCTGTTGGCACTGGGATTAATGCACACCCAAAATTCGGAGCCATGGTCGCTGAAGAAATCACTGCTTATACCGCGAAAAGCTTCCTAACAGCCGAAAACAAGTTCCATGCCTTAACTTCGCATGATGAAATCACAACAGCTCATGGTGCATTAAAAGCATTAGCTGCCGACTTAATGAAAATTGCCAATGATGTGCGCTGGTTAGCAAGTGGTCCTCGTTCGGGTATCGGGGAAATTACGATTCCTGAAAACGAGCCCGGCTCATCAATCATGCCAGGTAAAGTGAATCCGACACAATCAGAGGCCCTGACAATGGTCGCCTGCCAAGTATTCGGCAACGACGCAACAATTGGCTTTGCTGCGTCACAGGGGAACTTTGAATTAAACGTATTCAAGCCGGTTATCATTTATAACTTCTTACAATCGGCTCGCCTGCTTGCAGATGCAATGCAAAGCTTTAACGATAACTGTGCAGTTGGCATTGAACCGAATATGGAAGTGCTAGGGGAAAATTTACGCAATTCCTTAATGCTCGTAACGGCGTTAAATCCTTATATTGGCTATGAAAATGCTGCTGCCATTGCGAAAAAGGCACATAAAGAAGGCACAACATTAAAAGAAGCGGCATTAGCTTCGGGCTTATTGACAGAGGAGCAATACGATCAATATGTCGACCCAGCAACAATGATTTATCCGAACGCAGAGTAAGCATTTTGCGCGCACCTTGTACAAATTTGTGCAAGGTGCTTTTTAGTTTAATAAACATCGCCCAAGAGGTAAATACTTTTTATATCGAAAGGATGTGTTCTTATGAAGAAAATTGAATTGATCGAGGATGGCTATGAAATTGTGGTGGCGATACCACATAAAGCCGATTCTCCCATTATTGAAGCCGATGCGTATTATAAGGATTTTGATGACTACCGAATTTTGATTTTGGCTGATTCTGAGGAAAAGGCGGTCAAAATTGCGATGAGGGAATTGTTGACTAATCACCCATTTGAGCAGGTCATTCGTGAAATGTAGGTAGCCACTATTTGCTTGAATATGAAAGAACGTAATGCCGTCTTTCTGGCATTACGTTACAGGATATAGTCCTTTATTTTGCTGAATATGACCAACACCTTCTTCACATACACCGTATTCACGCCAGCTACAATCAAAACAAACTTCGTGAATA
This sequence comes from Solibacillus sp. FSL R7-0668, assembly GCF_038006205.1. Classification (NCBI taxonomy): domain Bacteria; kingdom Bacillati; phylum Bacillota; class Bacilli; order Caryophanales; family Caryophanaceae; genus Solibacillus; species Solibacillus sp. FSL R7-0668. Next base: position 295,830 of record NZ_JBBOUU010000001.1, on the reverse strand, counting down.
ACAGCGGGTGTCACACTTTTCTTTACACGCTGCTCTACCTCATGCCATGTTAATACATCCCCAATTTGTAGCTGAAGCTTTTGTAAAAACGCCGCATCTTGCTGTGCCACACGTTCGGCATCACAATGATAGGGCTGATCACATGGGAATTTTGCACATAAATCATCCGCCCCAGCAATCAGTTGGAAAGGCGTATGCGGATTTTGGCGCAATTGCGCATGCACCTTTTTCATATTGTCGGCATATTCCTCTGAATAGCCCATTCCTCTAAAGCCAATTAAGCAAAATAAATGATGCCCTCGTAGTTGTAGCATATGTCACCTCTTGTGTTAACTTGTTATATATTTAAGATAACACATTTTCATTCTATCCACTGAAAAAAGTTCAAATAAGCGGCCATGATTTCTATCCCATAAAAGTAAACAACCAGTGCTGCGATTACAATGGCTGGTCCAAATGGGATTGGCGTTTTACGTCCCTGTTTACGCGTAATGAGCAGGACTCCACCAAAAACAAGACCGAGTAGCGCAGCGAAAAATAGCGTTAGTAATGTATTCATCGTCCCTAAAACAAGTCCGAGTAAGAAAAACAGCTTAATATCGCCCCCACCCATGCCCCCTTTTGAGACGATGGCAATGAACCACAGGATTAAAAAGCCAATAACTGCCCCAAGTACACCATCCCACCAAGGTGTTAACGGTGAAATAATCCGCCCTATAATAAGTAACGGCAAGAAAAATAGCAGCACTTTGTCAGGAATAAGCATATAGTTAATATCTGAAACGGTAATAATCATTAATAGTGAAATAAATAACAGCGCGACGATAAGCTCCCACGTCCAGCCAATGTGCCATGTCGCAAAAGCAAATAATAACGCAGTTGCCGCTTCAACGAGCGCATAAATTGGCGAAATTCGTATGCCACATGCTCGACATTTCCCGCGCAATAATCCATAAGAAAACACCGGCACTAAATCAAGTGCACTTAATCTATGTTCACAGCTTGGGCAATGCGATGGCGGTATAATCATTGATTCATTTTTGGGCACGCGCAAACCGACAACATTAAAGAACGAGCCCAATATTGCACCGATCATGGCCATAAAAAATACCATTAGCAACATCTCCTTTCCCTATCATTCGTGCATCTATCATTCCTTTCCTTCAAAATTGCGCAAACTGTCGATTTGAACAAAAAAATCACCTACCTCAACTAAGTAAATAGTCAAAGTAGGTGATAACGTTCTATTTCTAACAAGAATGTGGGGTACTTATTAGAAACTACTATTTAATTATTCTACATGCATCGGATCTTCACGTTTTGGACCAATCATATTAAATAAAATATTTAACACAATCGCTGTTAACGCACCCGCTACGATACCGTTTGATGTAATGACGGTAATGACTTCCGCTAACCAAGCTGGCATGCCTTGTGTTACGTTGGCAAACACTCCTGGTACGCTTGCTACGCCGACACCTAAGCCAACTGCAAGTGCTGCAACCATGGCATTTTCCATTGATTTTGCGATTTCAGGTGCTAGCATTTTCACACCTTGTGTAATAACCATACCGAACATCGCTAACATCGCTGCACCCAGTACTGGTGTTGGAATGATTGTTGTGATCGCTGCTAATTTTGGTAAGAAACCAAGTGCAACTAGCATACCACCTGTAATGTAAATTACTTTGCGGTCACGCACGCCAGACATTTGAATCAGCCCAACGTTTTGAGAGAATGTAGTATACGGGAAGGCGTTAAAAATACCACCGATAATCGATGCTAACCCTTCCGCACGATACCCTCTTGCTAAATCCTTTGAAGTTAAATCTTTTTTACAAATATCACTTAATGCATAGTAAACACCTGTTGATTCTACCAATGATACCATCGCTACTAATGTCATCGTTAAAATAGCTGAAGCATTGAATGTTGGCGTTGCTAAATAGAATGGCTGCATAATGTGTAACCAAGACGCTTCTGCCACTGGTGTGAAGTCTACTTTATCCATGAAAATCCCGATTACTGTACCGGCAACTAAACCAAGTAAAATCGAAATAGCGCGAACAAAGCCGACTGTGAAGCGGTACACCACTAAAATAATGACTAATGTAATCATAGCTAATGCGACATTTGAGCCCGATGCGAAATCAGGTGCGCCTTGACCGCCACCCATATTGTTAATCGCAACTGGAATTAAGCTAATTCCGATAATTGTTACAACCGAGCCTGTTACAACTGGTGGGAAGAACGGAATTAATTTACCAAATAACCCGCCGATTAATACGATAATTAAACCTGATGCGATAATTGCACCATAAATATCACCTAAGTTGCCACCTGAACCAATGGCGATAATCGGGCTTACTGCTGTAAACGTACAGCCTAATACGACTGGTAAACCAATCCCGATAAATTTACCTTTCCAAACTTGTAGCAGTGTTGCAACACCACACATGAAAATATCAATTGCGACTAAATACGTCATTTGTGCAGAGTCAAAACCGAGTGCACCACCGATAATTAATGGTACTAAAATGGCACCTGCATACATCGCTAATAGATGCTGAATCCCAAGCATCGTTGCTTTTGTGTTATTCATAAAAAAGTGTTCCCCCAATTAATGTGTACTCTATGATGAGTAAATTGACATCCTTGAAATGTATTACTTTTTTAAAACTATTTTATTTAATCGAAAAATTCAACTTTACCATTTGCTAAAGATTTAATATTTGCTAATGATTCGATGCGTAAGCCTTGATCGCGCATTATTTGACCGCCTGGTTGGAAGCCTTTTTCGATGACAATGCCTGCGCCTACGATTGTTGCGCCTGCTTGGTTCACAATATCCACAAGACCTTTTAAAGCCTCACCGTTCGCCAAAAAGTCATCGATAATGACAACATTATCATCCACTGATAGGAATTTTTTCGAAACGGAAATTTCATTCGTTTCGTTTTTCGTGAATGAATGTACGCTTGAAGTATATAAGTTATCTGTTAATGTTAATGATTTTCGTTTACGTGCAAATACAACCGGCGCGCCAATAGTTAAGCCTAAAAATGTTGCTGGAGCAATCCCAGAAGATTCAATCGTTAACACCTTCGTGATTACTTGGTCAGAAAAGCGTTTTGCGAACTCTTCGCCAACCTCCTTCATTAACATTGGGTCAATTTGGTGATTTAGAAATGAATCTACCTTTAATACAGCTTCCGAAAGCACTTGGCCCTCTTTTTCAATTTTTTCTCTTAACAGTTCCATGTTTAAGAGCTCCTCCTTATTTAAACTCAAACAAAAAAACTCGGACGGCCTGCTTTCTCAATCAATGAGTAAAGCAAGACTTCCGAGTAAATTCAAAAGTAATAACAAATGGACGGTTCAAATATTAATCAATAATTGGACAAATTCATTGGTTAAGCCTGCCTTACTCATAGTCGATTCCTTTACGGTGAATCGGTAGAAACTCGCAAGCCTTATCCTTGCTATTATATGAGTAAAGTTATTTAATTTAAATTTATGAATGTTCCAATTATAAGCATGGGAAAATGGAATTGCAAGAACCTTAGAATAATAATATTATTCATATTTTTCGGAAATTTAATAAAAAATACGATTTTTGGTCTATTAATGTTCGGTTTTTACGCTTAATTAGAGTGCTTTGATTAAATTTTCTTTGAATTTTTCAAACTTCGCACCATCATGTCCAAAATAACCCATACTGCGTGTAACAAATACAAGCATCTTTTTACCACTCGCAAAATGCATTTCTGCGAATGGACCTGCTTCTTCTAATGATTGGACTTTCGTAATGGCGGGGTTATAAATGATTAGGCTTTCAGCGAATTGCTTTTTAAATTGAGTAAATGCTGTCGTTCCTTGTAAAATCAAAATCTGGGGTTGAAATTCTTCTAATACCTCTTGGAATATTTCTTCCCCACGTGCATAATCTTCCGCATCCTCTTGCTTTGTCCATTTCGCATCATCAAGTGACGCTAATTGATAAGCATTTAATGCCGTATAGAGTAACGATTCTCCGCGCTTTTCCAACCACTCTTCAAATTGCAAGGAACCTTGAAATTCACGCGGCGCTCGATTTAGCTCATCTAAATATTCACGCTTTAATAATGTACGATTCATAAGAGCTTCTGCAAAAAACTTTTCATTATCATCCTCTACATAAAGCTGAGGCACGGTATTTGCACTTACTAGAAAAATACGTGATTTATAAGGATTACCCTTTGTTAAAAATGGTCTAAATTTCACCGTATTCTCTTGTTCAGCGATCAACCATTGATGCATTTTTTTATAAAACCCCACTGAAATAGGCATCCGCTTCTTCACTTCCTTAATAAGCAACCTTCACAAATAGCTTGTCTACCGCCTGCTGTAAATGTGGTAGTAATCGCGCATTCGGATGGTTTTCTTCAACTTGTTCTAGAATACTTCTATAATACCATTCTTGCTGCTCTTTTGGCGCATTGAAGTTCTCCCATAAGCCTTCTCCAAATTGCTCTAGCTCTGCAAAAATAGAGTTCACATTATGCGTTTTTTCAGCCAGTAGTATCGCCAGCTCGTCAGGTGATTTTTCTTTTATACTTGCGATTACAAATTCTTTACGGGTTTGCCATGAATAGCTTTTTGGCATTTCAGTCGTTGCCTTGACAAGCGCTAACACCTCTAACCCAAATAGCTCAGTTAATTCGGCTTCACTTGCTACATGATCTTCTAGAATATCATGTAGCAACCCGGCTGTAACTACGCTATCTCGGTAGCCGCTATGTTTTAATATTCGGGCTACTCCAAATAAATGGGTCGCATACGGAATTTGCATGGCTGTACGTCGTCGCCCGTCATATTTCAGTGCAATAAATTGTGTTGCTTTGTCTACTAAATTCATATTCGCTCCCCCTCTTTTATTATAGCATTTCCACTATCTCCATTTAGAATTTTATGTGACTAATTGTTAAAACATTCAAAAATTCGTATAAAAAAAGAAACCTCGGTTAAGAGATTTCTTTTTGGATTATTTATTCGTTAAATCACATTGATCTAACGGCACGATTTTTGTTTTATGTTTTACTTTATAGCCAATCCATAATAATGCGAATAAGGGTAAGCCAATATACGACACAATAACGCCGTACCAGTCAATGCTGTCTCCCATAAAGGCCATATAATTTTGCCCTAATACGACAATCATACAAAGCGCAAATGCAAATAACGGTCCAAATGGGAAGAATTTCGAAACGTACGGTAAGTCGCTTAATGAGTTGCCCTGTGCAACATACGCGCGACGGAAGCGGTAATGACTAATCGCAATACCTAGCCAAGCGATGAAGCCTGACAGCCCCGAAGCATTTAATAACCATATATAGACAACCCCATCACCGAAGAAGGATGCTAAAAAGGACAGACAGCCTACTGCCATTGTCGCTAATAATGCATAAATCGGAACACCACGTGTATTGACCTTTTGGAAAATCTTTGGCGCTTTTCCGTCCACTGATAATTGGAATAGCATACGGCTTGCTGCATATAACCCCGAGTTACCAGCAGAAAGCATCGCTGTTAAAATAATGGCATTCATAACGGATGCCGCAAATGCAATACCTAAGTTTTCAAATACTAATGTAAATGGACTCGTCGCAATATCCTCTGATAGTAAACGTGAATCCGTATATGGAATTAATAAACCAATCGCACCAATGGCGAAAATGTAGAATAATAAAATACGCCAAAACACAGAACGTACTGCTTTTGGAATATTTTTTGCTGGATCATCTGTTTCCCCAGCCGTAACACCTAGCATTTCAGTTCCTTGGAATGAGAAGCCAGCTGCTAAGAAAATACCGAACATGGCCAGGAAGCCGCCGTTAAACGGTGCATCATCAGCAAAGAAGTTTTTGAAGCCTACTGGATCATTTCCTCCTAATAGACCAAAAATCATTAAGAAGCTGACAATGATGAACACAATCACCGTGACAACCTTAATCATTGCAAACCAATACTCTGCCTCACCGTAAGCCTTTACGGATAATAAATTAAACGTTAATACGACAACAATAAATAAAACGGTCCATACTAATGATGAACTATCTGGGAACCAATATTTCATAATTAACGATACGGCTGCGATTTCAGCAGCAATCGTAATGGCCCAGTTATACCAATAATTCCAGCCTAGCGCAAAGCCTAATGCCGGATCAACGAATTTTGTTGCGTACGTACTAAATGATCCTGAATTTGGCATGAATGCAGCCATCTCCCCAAGTGATGTCATTAGGAAGTACACCATAACCCCAATTAATGCATAGGCAAGTAAGGCACCACCTGGGCCAGCCTGTGCAATCGCACCACCAGACGCTAAAAATAGCCCCGTACCAATTGTTCCACCTAGCGAGATCATCGTAACATGACGACTTTTTAATCCACGCTTCAGCACTGGTTTGTTACCAAGCTGATTGATTTTATTTTCACTCATGACTAAATCTCCTTGTAATGCTTTTTGGTAAAATGAAAAGCCGCCACAAGTTATGTGACGGCTTATTAAAACCTCAGAACTTGAAAGATAGCTCAACACATGCACGACACATGTGACAGTTCTGTTCCTTATCGAAAACAGCCCCAGCATTGTTTTTAAGAAGAAAAACAACACTTCGGCAAACATTCCTTTCATAAAGCTTCACCGATTCTTCCCAATCTCCGCTATACTAATCTTAATGTTTGCGACCTCTACCTCACTTTCATGAGGTATACCTATTTAATTCAACAATGTAAATCAGTCTATCATAACAACTTTTTGATAGCAATGACTTTGAATTTTTCTTACTTTTTAGAGAATTCACTCTTCTATTGCGAGTTGTTATAGTAACAATTATTTAGAGAAGGAGCTAGATTATGAATACCGAACAAGTAAATTATCAAAGCAAAAAAATACTATCAAACAAGCAGTTGTTATTTTTTATGATTGTCATTTTTTTATTTGCTTCAACATTACGAGCACCGATCACCGTTGTTGGTCCAATTACCTCATTTATTCGTGATGGACTAGAAATTTCAAATGGGTTAGCGGGCTTTCTAACAACGATTCCACTATTAGCTTTTGCTGTGGTGTCACCATTTGCGCCGCGTATTGCACGAAAATTTGGCATGGAGTGGACACTATTTTATTCAGTGATTTTATTGTGTACAGGTATTATTTTACGTTCGATTGGCGTAACATCATTGCTTGTACTTGGGACAGTATTAATTGGCGTAGCAATTGCCTTTGGTAATGTGCTCATTCCGAGTTATTTTAAATTAAAATTCCCATTACATATTGGTTTGTTAACGGGTATTTATACAGTGTCCATGAATATTTCATCTGGGGTTGCAGTTGGATTAAGTTTTCCAATTGCCCAATCTGCTGGCTGGCAAATTGCGCTTGGCTTTTCCATTATTTTAGTGCTCCTTACACTTATGGTTTGGCTACCGCTATTGCGTAATTCTAAAGTGGAAATGCACACCTCTTCCGTACAAACTATACAGAAAAGAATGTGGCAAAAACCTCTTGCTTGGGCCATTGCTGGAGCGATGGGCTTTCAATCATTTATATTCTATTGTAGTGCGGCATGGATTCCAGAAATATTTATTAGCCAGGGCTTGGATGCGACGTCAGCTGGTTGGATGGTATCAGTCATGCAGTTATCCCAAATTCCGATGACGTTTATCGTTCCAATTATTGCAGGGAAAATGACATCACAGCGCCCGATCGCTTTCTTATTTACGATTTGCTACCTCATTGGGTTTAGTGGGCTATTATTTGAATGGACAAGCCTTGCAGTCATCTGGATGATTTTTTTAGGCTTTGCAGGTGGTGCTTCTTTTGGCTTTTGCCTCATGCTGTTTACATTGCGGACGAATACCGCCTTTGAAGCAGCTGAATTATCAGGATTTGCACAAAGTATTGGCTATTTAGTCGCAGCAATTGGTCCCGTATTATTTGGATTTGTTCACGATGCTACGGACAGTTGGTTAGTACCACTAGTGTTATTTATTATTGTAGCGGTCCTACTATTTATTACTTCGTTTATAAGTGCAAAAAACCGTACAATATAACCAAACATATGTACCCTTTTGTGTTATACTAGGTGTAAGTAAACTAAAGGAGTACAATTGCATTGCGGAAAAAGAGAAGACGAAATAAAAAGCGCATACCGATCTTCCCGCTTTTGTTCATTGCATTAGCAGGATATGCCGGCTGGTCTGTTCACCCTACTTTTGAGGGCATTGGTTACGGGATTGCTTGCTATTTCGTACTATATATCATGTTAAAGCTTTGGCTGAAGTCACGGAAAACAGCCAAGCTTCGTAAATCGGGCATTCGGGAAGTTGACCAAATGAGCGGTGAAGACTTTGAACGTTTTTTAGGGGAGTTATTTAAGCGCCGCGGCTTTAAAGTGAGCTATACCGCTACAAGTGGCGATTATGGGGCAGACTTAATTTTAAAGGATGGTCAAGATGTGATTGCGGTTCAGGCAAAGCGCTATTCAAGCTCGGTTGGTGTCAAAGCCGTACAGGAAATTATCGGGGCAGTCAAAATGTACAACGCCACAGAAGCTTGGGTTGTAACGAACTCGCACTTCACCAGACAAGCGGAAAAATTGGCGGACATTAACGACGTCTATTTAATCGATCGCGAAGAATTGATTCAGTTGATTTTAAATAAAAAGTAAGAAAGAGGCTGGGACATAAATAGTTCTGGTCCACACAAAAAAACGAAATGACGCCATGTCATTTCGTTTTTTTGTGTGGCGAAGTGAAAATGGAGGGCCCCATTACCCCCTTGCCACGTATTTCCGGATATTCACGGCCATCAATGCAATGCCCGTCTCAATCTCGACCTTCGATTCCCCACGAACCGAAAATCGCGTGAAACCTAAATTAGCTTTCAGAAATCCAAAAACTGGTTCTACATCTGTTTTGCGTTGCGCATACAAATGTCCAGCTTTTTCTTCTGAAAGCTTCATGCGTACATATTCTTTTTGTTGTGCCCAGCGCACATTCACCGCCAGTTTCCGATGCTTACCTTCCTCGGCTTTTGTACAATTAGCACGAAACGGACAACCTGTGCAGTTTTCACATTCATACACTTGGAACGTACGCTCAAATCCGTCTTTATCTTTTCGTTTCGACGTATAGCGGAACGTTAACACTTGCCCGTTTGGACACGTATACGTATCTGTTTTTTCATCATACGCCCAGTTGCTCGTTTTGAATGGATCTTGTTTATATTTTTTCGTCTGTTCTTTTCGGAATTGGTTATACGTGATGAGTGCCTCACAGTGGCGCTTCTCTAAAATATCCTGATAATTGGCTTCGCTGCCATACCCAGCGTCCGCCACAATGTGTTTCGGTAAGGCAAAAAAATCCGTTTCGATGCGATCTAAAAAGGGCGTCAATGTTTTCGTATCCGTTGGGTTCGGGTAGACGCCGTATGCCAATGTGTATTGTCCTTCTGTCGCAATTTGTACATTATAACCTGCTTTTAATTGACCATTCTTCATATAATCGTCTTTCATGCGCATAAAGGTCGCATCTTGATCGGTCTTCGAATAGCTATTCCGTGTGCCGAAAATCTCAAAATCACGCGCGTACTTTTCTTTGCGTGTGACCCATTCCGATACTTGTTTCAATAGTTGCTTCGGTGTTTTGCGGGCACTTCGTAACGCTTTTCGTTCTTCGGCTTGCGTAGACGCTTCGATTTTTTCTGTATAATCGGCAACCACTTCTTCTAGCTTTTCTGCCATTTCTTTTAACTCAGAAATTGATAATTGTTCGTCTGATTCGCGCTCAATGGCCGGAATGATTTGGTGTTGAAGCAGTTCTTCATACAAACGGTTTGATTTTTCGATGAGACTCGCCTCATATTTTTCAATCGCACGTTTCCACACAAACGTAAATTTATTCGCATCTGCTTCGATTTTTGTACCATCAATGAAAATGGCTTCTAGATCAATGAGTTTTTCCTCAACCAATTGGCAACGGAATTGCACGAAACATTGGCGAATTAATTCCTGCATCACGGGATGAACACGGAAGCGATTAATCGTACGATAACTTGGTTCGTAGCCTTGCGCAAGCCACATCATGCGCACGCTATCTTTTGTTAAATCCTCGATACGACGCCCTGAAAACGTCGATTGTGTGTAGCCACATAAAATAATTTTCAACATCATACGTGGATGATACGAAGGGCAACCTGTATGTTGGATAAATGGCGCAAATGCTTCATTGGGAATACTTTCAACCAATTCATGAATGACAAACGCAATATCATTTTTTTGTAATTTGATTTCTAAATCAAGCGGTAAAGTTAATTGATTCATGTTATAATCTTTAAACATAAGGACACTTCTTTCGTTTTAAATTTGGTGGTAGGATACTTAAATTTTAACAAAGACGTGTCTTTTTTTGTACTCAAAATCAAAGCCCCTGGAAATTTTACTGTTCGTAAAATTCCAGGGGCTTTTCAGTTAGAGGATGGGTTTTGTCCCAGCCTCTTTTAATACGGCTGTTGTTGATAAAAATAATTTGGTTTTTTCACCGTGTTGTTTATTGGTTGATGATAAATCGAAGTTGTTGCTGGTGACAATGGTGGCACAAGCCATACCCAGTTGCCTGTTACCTCCCGCTGATGATCCTGCTCTTGCTGTTGGAATAACTGAAATTGCTGGGCGGCTGTATGGTGATCCACAATGCTGACACCTGCTTTTTTATAGGAATGCAGCACCGCTAAATTAAGCTCCACTAACGCACGGTCCTTCCATAAAGAAGCATTTCGAGTTGTATCTAGCCCCATTACTTGTGCGACTTCTGGTAAAAAGTTATAGCGGTAATCATCCGCTAAGTTGCGGGCGCCGATTTCCGTACCCATATACCAGCCGTTAAATGGTGCTGCTTGATATTCTACACCCGCAATCGTAAAGCGCATGCTCGAAATAATGGGTACGGCATACCATTGCATCTGTAGCTCACTAAAATCATAATCCGGATGCGTAATCTCCACCTCTAATACGGCTTGTGACGGAAGCTCAAATACTTGTGGCTCCCGATCATCTACTTGAATCACAAGTGGCAGTACATCGTAATTTGTATATTTCCCTTGCCAGCCCAACTGCTCACAAACCTTCGTAAAATCAAGCGAATCCGAGTCCCCTATAATGCCTGCTTCGGTTTCATAGCCCGCATAACGAATGAGCTGATGATTCCAGATGCGCACACGTGTCGGGTCAAATATTGAAATGGCCGGTCGAATTTTGCCATCATTTGTTGCATAGTTGATATGTGCTACCAATGCCTCGAAAATTTGCTGTTCTTCTAGTAATTCTCGGCGATCAAACACGGTTAAGCTGTTCCAAAACAAACGCCCAATGCACTTATTGCTATTGCGCCAGGCAACACGTGCTCCATATGTGAGTTCATCGGTTGTTAATATAAAATCCGGTTGTTGTGCCTGCTGTAGGCGCTGCTCAAGCCAAGCGTCTGACTGCTTTGTTTCTTGTTTATATAAATGAAGAAATTCAATTCGTTGCTGTAATGTTTCTGTAAGCGTTTGATTCATGTATATGACGCCTCCTTACAGTTCATTGTGGCTTGTTTTTTAGCGAAACTCAACGCACATGGTAGCACATAAAACATGTATTTTTCATATATGACTAAAAGTGTTCAAAATCAATAAATTCCTACACACTTTTCTATTCATAAAGTGGAAGGCGCCAAGGTTCTTCTAACGGATTAAATTTCACAACTTTCGTCAAATGGAGCGTAAATTCATCATCTAAGGAATCTAGCCCGTAAACGAGCAAGCTATCTCCATTATTATAAGCGGTATACAATTCGCCCTTTGAATCCTCTAATACCCAGCTATCCAGTTCCTCTTTTATTTTTTCTCGGTCATAATCAATCATTATTTCTGTATAGCGCTCTCGCTGTATAAATGGCCAATCCATTTTCCAACTTGTTTTATTCACTTGTTTCATAGACTTTATGATGACAGGCTCATCATTCAATAAAAGTATCGGTTTATCCTTATTAGAATTTTCCAAGTTTGAAGGCCGGAACTTTACCGACTTCTCAACCGTTTCATGATTTAAAAAGCCTGCAACAACGAGGGTTGGTTTTTCTGCCTTTATAGGGATAAACATTTCTTTTATGGTCTTTTGTTGCTGATCCTCAGAAGTTGAACCTAGTGCTGAAATCACACCATTATTCTCACCAAAATAGCGACCAAAAGTAAAATTCGTTGCAAGTAGCTCGCCATTTTCAGCTTCAATTGTATAGGCTACATCTACTTCTGGTGGTGTATGAACCTTTGCTGATAGCTTCGTTTCTTTTAATGGCTTTGTAAAAGCAGTTGTATAGTTAATTTCCGTTGCAGATGGCGAAAATCGCGCTTCTTCAAATGTGACGCTTACATTTTGCTGTGCATATGTTGCGTTTTGTAAATCCACGATTGTCATCGAGGCTAGCGCTTTTTCGATTGGAATCGGAATGTCCATATCCCAATTACCTTCCTTGCCATTGATGTCCCGAATTTGCCATTTTAGTAGCACGTCCTCTGTCACGTTGGGTGTTCTCAATTCGAAAAAGCCGATATCCCCTTCTTTGTAGCTCCACGATCCGTAATCTTCTTGTGGCAATTCCTCATTGTTTTTATTCACAAATTTCATGTTATTCTTTTCGTTCCAATTATCAAAATGGGGATTTTTTATCTTGCCATTTTTATCGATAATTTGATATGTGAAGGCAATTCGCGTTGAATCTGCCATTACCTCATCCACCCGTACCGTTAGCCCGTTGCTCGTCACCTCATAATTGACCGCTTCTACAAATCCAAGTATCTCTGCCTCCTGTAAGCCTGTATCTACCAGCTCAGTAGAAAAGAAGCTCGTAATCAACTGCGCAAAGCTGGGACTGACTGCCGTCAAAATACCAACAGACAAAACCGCTGCTGCCGCGACACCTGAGCCAACTTTCCAAAGGGTACGTTTTTTCTTATACGGCTTTACTTGTGCTAAAATTTGCGCTTCAAAATCATCTGGTAACGTTGGTGCTTGAAGGGTGTCTTTTAAAAATTGATCTTCCCCTTCAAATAACGCAACAATCTGCTGGCAGCTCCCACATTGTTTGAGGTGTTTTTCAATGTTTTGCTGTTCCTCTTGAGTTAATAATTGATCCGCATATTGTGTTAGCTTATCCACGCTCGGACAGTTCATAATATTCGCCTCCCTCTTTTACTTGCTGACGCATTTTTTTCTTGGAACGATGTAATTTATTGCGTACATCCGACACTGAAATATGCAGCAGCTCACTAATTTCTTCATAGCTGCATTCATTGTTATAGCGCAACAATAAAATCATCCGCTCCTGTTCAGGTAATTGGCTCAACAATCGTTCTAATTGCCGCTCTCTTTCCCTTTTCAAATACACGACTTCCGGGTGATTTTTTTCAACGAGCTGCTCATCTTCAATGGGCTCATTCTTATATTGATATTGTTTTTTTCGTAGCTCATCCATACAATGGTTCATCGCAACACGGTATAGCCAGCTTTTAAATGAGCCCGTTGCCTTATAGTTTGCTAGTTGTTCATAAATTTTAATGAACGCTTCCTGTACAAGGTCCTGCGCCAGCTGTGCATCATACGTCATGCGTAAAATCGTGGCATAAAGTGGGTTTTTATATGTTTGAATAATTGCTGCAAAGGCATTTTTATCCCCTGCCAATACTTTTTTTATAATCGCTTGATCGTCCATCCTCTTCCCTCCTTCATTTACTATAACGGGTTGAAGAGCGAAATCATTTCACTATGTATGAATATTTTCACGAAAATAGATTTTGCCTATGTAAAAGAAGTATTAATAAAAAAAGAAAACCCATTACTCATTCATTTGTAAATTAAATGAGTAAGGGCTCTCGCAATCCAAGTAGATCCATAATCAAGCAATGGGAATTTTAGTATTACTCGTTGCTAGCAATTCCTCTAGTGAAAAAGATCGCTGCCATCCTGCCAAAACAGTTTACAACAGCGCTATTTGACGCTGATTATGATTATGAACCGATTTATAAACAGGCACTAGCGCAAACAATGCGTGTCGTGATTCCGTACAATATTCGAAATGAAGGCGAACATATCGGATTCGATGAACATTTTCGCTCGACTTGTGTACGTGAACATAGCTACTGTTACGACAGCTTTGATGTAAAATACCGTACATTAAAATTTACACGCCCAAAAGAATGTGAAACGTGTCCATTACAGGAGGATTCACTTTGTCAAAAGGTGTTTAAAATCAAATGTGAATCAGATATTAGGAAATACACTTATCCAGCGCGTGGCTCAGAATTATGGAAGAAGCTTTATAAAGAGCGTATTGCAGTAGAACGCGTTAATGCTATTTAAAACAATACTTTCAATAAAATAACATCCGTTACCAAACAGGTAAAAAAGCAAAACTATATTTCAACCTAGTGACGTTTATTTATAATGCCTGTAAATTGGCCGTAGATCGAATGAATGCCTTATTACAAATACAGAACGAAGTTGCATAATTTTAAAAAAAGAAGATTTTGATATAGGGGCAGTCTAAGCTCTTGAAAAATATGATTTATGACATTCATTCATATAACTTAATAAAATCGCCTTAAAAGATTCCTCTACATTTAGAGATAAGACATTTTCCTTCAGCTTCTTTTGGGATGTAATGACCAGGGTGCAGCAGCTTCAATTCAACTAAATCTAATTTTTAAAATCGAAACCGCACCAAGGGAGAAATCTGGCCAAAAATCAGTGCTTTCCTTAAAATCGCTTCAACATTTCTCTTATTGGACTATTTTTTCCTGACAAACGGATTTTTAAATAGTAAAAATGCCAAATTTCTAGTTTCTTGTGAATAATTCGGGTAATAATTAAATTACTTTTCGTGAACTTCTAGGAACATGTCAGCCCATTCTTCAATTTGTTCAAATGCTTCAGGAGTTAATGCAGGGGCGCTAAAGACATAGTGTGCTTTGTCATCAATTTTACTTTTCACAGCAAAAATAATTCCACCATTTTTATCTTTACCGTCAATTGCTACTGAGAAGTTTCCACTTGTAGATCCTAACATTTCAACACTAGTGATTTTTCCACCACCTGGTAAGGATTTAATGAATGAGTACTCAATTTTACCAGGAATTTGGCTTACTTTATTAGCACCTGGAACTGAACCTGTGATAGTAATATTTGGGACATTATTTGAATGTGGTGGGTTTGGTTTAACTTTATTCTCAGGTTTTGGTTCTGGCTTCACAACTGGTGGGTTCGGACTTAACGGCTTACTTGGTTTCGGTGCTTTATCTGGATTCAATGCGCGGTATAAGAATACGGCGTATTGTGCGCGTGATACCGATTGGTTCGGTTTGAACATTCCGTTATCACCCACTGTAATACCGTGTGAGTAAAGCGTTGAAATGTCGTCTTTTGCCCAGTGGTTCGCACCGATGTCGCTAAAAATATAACCCTTTTTGATTGGTAAATCAAATGCTGCGACTAACACTTTTGCCATTTGAGCACGCGTTAAATTGTCGTTCACACCAAATGTGCCGTTTGGATTTCCGTCGAAAATACCAGCGCGGTATACTGCCTGTACATCGTTATAATACGGACTTGATTTCGGTACGTCTTTGAACTCTTTTCCTTCACGTACTGGCTTTAAGTCAAGAGAACGTACGAAAAGTGCCGCAGTGTGTACACGGCTGATAGCTTGTGATGGCCGGAATGTGTTGTCTGGATAACCACCAATGATCCCTTGATTGCGCATTGCCATAATTTCCGTATATGTTGGATAATTTCTTGGTACATCTTTAAATTCTTGAGAAATCTCTACCTTAACATTTTGAGCTTGTACAGGAGCTACCATTACAGGTGAAGCAACCGTCATTGCCAAAAGTCCTAAAAACAGCTTTTTACTCATTTGTGTCTTCCGCTCACTTTCCATTGTATAGTTCTTCCAACTCATTATATATAAGTACAGATCTTCTTCCTAGCTAATTTGACTAACTTTTCACTTTTATAATGCAATTCATAAAACACTAAATTATTATAGGTTACAAAAAAGCAAACAGAACAACACAACTAAAAATTCAGGTTTATTTAATTAAATCTACCCTAAATCAATCATTTATCTTTTAATTGAAACTTAAAACTTTATACACTTTTAAATAAAATCAAAAACACACAGGCATATCCTCACTGCCTGTATGTACATCTACTTCCTCCATTTATCACTCGCCTTAAAATTGTATACGGGCTTAATATGCTTTTGGATGGTCACCGTTTCACCGATTTGCTCGATAATTTCCTGCATCGGCTTGTAGGCCATTGGTGCTTCATCTAATGTTTCCTCTGATACCGAGGTTGTCCAAATACCACTCATTGTCTCTTTAAAATCTTCCATTGATAAGTTTTTCAAATGACTTTACGATTATCGCGTGCGAATTGCTGGGCATCATATCCACAATATAATCCATAAACCATTCATTTCGCTTCAAAGATCTACACGAGCTCATTTGAATTAATCCTTAAACAATATGGTATAATAAACTTACTATTTACGAGGGGTGTATCACATGAATTTAAATTCGCGTTTAGAACGACAAAAACAAATTCAATTTGCTGTGGGTATGGCTGCACTTGATGGTGGGAAACCGACTTCGTTCACACAAAGCTTGTTAAACCAATATGAAAATGGTCAAGTAACTTCTGGTCAGTTAAAACAAGCAATTCTTCAAAAATACGTAAAGGCTTCTAACTAATGGATCCATACGTATATCCAAACTCCAGCGTTTTAATTAATAAACTAAATATCCTCGATGAACAGGAACTTATCGATGTTGAAGCACAATTACTAATCGCCGGAATCATTGATATTCATTCAATTATGGATGATTTAGATTTTCGTAAGTATAGCTCTTTACAAACGATTCACCGTTTTTTATTCGAAGAACTCTATACATGGGCTGGCGAATTTCGCACAATCAACATTTATAAAAGTGAAAGAGTTTTAAATGGACTCTCCATTACGTATAGCAATAAATCTCAAATCATTAGCGATTTAAAACGAATTTTCAAATGGGCTGAACAAATTCAATGGACACATCAAAATCCACAGCTACCTTCTCAGTTTGCAAAACTTTTGACAGATATTTGGCGTGTACATCCTTATCGTGAAGGAAATACGCGAACCGTTTCAATATTTATGAAATTATTTGCTGATAAACATAACTTAACCTTTAATGCAGAGCTTCTTTCTCAAAACGCAGGCTATTTACGAAACGCTCTAGTAATGGCCGGTGTAGATGAAGCACCCGAACCTAGCTATTTGCATCGTATCATTACCGATGCATTAAGTTTAAGCGAAAATGAGATAGTTCATCAGACTGATTCAAATTCAGAAAAGTATCAATCAATTGGGCAATACGATGTGTCCAACTACGAAGGAAAACCGTTTAATACAAAAACAGACGAATCACAATGAGGCTGTCCCAAAAGTTATTGAAATGACTTTTGGTGCACGAGCTGAGTAGATGATTGGGCTTAGGCCTTTTTTTATCTTGCTCATCACCGTTTTAATTAGTTTATTTCTCATAATTACAAAGGCAAAAGTTTATATTTCATATCTTTTAAAATACAAAACAGGTGTAGAAAAAACGACTCATTTTTCTACACCTGTTTATTTTAGGTGCTTATTAGACAGCCCCATTCTTACCTCCAGTCAATAGTTTTTATGAAAATAATTTGTATGTTGGATAGATTTTTTTGTGAGGGTGGGGGTACCCCCACCCTCACAAAAAAATTGCGCATACCAAAGAGACCTAGCGAATGTTCTTTTTTTCGAAAGGTCTGTATGCTATAGTTAATTTACTGTAGTTACGATTTCTGAGCTGGTAGTGCGGACTCATAATCGTACAGAATGTTTTGTGTCAGTAACTGAAAAGCCATTTTCAGAAACTTATTGATACAAGCAATAATCGCGACCTTGTGAGGCTTCCTCTGAGGTTGCGTTTTTAATTTATCGTAATAATCTACAAGGTGATTCCTTGTCTTTTTTCGTAATGTAATCATTGTCTGAATCATAAAGAAAAGGATTTTTCGCAACTTTTTATTGCCCCGCTTATTAATGCGGTCACGATACTGTGTGTTACCAGACTGATAGCGCATAATATCAATCCCTACATATGCATTCAATTGTTTCGCGTTTTTGAAGCGTTTTATATCACCTAGTTCACCAATGATTCGGCAGGCCGTTGTATCCCCAATACCAGGAATTGAATGAAGCACTTGATATTCATTACGTTCCTGCGACATCTTCGTCATTTGTTTCACAAGTAATTCTTTTTTCTCCACTAAATCGGATATACGAGATGCGTAATCACGAATTTGATCGCAGCGAATATCGGTCTCTTTAATCGCTGGATAACTATTCCTAGCTGCCTCTAGTAATAGCACAGCTTTTTCCTCAGCACGTGCTAATGACAAATTTTTTCGTGTATTGGCCTTTAACCGATTTTTAATCACCATTTTTGAATGTGCTAATAAAAAAGTTGGATGAGGATACAACTGAACAATGTTTAAAAAGAGCGCTGAACGTGGTGTGATCAATTGTTCAAGCTCTGGAAAACTAAGGTGTAAAAGCGCATGCATTCTGCTTTTTAATAATGTGATTTCCTCATCCATCTCGTCATAATAACGTGTAAGTCCACGCATCTGTTCATAATAATCATCTTGTACATAAGTTGGCTCACGTTCCATTTTAAAATGGGTTTTCGCTAGCTCATGCGCGTCACTAATATCTGTTTTATTTCGGCGCATTGAAGCCATTTGTAGGTTCGCTTCAAGTGGATTCATCCGACAATATGTATAGCCATAATCAATTAAAAATGTTTCCACTGGTTTTGAGTAAACACCTGTTGCTTCGAAAACAATTTCAGGAGCTTGTCCATCTCGCACTTTAATTTCCTTCATTTGTTCATGCAATTTTTCAAAGTCAATACGTGAATGATTGAGTTCACCTTCAAACTCGCATTGTCGATATTGATCATAAATCGCAACGGTACTTTTTCCTTTACTTACATCTAACGCCACAACATGTTTCATTAAGATTTCTCCTTTTTAGCCAATCATAGAAGTCTTCACATTGCCTTATCGATTCCATTTTCTTATACACGATCTCTTGGACCCAACATACTAAACTGATTCACATAAGGGTGTGAAGTTAGCCGGTTTTTAATACGGATTCTGATATGATCCCAGGGGCTGTTCGGCTTTCCTTCACTTCTACTATAAAAAATAGTAGCACAAACCATGGCCTTGGTTTGTACTACTAATGTTAGTATGTTTTTCTTATTAAGGATAGGCTCTTCACCATAACAGTACGTAAACAAACCGCCTCCTAAGTAAGCTAAATCTTCAGCATAACTGGATTTTCTAGTTTGGCTGCTCTTTTTTGAGATTGTAAACTTGCATCAAAACTTGATGGCTTTGATATAACTTTATAATACTAATATACCTTTCATTGCTTGCTAAATAATTTAGACCTAGCGAAACTAAAGCTTTTTAAAATTATTTAAAATGAGCTTTTATACAATCAAAAATACCTAGGCATCACGTTGCTACCTAGGTACATATCTACCTCACCCATTTATCACTCGCCTTAAAATTGTATACGGGCTTAATATGCTTTTGGATGGTCACCGTTTCACCGATTTGCTCGATAATTTCCTGCATCGGCTTGTAGGCCATTGGTGCTTCATCTAGTGTTTCCTCTGATACCGAGGTTGTCCAAATACCACTCATTGTCTCTTTAAAATCATCCATTGATAAGTTTTTCATCGCGGCTGTGCGTGAATAAATGCGTCCTGCGCCGTGGGGGGCTGATTCATTCCATTCGGCATTGCCTTTACCGATACAAATGAATGAACCGTCTCGCATATTCATTGGAATAACTAGCTGCTCACCCTTTGCTGCACGCACAGCACCCTTTCGTAAAATCATGGCATCTGTGTCGATATAGTTGTGCACCGAATCAAATTGCGATGCATACGCCCACTTCATCTGTTCTGCAATCGTCTTTGCTATTTGCAGCCGATTTTCATGTGCGAAACGCTGTGCTAATTTCATATCGGCAATATAATCATGAAAGAGCTCTCCTTCTAAATAGGCTAAATCCTTTGGTATTAGTGGATTGTCCTGCTTATACGATTGAATCATCGCTTGAATTTCTTGCTGTTTCCCTGCTTGCTTGAATTCAGCAATCTTTTCGGTTAAATCTTCACGCCTTAATGTTTCAAACGCGCGCTTTTGATGCCAATTGGCTACCTTTGCACCGACATAGCGTGAGCCAGTATGGATGAGTAAATAGTGCACACCCGCTTCATCTTTTGCCAGTTCGATAAAGTGATTGCCCCCTCCAAGCGTACCTAACGAACGGTTTGTATAATCGTTTTGTAAGCCCGTTGCCATAAAGTTTTCATTATAAAATTGCTTAAACTGGCGATTTGTTACAGGCGATTCATGTATGTCGTTTCCACTAGGTACATAACGACGAATGGCTGTGTCTAACGCATTAAAATCCACTGATCTTGTGCCGATTTCTGAAACAAGCACGCCACAGCCAACATCGACACCAACTAGATTTGGTACGACACGATCATTCAGTGCGATCGTTGTCCCAATGACACAGCCCTTTCCCGCATGATAGTCGGGCATGATGCGTACCTTTGTCCCGGCCATAAACGATTGGTTCACGAGTTCATCAATTTGCTCAATCGCCGCTTGCTGAGGCTGATTTGTATAAATTTTTGCATCTGTATACTTTCCGTTCACTTCAATCATCTTTTCACACCTTTCGTTTCATCCATTGTTTCGTATGTAGTGCTGCAAATAATAAACTTGCGACAATAAAGTAACTCAAAATCAAAATCAATGGCGCATCATGCATCACAAAACCAAAGCTCACTTCAGATTGCAATGCGACATCACTCAGTGCAAATTGAGGCTGATAGAAAAATGTTTTAACGATGCTGATACATAGCTGCACGGAAAAATAAGCGATATGTACAACTAATGCACCCATTAATGCGATTAATAAATTCCGTTTAAGCATGTGCATCCTCTCCCTTCTTTTCTATACGCAAGGTTGCTATGTAAGTTTCAGATTTTTTGAATTATTATTCTTTATGCCTATAAAAAAGAGAGCTGCAAGAGCCCTCCTCCTCATCATTTTTCAAATGTCACATTCCCCTTAAACAACACATAGTCAATTGAACCGTTTCGTGCAATCGCATGTGCACTACTGACTGCATCAATTAACAAAGCATTCGCTTCATCTCCCACTTTCGGCCAGTGTAGCTCACCTTGCTCGGTTAATGGTGTTATGTTTCCAGAACCAAACTTCCAGCATTGGCCTAGTCGACGTTCATCACTACAATAAAAGCGCTCCGCTAAAATTTTGAGCTTTTCAACGGTATCACCTGTGCCAAATGGTGACCAATGATCCGTTAAGCTATCATGACCGACTGCCACATCAATTCCTGCATTGGCTAAATAAAAAATGGGTATGGTCGGGCGGTTTTGTCCAAATGGTACGGTTGTTGCAATATTAATAGCATGCGCCTTCATTCGGTGCATCAGCTTTTCTAAAGAAGCAGCTGAAATATCTGCTAACGCAAAGGCATGACTAATTGTGACTTCGTTTTTAAATTTATAGTGCTCTAAATAATCCATCAGACGATGAATTTCATACTCTCCTAATGTGCCTCCATCATGCAAATGGATATCGATTCCCTTATCTGCTTCATGTGCTAAACGGACCATCGTTTCTAACGAGCGATTGATGTCTTGATCGACAGTTGCAGGGTCAAGTCCACCAATATGTGTTGCGCCTATTTGAAGCGCCTGCTGCAATTGTGATTCAACTTGTGAATGCAATAAACCATGCTGTGGAAATGCCACAAGTTCGTAAGTGATTTTGTCGCGATAGCTCTGCAAAAGTTCGATTAATAGTTCAACATGCTTTGTACCGATTTGCGGGTCAACATTGCAATGCGTTCGAATATGCGTATGACCGTTTTGAATGAGTAGCTCAATAATCGCCTGCGCTCGCTCCACCATTACTGGAAGCAGTTTCGGTAAAAGCTGCTGTTCTTCTTCAATTCGCGTCCAAATGCCCTTTTTAGCGATTGTCGGTGCTTGCCACGGCCCGCTGTAATACGTTTTATCTAAATGAATATGCATATCCTTTAAGGATGGTAATAATAGCCTGCCCTTTGCATCCAATATTGGGACATGTTCAGATGGGTTTAGTTGCTTTTCAATCTTCTTGAAAACCCCATCTTCAATTAAAATATCCATGAGCTCGGTATTGGTTGCGATGACTTCTCCATCTTCAAATCGATAGCCAATTTCAAGTCTTACATTTTTCATGAGTAAATTCATGCTGGGTCACCTCTACATTTACATTGATTTTATTATACAAAATTTGATGGCGGAACTAATAAAAAAGTGTAAGAGAGCACGAACCCTCTTACACCCATTGTAATTATTTTATATGCATAAATCGCGACAGCATCACCTGTAAAAATGCATACACGCCCACCTTTACAGTCTGTTGCTCGCGCGTGTCGCGGTGCGGATCAAGACAAACAAAGTCCATGCCACGCACAATGTCATATTTTCCAACTTCAAATAATAAATCGAATAGCTCATCGCTGCGCATCCCACCTGGTGTAGAAGCCGGAACTCCTGGTGCATAGGCAATATCCAGTACATCCATATCAACCGTTACGTAAACAATATCGACCTTCGCAGCAAGCTCGGCCATCACTTCACGTATCAACGTTTCCGCACCTTTACGACGCATTTCTTTCAATGTAATTCGGTTCACCCCATAATGATCCGCTGCAAGAATTAAACTCGGCGCATTATAAAAGCCGTGAAGTCCAATATTATAAACGTCCTCACCGCGCACCACACCCGCATCAAGCAACTGACGAATTGGCGTGCCGTTTGTTGGACCATCCGAATCCGTTGCACGCAAATCTAAATGCGTATCGAATTGTAAGATGCCAATTCGTTTGTCAGTATGTAGTTGAAATGCGCGAATAATAGGTGCTGTAATCGAATGGTCGCCTCCGATTTGTACGTAAAAGCGGTTTGGGCAAGCTGTTAGCACCTCACCCATCGCTGCCTCAATATTAGCATGGCACTGCAAAATATTCGTGCCGTGCATTTTCACATCGCCTACATCTGCAACGCGTAGTTCTCGGAAATCAACGTTTTCATCGATGGAATAGGTTGTAAATAGGTGCCATGCTTTACGGAAAAAATCAGGATACTCAGACGCTGCTGATGCACTGATGGAGGAGCGTGATAATGGAATACCTATTAGCACAACATCCACAGCTTCTGGGAATTCCCCGAAGCTGGGCTCAATCCAGTCTTTTACCTTCATATCCTCATGCAACGTACGATTCCACGTCACACTAGGCGTTACAAATAACTCGCTCACAGTAGCTGCCCACCTTTCACAACCACTTGCCCTGCCTTAATGACCGTATCCGTATGATTCATGCCGTAAAAATATTGCAGTTGCTTATAGTTCGGCACATCTAAAATTAAAAGATCTGCCTGTTTTCCTTGCTCTAATGACCCTACTTGATCGCCACGATTGATGGCATAAGCGGCATTAATCGTGGTCGCACACAGCACCTCTTCCATTGTCATGCCCATATTCATACAAGCCAAATTTTGCACAAACGGCAAGCTAATTGTAGGGGATGAACCCGGATTAAAGTCCGTCGAGATGGCAACGGGTACACCACTATCTACCATCAAGCGTCCTCTTGCATACGGTGCGCGTAGGAAAAAGGCTGTTCCCGGTAATAGCACGGCAATCGTTCCGGCCTTTGCCATCGCCTCAATTCCTTCATCTGAAGCAACGAGTAAATGCTCTGCAGAAATCGCCCCTACTTCCGCAGCTAATTCCGCGCCCTCATACGGCTCAATTTCATCGGCGTGAATTTTTGGTGTTAACCCATAAGCTTTCCCCGCTTCTAAAATGCGGCGGGATTGCTCTGGCGTGAAAACACCCTTCTCACAAAACACATCATTAAATTCGGCTAAGCCAAGCTCGGCAACCTTTGGAATCATGTCTTCGATTAAAATTTTGACAAATGTGTCTTCATTGCCTTTATATTCTTTTGGAACGGCATGCGCGCCCATAAATGTAGACACGACGTCAACAGGATGCTCTTGTTGTAACTTTTTCACAACCTCTAGCTGCTTTAGCTCAGTTTCCCAATTCATGCCGTAGCCTGACTTTGCCTCAACCGTTGTAATACCGTGACGTAAAAAATTATTTAAATGATTATATGTTTTTTCATACAGTTCATCAAAGCTTGCCTCACGCGTTTTCATTGTTGTGTAATGAATGCCGCCACCTGCATTCATAATTTCCATATAGCTTTTTCCAGCGAGGCGCATATTCAATTCATGCTCACGTGTACCGCCATGCACTAAATGTGTATGGCAATCCACAAGACCTGGTATCACAATTTTCCCAGTGGCATCAATCACTTCCGCACTTTGTACTAAGTGCGGAAAGGATGCTTCAAGTTCTTCAAGTGGTGCCATCATAACAATTCGCTCGCCATCTAAAAGCACACATACATCCTTCAGCAATCCAAGCTCACTCATCTGTTCTTTTCGACGAGGCCCTTTTACATCAGACTGCATCGTAATGACTTCATTTGCATGTTTAATTAAAATTGCCACGATTCATCATCCTTTTAACATTGGCATATGAACGCCTTTTTCTTTTGCTGTACGAATTGCGATTTCATAGCCTGCATCCGCGTGACGTACAACGCCCATCCCTGGATCTGCTACTAATACGCGATTAATTTTATCTGCTGCTAGCTGTGTACCATCTGCTACTAACACTTGACCAGCATGTTGTGAATAGCCCATGCCAACCCCACCACCATGATGAATACTTACCCAGCTTGCGCCTCCTGCTGTATTGACTAATGCGTTCAATAACGGCCAGTCTGATACCGCATCTGAACCATCCATCATGCCTTCTGTTTCGCGGTTCGGCGATGCAACAGAACCCGAATCTAAGTGATCACGCCCAAATACAATTGGCGCTTTTAATTCACCGTTTGCGACCATTTCATTAACTTTTAATGCAAAGCGGTGACGATCCCCATAGCCCAACCAGCAAATACGCGCAGGTAAACCTTGCCACTTCACCATTTTTTGTGCCATATCAATCCAGTTGACTAAGCCTTCATCCTCTGCAAACATTTCCTTCGCAAGCTGATCTGTTTTATAAATATCCTCAGGGTCTCCCGATAATGCTGCCCAGCGGAATGGTCCTTTTCCTTCGCAGAATAATGGACGGATATAGGCTGGTACGAAGCCAGGGAAATCAAAGGCATTTTCAACACCCATTTCCTTTGCATAAGCACGAATATTATTACCGTAATCAAATGTTTCTGCACCTGCTTCTTGGAATTCAAGCATTGTACGCACATGCTCCGCCATCGTTTCTTTTGCACGGCGCTCATATGTTTTGACATCTGATTTGCGTAGCTCTAACGCTTCTTGTAGCGTCATTCCATTTGGTACATAGCCGTTAATTGGGTCATGTGCTGAAGTTTGGTCTGTTACGAAATCTGGGATAATGCCACGATTTAATAGCTCGCGGTTAACATCGGCACAGTTGCCAACTAAACCGATTGATGCCGGTGTTTTATCAGCCGTTAATTTTCCGACTAATTCCACCGCTTCATCCACTGTTTCGACAAGATAATCACAGTAACCCTCTTTCATTTTGCGTTCGATGCGCGTTCGATCGACTTCGACAACTAAAATAACGGCACCTGCCATTTTTCCAGCTAGTGGTTGTGCGCCACTCATACCGCCCATACCACCTGTTAATATAAACTTCCCACGTAAATCAGCTGTGCCAAATTTCTTTTTCCCTGCTTCTACAAAGCTTAAATATGTTCCTTGTAAAATACCTTGCGCGCCGATATAAATCCATGAGCCCGCTGTCATTTGACCATACATCATTAAGTTGCGTTCTTCTAACTCATAGAAATGATCCCAATTCGCCCAGCCTGGTACTAAATTGGAGTTGGCAATTAGTACGCGAGGGGCATTTTCATGTGTTTTAAATACCGCAACAGGCTTCCCCGATTGTACAAGCATTGTCTCATCATTTTCTAAATTTTTTAGTGTTTCAATTAATTTTTCAAAGCTTTCCCAATCACGTGCCGCCTTACCAATCCCGCCATACACGACTAACTCATCTGGATTTTCGGCTACTTCTGGGTCTAAATTGTTCATTAGCATACGCATTGCTGCCTCTTGTGTCCACCCTTTACATGTTAATTCAGTTCCTCTTGGTGCTCGAATATTTGTTTTAAACATTGAAATCGCTCCTTTTAATAGATAAAAAAGTATCATTATTTACAAGACTTCTAAGCTAAAGCGCCTAAAATAGTAGAAATGCTATTGGCGTGACGATAATTAATGTCAGCACCACACGCTCAAACCAAACGATGATCATTTGACGAATCGTTAGTGGGATATCCGTTGATAAAATGACTGGTATTACCGCTGAGAAGAATAAGATTGCCGAAATCGAAATCACCGCAATGATAAACTTTGTCACCATATCGGCACTTGCAACAATGACTGCCGGTAAAAACATTTCAGCAATAGATACAGACATTGCTTTTGCAGCAAGCATCGGCTCTGGAACTTGCAGGAGGTACGTAAATGGCGCGAAAATATACGCTAGCCAATCAAATAATGGCGTATACGTAGCAAGAACCAAGCCTAATAATCCAATTGATAAAATCGAAGGAATGACCCCCATCGCCATGACCAAGCCATCCTTCAAATGTATATATAGGTTCTTTCCTAATGAAGGATTAGCAGCTGCTCCCTCCACCGCTTCTGCCCAAGCCGTTTTCAAGCGATCTTTCGTTACTACTTTTTCCGGCTGTGGTATCGCATCCTCATAATATTCATTTTTTATTTTGTTTAATGGATAAATACGTGCTGTAATTGCTGTTACAATAAATGTCACAACGAGCGTTACCCAGAAAAACGCATTCCAATGCTCCATTAAATCAAGTGTTTTTGCGACAATGACCATAAATGTTGCCGATACTGTGGAGAAGCCCGTCGCAATAATGGCCGCCTCACGCGCTGTATATTTCCCTTCTTTATACACTCGGTTCGTTAAAATTAAACCGACCGAATAACTCCCTACAAATGAAGCGACCGCATCTACTGCTGAGCGACCTGGTGTTCTGAAAACAGGCTTCATAATTGGCTGCATAAGCACGCCTATAAACTCAAGCAGTCCGTAACAAACCAGTAAGGCTAAAAATACAGAGCCAATCGGAATTACTAACCCAACAGGCTTAATTAATTTTTCTAATAAAAACGGACCGATATCTGGATTAAATAACCAAGCTGGACCAAAACCGAAAATAAGCATAACCCCTGCTACAAGTCCACCAATCTTAAAAATAGAGAGCACCATTGTTACAGATGAGGTTTTCCATTTTTTCGTGACAAATGGATAGACCGCGCCAAGCACAAGTAAAATTAAAACATAGCCATTTACTAGAACCGGCATGTACGTAGAAAAAGCACTAACAACGTGATCAACTAAGATGGTTTTCTTGCCATTCCATTCAAATGAAACAAAGAAACTAAAAATACCAATGAAACTACAAATAATCATTTTCACAAATAAAGACAATTCGGATTTTTCGACTTTTCCAACCTCTTGATTTTGCTCCTGTTGATAATTTGTCATTTTCCCACCCCTTTGTTCCACTATAAATTTCTTTTTATTTAGAATAAATAGAAAAAACCATGTCGTTATAGTAAATTTATATAGGAATAAGATGTTTTTTAATTATTAATAGTAATTTTATACGAAATAGTATTTTTATAAGGTGGGATGTTAGAATGCGAATTTTACTATTGGAGCGTGACCAAGCTGAAATACAAGGGATTGAGTGGTATTTAAAAAATTATTTTTCAAGTGGCATGCAATTTTCGGGGATTACGGATGTAATGGATTTAGAACAAATGCTTTATTCATTTGAGCCAACAATTTTGATGATTGATGTGACACTTGTCAATGCATATGTGGAGAAGCTACTAAAAAACCGAGCCCTTCACATTATTTGTTTTACCGCACAACCGATTTTTCAGCATGCGATGAAGGCCATCTCGCTGCAAGCAAAGCAATTATTTGTGAAGCCGATTCCTTTAGAGCAGTTAAAGTCGACGCTGATGACGTTACCAGCTCTTGAAAGTACCGTTCCGTTTACGAATTCTGTACAACAAGATGCTCAACTGTACGTTGATTTATTTTTAAATTCACCGGAAATTATTCAGTCGGCACAATCAAAATTTATTTTAATCGAGCCTTCTAATTTTGATTCCAATTTACAGCTTTATCACTGGCTTATGCAGTCACCTATTTTTTCACAACTCACAGCATTTCCATTACAAAAGCGTATCTTATGTTTAATTTCAGGACACGAGCAAGCCCAGCTCATTAAAAACCTACGCTTAGTCATCCGGGAATGGTATACAATGACCGAAGAGTATTTAAATATCGCGATTTATGATGGGCCCGATGCCACTTTACGAGATATGTATGTCGAGGCAAAGGAAGTACTCACACAGCGCTTTTACAAAGGTTATGAGCATGTCTTTTTAACTTCCCAATCCATTTCTTTATCACATTTGGATCCATTACTTTCACCTGAGGAACAGCAGCTTTGGATTACTTCTTTAGAGGAGGGCAATTTAACTGCGGTGAAGCAGTTTTTATATAAATTGACGGCACCGCATCGCTATTACTCTCAAGATGAGGTGCGCATTCATTTGACAAGCATCCTAGCACAAATTCGACGCTTTATGCTGAAATATCATTTACACCATCAAGCCAAAATGGAAACACAGTACCGGGCATTATTTCATTTAATATTGGAACATCCCATTTTATATACCATTGTGCAAGAATTTATTTTATTCACACAGCAATTGATTCAAATTAAATTCGATGCGCAGCAAACGCGTTCTGCCAATTATGCGGAGCTAGCGGTGGAATATATTGAGTCTTGTTATGAAAATAATGAGCTCTCTTTAACAATGATTGCGCAGCATTTAAATATTAACGCCAATTATTTAAGCACGTTGTTTTCTAAAAAGCGTGGGGTCCCGTTAAAAAAATTTTTACAGCAATTTCGCGTACAACAGGCGGCGAAATTATTGCTGGAAACAACCATTCCTATTGGAACAATCGCCGAGTCCGTGGGCTTTTCAGACAGCAATTATTTTATTAAAGTGTTTCGCGACTATTATCATGTCACGCCCTATCGCTATCGAATGGAAAAGGAACGGCAGCGGTAATCAGTGGCTTTTGTTATTGCGGGCATGAGCATGGGCATGAAAAAAACCGCCTCGAAATTTTAGCTGAGGCGGTGAATTATATTTGCGACTTTTTCATTTTATTTGCGATATTTACGGTATATTTGCGATTTCCGGAGTTTATTTGCGAAATTCATGAGATATTTGCGATTTTCTACGGATATTTGCGAATCCCCATAAATACCCATAACTCAAGTTGAAGTAATTAAAACGGAAACAGTAGTGGCACGGCAATCATCATGACAATAAACATAATGATTTGTAGTGGCACACCGACCTTGACGAAATCCATAAATTTATAGCCACCTGCTGTTAAGACAAGTGAGTTCGTTGGCGATGCAATCGGGGTAGCAAAGGCCATACTTGACGCAGTTGCCACGCCAATCATAAAGGTATACGGGTTGGCATCCATTGCGAGTGCTGCTGTAATCGCGATAGGTGAAAATAATACAGCTGTTGCCGTATTACTAACAAACTGCCCGAAGACAACGGTTAAAATATAAATGCCCATTAAGACACCGTATGGGCCGAAATCACCAAGCAGATGAATAATGCCATCTGCTAAAATGGTCATGCCCCCTGTATTTTCAAGCGCTGTGGCCATTGGGAGCATTGCCGCTACAAGCACGATGCTTTCAAAGTTCACCTTACTATAAGCATCATCCATATTGCGTAGACAGCCTGTAATGATCATTAAGACCGCGCCAATCAGTACCGCGATCACCGCATCAAATACTTCAAACACCATTAGGCCAATCATGAATAGCATAATCAGACCCGCAATTGGCGCTTTTCCGCTTGCGGCTGCGGCTCCCGCTTGCTCACGCGGCTGTCCGACAACGACAACATCCTGTGTTTCGCGTGATAATAATTCAATTTCATCCCATGTACCTTGCACTAAAATTGCATCCCCGAAACGCAATCTTTGCTCAGCCATGTTTTTTAGTAAATAATCCCCTTTACGGTTAATTCCTAAAATATTGAGATTATACTTTTCACGGAAGCCAATTTTACTCACCGTTTCGCCGATCAAACGGGATTGGGGGGTCAATAAAATTTCCGCGACGCCAATATTTTTCGAAACTAGTTCCTCGACATTATCTTCAAATGGTTGAATCGTTAGGGAAAAATCCTGTGCAAAGCGCTCCACATCCTGTGCTAATCCTTGAACATACAACTCGTCCCCCGCGTAAATCACACTAGCAGGACCAGCAAGTTCTTGGTACGTCATTGGGCGTAAATTAATCCCCTCCTGTGCAGCACCACGCTTAATTTTCATCACGTAAATATGGTAGGTTGCAGGTAATTTCAAATCGGCCAGCTTTTGATCCATAATCGTTGCGTCTTCACTGACAACAATGCGGAAAAGCTTATCCTGTAAATCATATTCTTTCGCTAATTTTTTAGGTGATAATTTATAGCCTGCACTCGTTTGCGAACGATTTTCTTCATTTGGTAGCAATGTATTGCGCACTAAAACTAAATAGATGATGACGGTAATCGTTGCAATAATGCCAATCGGTGTAATCGTAAAAAATCCTAGCTTTTCAAAGCCATGATCGACTAATGTTTGAGATGCGATTAAGTTTGTCGGTGAAGCAATTAATGTCATCAGTCCAGACATACTGGCAATATAGGAAAGTGGCATTAAAAACTTCGACGGGCTCACCTTAATGCTAAGCGCAATCGATACAACAATCGGTAGCATGAGCGCCACCGTTCCTGTATTACTCATGAACGCCCCTACTGTTGCCACGATGACTAATAACAAAATAAATAAGCGTAATTCACTATCACCCGACCACTTTAATAGGAGATTTCCCGCCATACCCGCGAGTCCTGTACGTAAAATACCGGCGCCCACTACAAATAGCCCGGCAATCATAATGACTACAGAATTCGAAAATCCTGCCAGCGCTTCCTGAGGCGTTAAAATATTTAACACAACAAATGCTAATAGTGCCATAATCGCAACAAGATCTGCCCGTATACGATTTGTTGTAAACAATAGGATAGTCAGCCCTAAAATAATAAATGTTAACGTTAATTGCATAATGCTTTCCTTTCTCACGATATACTCGCCCATCATTATATAGGATAGAACCGAATAACTCTCCCGCTTTCAACAGTTGTCACAGAAAAGATACGGATTCAACCAAAAATTGGACATGACATTTTCAATTATCCTCATCTATTTTCATTATCAGTATAGTAGAAACCTCGATAAGTCATTCAATATTCTATAATTTACTGTCCTTTTAAAATAAAAATAATGTGGCTAATCAAAAGGTTTACGAGATAAATACTACGGGTATTAGTAAAATTGGCGTTTTATAACTAGATTAAACGCGCAAATAAGCACTATAATATATAATTACTATCTTAATATAAAAATTCCTTAAAAAGAATTATTATAATGTGGTAGCAATTATGATTTAGATTTGTTATGATTGTTTACGAAGAGTTTTTCAAAATTAATTTTATTTAGGGGGAAACTTACTTATGACAAATGAACGTTTAACAACGATTACTGGTGCTCCAGTCGTATCAAATGATGATGTACAAACAGCTGGCCGTCGTGGTCCAGTTTTATTACAAGATGTATTTTTAATTGAGAAATTAGCAAACTTCAACCGTGAAGTGATTCCTGAGCGTCGTATGCACGCAAAAGGTTCTGGCGCATTCGGTACATTTACGGTGACGCATGATATTACAAAGTATTCAAAAGCAGCGATTTTCTCAGAGGTTGGGAAGAAAACAGACATGTTCGCCCGCTTTTCTACAGTAGCTGGTGAGCGTGGTGCGGCGGATGCTGAGCGCGATATCCGTGGCTTCTCTTTAAAATTCTACACTGAAGAAGGGAACTGGGATATGGTTGGGAATAACACGCCTGTATTCTTCTTCCGAGACCCATTACACTTCCCAGACTTAAACCACGTTGTAAAGCGTGATCCTAAAACGAATATGCACAACGCCAACTCTAACTGGGATTTCTGGACTTCATTACCTGAGGCATTACACCAAGTAACAATTGTTATGTCTGACCGCGGGATTCCAAATGGCTACCGCAAAATGCACGGCTTCGGCTCTCACACATATTCAATGATCAATGCTGCCGGCGAGCGCGTTTATGTAAAATTCCACTTCCGCACACAGCAAGGCATCGAAAACTTAACAGGTGCAGAAGCATCAGAAGTAATCGGAAAAGACCGCGAATCTTCTCAACGTGATTTATTCGAAGCAATCGAAAAGGGCGATTTCCCGAAATGGAAAATGTACATCCAAGTGATGACAGAAGAGCAAGCACGTAATCACAGAGACGATCCATTCGATTTAACTAAGGTTTGGTTCAAATCTGAATTCCCATTAATCGAAGTAGGTGAATTCGAATTAAACCGCAACCCAGAGAACTACTTCGCTGATGTTGAGCAAGCGGCATTCGCGCCATCTAATGTGGTACCTGGTATCTCATTCTCACCAGACCGCATGTTACAAGCGCGTTTATTCGCTTACCAAGATGCGACTCGTTACCGTTTAGGTGTGAATCACCACCAAATTCCAGTTAACACACCAAAATGCCCATTCATGGTTTATCATCGTGATGGTGCTGGTCGTGCGGATGGTAACCGCGGTTCAGCAGTTACGTATTATCCAAATAGCTACGGTGCATTACAAGGACAATCTCAATACAAAGACCCTGCATTAGCGCTTGATGGCCCAGCTGACATCTATGATTACCGTCAAGATGATGATAACTACTTTGAACAGCCCGGGAAATTATTCCGTCTTCAAACGCCGGAGCAGCAACAACGTTTATTCGAAACAACAGCTGCTGAAATGAATGGTGTAGAGGAATTCATCAAACGTCGCCATATCTTACACTGCTACTTAGCTGATCCAGCATATGGTGAAGGTGTCGCAAAAGCAATGGGGCTATCATTAGAAGGTATGGATCTTTCAAACCCATACAAAAACAGTAGTAGCGTTTATTAATCGCTACCCGATCATGGCTTATTCACCGCAAGTGCTACTATTATAGCGCTTGCGGTTTTTTCATTTGTACCATTCCATATTTTAGTTGTTTTCTGTATGATGAAAGGAACACTATTGGGGGGATTTTTTTGCATGCAAAACAACTAAAACGCCAGCAAATGCTTCAAGCGGCCAAAAAGCTATTTACTGAACATGGCTTCGAGCGCACAACAATGCAAAAAATTGCCGATGAAGCTCATGTTGGTGTCGCCACATTATTTCGTTATTTTCCGAAGAAGGAATTATTAATTATTGAAATTATTATTGAAATTATTGAAAAGATGCAGCCACGCTTTGAAGCCATTACGCGCTCAAATAAAACGGGCTTTGAGAAAATGGAGGACATTTTAAATGCCTATATTGATTATCTGTTTTCTGCTAACCGCGAAGCCGTAACGATTTTAGAGAATTTTGAGTACTATGCCACGTATAATCCGATCGATGAGGCCTTGATTACGGATATTCGAAATGCCTATATGCAGGTTAATCGCTGCATTCATTTGGCATTGCTACAAGGACAAGAGGATGGTTCGATTACACTTGCGCCAGCTGCTCATATAACGGCTCAGACGATGATGAATTTATTTGGGATTGCCGTAAAAAAGCAGGCATTTACAAGCTTCATGCCTTATGAAATCATCACAAGTCCGACGAAAGAACAATTACTTGACGTGAAAAAGATGATCTTAAATTATTTGCAATTAGATACATAAATAAAACCCCTACAACGACTAGTACACTCGTTGTAGGGGTTTCAAGCTTAACGATTAAATTTCGACTTTATTTACTTCAATTAATTTCGCTACAATCGCGTCTGTTAATTCTTCCGCTGTTTGTGGTACGAATTTCACTAAAATTTGATTGATCATTGGACCCATCATACCACCTGCAGTGATATCTAAGTTCCCTGTCATTGTTGTTTCCGTATCGCTAATCGCTTCGGCTTTGAAGTAGCCGCCGCCTTTAAAGTTATCAGACATTCCTGTTAAGTCGAATATAACGCCTGATGGCTCATTCCACTCTCTAATATCAATTTTAAGCTTTACTGTTTTTTTCATGAAGCCTAAATCGCCTTTGAAAGCCCAAGTTGATTCGTTTTCATTAATAATTTCGTGCTCGATATAGCCTGGTACAAGTGGTGCCCAGTTATTCATATCTTTTACGAATTCCCAAATTGTGTTGATATCTAGCGGTACTGCTACTGAATGTGTTCCTGCTGGCATTTTCCGTCACCTCTTAGTTTGATTTTGCTGCGTGTTCGCCTGCTAAATAACCGAATACCATACCTGGTCCGATTGTTCCGCCTGCGCTTGGATAAATTGGGCCAAGTGGATTTGCTGAAGCGTTTCCAGCTGCATATAAGCCTTTAATTGGCTCACCCGCAAAGTTGACTACTTGTCCATTTTCATCGATTTTTGGTCCGCCATTTGTTCCTAATGCACCTGCGTAAATTGGTAATGCGTAGAATGGACCTTTTTCAATTGTGCCGATATTTGCTTCTGGGCTACCGCCGCCACCTGTTAAGTTTTCAAATTGAACTGTGCCACGGTGGAAGTCTGGGTCTTCTTTTTGAGCTGCATAGCTATTCCACTTTGCAACTTCATCTTCTAAATTATCTGCATTTACACCGATTTTTTCCGCTAATTCACGGATTGTTGATGCTTGATCTACCCACTCTGGAGCTGGATCACCCGGTGTCATGGTAATGATTAATTCACGGTCTTTTAATTGTTGGTCAAAAATCATCCAAACTGGCCCTTTGTTCGGGAAGTCTACCGCAACTGGGTCATAGTTTGCCATCGCACGTGGCATGTCATTGTAAGTTGTGCCCTCATGTACGAAGCGACGACCATACTTGTTCACGACGATTGAGTTTGGTCCCATACGTCCGCCACCAAGCTGTGCCATTACTTTATCTTCGTATTCGAATGTTGGGTCAACCATTGCTGGGTACCACCATGCTTCACTCATATTATCTAACGCCGCGCCAGCTTTCATCGCCATCATAAGCGCATCTCCTTCGTTACCTGGAGGAGAAACTGGGTGCGTAATGTCCATTTTTAAGAATGCTTTCGTTAATTGCTTATTCCATTCGAAACCACCCGAAGCTAAAATAACCCCTTTATTCGCTTTGAAGTATTTTGTTTCGCCATCAGCAGTTTCTGCAATCACGCCGATGATTTCTTTATTGTCGCCAAGGACAAGCTCCTTACCAGCTGTGTTTAATAATGTTTCCACACCGCGGTCTAAGCAGCCTTTAAATAGTGATGCGATTAAAGAACGACCCATCGTTACGATATTGTTTTGCATACGCTCTGCAATCATTTGGAAGTCAATGCCACCAACTGCGCCACCCTCTGCTAATGTTAGCGGTGGGAAAATTGGGTTTTGGCGTAAATGCATACCCCAATCGCCAATTTCATTTAAGTCAAATGGTCTTGGATCTAAAGAGCGTGTCCCATTTTGTAAAGCTTCTGGTAAATTTCTGTAGTATTCTGGATAGCCTTTTGGTGTTTCAAAGCGTAATGGTGTTTTGTCGTGTAACGCTTGGAAAACTTCTGGCCCTTTATCGACAAAGCGCTCAATCATATGATCTTCTGCGCGCCCTAATGTTAATCGTTTAATATAGTTAATCGCATCTTCACGATTGTCCTCATACCCCGCTTCTTTCATATAGTGGTTATTTGGCACCCAAGGAACCCCACC
The DNA here is from genome assembly GCF_038006205.1 of Solibacillus sp. FSL R7-0668. Taxonomy (NCBI): domain Bacteria; kingdom Bacillati; phylum Bacillota; class Bacilli; order Caryophanales; family Caryophanaceae; genus Solibacillus; species Solibacillus sp. FSL R7-0668. The sequence goes on along the minus strand of NZ_JBBOUU010000001.1, from coordinate 259,540 downwards.
AGAATAAGCAGTTGTTCCACCGATTTGATGTGTTTTTTCTAACACTAATACCGATGCACCATTGTCAGCCGCTGCTACTGCCGCTGATAATGCAGCCCCACCTGTACCTAGAACGATCACGTCAACTTCTTTTTCCCATTGAATATTTGTCATTTTGTATTCGCTCCCTTCGCTAAATGATAGCGTTACTATCACTATCATTATGTTTCAAAATGTATTATTTTTCAACATAAAACAGCGAAAATAATTCATAAAGTACAAAATATAGACTATCGAATTACATGAAAAATAGGAATATATTAATTTTTTTATTTCTACACATTTAAAATCAGATTTGTATTAAATTTGAAAATAGAAAAAAAGCACGTGCTGGGAATGATTCCCCAAACCGTGCTTTAAACGAATAATATAGTAGAAACATAAATTACAACCGTTACGGTCAAGCAGCTAATAATGGTTGAAAATAATACCGTTTGTGCGGCTGTTGCCGATTCAATATCGTACTCTAATGCCAGACTCGAGCTATTGCGCGACGTTGGGAACGCACTCGCAATAAATAAGGATTGTGCGACCACACCATCTAACCCCATAGCAAAAATAATGAGCAATGCCACTGCCGGACCAATGACTAAGCGGGTAAAGCAGCTGACAAAAATCGTTTTATTAAACATTGTACGCATTTCAATTGTTGATAGCTGTGCCCCCAATGTAATCAAAGCGACTGCCACAAAACCGTCTGCAATATGATGCATCGGAATGCTGAAGGTTTCTGGAATGGGCACATTGAAAAAGTTCAACAATGCCCCCAGAACAAGCGCATGGACAATGGGCATTTTTAAAAAATCTCGTAAAATAGCTAATCCTGATTTTGTTGAAGAGATCAAATTGTACAAACCATATGTATACGTCGTCATATTTTGAAAGATAACGAGTATGACCTGAATGGCTACTCCGATGGGCTGCGTGGCAAAAATCATTTGCGCAACGGGAATGCCGTAATTCCCTGAGTTGATTAGAACGACACTATTTTTAAACACCGCTCCCTCTTTTTTATCCAGCTTCATCAGCTTGGCTAATAGCTGACTTAGGAGCATTTGTGAGCCAATAAAGAGCACGATAAATGCCGTAATTTGTCCGACTACACTAAGTTCAACGGAGGTTTCGTAAATATTAATAAAGACCGCTGCTGGCATAAAGCAATAGGTAATCAGCTGAGACAGTGCCTTCAAATTAAATTGAAACTTCCGCTGCAAGATTGCTCCAACAACGAGCAGCACTAAAATCGGTGCAACGATCTTGAAGAAAATCATCGATAAATATTCCATATGCACGCTCCTTTTGTGCCTCATTTCTCTAGTTGTTTATTATAGCGCATTTTTTCGTTCATGCGTTTGAAGTTTGATCATTTAACGTGGAAAACGCCTATGATCTTAAAGATCATAGACGCATATTTCACCCTAGATTAAGAGTTCAAGATTTTATAAATAATCAATGGCTTTCAGTGCGTTGTAGAATAGCTCAGCAAACTCACCGCGTGTTAATTCCTTCGTTGGTCCAAAGGAATCCGCCGCATTGACAACGCCGAATAGCTCTAAAATGGCGATGCTTTGACGTGCCTCTAGCGATAAATACGTAATATCCTTAAAGCTCGATGGGAATCCGCTGTATGCTCTTGAGACATCTCGATTTAAGTAACGATACATATTGGCAATCATAATGGCTGCTTCCTGCTTAGTTACAGCCCCTTCACCATTGAAGTACGAAGAAGTGAAGCCACTCATAATCCCAGCTTCTAATAAGCCCTGTACCTGTTGAAGGTCTCGTTCATTTTTAACGTCTTGATAGCTCGACTTACTAGCGCTCGATAAACCTAGTGCTGTCGCCATCATGGACGCCGCTTCAAATTTCGTCACTTGCTTATAGCTTTGCGATAATCGCGGTTTGGCCTCAAATAAAATGCCTCGTTTCGCTAATTCACGCATCGCTGTACCTTGTGCATTATTCGGAAGGTCGCTATAGGCAGGCGCTGCTGTTGCTTTAAATGTTCCGCTTGTTTTTGTTCGAATAATAAAGCTTGAACCCTCTATTTTAAAGGAAGCTGATGAACTCGATTCGGCTACTCGTTCAATAATTTGTGAAGCATTGCCATTCAATACGTTAAATGGCACATGGATTTCTACATATTCTGAAAACGTTTTTGCCTGCTTGCCTTGTTTAAATTGAATGTTCAACTGATTGTTCGTGACATTTACTGTCACACCCACTGTTGCTGTTGCCGCATATAAATCAGCCGATGGAATGACGATTTCGATGTCATCAGCCTTTAAGATTTTGCTGCGGTCCTTAATACTTTGTGCCTGTGTTGTCGTAATCGACGCGGTATAACGTCCATTTTGATATTTCATTGTTTCATAGGTTGTCCAGTCCGTTGATGGTGTGTATGAAGACGATGACGAGTCTGTCTCCGAATCATCTGGGATATAAATGGAATCGTATTTCGGTTTTTCAATAACGATCCCGCCAGGCTTGATGTCATGAATGTAGTCCGGGTAATACGTATACACCAAATCAATATATTTCGGATCTTTCCACATCGTCTCTAATCGCACAAGCTTTTCGTACGTAGTAACATGTTTCTTTGCCTCAGTAGATAAGTTATTGTAATACGCACGTGCCTTCGCAATTTCAGCCTGCGTTGAATTGCGGGTAATGTCATTCATGTACACATCGAATGCATTGGCATCGAGCTTGGCCTGCTTCACAACGGTATTGTCATAAATGATTTTGTTTTCAGCATCGATTAATTTCTGTAAATTCGTTACGTATTCCTTCGCCAATTGACTTAAGGCATTATACGCGATCCGAATATTTTTAACTTGTGCCTCTGTGTAGCTGCTTGTAATGCGGTCGATGCGGTCTTGAACGACAGCCGCTTCTTTTTTGGCGATTTCAGTAAGTTCTTCGATGCGCGTTTCATAATAAACTAACGCTTCTAACGTACTTTTCGAAATGTATTTTTTCGCAGCTTCTGATAATGCGTCATATGCTGTACGTGCTGCGATAATTTCTACTGCCGTTGATTCATTAGATAATTCTGCTATTAATCTTGTTACTTCTTCTGCTGCGGCTTTATCTTTTGCATCCGCTTCTTCATTTTCTTTATCTTCAAGGGCTATTAATAAGCCGTCTAGAGATTTAGCAAAACTAACCGTCTCCTCAGCCGCCATCGCCCCATCAGCCACAACAACACTAGCCGGCACCGCAACCAGTGCTGCTAAGATTTTTTTCGATTGGTTCATGTATGACACAACTCCTTCTCATTTCTCTCTATATACAAAATTATATTACTTATTATATCGGCAAACATCCCATAATTTAGAACAATAATAGACAAAGAACTAAGAAAATAGAAGCTTTTAGCAATCGCTATCCAATACATCACCCCAAACTCACTCGATTTGCAGGAACAAACGATACATGATACTGTAAAATAAAACCAAGCATAGAGGAGGAACAGTTGTGAAACGTTATTTTATCGCGATTTTTTGTGCGATTCTTTGCCTCGGTAGCTTGACACTGCCAGCCGATAAAGCCGAAGCAAAACAACTATTTAAAGACATCCCGAAGAGCCATTACGCCTCCGAAGCCATTCAGTGGGCGTATGAATTTGATATTATCAACGGCTATCCTGATGGCACATTTCGTCCCAATCAGGCCGTAACCGAGCAGCAATTTGCCCAAATATTCGCCAATTATTTTGATTTAGAACCTACTGCAGAGGAGCTCGATAAATTTTCCAAAAAGCCCATTGCCTCCGATGCCATTTATAATACGCTCGCTACCTATCAAGTCCCGCTAAATGGCTATTTCGATAATCAAATACGAAACGCAGCCATCACTCGCGGAACAGTCGCCCAAGCCCTTGCGTACATGCTCAACGGTGATACAACACTAAATGCATCCATACAATTTTTATTGGACTATCACATCACCTCGGGACAAAACCCGAAGTATGAAAACACCAATCTCCAGCGTTATTTCGGTACTACGAATAATTTAACGCGTGCACAGCTGGTCGTTTTCTTTCACAAGCTACAAGCAAAAAGCTTTTTCTATATTTCCCCTGAAGCCGACCAAAGCTTTGAAAACACAGAGCAATACGCACTCAATAAGCGCGCAAACTTAGCCCGCAATATGCTCGACAAATCACTAAGAAAAGGCTCCAATTGGTCTACTGAAGGAAACAACAAACCAAGCAAAACGTGGAATGGCGAATACACTTATTTCTACAGCTATGGAAAGGGGGATCTCGATTCACGTGGCCGTATCTTATCAATTACGGACAGTTCCAAATCCAGCTTTAATGTCATGTATTACACATACGATGGTTGGAATTCGGGTACTGTTGAAGGCGTAGCAACAATCGTCTCAGATAAAAAAGCACGCCTCAACAAAACATCTGAAGGCACACGCTGTGTCATTGAATTTGAAAAAGTCGGGGTAAATTCTATTAAAACAACTGAATTTTATTGTGAAGGTGGTCGTGATAAAGGGACAAACTTTAATGGTACCTTAACACTTGAAACGAACTAACTTTTTTCTTAATTATTTTTAGAGGATGAATGAAGTGAACGAGGTGTTGGTGTTTTTGCATAAATCTGTGCAGATCATTAGCACCTTATCCGTTTCTATGTATATTGAGCGAGCTAGAACTATCTTGCTCTTGGTTTGTGGATATTTGTAAATTTTTGGTTTTGTTTGCGAATTAGCGCGCATATTTTCGAATACCAAAAAATCACATAATCATTTCAATTTGAACCTATTTTTAATTTTCTTAACATCAAAAAAACACATCGCATTAGCGATGTGTTTTTCTTTTAATGTATGACCCGTACGGGATTCGAACCCGTGTTACCGCCGTGAAAGGGCGGTGTCTTAACCGCTTGACCAACGGGCCAATGGCTCCGAAGGCAGGACTCGAACCTGCGACCTGCCGATTAACAGCCGGATGCTCTACCAACTGAGCTACTTCGGAAACATACTATGGTGGGCCTAAATGGACTCGAACCATCGACCTCACGCTTATCAGGCGTGCGCTCTAACCAGCTGAGCTATAGGCCCATACTATGGTGGGTTTGGACGGAATCGAACCGCCGACACTTAGAGCTTCAATCTAATGCTCTACCAACTGAGCTACAAACCCACAAAAAAATGGCGGTCCCGACCGGGATCGAACCGGCGATCTCCTGCGTGACAGGCAGGCATGTTAACCGCTACACCACGGGACCAACATATTAGTTACTACTTATAAAATTAAATGGAGGAGGTAGAGGGATTCGAACCCCCGCGCGGTGTTACCCGCCTGTCGGTTTTCAAGACCGATCCCTTCAGCCGAACTTGGGTATACCTCCAAAGGGAAAATAAAATATATGGTGGAGCCTAGCGGGATCGAACCGCTGACCTCCTGCGTGCAAGGCAGGCGCTCTCCCAGCTGAGCTAAGGCCCCATTATAATGGTCGGAATGACAGGATTCGAACCTACGACCCCTTGGTCCCAAACCAAGTGCTCTACCAAGCTGAGCTACATTCCGATCTGTCATTTTAAAAATATATATGGCGCGCCCGACAGGAGTCGAACCCATAACCTTTTGATCCGTAGTCAAACGCTCTATCCAATTGAGCTACGGGCGCTAAAACTACTTGTTGTTATTTTTAAAATGGTGCCGAGGGCCGGAATCGAACCGGCACGGTGATCACTCACCGCAGGATTTTAAGTCCTGTGCGTCTGCCAGTTCCGCCACCCCGGCATTTTGGAGCGGAAGACGAGGTTCGAACTCGCGACCCCCACCTTGGCAAGGTGGTGTTCTACCACTGAACTACTTCCGCAAAATGCTTAGAATTTATATTCTGACAGTATGTAAATTTATAAAACTGGTGAGCCATGAAGGACTCGAACCTTCGACCCTCTGATTAAAAGTCAGATGCTCTACCAACTGAGCTAATGGCTCTCTAAAATGGTGCCGGCGAAAGGAGTCGAACCCTCGACCTACTGATTACAAGTCAGTTGCTCTACCAACTGAGCTACACCGGCATTTTAGATATGGTGGAGGATGACGGGCTCGAACCGCCGACCCCCTGCTTGTAAGGCAGGTGCTCTCCCAGCTGAGCTAATCCTCCTGGGTAAATAACCTAGCGACGTCCTACTCTCACAGGGGGAAACCCCCAACTACCATCGGCGCTAAAGAGCTTAACTTCCGTGTTCGGTATGGGAACGGGTGTGACCTCTTTGCCATCATCACTAGATTATTTGAAAGAATCATTCTTTCAAAACTGGATAAACGTTTCATTGATGTTCGTAAACATGTGGTTAAGTCCTCGACCGATTAGTATTCGTCAGCTACATGTGTCGCCACACTTCCACCTCGAACCTATCTACCTGATCGTCTTTCAGGGGTCTTACTTACTTGCGTAATGGGAAATCTCATCTTGAGGGGGGCTTCATGCTTAGATGCTTTCAGCACTTATCCCGTCCACACATAGCTACCCAGCGATGCCTTTGGCAAGACAACTGGTACACCAGCGGTGTGTCCATCCCGGTCCTCTCGTACTAAGGACAGCTCCTCTCAAATTTCCTACGCCCACGACGGATAGGGACCGAACTGTCTCACGACGTTCTGAACCCAGCTCGCGTACCGCTTTAATGGGCGAACAGCCCAACCCTTGGGACCGACTACAGCCCCAGGATGCGATGAGCCGACATCGAGGTGCCAAACCTCCCCGTCGATGTGGACTCTTGGGGGAGATAAGCCTGTTATCCCCGGGGTAGCTTTTATCCGTTGAGCGATGGCCCTTCCATGCGGAACCACCGGATCACTAAGCCCGTCTTTCGACCCTGCTCGACTTGTAGGTCTCGCAGTCAAGCTCCCTTATGCCTTTACACTCTGCGAATGATTTCCAACCATTCTGAGGGAACCTTTGGGCGCCTCCGTTACCTTTTAGGAGGCGACCGCCCCAGTCAAACTGTCCGCCTGACACTGTCTCCTACCCCGCTAAGGGGCATGGGTTAGAAGTTCAATACAACCAGGGTAGTATCCCACCGACGCCTCCTTCGAAGCTGGCGCTCCGAGATCTCTGGCTCCTACCTATCCTGTACAAGTTGTACCAAAATTCAATATCAAGCTACAGTAAAGCTCCACGGGGTCTTTCCGTCCTGTCGCGGGTAACCTGCATCTTCACAGGTACTATAATTTCACCGAGTCTCTCGTTGAGACAGTGCCCAGATCGTTACGCCTTTCGTGCGGGTCGGAACTTACCCGACAAGGAATTTCGCTACCTTAGGACCGTTATAGTTACGGCCGCCGTTTACTGGGGCTTCAATTCGCAGCTTCGCTTGCGCTAACCACTCCTCTTAACCTTCCAGCACCGGGCAGGCGTCAGCCCCTATACGTCACCTTACGGTTTTGCAGAGACCTGTGTTTTTGCTAAACAGTCGCCTGGGCCTATTCACTGCGGCTCTCGTGCGCTTGCACGCTCAAGAGCACCCCTTCTCCCGAAGTTACGGGGTCATTTTGCCGAGTTCCTTAACGAGAGTTCTCTCGCACACCTTAGGATTCTCTCCTCGACTACCTGTGTCGGTTTGCGGTACGGGTACCTCCCACCTCGATAGAGGCTTTTCTTGGCAGTGTGAGATCAGGAACTTCCTCCATACGGAGTCGTCATCACAGCTCAATGTTACAGTACGCGGATTTGCCTACGCACACACCTTACTGCTTGAACAGAGACAACCAACGCTCTGCTTACCCTACCCTACTGCGTCCCCCCATTTCTCAAACGGTGGGGAGGTAGTACAGGAATATCAACCTGTTGTCCATCGCCTACGCCTATCGGCCTCGGCTTAGGTCCCGACTAACCCTGAGCGGACGAGCCTTCCTCAGGAAACCTTAGTCATACGGTGCATGGGATTCTCACCCATGTTTCGCTACTCATACCGGCATTCTCACTTCTAAGCGCTCCACCAGTCCTTCCGGTCTGACTTCAACGCCCTTAGAACGCTCTCCTACCACGCATACCAACGGTATGCATCCACAGCTTCGGTGAATCGTTTAGCCCCGATACATTTTCGGCGCAGCGTCACTCGACCAGTGAGCTATTACGCACTCTTTAAATGATGGCTGCTTCTAAGCCAACATCCTGGTTGTCTAAGCAACGCCACATCCTTTTCCACTTAACGATTACTTTGGGACCTTAGCTGGTGGTCTGGGCTGTTTCCCTCTTGACTACGGATCTTATCACTCGCAGTCTGACTCCCGTGTATAAATATCCGGCATTCGGAGTTTGTCTGAATTCGGTAAAGCGAGATGCCCCCCTAGTCCAAACAGTGCTCTACCTCCGGTATTCTTCATCACGAGGCTAGCCCTAAAGCTATTTCGGAGAGAACCAGCTATCTCCAAGTTCGATTGGAATTTCTCCGCTACCCACACCTCATCCCCGCACTTTTCAACGTACGTGGGTTCGGACCTCCAGTAAGTGTTACCTCACCTTCATCCTGGACATGGGTAGATCACCTGGTTTCGGGTCTACGACTACATACTAATTCGCCCTATTCAGACTCGCTTTCGCTGCGGCTCCGTCTTCTCAACTTAACCTCGCACGTAATCGTAACTCGCCGGTTCATTCTACAAAAGGCACGCTATCACCCATTAACGGGCTCTAACTACTTGTAGGCACACGGTTTCAGGTTCTATTTCACTCCCCTTCCGGGGTGCTTTTCACCTTTCCCTCACGGTACTGGTTCACTATCGGTCACTAGGTAGTATTTAGCCTTGGGAGATGGTCCTCCCGGATTCCGACGGAATTTCACGTGTTCCGCCGTACTCAGGATCCACTCTGGAGGGAATGACTTTTTGGCTACAGGGCTGTTACCTTCTCTTGCGGACCTTTCCAAGTCGCTTCGCCTAAATCATTCTTTTGTAACTCCGTATAGAGTGTCCTACAACCCCAAAGAGCAAGCTCTTTGGTTTGGGCTCTTCCCGTTTCGCTCGCCGCTACTCAGGGAATCGAATTTTCTTTCTGTTCCTGCAGGTACTTAGATGTTTCAGTTCCCTGCGTCTGTCCTCATCACGCTATGTATTCACGTGTAGATACTATCCGATTAAAGATAGTGGGTTCCCCCATTCGGAAATCCCCGGATCAAAGCTTACTTACAGCTCCCCGAGGCATATCGGTGTTAGTGCCGTCCTTCATCGACTCCTAGTGCCAAGGCATCCACCGTGCGCCCTTATTAACTTAACCGTTGGCTTCCAATACACGGCGTATTTCGTCGTCAGCTGCATTTGTTCATTCAGTCACGTACATAGGTACGCTCCTTCCTTCACTCAATTGCTTCCTAGAACTACTTGTGTCTTGAAATCCTTAATTAGTTACTACATATCTTATAAAAGATACGATTTAAGAACTTGCACGATCAATTTCTTGATCTATGTTTGTTTATTACTTATCAATGTCGTTTTATCCAGTTTTCAAAGAACAAATTGGTGGAGCC